>SOER01000001.1 GCA_021646405.1 Candidatus Loosdrechtia aerotolerans
ATTAGGTGTCTGTAGAACAGCCGTATATAAGATGCGGAAGAAGTTCACCGAAAGCAAGTTTGATACTATCGTGGAATTGCTGCAAGAGAAGCCTCGAAGCGGCCAGCCTCTCAAAGTAGATAAGAGAGTGGAATCTGCCGTTTCCATGATAGCCTGTTCAGAGCCTCCCCAGGGGGCTGCACGATGGACACTGGAGTTACTAGGAGAGAAACTGGTAGAGTTAAAAGTAGTAGAATCCATTTGTTTAGAAAGCGTAAGAAAGGCTTTAAAAAAAACGACCTGAAACCATGTTTGAATACCCATACACCTGGTTCTTTTTACGAAGTATTTCCTCCTGAAGAGGCTTTTGATCTTGCTCAAAAGTTTCAGGTACACTATACGCCTAAAAAGGGCAGTTGGCTTAATATGGCCGAAATAGAATTCCCGGCTCTTTCCCGGCAGTGCCTCGCCCGACGTATCCCCAAGAGGGAAACCCTGGAAAAAGAGGTCCTTGCATGGGCTGAAAATCGTAATAAAAAATGTACAACGGTAAGCTGGAAATTTACGAAAGACACTGCTCGTGAAAAACTTAAAAGCAAATACCATATATTTAAAAATTAAATAGAAACAGGACTAGTAATTTTAACTTACAATAATACTTCTCCAATAATATCTATTTTCCATTTGAGCAAAAATTGTATTATTTAGACATTTTTGTATTGTTCCAGGAATAGATTTTTTACACGTTTTATAGCAAAATTTTATACTGAAATTTTAGAGGAAAATGCTGTCGTTCATGAAAATCGGGTAAGATTGTTTCTGCCGGAAGATGGGAAGTAAAGCTACTAAAAATAACAGATAAGCAATTTGAACGAATGAAGGTTTTTAATGGAGAAACACGAAAAGCAACAGAAAAAGCACCCGAACAACCCAGTTTCTTTTGAATCGTTCGGGTGTATCGGCAAATATAACAGGTTAAAAGAATGGAATTGTATCACACAAATACCTACCAGCAAGCCACAACGGTGCTGGCTTCTTAACCATCCTTTTATTTGTTCTTCAACCACTGTGCAGCATCCTTTGCCCAATAGGTCAGGATCATATCAGCACCGGCACGCTTGATGCCTGTTAAGATCTCCAGGGCTACCCGCTTTTCATCGATCCAGCCCTTTTCTGCCGCAGCCTTCACGATGGAAAATTCACCACTCACATTGTAAGCTGCAACGGGATACCCGAAATTGTCCTTTATCATCCGGATAATATCAAGATAGGCTAATGCGGGTTTTACCATTACCATATCAGCACCTTCTTCAATATCAAGCGATACCTCCCGCAACGCCTCCAGGGCGTTATGAGGGTCCATCTGATACGATGCGCGGTCTCCGAACCCCGGCGTGGACTCAGCAGCTTCCCGAAACGGGCCGTAAAAGCCAGAGGCGTATTTTGCAGAATATGCCATGATGGGAATGTGTTCAAAACCATTCTCGTCAAGCCCCTGCCGGATTGCACCTACACGACCATCCATCATATCACTCGGGGCTATTATATCTGCACCTGCCTTTGCATGAGAAACAGACTCTTTCACCAGGAGTTCCAGAGTCATATCATTATCCACATCAAAATGGCCCGTCCTCTCATCTCTTCTCACAAACCCGCAGTGCCCGTGGTCCGTGTATTCACACATGCAGACGTCCGTAATCACAAGGATATCCTTTACTTCTTTTTTAATTGCCCGAATTGCTTTTTGAATGATACCTTCATCCGCATAGGCATCGGAACCCATTTCATTCTTTTCCTCAGGAATCCCGAAAAGAATAATACCGGGAATCCCAAGTCCCTCCAGGATTTTTACCTCTTCAACCAGCTTATCGGTAGACATTTGATAGTTTCCGGGCATAGAGGGTATTTGCTGTTTTACACCGTTCCCGGGACGAACAAAAAGGGGCATAATGAGATCATCTGCCGTCAGGTGCGTTTCTCTTACCAACCTTCTTATATTCTCATTTTTCCGTAATCTGCGTAAGCGCTGTAATGGAAATCCCATATTCTTTTTCCTTAAATAAGATGTTAAAAAAATCATGTCCCTAACCTTGCTGAAAGGATAGGTTTAAAATATGTATATATTATCATCTGCATATTTGACTTCAATAAAAATAATTGCTAGAATCCCGGGATACGGTATACCGGTAACCGGAAGCGTATGTACAACACGTTATGCACGATACAGCGGTAAAGATTTCCACAGTATAGTATTGTGAACAATTTTCTAGGCAGGTAATTATCAATGAATACATCTGAAGACAGATCTACTTCGTTATTATACGATTTAACTGAACTGATGCAGAAATTACGCGGGAAAGACGGATGCCCCTGGGATAAAGAACAGAGCCATGCGTCTTTGAAACCGCATCTGATAGAAGAAACATACGAGGTAATAGATGCAATCGATTCCGAAGATCCTTCTCAACTCAAAGAGGAATTGGCAGATCTCTTTTTCCATATTATCTTCCATTGTCAAATAGCAAAAGAAAAAGGGACGTTTGATATTGAGGGTGTAATGGCGTTATGCCTTGATAAAATGACACGTCGTCATCCCCATGTTTTCGGGGATGCCACAGCAACGACACCGGAAGAAGTACTCCGGCAATGGGATGAGATCAAAAAGAAGGAAAAAGGATACGAAGAAAGGAAGTCCGTCGTCGACGGCCTCCCCAAATATCTCCCGGCCCTTCAAAAGGCCCAGAAGGTGCAGAAGAAAGCAGCCAAGGTAGGTTTTGACTGGACAAACATCAATGATGTCATTGCCAAGGTAGATGAAGAACTGGCAGAGGTCAAAGAGGCGATTCAGAGAAACAGGCCGGAAGATGTGGAGGAAGAGGTTGGAGACCTCCTCTTCTCTATTGTAAATCTTTCCCGTTTTTTAAAGCTTGAGACAGAGAATGTCCTCCATAAAACGATCTGTAAATTTGTTGACCGGTTTAAAAAAGTCGAAGCAGAGCTTGCATCTATGGGTAAGGATATCGAAAAGTGTACGCTGGAGGAAATGGATGCCATATGGAATAAGATAAAGCAAAAGGATAGATCGTGAGAAAAGATTATCTCTGTTTCAGAATACATAGATAGCAAAAAATAAAGATCCAGATAACCACACAGGACATATTCCTTGATTTTGACCTCAAATTCTGATATTTTCATAAAATTACTATATTTTTATTATTTGAATATTCTGCGTTAATCCGTATCTGGAATAAAATTATGAAAAATTCCATTCAGAATAGTATAAGTATTACGTATGTCATCAGTATATGATATCCTTAAGAAGGCAGAACAGGGAGAACGTTTGAACTTTGAGGATGGCGTAAGGCTTTTTCAGTCCGATGACATCCTTCATATTGGTCATGTCGCAAACACCATTCGTGAGCGAAAAAACGGTAATAATGCATACTACATTATCAACCGGCACATTAATTACTCTAACGTTTGTAAAAACCGCTGCAAATTTTGCGCGTTTGGCAGAGACCAGGAGGAAGCAGGCGCTTATGTTATGGATAGAAAAGAAATTCTGGAGAAGGCTATAGCTGCCGTGGAAGAAGGCGCTACTGAGTTACATATCGTTGGCGGATTGCACCCTGAGCTTCCGTTCAACTTTTATGTAAATATAATTCGTGAAATCCATGAAACCTGTCCTGAAGTACATATTAAGGCATTTACCGCAGTAGAAATCGAACATCTGTCACACAGGGCACAACTTTCAGTACGTGAAACATTGAAAATACTGAAAGAAGCCGGGCTTGGTTCCCTGCCCGGAGGTGGTGCCGAAATATTTTCCCTTAAGGTCCGTGAGCAGTTATGTCCGGAAAAACTCAGTGGAGAAG
Source organism: Candidatus Loosdrechtia aerotolerans (assembly GCA_021646405.1). Classification (GTDB taxonomy): domain Bacteria; phylum Planctomycetota; class Brocadiia; order Brocadiales; family Brocadiaceae; genus Loosdrechtia; species Loosdrechtia aerotolerans. The sequence continues at coordinate 3,855 of SOER01000001.1, forward strand.
GATGGCTGCGGGTTATGCGTGAGGCTCACAATCAGGGATTGCGAAGCAATGCAACCATGCTCTACGGCCACATAGAAACACCCGGGGACAGGGTGAATCACCTTATTGCCCTGAGAGAACTTCAGGATGAAACGGGCGGCTTCATGGCCTTTATTCCACTGGCATTTCATCCAAAGAATACCGGATTATCAAACCGTTTCAGTACTACAGCAATGCTTGACCTGAAGGTTATATCTATAAGCCGGCTGCTTCTTGATAACTTTGACCATATTAAGGCATATTGGATCATGCTGGGAACGAAATTATCCCAGGTATCTCTCAGCTTCGGTGTTGATGATATTGACGGAACAATTCAGGAGGAGAAAATTACCCATGCCGCTGGTGCTGAAACACCTGAAGCCTTATCTGTTCATGAAATAAGAAGACTCATTCAAGAAGCTGGTCGCGACCCAAGAGAGCGGGATACATTGTACAGCCCGATTAAATAGAAGAAAATTATCCCACAAGATGAAGTATATGTTACTTTAAACAGTGAATACTCTGTTCGCTATTTCAAAGAAATTCGTAATTACCCAGGTTCAAAGTTCAGGGTTCCCGGTTTAAAATTTAGCAGGTGAGGAGTGAGGCTGATCACCTTGACGCTTTTAACCCTGAACTTTGAACCTTGAACCCTGAACCTTAGTAACTACAGAAATTCCGATTTGCTGTATATCAAAAAGTTTTGTTTATCCATGTTAGGAGGTTTTTAAGGAATTAATGACTACATTCCCAAATCTTTTTCGTCCTTTTAAAATCGGTTCCTTAACGATAAAGAACCGCATGGTAATGTCACCTATGGAAACCCATCTCTGCGATAAAGAGGGTTTTGTTACGGAGGAGATTATTGCCTATTATAAAGAACGTGCCCTTGGCGGAGTTGGTTATATCACCATAGAGAACACCACTGTAGAACCCGCCGGCAGGGTGAACGACGGTATGTTGTGTATACATGATGATAAATTTATCCCGGGGTTAAAAAAACTCACAGATAGTATACATTCGGCAGGCGGAAAACTTGTATTGCAATTAAGTCATGCGGGGAGAGAGGCACTTCCCTATTTTACAGGCCTGGAACCGGTAGCCCCCTCCCCTATTCCAAGCCCTTTAACCAAACACGTACCAAAAGAACTAACCATCGACCAGATCGAATCCATTGTCCGGAAATTTGCTGAGGGAGCAGAGCGTGCTGTGAAGGCCGGATTTGATGGTGTTGAGATCCACATGGCACACGGTTACCTCGTAAATCAGTTCTTTTCTCCTGAATCCAACACACGAATAGATATGTATGGCGGGGATACCGTTCGCCGTTCCCGTTTTGCCAGGGAAATTGTTGAGAGTATCAGAAGGCAAGTACCCGGGGATTACCCGATAATCTGCCGCATTAGCGCAGATGAATACACTGAAACAGGGTTAAAACTGGAAGAGAGTAAAGAGATTGCCAGAATATTAGAACAGGCAGGCGCCAGCGCCATCCATGTTTCTGCATGCAATTATGCATCTGCCTTTTACAACATACCGTGTTATTACCTGGAGGAAGGATGCTTCGTACATTTAGCTGAAGGCATTAAACCCGTTGTTCAAATACCGGTATTAACGGTAGGCAGGATCGTAAATCCTGCTATGGCTGAAAATATACTGAAAGAAAACAAAGCTGATCTTATTGTATTAGGCCGTGTACTCATTGCAGACCCTCACTTTCCCAACAAGGTAAAAGAGGGCCGGATTGAAGATATAAGAACCTGTTTAAGCTGCAACCGATGTATAGAGAGCATTTCCGATAAAAAGCTTGTGTGTACCGTTAACCCATCAATTGGAAAAGAGGGTGCTTCTTATGGAGAAAAAACAACCCAACCAAAAAGAATATTAATTGTTGGCGGCGGGCCTGCAGGATTATCGGCAGCTCATCTTTTATCCGCCCGCGGACATACTGTTACCCTGTGGGAAAAGGAATCGCAACTCGGAGGAAGTCTTCGCTACGCCTCCATGGCACCCGGAAAAGAACCGGTAAGGAAGTTTATCGATTATTTAATCCATCAGGTTAAGAAAGCAAACATCTCAATTTTGCTGGAAAAAGAAGCAACTGAGGCATCCGTCAAACAGTTTGCAGCCGATGTCGTTATTCTTGCCCATGGTGCCCATAATGTTCCGGTAGAAATTGACGGAATAAAGGGTAATGGTGTGCTCCATGTGAAAAAGGCATTCGCAACTGTTCATTCGCTGGGAAAAAACATAGCAATCGTTGGAGGAGGACCCGAGGGGTGTGAACTTGCAGACTTCCTTGCATCTCAGGGTAAGAAGGTTACCCTTATTGAAATGAGGCGTGTTCTCGGGTTGGAACTCGTTGCACATCCCCGTTACCACGTTTGTGAACGTCTAAAAAAACTCGGCGCCCATTTACATGTTAATACAAAAGTAACCGAGGTTGGCCACGACTATATAATCATTCGTCGCCGAAGAGAGGCAGATCAAAAACTTGATGGGTTTGACAATATCGTTACCCCTATACTCCACCAACCAAACCCTGCACTTGCAACGCCTCTTCAAGCCCTTGCCCCGGAGGTCTACACTATAGGTGATGCATTAGGAGGCCGTACAGCACTTGAGGCTATTACAGAAGGTACAGAAATTGGAATGAAGATCTAAATGAGGAACCAATCGAAGAGGAGAACAATTGTAATAGGTTTAGATGGCACGCCTTACAGCCTTCTTTGTAAACTCACAGAGCAGGGTGCCTGTCCAAATCTATCCAGATTGTTATCCACAGGCTCATTGCATGAAATGAAATCTTCACACCCTGCTGTTTCTTCTGTCGCATGGACATCCTTTATGACGGGAACAAACCCGGCAAAACATGGTATTTTTGGCTTTGTTGACAGGTATCCCAATACGTACGATATATATTACCCCAATTCCAAACACATCATGAGCAGGACCATCTGGGACATCCTCCGTGACTATAATAAACGGTCCATCGTAATTAATGTACCTTCAACATATCCGGCATCAGAAATGAATGGCATATTAATTGCGGGATTTGTGGCTATAGATCTTGTTCGTGCAACATTTCCGGCTTCGGTTGCTCCTCTGCTCAAAGAAATGGATTACAAAATCGATGTCAGTACAGAACTTATCCATGAATCGAAGGATCGGTTACTTGAGGATTTGTTTTTAACACTGGAAAAGAGGGTGCATACAATCCTTCATTTTCTGAAACATGAGACATTCAATCTTTTTATTGGAGTACTTACAGAGACTGACAGGTTGCATCATTTTTTCTGGGAATCTCACGAAGAAAGTGATGAAAAATATCACCGCTTCTTCCTGGATTATTATAGAATAATCGATGTTTTCCTTGGTAAAGTCATGGAATATGTGGATGATCACACCACACTCATCATTTTATCCGATCATGGATTTTGCACATTAAAACATGAGGTATATATTAATCACTGGTTACGGGAAGAGGGATACTTGCATTTCAGAACAATACCACCGAAATCTTTACACGCCTTAGGAGAAGGATCAAGGGCTTACTGTCTGGACCCGGGGAGAATTTATCTTAATCTGAGAGGCCGTGAACGTGCCGGGTATGTAGCACCTGGCGACGAATATGAACACCTGAGAAATATGCTTATATCAAAACTCACAAAAATAAAAGACCCTGTTACAGACACAACGATTATTGATAAGGTATATAAGCGGGAGGAAATTTACCACGGAAGGTATTTTGACAGGGCACCTGATATCATTATTGAACCGAAACACGGTTATGATTTAAAAGGTGCTCTATATCACAGTACCCTGTTAGATAAAGGCATCTTTACTGGTATGCATACCTATGATAATGCCTTTGTCTATATTAACCATACAGCTGTTACCAAACACCCTCTGGAAATTGTTGACGTAGCTGCAACTATTCTGGCATCATTAGACATCCCGGTACCAAACGAATTTGACGGTACCAATTTTATACAATGGAATTAACCATTATCGGTTCCGGTACAGGAATACCATCAAAAACAAGGGCATACCCATGCGTCCTCGTGAAAATACGGGACAAACACCTTATCTTTGATACCGGGCCGGGTTCCCTGCGCCAGTTACTTTTTGCCGGTGTTACCTACCTGGATATCGACCATATATATTACAGTCATTTCCATCTTGATCACTCATTTGATTTAGCCTCTATCCTTTTTACCATGAGATATAATGAACCTCCCAGAACAGAACCCCTTTCTGTTACAGGACCAATTGGTCTGAAGGCATTTTATGAAGGTCTGGTATCAGTGTTTGGAGACGTCATAAAACCAAAAGATTTTAACCTGCACCTTGAAGAAATTGGCAAGGGGGAACTACGTTATGATGATTGGAAGGTTGTTATAGAACCATTACAACATACAACACAGAGCATAGGGTTCCGAATAGAATCCTATGACAAGAGAACATTGGCGTATTCCGGGGATACAGACTATTGTAACGGCATTCTTCGTCTAGCCAAAAGGGTTCATACACTCATCCTGGAATGTTCTTTCCCTGATGACAGAAAGATTGAAGGGCATCTTACACCTCAACTCTGTGCTAAAATTGCGGATGAATCTCAGTGCAACAGACTAATACTTACACACCTTTATCCAATTTGTGACAGAACGATAAAAAACAACGGAGATTTACTCAAGAAGCTTAGAAACATTTACAGAGGAGAAATTGTATTTGCAGAAGATCTTGCTGGATTCATCATTTAAGAAACGGAGGTAAATATGAAAAAAACAGCTACATCAGAGGAAGCATATGCCCTTATCATTACCGATATGCTGAATGATTTTGTCAGAAAAGGGGCCCCGCTTGAAGTACCTAAGGCAAGAGATATAATTCCTTCCATCAGGAAAGAGATCAAAAAGGCCCGTGAGAAACAGATTCCAGTTATTTATTGTTGTGATACCCACAAAGAAAACGACCGGGAATTTCAATTGTGGCCCAGGCATGCCGTAAAAGGAACCGAAGGTGCAAATGTTATTAAGCAAATTGAGCCGCAACAAGAGGATTATGTCGTATCAAAAACCAGCTATTCCTGCTTTTATAAAACATCGCTTGATAAATTATTAAAGGAATTGAGAAGGAATCATGTAATACTAACAGGTGTTGTAACGAATATTTGTATTCTCTATACTACTGCAGAAGCCTATTTGAGAGGGTACAAGATAACAATTCCTGAAAATTGTGTCGCAGCACTTACCCAAAAGGAGCACCAGTTTGCCTTACAACAAATGAAACGTATTTTCCACGCACAGATACGATAAATCAACTTCGTAATTACAAACCGGCAGGATGAAAATAGTGTACGAAACAACAAAAAGGGCGTGTGAAATTCTCATCCCACACACCCTTTATTTTTTGTTATCAGTATGAACTACGCGCGCCCTATTCTCCGGGACTCTTTGCAAAATTTCTTACAACGCTTGCCATTTTCTCGATCATCTCGGGTGACATTTTTCCCTGATAACCCGGACACTTTCCCTTACCTGCGTTAATATGCTTTACTAATGCCTCATCAGTCCAGGCTGCCTGGAAATTAGGATCGGTAAAATCAGGTACGCCAAATTCTGCTCCTTTTGAGGTGCCTTTGCCACCATTTCCGTGGCAGTAATAACAGCTTTCCTGAACAGCAAAACCAAGACCACCAAAAATGGTATACGGACTCTTTGTTGTATCACCGGCTGTATGCTCTGTCAAAGCCCAGGCAGAGCTTGCCAGAGTTAATCCCAAACCTGCAACAATAGGTATTATGTATGGTAAACGAAATAATCTCATGCTTAGGTTCCCTCCCAAATTTTCATGAATAGAATTTTTACATTATTACGGAACGAGTTTCATCTCTGATTTATAAATTTTATGGCAGTTCCTGCAAGCAATTGTGAGCCTCCTGAACTGCACCTGAATTTCCTCTAAATCTTTATTTGTAGCAGCCTTATCAATCTGGTCTACGTGATAAAGAACCTCTTCGTTTAAAACCTTATAGTTCTTGTCTTTAGCAACACCTTCTGTAGATTTCTTTGTATCATCAGCAATTTTTTTTGAATAATCAGAAAACATACTAAATTGCTCATCAGTGGCCTCCATAAGCCCTGTCATTTTCCTCATTCCCTGAAAGCTATCCCACATATTTTTGCACAACTCTTTCTGCGTTACCTCGGCATGACTAACTGAAACCATAGCAGTTAAAACCAATGCAACTGCCCCGGCAAAAATACCTGTTTTTAGCATCATTTTCCCATCCTCACTTTCCTTTTAAAATTAAACTTATATGCTAACACTATATTTTACAACCATCAAACTTCTTATACGCTTTCCTGAAACAAACTACTTTAATGGTAGATAGGGCAACCATTTAACGAAAACGCAGATATACGCCCCTCCAGTCTTAAACTTATTACTTCACCTCCCTTCGTACCAAAAATATATCAAACAACAAAGAGCAAAGAGCAAAGTAAAACAATTTTCGTATATTAAAAAGACTTTAAATGGAACATTTTACTATTTTGAAGAATTCGAAGCCAATCAAGCTCAGAGAAACTTGACAGCGATAATTTTTCATCTCTCTCTGCTTGCCATAGATTAGACACTGTATTATTGAAAATAAGCTTCAATGTGCAAGGTTGTTGAATTATTTTAGCAGGTTCTCATGAGCCTAAATTAAAGAAGAAATAATGAAAAGAACGTAATGTATGTAAGAGCGACGCTATCCGTAACTGCAATGGCAGTTGCTGAATCAGTTTCTATCTACAACACCAACGGCTTGCTTTGCAGGAATTTTGAAATAAGATACTGGATTAATTTTACAAACAAAACTTCCGCAAATATAGCACTGAATACAAAATGAGTCAAGTAAAAATTTCGATGGTAACTGTTTATGAGATTTCAAAAATCTCTTTACCCTTAATTCAGTTATTTTATTATAAAAGATATTCTCTTGGTATAAGTATAAGAAGGCTGTTACCAGTTTTTCGGAATTTCATCCTCTTTTGGAGGCGGAGGAATTTCCACATGGCCAGGCGGTAATTCTTCTTTCTTGTTTTTCCCCGGGTACAGATTTGGATAAATATGAATACCTAAATGTTTGTGGCATAGAGCACATGTCTGTCGTAACCGCCGAACCTGCCACTGAGCATCTTCCAGCGATCCTTCTTCATTTTTGTGTCCTACAACCTCCAACATCTTTTCAGCCTCTGTTAACATCATCTTGTTCAGATCCTGGTATTTTCTATCGTCGGGCCGGGAAAATTTCTTAATAACAGTCTTCGTCAATTGAATAATATTAGTACTTGCCTTTTCTATATTATTCCAGTCTTCATCGGTGTATTTATAATACCCTGATATCACTTCTACAGCCTTGTAATTCTTATCTATGTCACCCATAAGTTTTGCTAATTCACTTTTCTCCTTCTCTTCCTTAGGAGGTTCTTCAGCAAAACTATAAACTGCAACATTCCACATACTCGCAACGATCATTATACCTACGAGAAAAAATCTCTTTCCCAACTCTCTTACCTCCATCAATGAAAGAATTCAACCCTCTTATGATTTTAATCCTTATCCCTAGCACATACCATACCAAGCAATACAACAATGCAAGTTCTTTAACAACGGAAACTTACTATTAACTATCTAATGAATGATATGCACAATTTCCTTTAAACTGGCTTAAATTAACCATATCTTTCAATAAAATACCATGATATATTCCCTGTGATATAAAATTGAAAGAAAGACGCCATTATAAAAAAAAATCAAGGTAAGTCAAATATTTAATTTAATGCACTCCCGTTTTGTTTATTCTTCTGTCACAAATTCACCAGCCTTATGAAGATATTTTGGGTGGTCAATCTCTGCTATCCTGAGTATATATTCAGCATCTGAAACATTTGTATACCAATGCCCGGTAACGCGGGCAACATTAGTTAAGACAACGTAAAATCCAATGAGCATGATGGCATAAAGCCCATAACGGATTCTTTTGCGGTCTCTCATTAATTTCATATCCAATGCTCCGTTGACAGGACAAGCATCAACACAATCGTAGCAGGCGATACATTCATGTGTTAGTACCTGCTTCTTCTTTTCTACAATGATATTTGAAGGACACGCCTTTGTGCATTTCCCGCAATCAATACACTTTTCTGTATCTCGCACAATCTTTACAGGACTGGCATAGGCAATAATACCCAGCAGGGCACCGTACGGACAAAAGAAGCGACACCAAAAATTTTTACTCACAAGCGAAAAGGCCATGATCGTTAAGATAACAGACAATGCCATGCCGGATATATTTATAAAAAACCTCAGCATCTTAACATCTGCTACACGGATAAAAGGCACACGGGTATACAAGACCTCTAATTGTTCAACAGGCATTTTGATAATAATAACATGGATAAAAAACGCCAGGATTGCGTACTTCCAGGCCCGTGCAATTGTATCATTGACCTTATCTGGCCAGAGCCTGCCGGGAGCAACGAATGGTAACACCATCGCTACAACATAGGCGGGTGTCAAATACATAAAGATAGGCGACTTAAAAGACTCCATAGTCAGAACACCTGTGATGAGAAGGGCAATAATAGGAACAAAAATAAGGCTGAGGCCTGCCGTTAGACGCGTAGGAATATTTCGCACTATATGTGCTGCCCGTTGCGGAATTTTCTTTAAAAACCAATCTCCAAAACGCCATTTCCATTCAGAAATAGTACCAACGGGACATATCCAACTGCAAAAGCCTCTTCTAAAAAACAGAGCCGTAAGAAGAATTGTTCCGAAGATAACAAATCCTGCCGGATGAACAGCATTTACCTTGCCTGTTCCAAAAAAATATTTCGTCCCCATAAGCGCACTAATGGGAAGAAATGATTCCACCCCCGGTGGTCTTGGCATATAAAACCCCTTCCCACCAGCCTCACAATATTTAACGAACGTATAAAACTGCCAGCCAATAACAAGTACAACAATAAAAAATGCTATTTGTATTGCCCACCGTAATTTTTGAGAATTAAATCCTTTTTTCTTATTTTTAATAACCCTCTTTGCATTTGGTTTTTTCATCTCAAGGCAAAGATCCTGAGTTGGTGTAGACGTTGAGTGTTGTTTCAACTCTTCCAAGCAATATCCTCCATTAATGAATATCTATGCAATACCTTTTATTCTAAATCTTTCTGAACAACTAAGGTAACACTTCTATAACGATTGGAACAAAAGACACAGAAAAGCCAATATAGACAAGAATATCAATACATTCTTTAAGCTCCTATCCAAAACAACCCATCTCTCAGATAATAAATTACCACTTTTATTTTCACTTTTTTCAGATAGTATTAGGAATATGGCAGCAGAAGTTTATGGTGCTTGATTTACAACAATGAAAAGTTTAAAATGCTATACTTATTCCATAGGGTCCTATCTACAATCTATTATATTAATCGAAATTAATCTTTTTATGCAAGTACTTTTGATACAGATATTCCATGCAATCAGATAAAAAAAATTTCAAGGCTGGTTATGTTGCTATTATAGGTAGACCTAATGTAGGCAAGTCAACATTAGTAAATAATTTGCTGGAATGCAAGCTCTCTATCGTTACCCCGAAGCCACAAACGACGAGAAAAAAAATCATGGGTGTATTAACCAAAGAGAACTATCAGATCGTTTTTTATGATACCCCCGGCATTATTGAGCCAAGATATGAATTACAAAAGTATATGGTAAAAGAGGCCTACAATGCCATGGAAGATGCAGATGCGGTCCTTATGATGGTAGAACCGTTTAAACCACCGGCTGATGAGGACAAAAAAGTCTTTAAAAAGCTTTCCGGGATAAATACACCTGTTATTCTGGCTATAAATAAAATAGATATGGTAGAGAAGGATGCCCTTATCCCTATTATCTCAGCTTATGATGCAGAAATGAAATTCGCTGAAATTGTGCCTATCTCCGCCTTAAAAGGAACGAACAGAGATCTGCTCCTTACCATTCTTGTAAAATATCTTCCGGAGGGAGAACCCTTCTACCCTGAAGATTATCTAACCGATTATAATGAAAGATTCCTGGCTTCTGAAATTATCAGAGAAAAGGTCTTTGAATTCTATGGTGAGGAAATCCCCTATTCTACTACCGTCGAAATTGAAGAGTTTAAGGAACGGGAAACAGGTAAGGATTTTATCAAGGCCATTATTTATGTAGAGCGTAAATCCCAGAAAGGTATCATTATTGGAGAGGACGGTAAAGCGATCAAACAACTTGGTACTCTTGCGAGAAAAGAGATAGAAAAACAGATTGGCAGGAACGTATATCTCGAACTCTGGGTAAAGGTTATGGAAAAATGGAGAAAAGACAAGAGCAGATTACAAAAATTAGGATACAAATAATCCAATCCATATTAAAAGCACATGCCCAACATTCATACATATTCCACCAACTATTTCTCACATGCCTATCGGCAGATTATACATTCCCTGTACGCTAACACAAAAAACAAGGGGGTAAACGGTTATTCGCCGCTCCATATCCTGGAGGGTACAGAAAAGCTTATCAAGGAGGAACTTGTCCGGTGTATCTGGTTTGGACAGCATATCAGAAAAGACAAATTGTATACCGAAGATGGCTCACGTTTAGAGATTCTATCACCAGGATGGTGGAACTCAGAAGGAGGACCTGATTTCAAACATGCAGAAATCCTTCTGGAAGGTAAGGGACTTATAAAGGGAAATGTTGAAATCCATGTATTTGCATCTGATTGGATACGGCATCAGCATAATAAACAAAAAGCATACAATACCGTATGTTTACATGTCGTTATGTGGAACGACCGTGAGGAGAAATATAGTAAGAACCTTGCCGGACAACGCATCCCACAACTAACCCTGTCAAAATATTTAGATGCAGAATTAGATGATGTGATCGATATGATTGATATCGAGTTCTATGTAAAAGGCAAAAAGGTAAACCCTGGATACTGCAGGACAGAAATGGAGAATCACACGGCAGGAGAACAATGGTTAGGGCATTTTCTCGATTATGCTGGCGATGAGCGTATCCTTCAAAAATCAAAAAGATATGAAACATGGTTAGAAAACCTTCCTTTTGAACAAACGCTTTATAAGGCCGTTATGGAATCACTCGGATATAAAGAAAACAAAAAGCCATTTTTAATGTTGGCATCCGTTATGCCACACAAAGATATCCACTGCCTTGTTCCCGAGGATATCCCTGCTCAAGATAAAGCGGTTTACCTACAAGCATTATTGCTAGGTCTGGCAGGACTAATGCCACGGCAAGGACACCTTAAAGAATATGAACCACAGGATAGTGAAACAACTTATTATATAAATACCCTTGAACATACCTGGAATGCCATTAGACCAAAGCTAAATCAGATACCTATGACCAAAAATGAATGGACCTATTCAGGAATAAGACCCGCAAATTTTCCGGAACGGAGGATTGCTGCTATCTCTCATATCCTTTCTGCACATGCACCGAAAGGTATCTTCCATCATATACTCAACATATTTCAGGCAACAGAGGATGATAAAGACGAGTATAGAATCATCAATACCTTAACACATGGTATCCAGTCCATTTTCCTCAGTATTCATGACCCGTACTGGTCATATCATTATACCCTGGGCGGCAAAAGGTTTGAGAGGCCGCAAAAACTCCTGGGAAAAGAGAGAACTTCTCATATTTTCATCAATGTTATTATCCCTGTCTTGCTTGTGTACGCAAGAAGGCATAATGATCTCAGATTAGAAAAAATTTTACATCTTCTCTACAGAAACTACATGCCACTTCCTGCAACAAGCGTAATACGATTTATGGAAGACCGTGTCTTAGGACAATCAAAGGAATCAAAGAAGATTATCAATTCGGTGAGGCGGCAACAGGGATTGTATCAAATCTTTAAGGATTTTTGTGAAAACGATACTATGAGCTGTAACAGATGCGCCCTCTATTTATCAATAATTACCCGCTAATATAGGCATAGAGTATTATGAAAAAATTAAAATTCTTCATTGCAGGAATTCTCGGTTCCTGGCTTATACGATTATTAGCCGTTACTATTCGTGTTGAAGATCTCCCAAAAGGATTTAATAAAGAGACCAAAAATTACCAGGCTGTTTATGCCATCTGGCATTGTATGATATTTCTTCCTGCCTATGTTGGCCGGGAGAGCAAGGTACAGGTACTTATCAGCCAGCACTCTGATGGAGAATATATCGCGCAGGTAGTTAAAAAACTCGGTTTAGGTGTTATACGGGGGTCAACAACGAGGGGCGGCATACGGGCCTTAAAGGCACTCATTGATAAGGCAAGGGGAGGATTTCCTTTAGCAATTACGCCCGATGGTCCCCGTGGTCCCCGGTTTGTTGTTCAACCCGGCAGTATTTATCTCAGTAAAAAGACACAACTTCCTATTATCCCAACCGTTGTTGGTCTATCCAGCTATTGGGAACTTCCCAGCTGGGACAGGTTTCGTATACCCAAACCCTTTTCCCGCGCCCTGATGATGTACGGAGACCCTATCCATATCCCTCCCGACGCCAGTGAAGAAGAAATAGAGCGTTATCAGCTTCTCTTAGAAACAACCATGAGAGAAATGGCGGAAAAGGCAGATAACCTGGTACAAAAAGTAGATATGGTTAGCAACCCTGTTTGATTCTTCAAATAGAATATATAAATGACATCATTCCAAACCTAAACTTGAGGGATTACAAAAGAAGGCGTTAAACTATATCTCCGTGAGATGTATCATAAACCCATGGAATATCAATCGGATTGTACTCAAAGACCTCTTCTTCCTTAAAAAAGATACCGATCTCTTTTTCGGCAGAGGCAGGAGAATCTGAGCCGTGGATTAAATTAAAACGGTTACTGACAGCATAATCGCCACGGATGGTACCGGGTTCAGCTTTAGAACCAAAGGTAGCCCCCATCATCTTCCGGATAATTTCTATACTATTCTTACCCTTAAGTACCATAACGATTACCGGCGCAGAGGTTGTATATCTGATTAAGGGCTCAAAGAAGTCCTTACCTTCGTGAGAGGCATAATGTTTTCTCGCTAACGATTCTGAGATCTGCATCATTTTTAGCCCCACTATTTGAAACCCCTTTTCCTCGAATCGAGAGATAATTTTTCCTAATAAACGGCGTTGAACTGCATCAGGCTTTAATATAACAAGGGTTTTTTCCATGAAAGGTATTCCTCTTTATAAAAATTTAACCACAAATGCACCTGGCGCGGCCTTTGGCCGCAACCAAATTCGAAATACGAATATCGAAACTTGTCCTGAGCGGAGCGAACGGATACGAGACAATTTCAAACAACAAAAAACTCAATACTCCAAACGTTACATCTGACATTCAAGAGGTTTTTATCAGGTTAGGAAATTTTTTGTAAAAGTTGATAGAGTATAGCATCAAAGTTACCATGAGACCTGATGAGGAAAGATCTCCTTTTCCCTCCCCCTCCGTTAGTGAAATCCGAAATGCTAAATCCGAAATCCGAAATAAATTCCAAAATACAAAATTCCAATAAAAACCGTGTTTTGAACATTTGAAATTGAGAATTTGTTTCGTATTTCGTGTTTCGCATTTCGTGCTTCATATCCGGTTATCATGTTGAAAATATGTGGGTAAAGGTATTCTCCGGAGGGGGAGGGATCTTTTCTCTTTATCTCCTCTACCACGTATTAGATTGTCTCAACAACTGCATTCTTTAGCAGAAAAAACAAGAAGCTGATGGATTGTAGTACGGATAGCTCTTGTAGAGAAAATAATCAAAACATCTTATCTCCCGTCCTATATTTTCATTTGCCCAGAATGTCTGAGCCATTATCGCTTCTTGAGTTTTTTGACGTAAGTTTCTCTTACCCTGAGAAAAAAATTTTGATAATCGGGGGTTTTATAATCCGGAAACGTCCAGGGAAATGTCTCATATCCTTCACGATGATAATTCAGGGTTACCTCGGCGTAGATACCATCCCGCAGATAGATACGGTGAGAAAAGTCCTTTGTTGATGCCAAAACAAGCTTGCTCTCATTAATATAGCCTGGATCGATATTTATAGAACGTTTCATGGGATATTTTTTTGAAGAGGTGATCATCTCTTCCAGGGCATTGGTCCGGACTTTAATAGGGGCTATCTCATCAGGCATAATGAACCTCTCAAAACTATAGAATTGCCTTTTGATGCCTGTTCCCATTTTTTCGGTATAGTAATTTGTAAAGGTAAATGGTATTATATCACTTCGAAGATCAATGGGACCAAAATATTCTTCCAGCACCTTGTCTATATGCGTTAAAAGTCCGGAACTACCCGTTAGTATGCCGATAATTAAATTTACAGGTTTTGGTAAAGAGATCTTGCCCACGATTATATGGGTTTAGCCGCAAACAGGTAAAAGTTCGTGCTGATATACATATCAAAAATGATCCAAATTACACCCGCATCATCCTAAGGTTTTGATAACATTTCAAATAAAGATTCTATTCTCAATCTGACCTCATCGGGCGGCACCAGAAACGTTTCACCGCTTTTTCTCAGTTTTATTTCGAGTTCTTTTGTTTCAGAAAATCTCTTGCCAATGATAATTTTTATGGGAATACCTATTAAATCCGCATCCTTAAACTTCACACCCGGTCTCTGGTCTCTATCATCCAGTAGTACTTCAATACCTGCATTAAGAGTAAGCTCATCATATATATGATTTGCCATATGTATGCTTTTTGCATCATTTACATTAACAGGAATGATAACAACGTGGTATGGAGCTAACGACAACGGCCATATAATCCCATCCTGATCACGTGATATCTCGATAAGGGCTGCAATGATACGGTTAACCCCAATACCATAACATCCCATAATCATAGGCCTTTCCTTGCCACCGGCATCCAGGAATCTGGCTTTCAGTGCATCACTATATTTCGTACCTAATTTAAACACATGTCCAATTTCAATACCCTGTGAGATATCAATCCCGGAATTACACCGTGGGCATTTATCTCCCTTGGCTACATACCGGACATCAACAATTTTGTCAATAATGAAATCCCTTCCATGATTCACATTCAGTAAATGAACGTCCGGTTTATTAGCACCAGTAACAAAGTTATGAAGAGCAGATACAGCTTGATCGGCAATGATTTTCACCGATAAACCAACAGGACCTGCAAACCCTACCGGTGCATCAGTAACATGTTCGATAGTATTATGATCTGCAAGCGCAAGCGTCTCTTGCCCGAGAACCTTGGACAGCTTTGTCTCGTTGACCTCATGATCACCTCGTATGAGAACAGCAACAGGCTGTCCATTTACCATGTAGATCATCGTTTTAACCATCTGGCACGGTTTTACCTGTAAAAAATCACTCACCTCCTGAATAGTACGTTTATCAGGAGTTGAAACCTCTTTCAACGGCTGAAAGGTTATGTGATCTTCAGGAGGAATGGGGGCGGCTTCAGCACGTTCACGATTGGCACTGTAGCCACATGTCAAGCATCGGATTATTACATCTTCACCTACATTGCTTGGAACCATAAATTCGTGAGAAACCTCGCCTCCCATAGCGCCGGAATCTGCCTCAACAATAATATACTCAAGACCGCACCGGTCAAATATCCGGCAGTACGCCTCATACATGGCCTTATAGCTTTTGTTGAGCCCCTCATAATCCCCGTCGAAACTATAAGCATCCTTCATAATGAATTCCTTACTGCGAAGCACCCCGAACCTGGGTCTTGTCTCGTCACGAAACTTGGTCTGGATTTGATATACTGTGAGGGGAAGTTGTTTATAGGAATTAATCTCATTCTTTACAATCTCTGTAACAACCTCTTCGTGGGTAGGACCCAGTGCAGTTACTTTCCCATGCCGGTCTTCAAAGGTAATTAAATCGTCACCAAATACCGTTAAACGCCCGCTCTCTTCAAGGAGGTTTAATGGCTGAAGCGCAGGAAGGAACACCTCAATAGCTCCTGCCCGGTTCATCTCCTCACGGACAATAGTAATAACTTTATTTAAGACCAACGTTCCGAGTGGTAAATAAGCATAAGCACCTGCCGTAATCCTTCGAATAAGCCCTGCCCGGATCATGAGCTTATGACTGTCAATCTCTGCCTCTGATGGGCTTTCCTTCAGAGTAGGGATTAATGACCGTGACCATTTCATTAGTATGTATCCTTAAAAGATTATCTTATACCTCTCTATGTATCTTACGAACAGAATCAATAAATTATAGTTTTTTATTTCTCCCTTTCAAGGATTAAAATAGGGTCTTTTATAAACCTTTAAGTTCTTAGAAATCTCTTGCTTTCTCAATTGCTTCATGATATGGTTTATATTTATCCTTTATATACTATAAAGGGTACAAAAGACATTATAGTAATATGTTAGAATAACTTTAACAAAGAGAGATCGTAGGAAGTAATACTCTAAACTACAGTATCTGCTTATTAAAGCCCATCCATGGTTCCTAGTCATAAAATACTCATCACAAAACTACAAAAGATGCTTTTGTATTACTAATCTCAGTAGAATATGCGGTATCTCAAAAATGGTATTCATTTTACTTCCCGTAAATGTATCTGTAAGGAAGTACCTATCAACTCGGCAAAAATGGATAGTAATAATTACATAAGAAATGATATTCATTGGTTGGTAAGAGGCATACCGCTTCATATATTCAAGGAAATGCTGGATGATGTAGATGAAGGGAAAAACTATGAATTATTACGCAATGAACGTTTTAAAAAATTATTGAAATATACTAGTAGTCAAGGGTCATTTTTTATAAAACACTATTCAGTTAAAAATATGAGAGATATTTTTAAATCATTATTCTCTCCTTCAAAGGCACAAAGGGAATGGGAAAGAGGTCGTCTTCTCCTGAAAAACCAGGTACTCACTGCTGAACCGGTCGCCGTTGGGGAAAAAAGATGCTTCAAAACGCTGAAAGATTGTTATATTATCTCTCAAGCTATACCAAATAGCAAATCACTTAAAGAACGATTAATTGATATTCAACAATCAACAACAGAACATAAACATACACAAAAAAGTATCCTGCTCAAAAATCTCATTTCTTACATCGGAACACTGCATAATAATAATATTTTTCATGGTGAACTTCATGCAGAAAATATCCTCGTAAGCCAAAATGATTCCCTGTTCTATTTAATCGACCTCGCTCGTTTAAAATGTAAAAGCACTGCATCATTAACACCGGGGATAAAGGATATAGCCCGGTTAGTGTGTTCAATACGGGACGTCTGTACAGACGGGGAGATTACAGAATTAATAAATCAATATGCACACCATACAGTGATTGACAAAAATAGAGAAGTTTTTTACAAAGCAGTATTCGCCAAGATTTATAAAACTCAGTGCCGGTTGTGGAATGGAAGGGTTCGCAGATGTTTAAAAAATAATAATAAATTTACGGTAACTGTACATAATAGTTTTACGATCTATATGCGAAATGAATGGAATGTAATAGAATTATCCGATGCAATAGATAAACACCTCCTATCCCTAAAAGAACACCCTGATAATGTGATAAAAGTATCTTCCCGGGTGTGTATCACCCGCATTCCCGTATCTAACAAAACGGTAAAAAGTGCCTGCATCAAAGAACACCAATATCCGTCGTTGATTAAGAAGATTTTATACCATTTCTTCCATTCCCCCGCAAAAAAATCCTGGCTTGCTGCTCATGGATTAACAGAATTAAATTTCTCTACACCGAAACCTATCGCATTATTTGAGGAAAAAAAGTTCGGCAGGCTGAGAAGGAGTTTTCTTGTAATGGAGGATGTTTCTGCTTACCTGACATGTGATAGATATGTGAACGAAAAGTTTCGTAATTCCCCTGATGTAGTTACTGTAAGAAAAAAGCGCATGTTTATTTCCTGTTTAGCAAAATCATTTCGACAATTGCATACTTCAGGTATATATCATAGCGATTTAAAGGCAAATAATATCATGGTTGTGGAATTACCAGATACATGGAATTTTTCCTATCTGGATCTGGACCGGGTATATTTTTACAAAAAAATAACAGACAAGCAAAAGATCAAAAACCTATCTCAAATAAATGCATCACTACCTCATTGTATTACCTATACCGACCGGTTAAGATTCTATCAAATATATGCGGGTATCAAAAAACTCAACGGAAGAGACAAGCAGATTCTAAAAGAGATCATTTCTATAAGTATTCGGCGGAACCATGTATGGATGCCGGGAGTGCCGATTATTCAGGCAAGCTCATCAACTGTGGGGGCCAGAGAAAAATAGAAACAAAGAAAACGGTTTATTTCCTTATCCAGAGGTGGAATTCTGCCGCAAGCAGGTATAGGGTGTTACAGTACAGGTTGTTAAAAAGATAAGCACACTCATAAAGGATAAACATCTCCGGGAATGAATAGGGCGTGAAGGGAAAAACGGTGGAATCATTCTATTCGTTAAAGGTAAATGTACCAAAATTTATTGAAGCGATTAAAAGTCTCTAATGATGGAATTTTCAATCCTTGCTTTACAATCTTAAGATTATGGAAAAGCTCTCTGTTACTATCATTACATTTAACGAGGAAAAAAATATCCTTGATGCCCTGGAAAGCGTAAAATGGGCGGATGAGATTGTTGTCATAGACTCTGGAAGTAGTGATAAGACCGTTGATATTTGCAAGGAATATACCGAAAAGATATTTTATAATCCATGGCCCGGCCATATAGCCCAAAAAAACTTTGCTGTAGATAAGACAACTTATTCATGGATACTATCAATAGATGCTGATGAACGCGTCACCCCGGAACTTGCCAGAAAAATGAAGGAAACATTAGAATGCCCAAAAGCCGATGCGTATGCCATACAACGTCATGTCTTTTTTTTAGGTAAATGGATAAACCATTCTGGATGGTATCCTGATTATAAAGTAAGGCTCTTTCGAAAGGATAAGGCCCGATGGGGAGGAATAAATCCTCATGATACCGTTATCGTAAACGGAAAGGTAGGGTATCTCAAAGGAGACCTCCATCACTATTCGTACAGTGATATTTCACATCATGTAAATACCATAAACAATTTCACTACTATTAGTGCTAAAGAATATTTTCAATTACGCAAAAGGGCTAGTTTGCGGAATATCGTATTCAGGCCGGCCGGTACATTTTTCAAAAAATATCTCTTGAAACAGGGATTCAGAGATGGGGTTCCCGGCTTCATTATAGCTGTATCTTCGGCCTATTATGTATTTTTAAAATATGCAAAGCTCTGGGAATTAACCAGGGAAAATAACCAAAAGAGTTCTGAAAAAGCACAGAAAAATTGCAAATACTTCACATAGATACTGAAAAAACCTGGCGAGGGGGAGAGCAACAACTTGTATACCTTATTAAAGGACTTAAGGAAAGAGGATGTATTTCTTCCGTAATATGTCAACCCGGTAGTCCCTTACAAGATGCAATTAAAAAAACCGAAACAGATGCAATTCCTATAAAAATGAGAAGCGAAATTGACTTCCTTGCTGCTTGGAAAATAGGAGCCATTCTTAAGCGCGGTACATATGATATACTGCATGCCCATACATCTCATGCTCACTCCCTAGGGCTTTTAGCACTTCTCTTCGGAAAGGTAAAAGCCGTAGTGGTGTCCAGAAGGGTAGACTTTCCTATAAAAAGCAGTCTGAAATACACCTCCTCTGCTGTTCATTATATTGCTGTTTCTGAGGCTATAAAACGAGTGATGATGAGGGGCGGGATACCTCCACTGAAAATAGATGTGGTGAGAAGTTGCATAGATCTGGGCAGAATAGATAATGCTGCAATAGGTGATGTGAGAACCGAATTCGGTATTGCAAAAGATGTTATTATCATTGGGAATATTGCTCATATGGCTGATCATAAGGGACAAATATACCTTATAAGAGCAGCCAATATAATAAAGGACAAATATCAAAATGTTGTATTTATTATTGTCGGTGATGGTGAGCTGAGAAATAGGCTCGAATTGAAAGCGTGCAAACTCGGACTTAAGGATATCCTGATATTCACTGGTTTCAGAAATGATGTTATGAACATCCTGGCTTCCTTTGATATTTTTGCCTTCCCATCCCATCTCGAGGGACTCGGAACATCACTTTTAGATGCTATGGCCATGAGAAAACCGATAGTCTCGACTTTTGCCGGTGGTATTCCGGAAGTTGTAGAAGATGGAGTCAACGGGACCTTGGTACCCCCCAAAGACCCCAAATCTCTGGCGCTAGCGCTTATGCGCCTTATAGATGATAGAGAATTGAGATTTCAATATGGGAATGCAGGAAGAGTGATTGTTGAGAAACGATTTGCAATTAATACTGTCATTGAGGAAACAATAAACGTATACAAAAAATTACTAAAAAATAATCCTTAAAAAACGAGTATTTTTACATTAAAGGGCATACATGAAGCTGAAGATCAATAAGTATTATTTACCTGATGCTGAAGCACCGATTCTGACCCGGATCATCAACAGACTCACACGCAGAGCCATCCCTGTTTTTCCACGGACTGTTCAACTTGAAACTCAGGCCGGATGTAATGCCAGCTGTATCTTTTGTGACTATGGTATTTCCTATTCCAAGCAACCAAAGGGAAAAATTGATTGGGAACTGTTCCGGAAGATAGTAGATGAGTGTTCTCAATACCGTGTGCACCGCTTTAGTCCTTACCTTACAAACGAACCGTTCGCCGACAGTGAAATGATCGATCGGATTCAATATATTCAATCAAAGATGCCGCGAACAAAGATTACGGTCACAACAAACGGGCACTTTCTTGTCAGAGAACTAACCGACCAATTAGTCTCTTTACAGAAACCTTTGCATGCCCTTTATATCTCTTTTCAGGGAATAGATAAGAATGCCTATGAGGCTACAATGCGTGGGAATATGAAGTTTGAGCGTACGATGGAGAATGTGAACTATCTGATAGACCGTATGCAAAATGAACATTTGAAAAGACCCGATGTCTGGATTACAATGGTCGATACGAAGATTATTGATACGCATAAGGCGCTTGCATATTGGAAATCGCGCGGCGTTAAGGCAAAATATACCACCCTGGAAAACCGCGGCGGCAATATCCTGGATATAGAAAAACTGCAGAAAAATAATACCATGACCTATTACACTGCCTGTACACGATTATTTAAGCAAATGTATATACATTTCAACGGTGATGTTGTCCTTTGTTGTGTAGATAATTCAAGAAAAGTTGTTTTAGGCAATGCACGGGAACAGACTCTTTATGAAATCTGGAATGGGGAAAAGGCAGTCTCGCATCGCCAAAGATTTTTAAATCATGAGTTCAATGATTTAGCCCTTTGCAGTACATGCAAAATAGATAATGTACGTATCATAACTAACGAATAAGGGAGCCATTATAAACACAAAAATATCAGCATTATTGAGTAAATAAGGAACTGCCGGAATTGAAGATAGCATTAGTACATCAGAAATATACTTCACATGGAGGCACAGAACGATTTATTTTTAACTTTGCCAGGGAGCTCCTCGATACAGGACATGAAGTACATCTTATTGTCGGAAAGGTTGATGAACCAATTGATGGAAGGATTGTAGTGCATAAGGTTCCTGTTATCAAATTTGGCAGGTTTTTAAAGGTATTAGGCTTTCTGTTATTTTCCCAGCGAGTTCTTAAGAGGCATCAATTTGATATTGTTCAGGGTTTCGGAAGAACGATAAAACAGGATGTTTTCCGGACAGGAGGCGGATGCCACAGAGAATACAGGAAAAATGTTTTACGAAAAATCAGGAATCCCTTATCAAGGTATTTTAAATTGTATATGCCTTATCAGTTGCTCATCCTTTACATAGAAAAAAAGCAGTTTTTAAGGGGTAATTTCAGGAAGATCGTAACGGTTTCAAACCAAGTAAAAAAAGAGCTTATCGCAAATTATCACCTATCAGAAAAAGATATTGAGGTTATTTATAACGGCGTTGATACAAAGACGTTCAGTCCACACAACAGGGGAAGATACTTCTCTGAAGTGAGAAAACGGTTTTGTATAAAATTGAATGAGAAGATAATCCTTTTCCTTGGGACGGGATTTGAGCGAAAAGGGTTATCCTTTCTTATACAGGCGTTTGCAATACTAAAGGATGACTGCCCGGATACAAAGCTTCTTATTGTTGGCAAGGATAGTAGTATTCAAAAGTATATACATTTTTCCGAAAAACTCAATCTGTCCGGTCGTGTTATCTTTACAGGCCCACAATCCGATGTAAGGATATTTTATGCAGCAGCAGACATCTTTGTTTTCCCAACCCTTTACGAGCCGTTCGGGAATGTATGCCTTGAAGCAATGGCCAGCGGTCTCCCTGTAATAACAAGCAAGGTTAACGGAGTTTCTGAAATAATGAAAGGGATGGATTACCTGTTACTGGATATCCCCACGGACACTGAAACAATGGCTAAAAAAATAAGCTTCCTTTTGACAAACGACATGGAAAGAAAAAGAATTGCTTATGCAGCCAGAAGGATAGCCGAACAGTATACAGTTTCTCTAAACGCCCAAAAATTTATTGACTTATATCAACAGCTCAGGAAAAATTAACGAGTATTGTTAACGGTCCGGAGACAACACACTGATGTTTTTAATCATTATGACCGGATAATCCCTCCTTTCAATTCCGCGGTGTTTTTCCACGATACCACAGAGTTCAGCTCGCCTATCCTCGAGCCGTTCAATGCTTTTCTCCCCGGGGTCGACCTCAATGAGGTTTAATTGTTTACTATTTTTTATACCACTCACCATTCTCATTCTGAAGCCACTCACCAGGTGCAGCTTTGTCTGCTATCTGCATCGCCCTCCGTTTACTGACAATGTCAGCAGGTATTCCTTGCTGTGCGGCAATTGCTTTATACACTTCCTTTCGGTCATTGTTTTCATCATTCACAATATCTTCCCCCTCTTTAACATCCCCTATAAATTCCAGGTACCCTTTGTTGTTTTCACCCACAATACCCTTTGCCTTCAGTTCCTTAATTGCAGGAAGCCGTTCCTTCATTCTCGCCTTAATATCTTCAGCATACCCCTGAGTAATAAAAACAAACGTTGCAATTATAAAAAATGAAACAGCTGCTTTTAAAAATGTACCTTTATTCATAAGCAAATCCCCCTCCTCATGAAAAAAACTTTATTTTACGCACATAATCCTTAAAGTATTGCCTATTTACCAGGCTTATCGGTATTTGCCCCCGTTTCGGCCTCTAATTCATCGAGATCACCAAAAAAATCGTCAAGGGCCTTATCAACTTTAACATTTACGTCAATCGTTATATGAATTGGCTTTATTTCAACAGGAGCCATATCAATTTCATGTTTTGTCTGGACACACCCCTGCAGAATAAACATGAGTGCAATTCCATACAAAAAATTACGGTTTTTTCCCATTTTATCCCCTCATTTTAGCTAAGTATTGTGAGATATACTGAATCACCTGTCAGGTACTATTAATAGTTTTCTCTGCTCCTTCTTTCAAAAATCCTCCTGTTATTTTATCATACTCATGATGTCGTTAATACTCTTGCCATAGTATATAATTTTATTGAGCGGAAGCCGGAAATTGATATCAAGATGAACCGGATTGTAAATTCCTCCTTTACTGGTTGTTTTTATTTTTGAAAAAGATCCAAGTTTTTTATTGTACGTAAAAGGTAAGGGATTCATGGGCTTTCCATCAAGGCTCATCTGTAAAAATAAATCCTCTCCCTGGGTCGTCAGTAAAATTTTCACCCAATTGTAATGAAAATCTTTCAGTACAGCATTGATAAAACTTATCTGCGAATACTGAGGAGTTTCCTGGGGAATACCAACATCCAGGATGTCAAGACCGGCAACATGAATTATTCCTCCATCACCTGGTGCTGAATAGAGGAAACCACTATCAAAACTCACATTTCCATCTTCATACTTAACAGGTAACCGGCCACTGACAGTTCCATTACCCTCTGCCTTTGCAATACCAAATTGTTCGAAGACCTCTCCAAGGTTCAGGCGATCGCAGATAAGTACCGCAGTATAATCTGACCTGTCGAATGAAATAAGCATTGCCTGGGTATAAACACGCCCATTACACCATGTTAACCCGCAGTTTTCTATAAAAAAGGACACAGGTGATTCTATCTGGAATTCAATTTTCCCATCATAAAAAATTAAATTTCCAATAGACAATTTTTCAAACTGGAACTGCTGATGCGGGGCACTGCGCATTTCTGAGAGATTTGGTACTGAAAGGGTATGGTTAATTCCCTCAAGAACGATCCCTTTTTCCCGGTACTCTATCCTTGAATTCTTCAGGGCAACTTCCACTGAAGATTTCGTATGTATGGCATCAAAGAATATATTGCCGTGGGCCTCGAGTATCCCGTCAAAAGAGATGCCCTCTGCTGAGGTCAGAAAGTTACCGAAATCAACCGAACCGGACCGGAACCATGGGATCTTATAGTCAAGATTACATTCATAACCGTTTTCTGAAAACAGATCAAACGTACCTTGAGCACGGAGCGTTAATCCGGCTATAAGGGTGTTGTTGTGTTCACCATCAAAGACTATCCCAAGTCCTTTCTGGTTCACCGTCCCGGAAGCCGTTCCCAGATTCATGGTATTCCAATAAACGGCTCCGGCAGATACCCTGCCCTCTTTTCCTAACCCCTCACAGGGCCATTGAAGAGGCAATTCACCGCTGATTCCCGTGGTTTTTGTATTATACCACAGGTCTAAAACCTCAGCATCTTCAAATCTTGTAACAGCATCGGCA
Source organism: Candidatus Loosdrechtia aerotolerans (assembly GCA_021646405.1). Taxonomy (GTDB): domain Bacteria; phylum Planctomycetota; class Brocadiia; order Brocadiales; family Brocadiaceae; genus Loosdrechtia; species Loosdrechtia aerotolerans. The sequence continues at coordinate 28,765 of SOER01000001.1, forward strand.
AGAAAAGAACCGTCTTTAAGATAATGGCCATTTCCCTGAAGTAAAAATTCAGGTATCTTTATTGCTGCCGGCTCTGTTTTTACCTCCACATCAGTACCCTTTAATTCAAAGGCAGTAACCCCTGTTATTCCTTCTGTAAAATCACCATCAATATGAATATTGCCCGTAAGGGAAAGAGAGGGTATGCTTATGGCCGCATACTGTTCATATATACGAATTCCAACATTGAGGAGTTGTGCTGCATAGTTCACAGTACCTTTCATCTTTTCACCCTGTCCGGAAACGGCGAAGCTCGATATATTCGAGGTAACCTCCAATGGTTCATACCGGATCTTACAATAACCCGGAGGAGTATCCGGCTCCTTCGTAGAAAGTGTAAACGCCCATTCACCTGTCCTTGTAAATTTCGCAGAGAAATCTCCTGCCGTCTTCCATGGTTCGCTTACCTGGAAAGGGATCTGTTGGCTCTTATTGATACGATCTATCATACCGTGAAAGTGTCCGGAACCCTCAATAGTCTCTTGAGAAAATTGTATAGCACACACTGCATCAGATACCCGCACAGGCAGGGGATAGACAGAGGAAATATTCGTGGTATTAATCTGCCATTGATCCCCCTCTCCACTCACGACAACACGAAGAGGAAGTTGTCCCTTTTCAGGGCTTCCGGAATCTAATAATATCATCTCCTGATAGCCGATCCGGGTATTATAAAATTCGCATGTTACAGTAGTTTTTGAAATTTGAAAAGGGTCAAATTGAATGTCAGAAACCCCATCAATATTCATGTGACCTGATATAATCAACCCGGACAGAAATGGTGCTATATCATCCGAAAACCTATCAAGCTGAAAGGCATGGGAATTGAGCTTCACCGATGCCTTACGCAAACGTGTATCTATGTGTGAAGAGATAGTAATCTCCTGCTCATGGGGATAGAGTTTCAGGATACAATCGAAAATATCCATATTCCCTCCATCTGAAAAAAGAGAAAGATCAAATGGCATGCGGATATCGTGTCCATTATAGTTACAGACCAAAACCGCATTATGAATTTTACAACTGCCGAAACTCACCGGGAACTGCCAGCCTTCAGCAGGATTCTCCTGAATACCCTTGGGGGAAACAACTTTTTCAGATTTTAACTCAGATATAAAATTTTTCAGGTCAAATCCCGGAATAACAAAACTTCCATCCACAAGCTCACACTGCAATCTGAGTCCGTCAATAACAATCGTATCGATATGTTGCTTAAATAACCGTAAGGGCGAATAATCCAGCCGAATCGATTTGGCAAATACAGTGGTTGTATCTGAACTACCGAGTTTTAGTTCTCCCAAATCTATACCAGTAAAATCAATCCGGCGCGCATCACATTCAACGTGTATCCCCATATCTTGTGAAAGTTTGGGCAGGATGCTCCATTCCACATATCGTGATATGGAAAAATATACGGCAGCCAGGATGATAAAAAAGAAAAGAAGTGAACCTAAAACAACCGGAAGTACTATACTACGTTTTGATGGCATTCTTTCTCTAAATTCTCTTGAAAGTAAACAAATTATGTACAGCGATTCTTAAATCAAGGTATTGTTGTAACTCAAAATCCAATTGGTAAATATACCAAGGAAGACTGCTATTACAAAACTTGCCATTGTTCCTATTAAAATATATTCGGCCTCTTTTCTGTGACCCGGATCTTTAATTTCACCAAACCGGAAGACCGATTTTGCAGCAATCAGGAAACCAATCGCCTCGTAATGCTTTATGAGGACAAACGTCAATATTAAAATACGCTCCAGGCGTCCTATCCATAATCCTGCCCTCTCCAGGCCATGAGGAGGTTCATGTATCTCTTCTCTCCATGGTCCTGTAATTTTACCAATCCAGATACCAGCCGGCCAGATTACCACAATATAGGATACAGTTAATACCCAAAATTCTACCTTTGATATTTTAAAAATCAAGAACGTAATAATGGTAGACACATCACTCTCTATCAAAACCATCCAACATCCAAGAATAACAGTTACATGAGCGAACTGGTCCAGGAGAAAATCTTGAACGGTATCCTTGCCATGAGATTTTAATCCGTCGAACAGTACATGTGAAATAAAAACAATAAACGGCAACCAGATTATATTCCACAAACCCGCAAAAGTATATATAAGGATTCCTGCGAATACTCCGTGTATGTATAGCCATTGGGATGCCCATCTTTTCTTGAACCGCTGTTCCACCAGGGATTTTGTCTGAAGTAAAAAGTCCGTAATCAAATGAGCTGCAATAAGACGAAGAAGTAGCGTTACGTCACTTTGATTAAAGGGTACAGGCATTATAAGCCCTCCGGGTTATTTTGGTAGGATATGACTCCTTGCATTTTTTGCCTCGAGGATCACCTGTTCATATCGGCGGCATAATTCCTCGACAGCCCAGCCGCCGGCACTTTTTAAACGCTGACGAACCGCTGGCTGAGAAATGCCAAGTTCCCTGGCAATCTTTTCCTGGGTTGAACCTCTCATCTGACCAATTATTGCCTGGGCCTGCTCGGCCGACCATCTGCTTATCAGGGCATCGAGCAGAGCACATTCTACATCAAACTCTGCATTTATATCCTGCCATGAAGTCCGGATGAGTAGCTTTTGATCTCCTTTCATTCTGTCAAGTGTTGGTCCGGAAAAACGAAACGCTTCACCATCTCCCTCTGATCCTCGTCCAGCGGGAAGGAAATCGACTGATCCAATACCTACGGCAATACGCGCATCCAATGCATACCGGCGTTGTTTCATCTTTAAACCGTATCGTAAACTTGCGCGAATAACAAGAGATGCACGGAGAGCAGCCTCTGGTTTGGATAATACCCCCTGAAAACTGTCACCCCGATATATTTCAAAGGGTGCATATACTACCCCTGGCAGGATGTCACCAATTGTCTTAAATGACGATTTAAGTACCGTTAATAAATATCTACGCTGATTAGCCTTTAATCTTGAAGACGCAACTATATCCCCGGTTATAACCGCATAAAGATTAGGGTTCTTCATACTCTATCTTTTCTCAGTACACATCAGGTTACCGTTGCAACTCAACCCCCGGTTTGAGTCCGGCGCCTTTAAAGTAAAAACCCTGCATTACATAAAATACCCAAAACCACAAATATAGGCCTATATGCTTATATCTCATCTATATAAGGATATAGGCTTATATTTAGGAACCGAGGCCAATATGTTTTACACTCATATTGATTCGTATGCGACTTAATTTTGTTGTTAAACGTATTTCTTATAACTGTAAGAAGTGTACCACAGGAAATAAAAAAAGTCATTGGAAAATTATAGAGGATTGGCCAAAAATTCATTTCAGTCATGAATAAATATTATCGTGATAAAATCTTGAAAACCAGGACCTTTATTAGATAATAGAGATTAGACTTCGTATTATCCATCCGGCAATAAACAAATTCAGGACTCGATCCAGGTGAAGGGGTAAGGGCTGAAGCCGGAGCCATGATGTTTATGGAAGATGCCATCGATAGCAGACATCTACCGAAGGAGGTATATTTCGAGGTTTTAAAAGAATGCTCACAGGAGAGAGTTTTTTTATAACCACTTTCCTTAGATTATGACATCCAATTTATTGGAGGCTTTAGGAATGCGCTTTTTGGTGGTGAGGGAATATTTCTTGCGAGATTAACCGGGCCAGGAATTGTATACTTACAGAGTTTACCATTTTCACGACTCGCAGACCGTATCCTTGCGGCAGCAACATACCAAAGTAAAGGTGAAAACAGAGGAATCATGGGATTAGGAAATAGCCTGTTGGGAGGGTTCTTACAAGGAGACCGATAAACGCTTATACGTTCACGGTTGATTTATCTTTTCCGGTTTTTTTCTGGGAATATCAAAATTTTTTTATCACGTGATTAAATACCATTTCCAGTCCTCGTTTCCTCGATAAACTCCTCGGTAGCATCATCAACGGCACGCCCCTGGCGGCCTCTGGTTTCGTGTATATAGAGGTTTTTATAATATACCTGTGTGTTTTTTCGTATTGGGGGCGAGGTCATCTCATATTTGACAGGCTGGTAATGGTCGGAAAGGCGAAGGACAGGATTATAAATATCTTTAAACTTCCAGAGCATTTTAATAAAATTTGTTTGTCCGTGAAGCAAATGGCCCAGTACGCTTTTTCCTGCGGAACAGATTCCCGCCCAGCCCAGATGTTTTTTGTTTAAAATCTCCTGAGTTTTTACCAATTCATTATAGAATTCGGGAAGTGGCAATTTCGTGGGTAACACCGCATGTTGAATATCGAAAAGGCGATAATCACGCGTCTGAAGCCTTCGCAACTCCGTCTGCCATGTTTCAGTTCCCGGGTAGGGGGTATTTACACTGATATTGACAATTTCAGGAATCTCCCGACACCATCGCCGAACAACCTGAAAACGGTCCCGGTCCCAATCAGGGTCAACAATTAAGTTGATGGCAACGGTAATTCCAATGGAACGGGCAAATTCCAGGGCCTCGAAATTTCTATTCAGGCTAACACGCTTACGATATCTCTTGAGTCCCTCCTCATCAATAGCCTCCAGTCCCAGAAATATGTATTTAAGTCCGAGCTCTTTCCAGAAGGTAAATACATCCTTATTCCGAAGCAATACATCACCCCGTGTTTCCAAATAGTAACACTTCCTGATTCCCTTTCGGGCAACGGCCTCTCCGATTCTGTAACCATGCTGAGCCTGAATAAAGGCTACATCATCTACAATAAAAACACCGGATTCCTGTATTTGCATTAGATCCTCTACAGCCTTCTCCGGACTTACCACACGATAGCTGCGACCGTAAAACGTCCAGGCACTGCAGAATGCACAATCCCACGGACAACCCCGGCTGAACTCAATTGATGCGCAGGGATCCAGAGTCCCGATAAAATATTTCCGACGGTAACGAAGGAGATTACGTGCAGGCTGGAGATCGTCCAGGTTTTTTACGAAAACCGGAGGTAGTCCTTTGTCTTCCTGTGTCACAACACCAGGAACCTTTGATAGAGCCTTTCGGTCCTCCCGAACAGCCGCTAAAAGCTGAACGACAGATGCTTCTCCTTCTCCTATAAGGACACAATCAAGGGCCCCATGAGCGTGCCGGAGAAATTCCTGTGCAGTAAAAGAGGCACTATGCCCTCCAACAAAAATAAAACTATGAGGAAGTTGTTTTCTTGTATAGAAAGCGAGATCGATAATCTCCGGTACATTTGGTAAATAATTACAGGAAAAAGCTATCACATCGGGTTTCCATTGATGAATAATACTACAATAATCACCATACGTCTCCACTTGCAGATCAATTAATTGAACGCTGTGTCCGGCATAACGAACCGCTTGAGCTACAAGCTCAAGTCCCAGAGGTTCCAGACGCAGGAAAATTTTCGAATACATAAGTGCACTTGGATGAACAGCAAGAAATTTCATAGAACCTTTCCCTTTTTAATGTACACGAATCTTTGAACCTTCTTGAATTGTCTTTAAAAGAGATGGATTATCAATAATGTGACCAAAAATATTAACCGGGCTATACGCTCGTGGTTTATTTCCCGTACTCACCGGGGTAGGGCCAAAAAAAATGCAGAATGCGGGACCTATTGGCCAATACCCTAAAGCACCAACTTCAACATCTGTTTTTGCATTAGTTTCCAAATTCATTTTTAACGGAATTTCAAAATAAATCTCTTCACCCCATACATGGACAATTCCTTCAAGGGGTAAAACGGTAAGTATCTGCCGGGCTGTAGGTGTATCATAAAGCTCGGCAGAAACAGATATCTTATCAAAAGAAATAGTAATTGTTTTCATAAGAACGAACTTCTCCTTTACCACCTTTTTGGGCAAACGGTATAAATCCTGTTATCACCTGGATAATAAACTCTGAATTGTATTATGATATGAAACTAGGATTTGAAGTATCTTACGTATTAATTCAAGGTTTTAACCTTGAGTTACAACGGCAACAAGATGCAGATAGGGAGGTTTCTTACTTTCTCTATGAACAAACGGAAAAAACTTTCCAAAATACTTTATTCAGAAGTATGTTTATGCGTTAACATATCACTAGAAAACACTTTTGACCTTCTGAGGGTTTCTTCAAAAGAATCCAATTTTTTACTCACCTTTTCATTAAAGGTGTTGGGAGGAAAAGTACCATCCTCCTGCCTTTCGCCTGCCACCATCCCGGTTAACAGTTCAATCCCTTCGTCTATCGTATCGATCGTCCAAATAGTAAATTTCTTCGATATAACAGCTTCTGCGACATCCTTACGTAATATCAAATTCCGTACATTGCTTCTGGGTATGATAACGCCCTGGTTTCCCGTCAGTCCTTTCACCCTGCATACATCGTAATATCCTTCAATCTTATAATTGATTCCACCAACAGCCTGAACTTGCCCTACTTGATTTACGGAACCAGTGACAGCAATTCCCTGCTTAATTGGTACCTCTGCCAGCACAGACAGCAGGGAGTACAGCTCAGCAGCAGAAGCGCTATCTCCTTCAACGCCTTCATAACTCTGTTCAAAGACGAGTCTCGCGGTTAGCGTTGTGGGTTTTCCTTGCATATATTTATTTACCAGGTAACCGCTTACGATCAACACGCCTTTACTGTAAATAGGCCCTGCCAGTTTAACTTCCCGCTCAATATCAATAATACCACTATGTCCGGGTTCCACAGTGGCTGTTATCCGGTTTGGTTTGCCAAACTGATAATCGCCCAGGTTAATTACCGAAAGACCGTTCACCTGCCCAACCTTTTCCCCAGCAGTATCAATCAAAATAAGTCCACGGTCTATCATCTCCCGAATTCGCTCCTCAATAAGATTCGACCGATATATCTTCTCATCTAAGGTCTTCCGGATATGTCTTGATCTGATCAGTGGTTCTCCATCCTCCATTGACCAGAAGTTCGCCTCTCGCAGAATATCTGCCAGGTGGCCAAACTTGGTCGAAAGCTTTTCTTTATCTTCTGCCAGCCGGCTGGCATATTCCATAACATCTGCAGTAGCTGCATTATCAAGGTGTCGTATTTTTTCTTTACTGCAAAATGTTGAGATAAATGACATGAAATTATTCATATTCTCTCTTGTTGTATCCATACGGGTATCAAAGTCTGCCTTCACTTTGAAAAGCTCTGCAAACTCATGATCAAGAAAATACAGCAGCCGATAAAATATGGGCTGGCCTACCAACACAACTTTTACATCGATTGGAATAGGCTGTGGACGAAGCGTTTTTGTCGTCATAAAGCCTAACCGTTCCCCGAGTTCCTCTATCTGCACATCACAACTGTAAAGTGCACGTTTGAGTGCCTCCCAGCTCTGGAAGTTTCGCAAGACATCTTCTATGGAAATAATGAGGAAACCACCATTTGCACGAAGGAGAGAACCCGCTTTAATCTGAGTAAAATCCGTAGTTAAGGCACCCATAATTACTTCCTTTTCTATTCGGCCAACAAGATTATGATATGTTGGATTCAGTTCCAGAATAACCGGTCCACCTTTCTGTTTACTGTTATCAATAAGTACATTGACCTGATATTTTCTTAGTGTCGTTTCCTGCATTACTTGTAATTGGACATTAGCAAAAGGGGAAGGGGCAGCACCCTTTTGCTGAAGGACTTTAAACATATCGATATTTCTCAGTATATCATCCTGGACATCATGGAGAAACTTTTTAATTTCAGGAGATTGATCATATTTTTCTATCAGGTCGTCCATTAATTCCCCGACTACATGAAGCGCAACTTTCTGGTCTAACTCCTTAACACTTTCCCTTGCCCGGTGTTCCAGTTTGCGCATATTTTTCATAACACCTTTCAATTCATTTTGTAACCTGCTCTGCTTTTCCTGTATCTCTTTCCGAACAGATTCAGGCAACGACTGAAACTCCTCATCACTAAGCGGTCTTCCGTTCTTAAGGGGAATAATCATGATTCCTATCGGTGTCGGCTGAATAACAAAACCTTCTTCGGATGCCTTTTGATTAATCTCCTCGGAAATAGCATCTCTCCGTTTTGTTAATTCATTTACAATTTCCTCACGACGGGCAGTGTATTCATCACTCTCAAATACCTTTGGCAGGTCTTTTTGAACATGGTCGAAAAGAGCGTTCATATCCTCCCGAAATTCACAACCTTTTCCAGCAGGCAGTTTAATAGCCCTGGGATTATATGAATCTTCAAAATTATTCACATAACACCAATCTGGCGGCACCGTTTTTTCCTTCGCCATATCTTCCACAAAGGATTTTACCGAAGCTATCTTGCCAACACCCGGCGGACCTGCAACAAAGATATTGAAACCTATACCTTTGACTTTCAGACCAAATTGTAATGCATTTACAGCTCGCTTTTGTCCGATGATTCCCTTTAAATGTTCAAGCTCAGAGGTATCTTCAATCCCAAGGTCCTCCGGATCAAATTTTCTTCTTAACTCATCGGTATGCACCTCATAATTCATCATTGTTTCCTCCGCGTCCTCCTACAGAAATAATGTATCCATTCTCCTCCGTGGCTGATATCTTTTCATAATTCTGTACTCTTAAAAAATACTCAAAAATGAGTATGTTTCGATTATAAAAAATAAATCTTCCAATTCAACCATCATATATCATTTATTTACACTTTAACATTGCACCAACTGATCTGGCCTTAATCATGATCAAATCCATCTCTGCCCTGAACATGCAGATAATACCTGTCCGTATAATATTTTCGGTACCGCAATGAGCAGGGCCCTTTTTCATAAGAATCTCGTAGAGAGACAATGCATGTTCTGTACACTGGTCTACTGAAAAATTATGTGCAGTATTTCTGGCCGCCTTTCTCAGGCCTTCTCTCTCTTCAGAAGATAACCGGACAATCCATTGCAGAGCGGCTGCAAATTCTTTTTTATTTTCAGCATATAATAAACGACCGTTCACATAATCTCTCACAACCTCACGAACTCCGGATGCATCTAAAGCTACAACGGGTACACCTGATGCCATGGCTTCGGTTACTACGAGTCCCTGGGTTTCTGTATGAGATGCAAAGGCAAAAACGTCCATTGAATGGTATGCATTAATAAGATCCTTGCGCTGTAAAATCCCCAAACAGTGTAAGCGATGTGCCAGTCCTTCCCGTTTAAAAAAGTCTTTGATCTCACCTTCCAGAGAACCTTTACCAACAACAAGAAAATGAGCGTTTTCCTCTTTTTTTAAGAAGTAGGCTACTGCCTCTGACAAGAATTTAATGTTCTTTTCAGGTGCAATTCTACTCACAAACCCTACAACAAATACATCCTGAGGTATATGAACTGATGCACGAAGTCCGGCTCTTTCTCCACAGGCAAATTCTTTAACATGAACGCCTGTTGGAACGACCTCAATAGGGGTTTTTACGCCATGTTGCCGCAATAAACTGGCGACACTTTGGCTTGGCGCAAAAACAGAATCACAGAGATTAGCATACTCTATGGATAACGTGCTTACGAATCGTTTCAAATCCAACGACTGATCGAGTACGTAATGCGTGTACTGTCCGTAGAATGTATGAAAGGTGAAAATCAGAGGCACCCCATACCAGGCAGCTACTCGAACGGCAGAATCACCGATCAGATATGGATGATGTGAATGTACTATATCAGGTTGAAAATCCCTGAGACGTTTGAAAATTATTCCCGGAACTGGTAGTGGTACAGAAAAACCCGTTTGCCGAAAGTTTTTAACAGCCGGAACACGGACAACATCTGTCTCCCCTTTCGGCATATTCTTAAATTCGGGAGCAACGACCACTACCCTGTGGCCTCGCTTGCGATACTCTTCCGTAAAGGTCTCTACTGATCGCCCCACGCCGCCGACAAAGGGTTTATAGGTGTTCGTCATCATCAAAATATTCATACTTCTTTCAGACCTCTAATTCAACAAATTTCTGATCCGGCCCGGCTATAAGCGGCGTATGTCCGGCAATCCAGATTTCAACCTGAGGCTCTTCCTTATGCCAGACGCCATCCCAGTTAACAACAACTTTTCTCTGGTAAGAACTGATTGTGATGGTAATCTTACCAAAAGAAGTTAACACAGGACCAAAGGAGAATAATCCTTTCTGTTTATACCAGTGTGCCGGAATGCCTGAGCATAAAATCAATCTTCTTCCCTCTTCCCGGACAAAACAATTTCTGATCATAAGCACCCATTCAGCTGCAGCCCACACGTGTTGACCATCACCCATGCAGCCCCCACCTGTATTGGGGTGAATTGCTTCAGGCCATTGACCGGTAGAGGTTGCCAAATTTGCTACCGCCTTCATGAAATTGAAAAAACGGCAGTCACCAGCCCGTAACAATACCTGAGCAATATGTAGTGTAAGATAAGGATTGATACCGGAATGGATCATGTCATGAAAGAAACCATTATCTACAAGACATTCATTCATAAGATAGGTAACGGTACTCAGTAAACGGGGATCTTGAGGGTCCCAGAGTTGTAGAGGGTATCCTGCCGCTAATGAACCAATTGCTCCGCTATCCAGTCTCCGGTAAGGAGAAGCCGGCATAGCAGGGCTACCTATCCGTTTCGCTACAATTCTTAAACTACAATCAATCGAATCCAGGAGAGAACTTGCCTCTTTGCGAAAATCTTCGGCAACAGTATACTCTCCAAACGAATCCATTAAACTTGCTGCCGCTCTCAAACCCATAACATTCCAGAAATTGTCCCAATAATAGTAATCGCTGGGACCAAGGTGTTCGGCACTAAAACCCGGTGGAAACAGACCTGCATGAGGAACATCTAAATACTTTGAGAGCCGTTTTTTCTGGATCCACCTGCCTGCATGCCGGATTGAACTTCTCCAGCCCGCTTTAGGTTCTTTACCCGTTAACTCACAAAACCGATGTATGATCCATAAAACCTGACCATTTGAGTCCCACTCCCCTTCCTGAGAGCGAAAATACCCCATGGTCGTCTGATATGAGGGAAACAGATCAAGAACCCTCTCTACGCGCTCACTCAACCCAGTGCAAAGTAAAGCATGCAAAATAAATGCCGCATCCCGAAACCAAAATCGTTTATAAGTATACGGCCCTGCATAGACAGTATCTGATGAGTGAAGAATAAGTGTTCTCAGTACCGACTCATAAAGAAACTGAAATCGCTCATCAGGAACTGATAGCTGGGAAACACCCTGAATACTCTGTTCCCAACTGGTAAAAGCAGGTAATTTCTTTAATGAAAAGAGGTACTTTTTGTACGTTTTAAGAGGTACATCTACCGTTATCTCCCGTGTACTGCCTGGTTGTATTTTAAACAATGCCGCTGCTGTAGCCATACCAACATCACACTGTACTTCATTCCTCTCGTCTTTACTAAAAAGATTATGATAAACATCCCCGGTTTGGTAGTCGGAAAACACAATTCGCCCGGGAGCATGACTAAAAAGAACGTTGTACTCCTTATTAACCCTCCATCCCTTTTTATCAGAAAGCAGGGCAATATCATGGATAAAACTTATTCCTTCCGGGTTAAATGGACGTAAAGAGGCTACAATCCAGCCTTGTGACTCTGCATGTCCAGCCAGAGAAATCCGGCAGATCGGTATTCCTGCCTCCACGACAAGCATAACCCGTGATTCAAGAGTAATCACACCGAGAGAGGCCTTCGTCACTACAACAAGATTTTCTCCGTACAGAAGGTTTTGGGATATTGAATTCAGACGCGACGGCAAAAGGGATTCTTTCCCTTCAGTAACAATCCAGCTATCGAAAGACCATCCATCAAATACCGGAGTAACTAATCCACGAGGATCAACAATCGGCATCTCTGAAAAATCAGGGATACCTACTGCAGTCCAGTTCCTATGGGTAAGATTAATATGGGTAAGAGAAAACGCCCTGGGAATGAAGGATTCACTTCGGGGATTAAACTGCTGCTCTACCCAATACGGCCAAATCCAATCGAGGTTATGTTGTATTGCCTGGCTGTTTATCAAACCTCGTGCGTGCAGTAAAGCACCGGCACGTAAAAGCTCAACAGGTACCATAACCTCAGAGGGTTGAGCAAAACGGCTAAGCCGTGAAAGTATCTGGAATGGATCAAGAAAGCCATGTGAATGAGCTAAATGTTTTATAAGAAACCGCCACGGTAACCATTTTAACCACATATTCTATCTCTTCAATTAAAAGTGCAAATATATCAGAGGCTTGACTGTTATTTGATGATACGTCTGCTCTGTAACTGTGTGAGAAAAAAAGCAAGAGAAAAATTCATCGAGACAGGCAAAAAACTCATCCAGACGAATCCCCATATAAATACCCTCAGGATTATATACGCCCCTTGCTGCCTGCCGTAATTTATTACGTCCTGTTGTAGAGAGATGCCTGAGTCCCTCAAGTTTTCGAAGATGATGTTTAAGAAGTGAAATTGAAATCTGGATTAACCCTTGCAAAAATATCCTGCAATTTCCCTCTGCTTTTTTCCATAAACCTTCCCATGCTTCACCAGCCTCCCACCAATAAGCAAAATTATAAAGATCGATACCATAGAGGTAATTTTCACTCTCACGCCATCCTTCCGGTAATACAACCTGTGTATCACTGTTAGCTTCCTGTAAACCATAACTATGTCCCCGGGGATTACAAAATGGGTGAGGAGTAATTCCTGGTATATGCCGGTATGGGGGAAAAGGACGCTGCGGACAGTAACGCGGAAAGGAAGGATCAAATGGCTGAGGTTGTTCGGGAATATATTTCTTCATACATGGTATCCCTCCATTGTATAATCAGAAGAAAAAAACACCATACGAAAGAAAGTCTTCTCTTTTATATATAAATTGTAATATTAATTTCTTAAAAAAGAAGATATCTTTGAAGAAGCTTGTAATAAGAGAGTGGTTATCTCATTGTGAGAATAGACTGTTGTACCAATTCCATAATTTTGGAAGGAAAGATACCTAAATGGAGTGTACCAATTACTGAAATAACAACGGCAGCAACGATGAAAGGGGATATCGTAAGAGGGTAAAATTCCCTCACCGGCTCCTGCATATACATAACTACAGTAACACGCAGATAATAATAGACGGAAATAACACTATTTATCATACCAATAACAGCAAGCCCAATATAACCAGATTTTATCGCAGCGCTAAAAATATAAAACTTTCCTATAAAACCTGCCGTAGGAGGAATACCTGCCATAGAGAGCAAAAAGAGCGTCATTGCTATAGCAAGAAGCGGATGTTTGTATCCCAAACCTGCATAGTCATTGATCTGCATAAATCCGTCATTTCTTTGACTGAGTATGATAACAATAGCAAATACCCCGATATTCATAAAGACATACGTCAATAAATAAAACAACATACCCGATACTCCCAGGGTATTTGCAGCTACCAGGGCAACAAGCAGGTATCCTGCATGAGCGATACTCGAGTATGCCAGCATCCGTTTAATATTTGTTTGGGCAACGGCTACAACATTTCCAACTGTCATAGTGAGTATAGCAAGGACATAGACAATTTTTTGCCATTCATAATGAGTAGATCCAAATGCCGTCATAAGGATACGTATAAAGGCTGCAAAGGCAGCAGCCTTAGGTCCTACAGACATAAAGGCAGTTACTGCTGTAGGCGCCCCCTCATAAACATCCGGTACCCATGCATGGAACGGTACAGAGGCAACCTTAAACCCGAGCCCGATAATTATTAACCCTACTCCCAGATATACAAACGGGCCGGTGACATCTCCTTTATTTATAAGAAAATCGGCAATTTCCTTAAGGTTGAATGAACCGGTAGCTCCATAGATGATGGAAACTCCGTACAATAAAAACCCTGTGGCAAATGCACCAAGCAAGAAGTATTTCAAGGACGCCTCATTTGAGGTAAGTTTTGAGCGTTTAAGCCCTGTCAGAACATAAATACTGATAGACATAACCTCAAGCCCGATATAGATATTTAACAGATCTGCACCGGACGCCATGAGCATCATACCTATAGTTGAGAACAAGATGAGAGCATAGTATTCTCCATAATTGATGTTCTCACGTTTCATGTACTGATGCGATATCAGGATAACAAGTCCCGTACTGAGTAAAAAAATAAAGTTAAAGAAGAGGGAATAGTTATCAATTACAAAAGTCTCATTAAATGAATACAGCGCTATTGGTGTAGTACCCCTCGATACGATAGCCGCAATAATGATTCCTGCAAGCGATAGATATGCCAGGATGTTCTTGTCACCTAGTCTTTTTGAGAACAGGATATCAACAAAAAGTACAATCATACCGAAACCTGCCAGTACCAGAATCGGTAAAACACTCAGGATGTTAAACGTCATTACTGAAACATTTGTCATGGAATATTAACTCGTAAAATTAGTTTCTAACATATGCTGTCTTACCATTGAAAGATGTGATTATCATTACCATTCCTGCTTACTCTCAGAGACTATATCAATCTTCGGTATTGAATTGTGCTTTAATTGATTAGGGTTCTTTTGCCCCTGAGCAACAGATACAATGTTTGCCTTTTCCCCGATCTGCATTAAAAGATGGTTTACAGAAGTATCCATTTTTCTGAGAAGTGAATTGGGATAGATACCAATCCAGAATATCAGAAAAACAATAGGAATTAAAATTACCAGCTCCCGTTTACTGATATCCTTTAACATTTTATTTTCTTCATGAGTAATCTCGTTAAACATGACTCTTTGAAACATCCAAAGCATGTATACAGCGGCAAGAACAATTCCAGAGGTTGCAATAGATGCATACAAAATACGAGACTTAAATGTACCGACAAGAATGAGAAACTCTCCTACAAAGCCGTTTAATCCCGGAAGCCCGATAGAAGACAGGGTGACGATCATAAAGAAAATAGCAAAAACAGGGATTCGCTTCGTTAAACCTCCAAAGTCGGCAATCATGCGTGTATGCCTTCTCTCATACAACATACCAACAATGAGGAAGAGCGCCCCTGTGCTCAGGCCGTGATTAACCATCTGGGTAATACTCCCCTCGATACCTTGAATGTTAAACGCAAAGATACCAAGCATAACAAAGCCAAGGTGGCTTACACTAGAGTATGCAACGAGCTTCTTCAGGTCATCCTGCACCAGGGCAACGAGTGCGCCGTAAATAATACCAACAATTGCCATCCATGATATTACCGGTATGAAGGCGTAGCTTACTTCCGGAAATAAGGGTAAACAGAATCGGATAAAACCGTACGTTCCCATTTTTAAGAGCACACCTGCCAAGATAACACTTCCGGCAGTGGGTGCTTCTACATGTGCGTCCGGTAACCAGGTGTGAAACGGAAACATGGGAACTTTTATAGCAAATGCAAGAAAGAAGGCAATGAACAACCAGAACTGAACAGCAAAGGACAGGTCAAGCCGGTAAAATTCTAATAAACTAAAGGTATATTCATCTGTTGCCCTGTAGTTTAAAAAATAGAGGCCAATAATGGCCAAGAACATAAATACACTTCCTGCTGTGGTATAGAGAAAGAATTTTATCGTTGCGTAAACCCTTCTCGGCCCACCCCAAATACCGATCAGCAGGTACATCGGAATTAACATGAGTTCCCAGAATACGAAGAATAAAAATGCATCCAATGAAACAAATACTCCAACCATCGCTGTTTCCAGCGTTAACATAGCAATCATATACTCCTTCACATTCTTCGTAACATGCCATGAAGCCAGGACGGAAATAGGAGTAAGAAAGGTTGCTAAGAGTATTAAAAAGAGGCTAATGCCATCTATTCCGATATAGTAGTTGATCCCGAAAGAGGGTATCCAACGCAGTTTTTCAACAAACTGCATATCGTAGGTATGTGAATCGAAGTTGAAGTAAAGGGGGAGAGAAATAAAAAATACAATTGTCGATACGAGCAGGGATGTTAATCGTATAAGTTCCCGATCCTTTGAATCCATCAAAAGGATAAGAAATACACCTATAATCGGAAGAAAGGTAATAAGTGAAAGAAGAGGCAAAGACATCCCATTACTCCAGCATGAATTATTGAGCAAAGAAATCGTAACTCAAACCTTTAGGTTTGAGTTACCGAGTTCAAAAGTTCTCAAGGCCAAGGGCCCTGGGCTACGCTTACTTCCCTAATGCAGCAAGCACGATAATAAAAATACATCCAACGACAATATAAAAGGCATAATTACGTACATATCCTGTTTGTAAGTAACGGAGATTACTGCTGAACCATCCTATAGAACGGGCAATACCGTTTACAGAACCATCGATTATCTGAATATCCACGCATTTCCAGAAGAAAACCGCTATCTTCCTGGTCGGATTTACAAAAAGGGCAGTATAGATCTCGTCAACATAATATTTATTCAGTAAAACTCTATAGATGAAACGAAAGCGTTCTGCAAGCTTTTTCGGCAACTCCGGTTTTTTTATATACATTTGATAGGCGATAAAAATACCTGTCAAAGCAATAGCTGTTGACACAACCATCATGAGATAGGGATTCCCTTCACCATGGTGCACTGATATTTCTGCTCCTGATACTTTTGTATGACCGGAAGCACTAAAAACCGGAGACAGAAAGGTGCTCATAACATGAGCGCCCGGAATACCCAAGAATCCACCGATAGATGATAGCCCGGCAAGTACTATCAGCGGGATTGTCATATTTTTGGGAGATTCATGGAGGTGCTCCATCACGTGATGCTCTACCCTTGATTTACCATGAAATGTGAGAAAGAGTAAACGGAACATATAAAAGGCCGTAAAGAGAGATGCTACGGCAGCAACTGACCAATAGATAAGATTTCCATAGGTAAGCGACTCCAATAAAATTTCATCTTTACTAAAAAATCCTGCAAATGGCGGGATTCCTGCAATAGCAACGGTACCGATCAGGAACGTTTTATACGTCACCGGTATATGGTGCCGTAGTCCACCCATTTTCCGGACATCCATTTCTCCTGATAGGGCATGAATTACACTACCAGATCCCAGAAATAACAGGGCCTTAAAGAATGCATGTGTTACCAGATGAAAAACACCTGCAGTAAATGCACCGACACCACAGGCCAGAAACATATAACCGAGCTGACTCACCGTAGAATAGGCCAGTACGCGTTTAATATCGTTCTGTACCAATCCGATAGATGCGGCAAAAAGCGCCGTAGCCGCACCGATGCTTGCCACAACGGTCATGGTAAGAGGAGACAGCATGTAGAGGACATTGCACCGGGCAATCATATAAACACCCGCTGTCACCATCGTTGCCGCATGGATTAGTGCACTAACGGGAGTGGGACCTTCCATAGCATCCGGTAACCATGTATAGAGAGGTATCTGTGCTGATTTACCTGTTGCCCCCACAAACAGGAGAAGGGTAATCATGGTTATGGTAAAACTGCCCACGGGAAAATTTCCCTGTGATGCTGCATGGAATACCTCAGTATAATCAATAGTATGGAACGTTAGGAAGATAAGCATAATACCTAAGGCAAAACCGAAATCACCAACCCGGTTAACGATAAATGCCTTCTTCGCAGCATCTGAAGCGGATTTCTTCTCAAACCAAAAACCAATAAGCAGGTAAGAGCATAATCCAACGGCCTCCCATCCGATAAACATGAGGAGAAAGTTGTTACCGAGGACAAGCAGTAGCATAGAAAAGGTAAATAGATTCAGATAGCAAAAATAACGGTGGTACCCCTTGTCTTCGTGCATATAGCCGATAGAGTAGATATGAATAAGGAGCCCAATCCCCGTAATAATAAGGGTTAAAAGAATGGACAGAGGATCAACCTGCAAGCCTGCAGCAGCTTTGAATGAACCAGATTCGATCCAACTAAAGAGTTGTTTTTCAAATAAACGTTCATGAGGTGGAAGGAGAAGAAGGCCGGAAAACACAAGGGTCGCGGTAAAAAAGGACAGGCCAACCGAACCGCAAGCAATATAGCTCACAGTTTCCTTTTTTAGCCTTTTACCGACAAGCCCGTTCACGGCTGTGCCGAGAATGGGAAATAACAAGATGAGTGCGACAAGGTTAAGCATAGAGTGTTCTACCATTTCATGATGTTGATATCATCAATATTTACTGTTTCTTTATTTCTGAATACAGCCACAATAATTGCCAAACCAACGGCGGCCTCAGCTGCAGCTACCGTCATAGTAAAAAATACAAACAGTTGACCATTCATAGAATGGAGATAGTGGGCAAATGCTACAAATGATAAATTAACAGCATTCAGCATAAGTTCAATACACATAAAGACTACAATAGCATTTCTCCGTATTAACACACCAACAACACCCAGGGTAAACAGAATTGCACTTAATACGATATAATGGGTTACCGTAATCATTTATCATTTCCTTTTAGCCAGTATAATAGCACCAATAGCTGCTATAAAGAGGAGAATGGAAGTTATCTCAAATGGCAGGAGATATTTTGTAAATAATAACTTCCCGATTAATTGCGTGTTTCCGACGTCATGAACATAAGCACTGGTATATTCACCCTGTTTCCCTAATGGTATTTTTGATCTCAAAATTATACCTATCGCCGAAAGCAATACAATACCCATGACAATGGCTGGTATTTTTTGAAACGATAGAGCGTCCTTCAGCTCTTCTTTTGCACTCAGGTTTAATAACATTACGACAAAGAGGAAGAGAACCATAATAGCACCTGCGTATACAATGATCTGAACAGCAGCAATAAATTGTGCCCCAAGCAAGAGGTATAACACTGCAATGCTTATCAGTATCATTACGAGATATAAAATACTGTATACCGGGTTCTTTTCAAAAATAAGATACACAGCGGAAACGACAGCAACTGCTGCCATTATGTAGAACAAGTATGCTTCCATAGATTTTTAAATAGAAAATTTTCTCATCAAGAAAATCTGCAAAGGTATATTATTCGCTCCCGCAACTCATTGTCTTTAATTTCTCCTTTAAAAACTGATCACTCATACCAACACCACCTTCCTCCTTATTACAAGAAAACATTTGTAAAAGTTCTTGTTTTACGAACAGGTATATCGTGCTAGATAGTTATATTTCTTTTTCTTGAGTAATCCATCAACTGTGCCTTATCAAAAATAGCTTTACTGTGATCTGTCGAGAGTTCAAAGGTGTCTCGAAGCATGACCGCTCGCACCGGGCATGCCTCTTCACAAAATCCACAAAAAATACAGCGAAAGGCATCCAACTCGTATATTTTCGGATATCTCCGCTGTGTAGCTTCGTCCGTTGCCCCTTCAACGTAAATACACTGGGACGGGCACACCCGGGCACAAAGTCCACACGCAATACACCTCTCCCTGCCGTCTTTCCCTATTTGTAATTCTGGTAATCCACGGAATCTTGAAGCAAGCTTTGGCCGTTCTTCAGGATAACGCATGGTAACGACAGCATAAGGATTAAAAAATCGCTTCAAGGTAAGTATGAGACCTTTCAATAAAGGTAAAATCATATTTATCCTTTAAGAACCATAACAAGACCTGTGATTAATATATTCAATAAGGAAAGCGGCAACAAAAACTTCCAGCCCAAATGCATCAATTGATCATACCGTAGTCGCGGGTAGGTTGACCTTAACCAAATAAAACAGAATAAACAGCATGATAATTTTATCATAAACCATGCTACGGGAGGTAAAAACGGCCCTTGCCATCCGCCAAGGAAAAAGGTTACAGCAATAGCAGACACGGTAATCATATTTGCATATTCAGCCATGAAAAACATAGCAAACTTCATACTGCTATATTCTGTATGATATCCTGCAACAAGCTCCGATTCTGCCTCCGGAAGATCAAACGGTGTACGGTTTACTTCAGCAAGAGCACTGATAGCATAAATAAAAAATCCTACAGGCTGTAATACAATATTCCATAATTTTGCCTGGGCGTTTACAATATCAACAAGGCTTAATGACCCGGTAAGCATAATAACTCCAATAAGCGATATCCCAAGGGTCAATTCATAACTAATCATCTGGGCTGATGCCCTTATTCCTCCCAATAGCGAGTATTTATTGTTTGATGCCCAGCCTGCCATAACAATGCCATAAATACCTAAAGAGCCTACGGCAAATATATAGAGAAATCCGATATTGATATCGGTAATAACGAGGTCTACACTATAGCCGAATATCTGTACCTTATCCCCAAAAGGTATAACAGCAAAGGTAATAAGGGCCGGAACCAGGCTCATTGCCGGTGCCAGAACAAAAAGTAACTTATCGGCCCTCTCTGGAATAATATCTTCTTTAAAAAGGAGTTTTATCCCGTCAGCTATCGGCTGTAATAAACCGTGTGGTCCAACGCGCATTGGTCCAAGACGAACCTGCATATGTGCCATGACCTTTCTCTCAATCCAGATCATGGAAATAATCATGAATTGAATCACACCAAACACAATAAGGATTTTAATACAGCTAATAAGAACATAAATAAAAAACTCTTTATCCATTGTTTAGCGAACAGCGACCTCTTCCCGATGCATTCTTTGCCCACAACACTCTAATATACCAGTGGTTTCAACAACAACCATTATTTTTTGTTTACATATGTTGCATACAAAGGTTACCCCTTCTACTGGCCTATGATGAGCCGTTGTCCAGGTTGCCATCATTCCCTGAGTCCCAACAGCGCTCATCTCCTTACCACAGCATACCAGCACTCCAAAACCTCCTTCGACAACAACAACCTTTTGTCTGCAAATTTCACAAAAATATGTTTGACCTCTTTTTGCCATATATCCTGTCCCGTATCTTTTTTACCGCGGATAAATACACAGAAAAACTCATTGTACAGAGGTATCCGGCGGAACACTTCCATACTGCAATAAAATAATCCGTACTTCGCGTGGTTTCAGTTCTTATGAAATTACATTTATCCTGTTTCCCTGGAGATTTTAACAAAGGTATATTCTCCATTACGCAGGAGATTAACAGGTATCCATTCATAATCTTCAGAAACAAAAACAACACCATCAGGCACTTTATCAGTAACCTTTGCCTGGAGTGTTATCTTTTTTTGTGGAGACTCAACAACAACCGTATCCCCACTCTGGATATTCATTTCTTTAGCATCTTTTTTATTTATCTCTACATGACATGCAGGAGCAACAGACCTAAGAACTTTGGAATGTTGCGAAAATGCACCCTGATGGTTCAAACTTACACCGGTAAGTAATGCCAGTGGGAAACCTGTATTCCTTTTTACATCAAGTGATTTCGATCGTATTCTGGTAAAGGTGTACTTTATTGGCTTATTTCTGCCCAATACAGAGGATACCCAATAAAATTCTTTTCTTTTTAAACGGTCATAATTAATTCCTGAGTATATTGGAACAATACTTTCTATCTCATTCAGAATATCTTTTGGAGATGTATATGAATAAGCCGATCCCATTCTCCGGGCCAGCTCACAGATGATTTGCCAGTCAGGTTTCGCATCTCCTACAGGTTGAATAGCCCTGTTCAACCGCTGTACCGTCATCCCCATATTAGTAAACGTCCCTTCCTTCTCCGCAAAAGTTACTACGGGAAGGACAATATTTGCCAATCGTGCGGTCTCGGTTAAGAACGTATCCTGAACAACGAGAAAATCTATCTTTCTCAAGGCATCCAGCACCTCTTTACCGTTTGGATAATGGATAACAGGGTTTGCGCCCATAATATAGATACCTCTTAACTTACCCTGTAATGCACAATCAAAAATAGATGCGGATTCTTTTTGAAAAATATCGGAAGAGAGAGAAGTCCCCCATACACGCTCAATCTTCTCTTTATGGGATACATCATTGATATCGATATATCCGGGTAAGAATCCTGGTACTACTCCCATATCATTTACACCCTGGGTATTATTATGGGACCTTGAAAACAGAAGCGAGACCTTACCATAACCCGTATCTGTGTTATAAGCAGCATTGATTAATGCACAAAGGTTCATTAAGGCCTTTATTATATCCTCAGCTAATGGATCCTCTTCTATATCCTTACCGCATATGATACAACAATGTCCCGGTTTTGTTAATACAGCAGCGGCCTTCCTCATCGCTTCCGGAGGAATTCCCGTTAATTGGGAGGCATTTTCTCCGGAAAAATTATCCAATCCGGAAAGTAATTCGTTGAGATTATCCGCTGACTGTTCAACCCTTTTCAGATCAACCAGTTTTTCGTCAAGAATAGTTTTGATCAAGGCATGAATGAATTCGACCTGGCTGCCGAATGAATACTGTAACCGGATATCATTTTTTGCAGCGCTGCGGAATGTAACACGCCGTACATTAGCAACAATAAGATTAGCCCCGTTCATCCTTACTGCTTTTCTGGCCATGTTTCCTATTACCGGATGAGCCTCTGTTACATCAGCTCCAAAAAAGAAAAGCGTGTTCGCAACTTCTATCTCCCTCAGTGATGTTGCGGTGAACCCATAGGTAACAGACTGATAGATCAGGCTGTTTAAAGAAGGTGATCTCATATTAGCCAGGTTATCAATGGTATTGGTTCCCAACACAGACCTACAGAATTTTTGGAAGAGATAATTATCTTCGTTGGTACCTTTTTCAGAACCAATACCGGCTATTGCCCTTCCCCCGTGTTCACTGATAATCTGTTGAAATCGTTCTGATACATGTCCAAGGGCTTCATCCCATGTTACCGGGCATAATTCACCATTTTTTCTTAACAGAGGAGTTTTTATCCGTTCTTCTGCGTGGATAAACCCATACCCAAACCTCCCTTTTATACAAAGATTCCCTTCATTTATTCCTAAACGATCATCAGATGTTACACGCCTTACCGTTTCCATCCCCTCTTCAAGGCGTGCAGGAGCAGATTTCGTATTTAAGATAATTGTGCATCCAACGGCACAGTAAGGACATATTGTCTGGGTCTTCTTTAGTTCCCATGCTCTGCCTCTGAATGCAAATGTCCTGTCCTGCCATGAACCAGTCGGACATACAGACAAGCAGCTCCCGCAAAAACTGCATTCAAGGGGTTTATCAAAAGCAGTACCAATATATGTCTGAATACCACGCTTTTGAAAATCAATAGCACCAACACCCTCTATCTCTTTACATGCACTAACACACCGGCCGCATAAAACACATCGATTTCGATTCAATTCCAGGACGGGATTATCACGAACTATGGGGGCATTCATTCTCACCGCATGAAAACGGCTTGGCGCAAGACTGAGTTCATGGGTAATATCCTGCAGACCACATTCACCCGATTTATCACAGGTAGGACAGGAGAGTTCATGGTGGGCCAGTAAATATTCCATCACAGATCTTCGGTAACGAACTACTTTTGGTGTATTTACTTTTACCATCATTCCTTCAGATACAGGATGGGCACATGCAAATCGATGCCCCGTCCTTCTCTCTGTAACCTCTACCATACAAAGCCGGCAACCACCAAATTGTGAAAGTCTCGGATGATAGCATAATCCCGGAATATAAATACCGTTATCCAATGCTGCCTGAAAAATATTTGTACCCTCAGGAACAGTAATTGGTTTATCATCAATAATAATGTTTATCGTCTTCATTTGATTGCCATGAAATTACATTTTTCGTAACATAAATTACACTTAATACACTTCTCTTTGTGAATAAAAGCGACTTCTTTTGTATTACCACTAATTGCCTTAACAGGACAATTCCGGATACACGCCTGACATTTCGTACATTTCTCCGGAATAACTTCATATTTATGAAGGGCAACACACGTAGCGGTAGGACATGCTTTATCACGAATATGCATAATATACTCATCCTTGAAATACCGTAAGGTTGATCTTACAGGATTAGGAGCTGATTGCCCGAGACCGCAGAGAGACATTACCTTAATTTCATCACACATCTGCTCCAGGGTATCCAGATCTTTCTCATCTCCTTCTCCCTGGGTTATACGAGTGAGGATATCAAGCATGAGTGTAGTACCAATACGGCAAGGTGGACATTTTCCACACGACTCACTAGCACAGAAGTTCATGAAGAACCGGGCCATTTCTACCATACAGGTCGTCTCGTCAACGACTACAAAACTACCCGAGCCCATCATAGCCCCGGCTCCCATAAGTGACTCGTAATCTATTGGGGAATCCAGCAGGGACTCAGGCAAACATCCACCGGATGGACCTCCGATTTGCACGGCCTTGAATCTTTTCCTTTTTGGGATTCCACCACCCATATCAAATACAATCTGTCTGATCGTTGCTCCCATAGGAACCTCGACAAGACCCGCATTCTTTATTTTTCCTGTTAAAGAGAAAATTTTTGTTCCTTTACTTTTCTCAGTACCAATCCTGGAATACCGCTCTGCACCTTTGTTAATAATAAACGGCACATTAGCAAAGGTCTCCACATTGTTTAATACGGTAGGTTTATCCCATAGCCCGGCCTCTACAGACTGCGGGGGTCTTGTACGGGGCATACCCCGCTTACCCTCAATAGAATTCTGAAGTGAAGTTGATTCACCACAAACGAATGCACCCGCACCTTCTTTTATATTAATATCAAGCGAATACCCGCTCTGTAAAATATTCTCTCCTAAGAAACCATATTGTTTAGCCTGTTCGATGGTATGCTTTAATCTCCTTACTGCTAATGGATATTCGGCACGTACATAGATATAACCACCCGTGGCATGGATAGCGTATCCCGCGATAATCATCCCCTCGAGAACTGCATGCGGGTCTCCCTCAAGAAGACTCCTGTCCATAAAGGCACCGGGGTCTCCCTCATCAGCATTGCAGAGAACAAACTTTTCATCGGCAGGATACTTGGCACAGGATGCCCATTTTTCTCCGGTAGGGAAACCACCTCCTCCACGCCCCCTAAGACCTGATTTACTTATTTCATTAATTACCTCCTTTGGAGTCATGGTCTTAAGCACCTTTTTAAGTGCTCTGTACCCACCAGCTGCAATGTAGTCTTCAATACTATCCGGATTAATGTACCCGCAATTTCTCAGGATGAATTTCTGTTGCCCCTTATTCATCTCCAGGTCTTCAAAAAAGGGGATATTACTATACGGGGTATCCGCCTCATTTTTTGCATGCATTTGTGACAGGGCGAATTTTTTTACTACGTCTCCCTTTCCTACATGCTCCTCAATTATCTGCGGAATCATCGCACGATTTACATTCCCATACGTTACCCGCGTCCGCCCTGGAGAAACAACATCCACAAGCACTTCATGAGTACACATACCAATACAGCCTGTGCGGATAATGTCCGCTTCCAGCTTCTGTTTTTCTAATTCCTGTTCAATGCACCCATGGATACCTTTAGCACCAGCACCCAAACCACAGGTAGCCATACCAATAAATATCTTCGGTCTTTGGGTATTGATTTTTTTCTGTGTTTCTACGATTTCTTCTTTACAAATCATTGTTATTGAGAAATATTAGACTCTTTTACTGTTTTTATAACTTCACTAACTGTATCAGACGCAAGCTTACCGTGCACATCCTCATCTACCATCATAACGGGTGCCAGCGAACAGGCACCCAGACATGCTACCTCTTCAAGGGTAAATAACTTATCCTCTGTTGTCATGCCAACACGGACATCCAGCGTTTTACTCAATTTTTCAGTAATCTTTTTTGCACCTTTCACATGGCAGGCAGTTCCGCAACATACCTTAATGATGTGTTGTCCACGCTGTGTCAGGTGAAATTGAGCATAAAACGTAGCAACGCCTATGATTTCACTTGCACCCATGTTTAATTGTTCAGCAATAAGATTTACAGCTGGCTCAGGTAAATAACCATATACCGCCTGTACTTGCTGCAGAATTGGTATTAATGCACCTCTCACGCCTTTATATTTTTCCAGGATCTCCTCGACACCAGAGAGGTCTATCGATTCACCCTGTATACGTTTTTCGTTTACTGTTTCCATTAAAAATTATTGTATCGTAATTTAAATACTTTGTAAAATACTTATAACAAATTTACCTCTTTAAATCCTTAAATCAACCCTGTACCTTCGGATTTCTAACGATCAATCTCCCCTAAAACAATATCTAAACTCCCAATGGTAGCAACTACGTCCGGGAGCAACCTGCCCTCCACCATTTTCGGCAATGCTTCAAGGTTTACGAAAGAAGGTGGCCGTATCTTTAAGCGGTATGGCTTGCTGGAACCATCACTCACAATATAGAACCCTAATTCACCTTTCGGGGCCTCGATACTCGCATACACTTCACCTTTTGGCGGGCGGATACCTTGAATGATCAGTTTAAAATGGTGGATCATAGCCTCCATTTTTGTTTCCACATCTTCTTTTGGAGGCAAGGTAACCTTAGGTACGTGAGCGGTAATATCTCCTTTTGGAAGAATATCAATCGCCTGGTGAACAATATTGTTACTTTGACGCATCTCTTCAATACGTACGGCATAACGATCGTACACATCCCCGTTCTTTCCTACGGGAACGGTAAAATGATACTTATTATAACTCGAGTAAGCCTCAGATTTTCTCATATCCCAGTTAACCCCTGATCCCCGTAGACTTGGCCCACTGAGCCCGTAATCAATGGCATCTTCGGCAGAAATAACACCAACACCAACGGTACGTTTTTTCCATATCGGATTATCTGTTAAGAGGGTCTCATATTCCCTGAGCCGTGAGGGAAATTCTGTAACAAACTTTCGGGTTTTTTCTAAAAAACCACCGGGTAAATCCTTTGCTACACCACCTACCCGTATAAATGATGTGTGCAGCCGGGCTCCGGAAACCAGCTCAAAAAGATCATAGATCGTTTCACGCTCTCTGAAACAATAAAAGAATACCGTCATGGCACCGATGTCCAATGCATGGGTTGCCAGCCACAATAAATGAGATGATATCCGTGTAAGCTCGCAGAGAAGTACACGAATGTGTTGGGCCCTTTCAGGAACATCAATACCAATTAATTTCTCAACAGCAAGGGCATACGCAAGGTTATTTGAAAAAGGGGCCACGTAGTCCAGCCGGTCTGTAAGGGGAATGCATTGGTGATAGGTTCTGAATTCAGCGAGTTTTTCTACACCTCTGTGAAGAAATCCAATATGAGGAGTAGCTTTTACAATCTTTTCACCGTCAAGTTCCAACAATAACCGAAGTACACCATGGGTACTTGGATGTTGAGGTCCCATATTGATGGTCATGAGATGTGTTGTATTTGTCGTCGAAGACTCCGTCACTCTTTGCTCCTTCGGTACGTATCGTAGAGTGTGGGAGGCTGCCTTTTATCAACAGGGTAGTCCTTTCTTAATGGATACCCTTCAAAATCCTCAGATGTAAGTATTTTTCTTAGATCGGGATGACCCTCAAATATAATGCCGAACATATCGTACGTCTCTCTCTCGTGCCAGTTGGCTGTCTTCCAGATATTTACTACCGTTGGTATATAAGGCTCATGTGATGGGACTGGTACCTTGAGACGTACACGATGATTTTTATCTATCGAATAGAGATGATAAACTACCTCAAAAACACCATCCGTTTCAATCCGATCAACACCACATAAATCCGATAAAAAGTTAAAATTGAGCTCTTTATCTTCTTTAAGAAATTTAGCAACTTCAGTAATATACCCTTTTTCTACAACAAGTGTTAATTCACTACGAAATATGCTGGAATCCACAATTGCTTTGGGAAATTTCGCTTTTATTACTGCCGCTATAGCCTCACTATCCATAGTATTTCACCGTAAATCTTTTGCTTTAGAACACTATCCCGGATTGACGAAAACTTACGTCCCGTAAATTTTTACCAAATCTATATAGCAACTACTATAGATTGGTCACTTATGCCTTTTTTTCAAATGATCCCTTTTCAATCTTCTTTTGTATTTCCATAATAGCCTGTATTAGTGCCTCTGGCCTCGGCGGACATCCCGGCAGATACACATCTACCGGCATAATCTGATCTATACCCTGCACAACACTATATGTATTATATATACCTCCAGAGATCGCACATGCACCCATAGCAATAACCCATTTGGGTTCTGGCATTTGGTCATAAATTTTCCTTGCCACAGATGCCATCTTATATGTGAGCGTTCCTGCAACAATCATTAAGTCCGATTGTCTTGGCGAAAACCGAAAAACCTCTGCCCCAAACCGTGCCAAATCATAACGGGGAGCAACCACTGCCATCATTTCCAGGGCGCAACAGGCTAGCCCAAACGGCATAGGCCAGAGAGAAGATTTCCGGGCCCAATTTATCATCGTTTCTAATGTGGTAGTTAGAACATTATCACCCAGCCGGCTCTCTATTCCCACTCTAACCCACCTCTCTTCCATATATAAAAATAGCAAATAAGAAAGATGCCTACAAAAATAAGAATTTCAATAAATCCAAATAGTTTTAATGACTGGAACGCCACGGCCCATGGGTAAAGAAAAACAACCTCAATATCAAAAATAACAAAAAGCATAGCAATAAGATAAAACTTTACCGAGAAACGCTCATGCGCTGAACCAACAGGATCAATACCACATTCATACGGCGTAAGTTTCTCCGGTGTTGGTTTTTGCGTTCCTAAAAGCACGGAAAGCACTATATTTGTAATAGCAAACCCAAATGCCAGTATCAACAATATAAGTATAGGTAAATATTGCACCATGAGGCGTAATTATAGAATTTTTTATAAAAAAGTCAAAGATATTTACTCTACTCTATTACTAAAAATTAAAAAACTCCTATCTTACTACACGTTATTTCAATGGAGAAAAGAAAAAGTTATTTGATTGTAGCTTTTATACTGTTCTTATTTTATGAAATAACGATAAGCGAAGCAAGTATAATGTCATATTAAATTTAAGATAAACAAGATATTCACGAATATGCACTTACATAAGATACACTCTTAAAAGTACTTCTTTAGATAGCGTTAAAAATGGTTGTATATAGCGGATTTCAATCTGAAGATATTGTTTATCCGCGCGGATGAAATTGCTGATGTATGCTTTTGAGATGATGTTTGCTAACGTGGGTATAAATTTGTGTGGTCGAGATGTTAACATGCCCTAACATCTCTTGAACAGAACGCATATCAGCGCCATTTTCCAGCATATGTGTAGCAAAGGAATGTCTAAGTTTATGAGGAGAAACATGATCATGAATCCCGGCCCGGGAAGCATACGTTTTTACTATACCCCAGATATTTTCCCTCCGAAGCTGTTTTCCTGATTTAGAAAGAAATAAATAGATACTATCCTGACTATTTTTTATCTTCGGCCTTGCCGCTGTTACATAATTTTCAACCGCCTCGATTGCCTTTGCTCCAAGGGGAATGATACGTTCTTTCGACCCTTTCCCCCTGCACTTAACATATCCATATTCAGTATTAATCCAACTCATCTGAATACCGGATACCTCTGAAACCCTGGCGCCTGTTGCATATAACAACTCAAGGATAGCCTTATTTCTTATCCCTAATTTCGTCTTTTTACCAGGAATTGAAAGTAACATATCAATTTTATGAGGAGGGATAACTTCAGGCAGCTTTTTCCATAGTTTTGGCGAGTCTATTAAATTGAGTGGATTCTTCTGTAATTTCCCCTCTGAAAGCAAAAACTTGTATAACATACGAATTGAAACAATCGCACGGGTAATAGAATTAATAGAAAGCCCCCGTTGCTTCTCAGAAATAATAAAACTGGTAATTATATCAGGACGAACGCACTGGAAATCCGGTATTCCTTTAGAACACAGAAATGCTGTAAAGACATGCAGATCACGCTGGTAACTCAGAACGGTATTTTTGGATAGACCACATTCAACTATAATATAGTTGATAAATGATTCAATAAGTTCCTTCAAGGAATCCACCAGAAATACCATTCTCCAACAAAGTGATTTTTCTCTCTCTTATGATACTACCCACGATACCATACTTTCAAATAAACTCTGTGGCATTTTAGTATGACAAAAAAAATTTGTCAAGGGGAAATACAGTATCTTATACCCTTACCAACTTTCCTGAAAAGAGCCCGCGAACCGTATCCCGATTCTGGGGTTTATAGATTCATAATTTCAGGTTTCATCTCTCCTCTATCAGTCGGAAGTGATACGAATTCTCAAATTCGATATGCTTTTAACGAATACCGGTATCAATGTAAACCTCCAGGTGTGTTTTCTTACCTTCAGTAACCGTTACAAGCGCTGGTAAGTTTTTGGTAAATTCGATACCGGAAAGGGAAGTCGTCTCAATACAGTAGGTGCCAGGAGGAAGTGCGATGCTGTATATCCCCTGATCATCTGTTATAACAGAGCCGACTTGCTGTCCATCTGGTGTTGATATTACCAGTCTTATTCCAGGGGCAGGTTTCGAATCGGGAGGCATATCCTTACTCTTCACAGGAAATATTGGACCTCTCATTACCTTCCCGGTAAGTATTCCTTTTTCCGATGATTTCATTGCTTCTGATGTTTCAACAGCAACGTTGTGATGAAGAGTACAATTAGCTAAAGTACTCGTAACTAAAACCACAAACAGTATAGGTAAGCGACAGACCATGCCGGTTCTCATATAATATTCCGTTTTTCTCTTCGAAAGGAACCCTCTCTAAAAAAGAGAGGTTTCATTGCAGCAACCTCTCGGGTCAATAGTATAAACAGATTTATCGTAATTCATTCATTCCGAAATCCGATACGGCCAATTCGTGATCCCCATGTATCAGGGGTATCGATTTTCTCATTCACAATCCAGGCATGCCTGTTCTTGCCATTATCTGAAGAGATTGCCAACGGGTCGAGTGATACGGCTGAGTAATCTCCCCACCGCTGAACGCCAAGGATTGCACCTGTATTTCCCGTTAGAGCCATTGTACTGGTAAATAATACTGACCCGCGCGGAATTACTCCCAGAGGATCGGACGCCTGCCGGCCCGAGAAGCGTATTCGTGCATTATGCCTCAGATTGACATTAGAATTGCGAACATCGGTTGTTGACCACGTAACAAAAACTTCACCTAATTCGTTTGCCGCAATTGAAGCGTTAAAATCGTATGAGGTTCTGCTCTCGGAAAAAAATCCCTGTTGCTTAATTGTGTTGGCCCCGGGATCTTCTGTATCAATTTCATAAAACTTTGGTCTTGCGAAACGGTTAAAGTTTATTGTATGGACATTCCAAAGCGAATCGCCAATCTGTGTACTTGCGTTAACAAATCTTCTATCAGACGTATCAAGTTTTTGAAACGTATCGAGCTGAAGTGCATCCGGTGGTATAGCATAATCCGGCACGTTAATCTGAGACTGGAGCACTAAGGTCGCTTCAAATGCACTACTAAGGTTCTCACCTCTGTAGAGCGTTAGATGAGTGAAGTTCGAGGCAGCGACCAGGTAGGCGTCTTTATTTTGATCCAATACAATTGGCGGTGCCAGCGTACCATCCAGATTGGCAAAGATAGGTGCTGAAAAGTCCAGGCCATTGTACACACGTGCCTTAGCTACAGGCATCATTGCAGCACCCTTAAAATCCCCCGACGGCGCATCAAAAATATTCCCTGTAATAATTAATGCATCCTGGTTCATTCCGAGCTGAGGAAAATCCCACCAATCGCCCTCATCAAAAGGACCATTAAAAAAACTTATAAAATAAACGAAGTAATCACCTGTTGGGTCTGGGGTCTGGGTTATAGCGAGGAAGAAACGCTGAACAACATCTGTTGGTGATTCGCTCATCCTTGTCGCCACAATGACCCACCGATTCCATGTTTGATCGAACACTACGCGCGGGTCGAAAACAGGGTCTGTAGTTCCAAAAAGTGCCCCCAGCGAAAAACGAGAGAGCTGTACACCCCTTCTGTCGAAAACAACGGCTTGTGCATTTACAACTTCAACAAAATGCAAAGGTCCAACGGCTCCATGCGTATCGGGAGGAAAAACCCCCGATGCTTTCTGATTAATACCATCAAAATTTATCCCCTTCAACTTCGGGGGTGCCTGGGGCTCAGGAGGAACCTGCGGTTCCAATTCAGGGGAGGGAGCTTCATCTGCTCTCTGCCCGGCAGCAGCCTTCTCCGCTGCATATTCTGAAGGATCCATAGTAGGCATAAACGGAATCATAACACCTTCAGCAGGTAATGGGGCAAGGGCAATTTCTCCCTGGATTATCTCCTCCTGTGTTCGCTTTTTTGCCGGTCCTACCTCTATTATCGTTGCCGGCTTAATAAATTTTTCCCGTGCTTCTTCCGGAGAAACTCCGTCCCCATAAGCGGAAAAACACGCAAAGACAAAAACTCCAGAAAACAATAAACTCGCTGCATATTGTTTCATAAATTTATCCTCCCTCTGCTAAGTTGTGGGTGTGGTATATCCGACATTCAAGAGGTCCAATTTTTAAGTTATTGTTATTTAATGGCTTAATTAATTGAGCAATAAAACATCAGTTTCATAAACCTTTGAAATTACAAGAGATATAAAAACCTCTTGAATGTCGGATATATTGTTATTTCAATCCTGAGAAAATCTTATCTGTTAAGCCCTAAAAACAGGCAAACTATATCAGCGCGCAAAGAAAATGGTACTGCTCTAGAAGGGTCATCTATGCATATTTCAAAGGAGGCAGTGGAACAAGCGTTATTTTTGAAGAGATGTTCAAGAATCGTATGCTCTTAACTACACAGATGCACAACTGATTGATATTGCTTATTCATACGGTTATCATATCTACCGAATAAAGAAAAAAATGTACCATTATTTACCTCTTTCATAATTTTAGATTTTACATATATTTATGCCCTTATTCAGGACGAAACGATTGAATATATGCATAAAAACCTACAAATTGTATTTGATAATACGTATTTCCATATATGTTGTATGGAAAGACTCTAAATCGATACCTGTACAAATAATGGAAGTATGTATTGTTTTTCCCTGAAAATGAAAGAATTATTCCAGAAAAGCAGTGAAAAGTGCCGGGAATAAGCGTGTTATGAGACAGGAGTGTGCCGATACATACCTGTGCCATTGTCACACTATAAAAAAGAGGGTTTATAAGAATTTAGGCAATTACGTACGGCCTATCAATTCCTCTCTCTTATATATCTTATACAACTGGCTATAAAGACCTCTTAACTGCAAGAGTTCTTCGTGAGTTCCCTCCTCTATCTTTTCACCCTTGTTTATCACAATAATCTTATCACAATGGAGGATGGTGGATAATCGATGGGCAATAATAATGGATGTTCGGTTTTGGGTTATTTTTTGGATGGCGTTTTGAATCAAAATCTCGGAGATTGGGTCCATACTGGAGGTTGCTTCATCAAGAATTAACACCTGTGGATCGTAAATGATAATTCGGGAAAGAGAAATAAACTGGCGCTCACCAGCAGAAAGGTTTGCTCCCCGCTCAGTAATTTCCGTATCCAACCCCTTCGGCATACGTTGTATAAAAGGCATAAGCCCCAATGAATCAATCGTCTCCAATACCTCTGAATCAGATATGGGTCTAAATAACGTAATATTATCTCTCAATGTACCTGCAAAGAGAAATACGTCCTGACTCACCAGTCCAATGATGTACCGTAATCCAATCTTTTCTATCTTTTGTATGTCGATTCCGTCTAACCAAATAGTACCCTTTTGGATTTCATAAAGTCGTGTCAGTACATTTACGATCGAACTCTTTCCGCTACCAGTTACACCTACAAGAGCAACAGATTGACCAGATTCTATCTCAAAGGTAATATCCTTCAGTATATAATTACAACCATTGTAGCTAAACCAGACATGTTCGAATTTTATTGCCCCTTTGAAATCTCTCCTCGGAACTTCTCTTGCGAAAGTAGAAATAATATAATCAACTTCTGCAGGTTCTCCCATAAGGGTAAAAATACGCTCTAGTGATGCCATAGCACCCTGAAATATGTTGTACTTTTCCACAATATCCCTGATAGGTTCAAATAAATAATGAATGTATGCCAGAAAGGTAACCAATATTCCCAGGGTAAGAAAACCCTGCATGTACCGCAATGCGCCATACCACAGAATGAGGCCTACCGTGAATGCATTCACGATAGTTATTGCCGGCTGGAACACAGCAAAATAACAGATATACTTTACCTGTTCTTTTAAATAATAATCGTTAATTTCGTCAAATTTATCATAGTTCTTTTTTTCCCGGTTGAAAAGCTGAATAACCTTCATCCCGGTAATATTCTCATTGAGATAGGCATTAATACGCGCCAGTTTACGCCGTATCTCTCGAAATGACTTCTTCATCCGGTTTCCAAATAAAATGGCAATCACGACAATAACAGGAAAAAAGGAGAGTGTAATAATTCCAAGAGTTGGGTTTAACATGAACATGGCAATGAAAATACCAATAATAATGCAGATATCTGCGATTACTACAATGACACCTGCAGAGAAGAGTTCACCGACAGCTGAAATATCATTTGTTAAACGGGTAACGATTCGCCCAACGGGGGTTTTATCGAAGAAGGAATTGGGAAGCGACTGAACATGATGAAAAAGATCCATACGCATGTGGAGCATAACCTTCTGTCCTATGGCCTGGATATTATAGCTTTGCACTAATATAAGGAATAACCGGAGTGTTTCTATCCCAAACAAGGCAAATGCGACCTTATAGAGTATAACCCTGTTCCCCTTGCTTATACCCTGATCAATAGCATACCCGAAAAGATAGGGCCCCAGCAGAAACAGAACAGTAGTGATCATTACCATAAGGACAGACAGGATAGCGGATATTTTATAGCGCAGGATATAAGACATAAATTGTCCCATAACCGTCCTGCCCGATAATTTACCTGCTAAAACATCTTCAGCAAAAAATTCTTCTCTTTCCATAAATTTTTATATTTTTTCACCACATAATGGATTGATTCTTTTCCATCTATCCTTTTTCGTTTTCACGGTAAATTTCAATTACTGTACCAGTTTTTCTTCCAGTACCTCTTTCGAATATAAAGAGGTATATACCCCATTCAGTTTTATAAGCTGTCCATGTGTACCTTTTTCAACTATCATACCGTTTTTCATGACGATAATCATATCAAAGCTCTTTATAGCAGGTAACCTATGGGTTACAACGATAATCGTTCTCCCTAAGAAACACCCTGAAATATTTTTAATAATCATTTCTTCTACCCGGGCATCCACAGCAGAAAGACAGTCGTCAAGGATGATGATATGGGGGTTTATAGCAAGTGCACGTGCAATGGTAAGGCGTTGCTTTTGTCCACCCGATAGGTTGGCTCCTCGTTCCCCTAAGTATGTCTCTAGCTTATGGGGAAGCTCCTCCATTTCTCTTTCAATTGCAACCATACGAATAAGTTCATGAACACAATACCCTCTGATCTTCTCATCCTCTACACCAAACAATACATTATCCACAATCCTTTCGGAGAAAAGAAACGTTTCCTGCGGAACAAAACCAATAGCTTTTCGCAAGGCCTTAAGATCAATCGTATTAATATCAGTACCATTTATAAAAAGACTCTGACCCGGTACAGGAATTATCCGGGGAATGAGGTTTACCAGTGTGGATTTACCGCTTCCTATAGGACCTACGATAGCAACACGCTGCCCTGCAGAGATTTTTACATTTATCCCCCGTAAAACCCATTCACGTTTCCCCTCGTAACGGATACTTATATCCCTGAATTCAATATCCCCCTGAGGTACGTATGGTAGAGCATTCTTTGATATAATCTCCGGCTTTTCATTCATCACTTCATCTACACGTTTCATAGAGGCATTTCCACGCTGCAAAAGAGATATGCTCCATCCAGTAGCCGTCATAGGCCAGACCATCATTGAGATATAACGCTGGAAGGCAACCAGGGTGCCAAGGGTAATGGCCCCCTCAATAACCATCCCTCCACCTATAAGAAGGAGTATAATAATACCCATGTACGTTGTATACTCGAATACCGGTCCCAGGAGTGCCTGTGGAATTGCTAAAGAAAGGTTTTTTCTCATGAAATCCTTACCCAGCCTCAAAATGGTTTGTTCCTCTTGTTGTGATATATTAAAAGATTTTACAACACGGATACCCGATATATTCTCTTGCACCTTCTCACTAATCCTCGAGAACTGTTCCTGAACCATCCGGAACCGTTTATCAATAACGTTCTTAATCTTATATGCAATAAATGGTATCAATGGCATTAATAAAAACGTATATAGGGACAGCCTGGGAGAAAGATAAATAATAATCGGTGGTATTACAAAAAAATAGAATACAGCATCCAGTCCGACTAACAGGCCGGGACCTACAGCCATACGGACAGCACTGATGTCATTTGTTGCACGTGACATGAGGTCACCAGTTTTATATTTTTGAAAAAATTTTCCAGAGAGTGTCTCGATATGTTTAAAAAATGCCATTCTGATATCGTAATCACAACGAAAAGACGTTCCAATAAAATTCATTCTCCAGATGTATCGACATATGCCCTGAAAAAAACTTATGAAAAGATACAAAAATGAAAGGGTGGCGATTTCCGTAAGATTAACCTCGCGAGAAAGGATATCGAGCGCCTTTTTTATGACAAGGGGTGGGAAGATATTAATTATATCTATAGCGACAAGTGATATGGTACCTATAATAAAATACCGCTTATATTTCTTTATAAAAACCCGATAAACAAGATTCTTCTCCCAGAATCTTCTCAAGTTCTTAAAAAACATATACATCTCTTCTTATAAAACAAAAATTGATACGATCTTCTTAAATTTATTTCTGTATTTTTTTTGATTTCTTTATAAAATATTCACAATATCATATATATCCTGAATTGTATAGGAGTATTTTTAGATGGAAAAGAATGCTTTAAGAAAAACGGTTTATGCCTTCAATAATACGGATACTGTTGCTACGTATGATTTTGATATGGATGTCTGGCATCCGAATCGTGCAAAAATGGCATCTATTGTATGTGAGATATTGCCTTTTCAAAGGACAGAAAAACTTAGCATACTGGATCTTGGTGTGGGAACCGGGTACTTAACCTCCAGGATTCTGGAGACATTTCCCAGCGCAAAAATTATAGCCGTAGACGCAGCAGAACTTATGGTAGAAAAGGCCAAATTACGGCTTAAGGATTATCAGAAACAAGTGCTATTTCGCATTTCTACCTTTCAGGAATTACCTGATAAGGGAAATACCACCCTTGCCAACCTCGATATCGTGGTTTCTTCTTTTGCTCTCCATCACTTATATAAGGAAGAAAAGCTGAGATTACTCACCTATATCTATTCGGTATTAAAGCCAAATGGCTGGTTTATCAATTGCGATATTGTTAAAATAGCCAATACCTTTCTCGAGGGTCGATTTCGGTACCTCCACCACCGGGGAATACAACAAAGGATAAAACAGATTGATCATATAGAAAAACCCATAGATCAGATTTCTGCTGAACTGATGGAGAGAGAAAAGAAAGGTGGTGACCACCCTTTACTTCTTACGGATGATATACAACTCCTGAAAGAAGCCGGGTTTTCGGCTGCTGAATGTTTCTGGAAGGAATACCGGGAAACCGTATATGGTGGAATAAAATGATTCGTCTCAATACTATCAGTTTATCTTTTAGCGGCAAGACTATTTTAGACACTATTTCTCTCCATATCCGGAGAAATGACCGGATCGGCTTAATCGGCCCCAATGGTACAGGAAAATCCACGTTATTTAAAGTTATCGGTAAACTCATAGAACCTCATGCAGGCGAACTTATCTTTGCAAAAGACCTTATCATTGGTTATCTTCCCCAGGAAGGTTTTGTTTTTAAGAAAAAGACTATCTTCGAAGAGGCAAGCTCCGCCTTTGAGGATATCCTTTCCCTAAAAAATCAACTTGCCAAGATTCATACACAACTCGAGGATCTCTCCATACAGAATAACGAACGTCAGTTGCTTTTAGATAAATATACACACTTACATCATCAATTAGAAGTCGTTCATGGTGCCAAGATTCATGCAGAGACGGGCAAGGTCCTGAAGGGTATAGGGTTTAAAGAATCAGATTTTGAAAAGAGTATTGATACCTTAAGCGGCGGGTGGCAAATGCGGGTGGCTCTTTCTAAATTGTTATTACAGGAACCCAGCCTACTCCTTCTCGATGAACCGACAAATCATCTCGATATTGATTCTATTCTTTGGCTAGAGGATTATCTCAGGGAATTTCAAGGCGGATTAATTATCATATCACATGATCGTGCATTTCTTGATCGCAACGTAAAGAAGATCTGGGAACTGGAGAGGGGGAGTATCACCGAATATCATGGTAATTATTCGTTTTATGAAGATGAAAAGGAGAAACGGATAGAGCTACAAAGGGCACGCTACAATAATCAACAGAAAAAGATTAAAGAAGTAGAACGTTTTATAGAACGGTTTCGGGCTAAAAACACAAAGGCCTCTCAGGTACAGAGCCGGATTCTTATGCTTGAGAACATGGAGAAGGAGGAATTGCCTGAAACTGCCCTGGAAAAGGTACAATTTAGATTTCCTGCATCGAAACAGAGCGGTGTATCCGTGCTCGAAGTGAAAAATGTCTCCCATAGCTACAACGGACATTGTATCTTTCAGGACATTCATCTTTCAATTGAACGGGGGGAAAGGGTGGCCCTCGTAGGGCAAAATGGGTCGGGAAAATCAACCCTGTCACGTATCATAGCGGGGATTGAACAACGTTATTCCGGGACAATCAAGATGGGGCATAATGTCCTCTTTGGGTATTTTGCGCAAGAACATGCAGAAAAATTAGAGAGTAGCAATACGGTATTAGAAGAGATGGAATCTGTTGCTCCATTTTCCATGATTCCGCATATCCGGCATCTATTAGGCACATTTCTTTTTTCAGGTGATGATGTCTTTAAGACGGTTAATGTCCTGAGTGGCGGTGAAAAATCCCGTTTATCCCTTGCCAGGATACTTCTAAAACCTACCAACTTTTTGATTCTGGACGAACCAACAAACCATATCGATATTACTACCAAAAAGATTTTAAAAGATGCATTATTGAATTATTCCGGAAGTCTGCTCATTATTTCGCATGACAGATATTTTTTAGACGGCTTAGTATCAAAAGTTTATGAGTTAAAGGATAAGAAGATATATACCCATTTAGGTTCTTTTCATGACTTTCTTGAAAAGAAGACCTTGGGTTTACATACAGAAAATGTGGAGATAAAGGAGAAAACCACTACAACATACGTAAAATCCGAGGAATGTAGCTCACAAAAACAGCAGTACTTGTTAAAAAAAGAACAGAATGCCAAAAAGCGGAAACTCACAAAAGAAGTTCAGTGCATTGAAGAAAATATCTCTTTACTGGAAACCCAAAAGAAAGAACTGGACCAAATATTCTCTGATGTAACACTCTATACGAATAAGGACAAATCTGTAGAAATTCATAAGCAATATAAAGCCATTACCGAAGAACTACATCAGTTGTATCAGAGGTGGGAATCAGTTCATACCGAATTAGAATCGGTAAATAATAATTAATAATTTGATTTTATAGAATAATTTTTATAAGATTTCACAACCTGTATCGACTTTCACTTTTTAAAGAGAATACATCATGGATGAATCAGAATAACATGTATTATACCATAAATACTGTACCCCTGACATATTCTGATAGTATTCAGAAGTATCTTGTTAAGGTAGTATCCTTACTCTCAATCATATTTATTTATCTCTCCCTTCAGGCAGTATGGGCCTCTACCATGCAGGGGAATATCTATAAAACCTCAAATAAAAAATACAGTGCGAAGAAATGGATGAAAAACGGAGAGGCGAAATATAAACGGGGCCAGTTTGAATATGCGGCAAAGGCATTTCATAAATCTATCGCATCGTATCCAGGGTACTTTGAAGCATGGGAAGGACTGGGGAATACACTATACAATTTGGGCGATTATAATGCAGCTATTCAAGCATACGATAAGGCATTACATATCGAACCAGATAATCATGCGATACGGATAAATAAGGGAAT
This sequence comes from Candidatus Loosdrechtia aerotolerans, assembly GCA_021646405.1. Lineage (GTDB taxonomy): Bacteria > Planctomycetota > Brocadiia > Brocadiales > Brocadiaceae > Loosdrechtia > Loosdrechtia aerotolerans. Next base: position 68,778 of record SOER01000001.1, read on the forward strand.
TGTTTTCTATAAGAAGGGCGATTATGAAGAGGCCTTGAAATTATACAATACAGCTCTTGAGTCGAATCCTACCCTTTCGCGCGCCCTGTATAATAAGGGCGTTGTCCTTATTGCAATGAAGAGGAATGAAGAGGCATTGAAGGCGTTTGAAAAAGCTATTGAGATTAATCCCCAGGAAGACCTGGCATGGCATGGAAAGGGATATCTTTTAATCATGTTTGAGAAATATGATGAAGCGCTCCGGCTCTTTACCAGGGCTGCTGAAGAAAATCCCGGCAGGACATGGGCCTGGAATAATATGGGTATTACCCTTGGCAGGCTTTCCATGTATAATGAAGCAATTATGGCATTTGATAAGGCTATCAGCATGAATCCGAAAAATGCAAGGGCATGGCATAATAAAGCAAACACACTTTATAATATGGGTAATTACAGAGAAGCGATGAAGACATATAATAAGGCTATGGAATTAGACCCGCTTCTGTACGTAGATAATAAAAATTAAACAAGATGCAAGGAATTACTTGCAATATTTGTAATTAGATGAGGAGCATTTTCCCGTGAAGATCATAAAGAATATAACGTTTGTATTCCCTGCGTGGCTTATAACAGGCTTTTTTACCCTCGCAAACTTACAGCACCCTGCTATTGCTGCATGGCCTTCAGATTCAAAAGGAAATACAGCGGTGTGTACTGCACCAAGTCAACAGGGAAATCCACTCATCATAAGTGATGGCGCCGGAGGTGCTATCATTGTCTGGGAAGACACTAGAAATATCCATTTTGATATTTATGCCCAGCGGATTGATACACACGGAAACGTCCAGTGGACAAAGGATGGCATTCCCGTCTGTACCGCCCCTGAAAAACAAAATCGGCCAAGGATCATCAGCAACGGAGACGGAGGGGCTATTGTTACCTGGCAGGATATAAGAAGCGGTATTCATAACTCTGATATTTATGCCCAGTATATCAATGCCGACGGTACTCCCCGATGGGCGGAGAACGGAATCCCGGTCTGCAAAGAGGTAAACGCCCAAAGTAGCCAAAGTATCGCATCAGACGGTGCAGGGGGAGCTATTATCGTCTGGCAGGATTATCGCACCAATTATGCAGATCTGTATGCCCAGCGTATCAACAAAAATGGAGAATTATTGTGGAAAAAGGAGGGAGTACTCGTCTGCGGAACTTCTGGTGCACAGAGCGCACCAGTAATCGTGGAAGATGGTACAGGTGGCGTTATTGTGGCGTGGCTGGATTTCAGGAAAAGTTATGCGGATATTTATGCGCAAAGAATTGATGGGAGCGGCAACGTATTGTGGGAAAAGAGAGGGGTTCCTCTCTGTACCGCACTGGGACATGAAAACTTACAGGTAATAACGGGTAATGGCGCTGAAGGAGCAATTGTAGCCTGGGTTGATACCCGCAACGGTAATAACGATATCTTTGCCCAACAGGTAGATGGTAACGGAACTATGCATTGGAAGGAAAACGGTATTCCGGTATGTACTGTATCAGGCGATCAAAATTATCCTGTAATCATCAGTAACGGAGCAGGTGGTGCCATCCTCTCATGGTGGGACAAGAGAAACGGCGAATACGATATCTATGCACAACATATTGACCTTGCAGGTAATCCTTTATGGGAAGCTGATGGTCTTGCTGTTTGTGTTGAACCAGGTATTCAGAATAATGTGAATATAACGGGTAACGGTGCTCACGGCGCTATTCTGGCCTGGAACGATAACCGTACAGGAGGCCCTACGTTTGATCTCTACGTTCAACAGATTGATGCAAAAGGGGCTGCTGTATGGGCCAGAAACGGTGTAGCCTGCAGCACTGCGCCAGATACACAATGCTTTCCCGCACTTGTAAGTGATGGTGCTGGCGGTGCTATCATTACCTGGCAAGACGGTCGTAATAGAGACACAAGTTATTGGGATATTTATGCCCAGAAGATCAATGAACAGGGTTTCTTGGGAGAATAGGTCAGCCGGAAGGTCTTATCCGGCCGTTGAATACGTTGTGTTATTTGTGTTCTCTATATCGATGAAACATATCCTGAAGTTTTTGGAAAATATCTCTAATGCGACCATTATTATTCAGATATATATCCCCCGGGAACTGTGCATTTTCAAAAGGCTTTATGAATGACGGAATCATTTCATCTACCACATGATTTACCTGATTATGCTTTAAGAGCAGGGTTGGTACCCGTTCTTCCACGGCATTTATGATCTCTACAGGGATAATCCCGTTCCATCCTTTTGAAAACCCTTCAATAATATAAAGTTTGCCCTCCTTGTCAAATACCTGATACCAGACATGGGCAAAGCTCATCGTGCTCTCTTTATCTACCACCCAACCCCATACAATATCTCCATCTATATTTACCTCTGAGAGTTGTGAAAAGAATAGAAAGATGGAATCTTCACAATCCCCCTGTTTTCTTCGAACGGTCTCCTGAGGTGTCTGCCAGTAATCAGTTCTTGGCGGTTCAGCACGATAATCAATAGTAAATGCTATTTCCCGATATGCCTCATAGATCTGTTCACCATAGTTGAAGGTATTGATACACCATTCTTTATAAGCCTGATTATCCGGTATGGCATCATCCCCCTGGAAATCTGCAGGAAAAGACTCTAATGACCAGGAGTCCTCAACCGGTTTATATCCTCTTTCCTGAAGAAAGATATCTGCATATGAGACGTCTGCAAACGTTTTCATGCAGAATGTACCAGATAAAATAAAATAGATTATACTTATAAATAAATACTTCATAACAAAAATTTTACAATATAGTATTGATATTGTCAAACAGGTGACATACAGGTTACCGGAAGTGTATATTCAATTTTGCATGCCGGTCTGTTTTAAAAATATTCCTATAATCAGGAACACAAACTACATCAGTTTAATAACACCGTAAATTTACCTTGCATTTTTATTTATGTTGGGATAATGTAAAGGAATTCAGATAAATATAAAATGTAAACAAATACATAGGTGCTTTTCTTATGGTTTTTACCGTTGAAAAACTTACAGAGTCCGATGTAGAAGCAACAGTCAATCTCTTCCACAGTATCATAGACGAACTCCATGCCGAAAGTAAAGAGATCGAACGTCTCCATTTTAAGGATATGTACCCTTGTGAAGAGGTTAGGAAGAGGGTACATAACAGAGATTGTATTTACCTTGTCGGTAAGGAAGATGAAAAAATCGTAGGATTCATGTTTGCCTGGGTATCTGAGAGTACAGGTAACATTCACTGGATGGGTTTAGCACCAGGGTATAGGGGAAAAGGGTATGGGGATAAAATCTTGCAAGAAACACTGAGACTTTTTATGGAACGGGGTTGCTATGAGGCAAAGTTATTTACCTACCCTTCTGAAAGAGCAGCATACCATCTTTTTCAAAAACATGAATTCCAGGAAATAGCTTTTATTGATAACCGGTTTTTTGGAATAAACATTATTTTTATGGTACGGAAATTCACAAAGGTGCCCGAAGAGTACCGCACGAAAAAGATAATACTTGCGGGTGAGGCAGGTCAGGGTATTAAACTTATGGCACATGCGCTGGCTAATATTTTAGCTAAATTGGGAAAGGAGGTCTCTCTAAACCTCATTTATGATGCTGTGGTACGCGGGGGGAACATTCGGGCAGAGATTGTATATTCTCATGATACAATAGATATTCCGTTTTTTGAAGAAGCGGATATCGGGCTTCAGCTTTCAAAAACACCCGATCCAGCAGTAAAGGCAAAACACATCCTCATTGAATCATCTGCCTGTGATGCAGCATGTAAAAAATGCGAACTCCGTTGTCCTGTGAGCGACCGTATTCCATTCGAAAAATTGGCTGTAGAGCAATTTAATAGTCCTGTTTTTGTTAATATGATCGCCCTGGGGAGGTTACTCAGCACAATTGGTATTAATATTGAAACCATAAATTTTGCATCTGAATTCCCATCACAATTTCTCGTTGAAAATATAAAGGCAGTACGCTATGGATACACGTATCGAGATTAGGGCATCGGAGATAACTGAAAAAGTAGCCCAGCTTTGCGTAGATGCCAACTTCAATGTAAACAGCGATGTATTGAATGCCATTAAGGAATCATATACAGCAGAGGTTTCCCCTGTTGCAAAAGAAATTTTTACCGAATTACTTGAAAATGCAAAGATTGCCCGTACCTGCCAAATACCCATATGTCAGGATACCGGGGTAGCGGTTGTTTTTGTCGAAATAGGAGAACAGGTAGAAATCACCGGCGGACATCTTTACGAGGCTATTCATGAAGGTATCCGGAGAGGATATAAAGAGGGTTTCTTGCGAAAATCCATAGTTGCAGACCCTCTTAACCGGGTGAATACAGGTGATAACACACCAGCTATTATCCATACGGAATTTATCCCTGAAGGGCGGATAAAAATTACCTTCATGGCCAAAGGTGGTGGTTGTGAGAACATGAGCCGAATTACTATGTTAACTCCGGCAGATGGCAGAGAAGGAATTATGCATTTTGTGGTAGAAACGGTAAAAGTAGCACGGGCAAATCCCTGTCCACCTATTATCGTAGGCGTCGGGATCGGTGGTACATTCGATTATGCAGCTCTGTTAGCAAAGAAATCACTACTAAGACCCCTGGGAACACAACATACGAATCCTGATACCGCTGTTCTGGAACAAGAAATGCTCGAGAGAATAAACAACCTTGGCATTGGTGCACAGGGACTCGGAGGTCGGATTACAGCACTGGCAGTTCATATAGAACGCTACCCGTGCCATATTGCTAGTCTGCCCGTAGCTGTTAATATTGACTGTCATGCACATAGGGTAAAGACGGTTATTTTAGGTTCATGAAAAAACCCGATATCCCTGTACTGCCCGATTGTTATCAAAGAAATGTATTAAATTTCAAATAACAAATATCAAACAAATTCCAATGCATATACAAACACCTCTGAGAGAAGATGTAATCGGAAATCTTCAAATCGGGAGTAAGGTCCTTATCAGTGGAACGATATATACAGCACGGGATGCTGCACATATGCGGCTTGCGGAACGTATTGATCAGGATAAAGACCTTCCCTTTGATCTTCAAAACCAGATCATCTACTATACCGGACCAAGTCCTGCACGACCCAATATGCCCATCGGCGCTTGTGGTCCTACCACAAGCTACCGGATGGACGTATATACACCAAAATTATTATCAAGGGGCCTAAAGGCAACTATAGGGAAAGGCAGTCGTTCAGAAATAGTTATTGAGGCCATGAAAAAATACAGGTCTGTTTATTTTGCGGCCACAGGCGGTGCTGCTGCCCTCCTGGCAAGAGCAGTAAAAAAATCAGAGATTATTGCTTACGAAGATCTTGGAGCAGAAGCTATTATGAGGCTTGAGATAGAAAATTTTCCCGTAATAGTTGTCAACGATATTTATGGAAATGATTTGTATAAGGAAGGAATTGCAAAGTATACTAGGTTTATCAGGATTCAGGAATGTAATCATTACCAACGGAATATACATTTGGATAATAACATGTGATTCTACAGAATCAAAAATGCTATGGGGAGATCAATGCTATGAAGAAAATTTTATATATTGTATTAGATGGCCTTGGAGATGGAAAGTATACTTATAAAGAACTTGGTAACCGTACCCCTTTAGACGCAGCATCCACACCTACCATGGACAGGTTAGCCGCAGAGGGACAAACGGGGTTGATGTATACCGTAGGAAAAGGTATTGCGCCCGAATCCGATATCGCAGTGATCAGTATCCTGGGATATGATGCTGTGAAATATTATACAGGCCGGGGCCCGTTAGAGGCCCTTGCAACAAGAATAAGAATCAAAGAAGGTGATCTTGCCTTTCGTGCAAATTTTGCTACGAGGGGAAAAGGAAGGTCCATCGAGGACCGTCGCGCGGGAAGAAATCTTACTACGGAAGAAGCATCCCGGCTATGCGAAGAAGTTAATGAAAAAATAAAACTCGTCTCCGTACCTGCCACGTTTACCTTCAAAAATACCCTTGAGCATAGAGGCGTATTGGTAATTCGAGGCAAAAAGAGCCCTTTGTCCGGCTACGTTACCAATACAGATCCGGCATATGCAAAACACGGTCTTTTAGGAGTTGCACGGGAAACAGGAACATATGAAAGTATCGTGGAATACTGTATGCCGGTAAAGGACAGCCCTAACCCAGAGGCATCGTATCGTTCTGCACTCCTGGTAAATGAATTCACGCTCAAGAGTTGTGAAGTACTGGACCGATCCGAAATCAATAAAAAGCGGATAGAAAAAGGGTTTCTTCCTGCAAACCTTATTCTTCTGAGAGACGCGGGAGACCATTTACCCAAACTCCCCCCTATAAAGGACAAATTTAAAAAGAATTTTGCATGTTTCGTAGAGATGCCAACTGAAGAGGGTATTGCCCTGCTGACCGGTATGAAAATAGTTTCCATTCCTGCCCCTACCGATAATCTGGAGAAGGATTATACCCTGCGAGCAGATATGACTCTTAAAAACATTAAGAAATATGACGGGCTGTACATCCATATAAAAGGACCCGATATCCCTGGTCATGATGGTGATGCGAACAGAAAAAAGACAATCATTGAGATAATTGATCAGTATTATCTTACACCATTGATGAATAATATCGATATCGAGAAAACTGTTGTTGCCGTTACAGCTGATCATTCGACACCATGTGCATTAAAATCACATTCTGACGACCCTGTTCCCCTGCTCATTTGCGGCGGAAAGATCAAACCGGATACTACAGAATCTTTCTCAGAAAAAGCCTGCGCAAAAGGTATGGTTGGGAAAATACAGGGTGTTCAATTTTTACCACTCTTGATTAAACATGCAAATAAATAGCACAAGGGCTTCAATAAAATGGATAATAATTTTTCTTGGTATAGTACTTTGTATCACCTTAGCAAGTATTCTCATTTCTCCGTCGCTTATTTCTGAAAACTTTATAAAGCAAAAGATTTCTCAGATACTGGAGAATAAACTAGAGTCTTCATGCGAAACCGGGGAGGTTTCTTTCCACTGGCCGAATCGGATCAATATCTCCTCTCTTACCACTCAAAGGCAAGAACGGAGCAGAAATACTCCAATACACTTTGAAAATATACAATGTAAGGTGGGTTTACTTCCATTACTTACAAAAAAATTTGTTGTTAAAAAAGTATACATAGAGTATATTAACTATGAGAATCAATTCCTGATAAGAGATCTTATTACCAAGAAATTTTCACTGAAAGACGATATTCTTTTCATCCATGCAGGATTCCTTTTGAACGGTGGTCCTACTACGATAAAAGGAACAATCATACCTCGTAAAAGGGAACCACCCATCTTTGATTTCTTGATTGATGTAACAGATGCCCGCATTAACCACGATACAGTTACTCCTCGCATCCTTCCTTTCTTTATCATAAAAGAGGGTGAAGTCGGAGGAACCCTTAGTGTCAAAGGTTTTGTAAAAGGTAAAGGTCTAGATAAAAAAACCCTCATGGAGGATCTTACTGCAGATATACAACTTGTCGTGAAGGATGGATACATTCAGGGTAACAAAGTAATCTCTTCCATTTTAGAAATTGCAGGAATACAGAATGTATATTCGTTTGATGTACTAGAATCGGTGGTTCAGATCAGGGATGGTAAAATCTATACACCGAAAATGGAGATGAGCGGACCATTTATGAACTTGAGCGCATCGGGTGTAGCCGAATTTGAAGGAGCATTATCTTATGATGCTGTAATCATGTTTCACAAAAAACATCTGAGGAAAGATATTGAAAAAATTGTGAGTTTGGCCCTGAAAGAGAATACCTTGCCAATTGAAATACGGGGTACAACAGAAAATCCAAAGGTTTCAATAAAATTACAGAAAAATATGCTTGAACATTTTATCAAAGACTTAGTAAATGATTTTTTATCAACTCCGGGAAAAAAACAGAAGGACAATAGAGGGCGATGAATTGGATTGATTACACAATCTTTACTCTTGTATTTTTTACCGCTATTTTTGGTCTCGCCGGTGGTCCTGTGATTCAATTTATCAGGATTATTTGCCTATTCATCTCCTTTTTTGCAGCATTCTTTTTTTATCCCATTTTGGGAAACGTTTTAAAGGGTGTTTTTACTTTTCCCGTAGCAAACCTATTGGGCTATTTTATTATTTTCGGGACAGCATTTATTCTCACATACGTCCTCTCGGATCTTGTAAAAAGGGCGCTAGAAAGGTGGAACATAGGAATCGGACTCAGATTATTCGGTGCGCTCTTAGGAATTGTTAAGGGACTTATCTTCTGTGGTGTCATTATTTACGGCGTTCTCCTCTTCTGCAGCAAACCAACGTGTAATCAGGTTTATCAATCCAGGGTTGCAGTTCCTATCGGAAAAGGTATGCATACTATAACATCTCTCATTCCTGAAAATACTTTAAAAAAGATCATGAATGGAAACGGAGAAGAGGGCAGAAAAGATAAGATACTACCGGATACAGATTCATCTCGTGATGTAGATTTTAAATCGACCCTATCCAATGAATAATATATTTGAATATCAACATCCTGAAATGATTATACCATGCCGGCAGGTATAGGGATTATATCCCCTTCGTTAATTTTTTCATCATATCACCGAGTCTGTAATAAAAACCTGCAGTATGCAAACTTGTTGATAATTTGAGTATCTCATAATCGTAATGATGCATAAATTCGTGAATCAGAGTATCAAGGAATGTCTTGGAAGCAACGACTGTCTGCCGTACCGCAGTCTTATTATTAATCGTAATATTTCCCGTCTTATACGTTCCGTAAGTCTTTCGCATAAGTTTGCCATTCTTCAGTGAATGATTCTGGCGTTTATCGTGCACCGTAAGCCGCGGGGTAGAAATCGCCAGGGACTGTGATATCTCGTTGAGTAATTTTTGGCCTAAAATTTGCCGTTCTGCAGCATCTTTTGAATCGAGAAGTCTTTTTGTATAGTTTGTTGCAATTTTATTCGGTATAAATTTTGTGTCCTTAATACCATTGGATTTTTTGTAAACAGTTTGATTTTTTTGTTGCCAAACCATAATATCTCCAAAGACGAAAGGCCAGGTTCATCATCCATACAAAAATATAAATATATCAGTTATCAACCGAAAATAAAAACATTTTTCATAGGTCCTTCATTTGATGAACACCGTTAAATTTCACTATTACCGTAATTTTTTATTTGACAATCTATATTTTTTATATATCCTAGTTTTTTTTAATACTTAATTTTGTTACATGTTGTACAAAAATAAATTTTTACGTTAACGGGAAGTGCTTAAAGGAGTCTTTAACTCATGAGTCCGCTATCAAAAAATTTTGTCCGTGCGAGCCTGGCCTATTTTTTTATTGCAGCTATTCTTGGTGTCATTATGATCTCCATGAGGAGTTATCCTGCTCAGCTACTCTTTACCCACGTACATTTACATCTTTTAGGATGGATGTCAATGATGATTTATGGAGTAGGCTATCATATCCTGCCAAGGTTCTCCGGAAAACCTCTTCCTTATCCCAGATTAGGCACACTTCATTTTTACCTCGCAAATATCAGTCTTGTTGGATTGGTATGTTTTCGTCCAATACATCCGGTTGCGGAAATCTTTGCAGGCTTGCAAGTGATTTCCATAGGATTATTTATTACAAATATTTGGATGAGCCTGATGCCGCCCAAGCCTGAGCCTGAATAACAACTATTATAACAAGGAGATTTTTCAGAATGTATACGATAGGAATCGATATTGGTTCAATGTCAACCAATGGAATTCTTTTAAATGAAAATAAGGAAATCCTCGCCTCTATTATCATTCCCACTGGTGCCAGTAGTAAAAAAGCAGCTGATAACATTTATAAGCAGCTTCTTGCAGAACATAAGCTGACAGAGAAGGATATTAATTATATTATTGCTACCGGATATGGACGTATAAAGGTACCTTTTGCTCAAGAGGTAGTAACGGAGATTACCTGCCATGCAAAGGGGGCCAATTACTATTTCCCGAAGGCAAGAACGATCATTGATATAGGAGGACAGGATAGTAAGGTTATTAAGATCGACGCACATGGAAATGTACTCGATTTTGTCATGAACGATAAATGTGCTGCCGGAACAGGCCGGTTTTTAGAGGTTATGGCCAGAACACTGGAAATAGATTTGGAGGATATGGGTGAAATTTCACTCAAAGGAAAAGGCAGCATCTCCGTTAGCAGTCTTTGTACCGTTTTTGCAGAGTCAGAGGTTGTATCTCTTATTGGAGCAGATCATAAAACAGCAGATATCTGCAGGGGATTACACATCTCTATTGCAAAGCGTATTACTGCACAACTGAAGAGGATCGGATTGGAAGAAGAAGTCATCATGACGGGTGGCGTAGCAAAAAATATTGGTGTTGTAACAGAATTGGAAAAAAGTCTTGGCTGTAAGATCAAGATATCGGAAGAGCCTCAAATCAATGGGGCACTTGGAGCAGCGTTGATTGCCCTGGAGAAGATACAGTCGAAAAAACCCCAAATATCCCAGTCCGTTACAGTAAATACACCACCTGATACGCCTTCTCTTATTGAGTTTTCTGCTGATGATCATACCTTGCCCAAGATCGGATACTTTTGCTCTTACACCCCGGTAGAGCTTATTCGCGCAGCAGGGTTTCATCCTGTTCGGATTAAAGGTACTGAAAAGGAATCGTGCTCTGCCAATGAAGTGCTTTGTGGCAATATCTGTCCTTATATTAAGGCAGTTGTGGATCAGAAGATCTGTGGAAATTTGGAAGATTTTAAAGGAATGGTATTCGTTAACTCGTGTGACGGAATGCGACGGCTATATGACGCATGGGTAAAATTAGATGAAGGCAAAAAAACGTTCCACTATATCCTTGATATCCCTAAAAATACAGATGATGCAGCCGTTTATTATTATGCAAACCTCCTGAAAAATTTAAAGGAAAAGCTGGAATCCTATTTTACCCTTAAAATCCATCATGATGATATTAATCATAGTATTTCCATGTATAATGCAGTCCGTGAAAAGGTACGATTGTTTTTACAGAAATACTGGAGCGGATATATCGGGCAATCGGGATATGAGATATTCTCCTTATTAAAGAAGGGTGTTAACGTGGTACCCGAAAAGTTTAGCGTATACCTGAGCCATGTGATGAAGCAAAAAGATGATATCATTGATACCCGGGATATCCCGCGACTTTTTGTCTGGGGCAGCATTATGGAGAATGAAAAAATCATGAAGGCCATTGAGGATGCCGGCGCCAAGGTTATTGCCGAGGACTTGTGCAACGGCAGTAGATACTTTGATGCCGAGATTAGTGTAAGCAGCGACCCTATCCTGTCAATTGCCAGAAGGTATATTAAACGAGCTCCTTGTTCCCGTATGGTAAACATCTTTGAAAGAATCAATAACGTATTGACGGTGATGCAGGAAAAATCTATTCATGCAGCAATTTACCACACCTTAAAGTTTTGTGATCATAATCTTATGGATTATCCCCTTATCAAAAAGACCTTCCATGAAAAGAACATCCCGCTCCTTCATCTTAATTGCGATCATACAACGAGTAGTGAAGGACAGATCAAGACACGGGTCGAGGCATTCCTTGAACAATTAACGAGTACTTCAAAGTAGAAAAGAGAATACGTAAATTATGTTATTAAATCATAAATTCAAAATATGGAAGAAGCGGATCTTGCGCCGTACTTCTCCATTGTTTATCAGAGAATTATTGCGGTTCATGAGAATATATGCATTCTTCTTCCGGAGCGACGACAGAGAAAAAGGGTTAACTTCATTACATGTCCAGACCCGCGTTGGTATAAAACATCTCTACAATGTATATGCTAACCCAAAACGAACTATTTGGACGACCATGTTCGTTCCCTCGGAAATCCTTTTTGCCATGGGATTATATCCCTTCTGCTTAGAGATTGGTGCAGCACTATTTGCAGGTACAGGTCAGAGTTCAAATGGACTTTTAGAAGCAGAATCGTTTGGGGTTCCTACCGATATTTGCTCTTTTCACCGATCCGCTATCGGACATGCACTCAGAAACAAGTTTCCAAAAAATATTCTTCAGGTTGCTACCACAACGTTATGTGATAACAACACAAAAACAATAAAAATTTGTGAAACAGTAACGGGAAAAGATACCATTATTCTGGATGTTCCCTATGAGGCAGATGATTATTCTGTCAAATATCTCGCACAACAACTTGAAGATCTTACAAAACAACTAGAGGCAGTAACGGGAAGGAAGATGAAACAGGAGGCATTTGAGAAGGCTATTGAATATGCAAACCAAACACGCGAAAAAATGATAGAAGTTAACGAGTTAAGGAAAAATCTGAATAGTCCCCTTCAGGGGAGTAACGCCCTGGGATTTATGTTTCCTGGATATCTTCTCATAGGCTCAGAATTATCTTTAAAATTTTTCTCTAGCCTGGCAGCCGAACTGCGTGAAAAGATTGCGGAAAATACAGGAAAGAAGGAAAGCTCTCCGAAAGATCTGATTAGAATCCTCTGGCTGGAACTAAAACCTTATTTTAAAGTTGATTTTTTAACTAAATTAGAAAGAGAACAGGGTGTGAGGATTGTTTTTGAGGAAACAAATTACGTCTATTGGGACAAACTAGACCCTAAAAATCCTTATGAGAGCCTGGCAAAGAAACTTATAACCAACCATTATAACGGTCCTTTAGAACGCCGTATTGAGGTTACCAGGAAACTTGCAAAAGAATATAAAGTAGATGGTGTTGTGGTGTTCTCAACATGGGGATGCAGAAGAAATAATGCTGCTGTGCCCACACTAAAAAGAGAATTAAACAAGGCCGGCTATCCGCTTCTCAGTCTTGATGGAGATTGCGTAGATGATCACAACTATATGCCGGGACAGTTTGCAACAAGGATAGAGGGTTTCCTGGAAATGCTGCATGGAAGAAAAACTACCCGTATTTCGCAAAATGAAACATCTCCGGTTGGTATAGTTTAAGGAGGCGAAATGCGTTTCTACGATCTTTTTAATTCTAATTTCAGATCCTTTATCATCTGCAAATCATTTTCAATTCCTCTCCCCTCTGTTGTCAGATAATTTCCAATCATTGTACTGCTGGCACCGGCATAGAACATCCAGGATTGTAAATCCCGTAAATTCTTTTCACGCCCGCCTGCAATCTTAATTTCTTTATCAGGTAAAACAAACCGGCATACAGAAATAATTTTTAATACTTCTAGGGGAGTTAATAAAGCCGTATCCTCTAATGGTGTACCTGGTATTGGGCATAAGAAATTGAGAGGAATAACATCAACATCCAGATGTTTCAGGGTAAAAAGAAGATCAATGCGGTCCTCCGTTTCCTCTCCCATACCAAAAATCGCACCGCTGCATACCTCTAACCCTGCCTCTTTCGCAATGCGAATGGTACTTACCCTTTCTACAAACGTGTGTGTTGAGCAGACATGTGGAAAATATCTTTCGGATGTCTCCAAATTATGATTAATCCTTTTTAATCCACTCTTCGCTAGGTATTGAGCAGTTTCCCTTGTTAATATACCAAATGAACCGTGCGGGTGGATACAGGTATTCTCAGCAATACTTTTTATTGCCCTGGAAATATCGGCAAGTTCGCAAGAACTGTTTATCCTATACCCGCTCGTAACAATACCAATGGAACCGGAACCTGTCTGCTCTGCAGATTTAGCAACATTAAGTATCCTATCCGGATCAACAAGCGGAAAGACATTTGTGCTTGTATGGTAGCGGGCAGACTGAGAACAAAAGCTACAATCTTCAGTACACAGTCCCTGCTTTGCACTCATGATAGAGCATGTGCTTACACAATTTCCAAAATACTTTAATCGTATTCGATTGGCCCAGTAGAACATATCATATATTTCGTCACTATCGATATTCATGAGATAGCTCGCATCATCACGGCCAATGGGCTTATTTTGTAAGGACTGGTCTGCAATATTTTTAATAGTACTATTCATCATACATGATATTTTAAATAGGCATTACGGACATTTTGCCAAACGATCTCAGGGCGTTCAGACCGGACGTAGGTTATACAATCTGTTCCGTCAAAGCTCCAGGTAGCTATATTCCGGATTCCTGAACGAAAAGCCACATCAATAGCCATTGCAATTTCTTCTTCTCTGTATGCCGGAACCCTGTAACCCTGTATCCAGATTTGAGGTTCTTTGTCATATTTCCCCGAAAGTATCCTGACATCTTCAGATATGCGACCTACAAATTCCACTACATCCTGATTATAACTGTACCAGTAGGGATCACTTCCCAGGACATCTATACTCTTAATCATAGCAACTTTTTCCCAGTCATAGATACCATATTTGGGGTCCTTTATCGGAAATAAACATACAGAATTCTTTAACCCTTTCTTTGACGCCTCATCTGCCAGAAATTCCAAAAAATTAACAATAGTCATCTGGCGGAATGCCTTGATATCATCAGTAAAGTCCGGGGGAATTTCATAACCGTATATACTCTTAAAAACATCATTACATCTCTCGCAGTTGCAACCCCAGATATCCCTTTTCGTATCTCCAAATAAAGGGGTAAATTCTCCAAAAAACAGATGTGGTTCATCCCACAATACACCTTCTGCACCTGTTTTTGCTGCAAGTTCAATCCAGGTCAGCATGTTGTCTCTAAATGTTTTTGCATTCAAACATGCCTTGTTTACCCATAGCTCACCTTCAGGAAAGTTTAACCGCTGCCTGCATTTTGGATATGTCTGTACAAAACTGGAAAACGACTCTCCACCAAATACGCGTCCCACACCCCATGGATCAAGAAAAACCTCTAATCCAACCTCCTGGCTTATTCTCACAATATCAATCATTGTCCCTGAATGGTAGGTAACATCGTGTTCACTCATGGTGTGAACAACGAAGTTACACCCGTCACCAACCATCATTTTCATGTCTTCTTTGACATGACGCAGTATACGACTCCCAAAATAACTTGCCCCAAGTTTCATACCGGCTATGTTAACCTTATAAAAGGTACTCTGTCAAGTAAATCCGCCTGGATGATTTTTTTTCCTTGCTTAGATAACCATTAATTGCTAGCATGACAGGAAATCAGGCTCTGCTATGTACGTGTTTTGAGGTTGTCATTTTAAGGACCTATAATAGTACCCCGTAACCCGTCTTTGTTAGCAGTATGTTATTCTCGATTGAGAAAGACACAAAACTATCATAGGGTTAACCTTAAAATATACGGGTCCAAAAATAAACCTTTCACGGCATTAGAGTGGAGCCTAGTCTGCACACCTTACCAACCCATTCAAGGCATTATCACTAAATTTTTTATAGAAATTTATAAGATCTGATTTTTCGCAAGCCCTATATTAGCTTGAATTTAAATACATGAGCCTATATAATAACGTGAAAAGATGGAACCTTATATAAATTTTTTTTGTTTTTCTGAGTATCTCGAATGTTTGGAAACGATAAACAATGAGGGATGAAAAAAACAGCAGGAAAGAATTTGAAGAAATTGCCATAAGACATATTGATTCCCTCTATAATATGGCTCTACGGTTAGTGCTGAATAGAGAAGAAGCAGAAGATCTTGTTCAAGAAACCTATTTAAAAGCGTACCGGTTTTTCAATACTTTTGAAAGAGGAACAAACATAAAAGCATGGCTCTTTAAAATTCTCCGGAACACGTTTATCAATAAGTATCGGAAAACGGTAAGCGCACCAAATGAATTCAAATATGAGGACATTGAAATATTAAACTCGACTACGGCATATAGTAAAGAAAATACCGTTGAAGAGCTGGCAGATAAACTGGAGGATAAATATGCCGATTTAAGCAATTTAATGGAAGATGATGTAAAACATGCGATAGATAGCTTGCCGCTTGAGTACCGCGAGGCTATCCTGCTCTCAGATGTTGAAGGTCTGTCTTATAAAGATATTGCAGAAATCACGAATGTACCAATCGGGACGATAAAATCCAGACTGAACCGTGGGAGAAAGTTGCTTCAGAGAAGTCTGTGGGAGTATGCAAAAGATAAGGGTTTTATTAAAAGGGAGAAATGATGTTTTGCGCTGATGTTATTAAACACCTCTACGAATTCATGGATGGAGAAATAGATGAACCAAACCATCTTACTATTCAAAAACATGTTAATCATTGTGGAGAGTGTCGTCAAAGATATGAAATTGAAAGGGATATCCGGTCTCTCATAAAATCCTGTGGTAAAAAATCACCGGCTCCGCCGCACCTCTATGATAGGATCATTAAAGGCCTTAATGCAATTGATTTAGAAAACACCCGCCTTACCGATAAAATCATACACCCTGATACAAATATTATTCAAAACCAAAAAACAGAAAAACGTATCCTCTTTTCATCCCGCTTCTTTACCATAGCAGCATCCTTCCTTCTCGCTGTAGCAATGAGTATTTTTTACTATTCAATTTATCATAAAAACTCACTCTCGATTGTTGATAGTGCTGTAGAAAATCACGTTGTAGCAGTAAACGATAATAACCTCGTGTTTAATGAAAAGACTTCCGTTGTTGGCAACATAAACGATTATCTTGAACGGGAAATAAATACAAAGCTGGAGAGTTCATCGCCCATTCTCGGCGCAAAGCAGGTCCGTGTTGTAGGAGGAATACCAGTAAGACTCGGAAGTACAGATAGTTCATGTGTTATCTTTGATAAGGGAGGAAATAAACTATCGCTCCAGACTATCCACAATAACAGATTCCCAATGAAAAACCTTAAAAGGGTTCAACTGGATTCCAAAGAATTTTATGTAGGGAACTGCCGGGGATTCAACTCAGTATTATGGCAGGAAAACGACCTCATCTACTGCCTTACCTCAGATATTAATATAAAAGAAATACTAAAATTTGCGGAAGCCCTTACTTCTTATTAGCAACCCTGATACAGGTGAGGAACTGAACAGGTTAAATTCTATTGGAACCCGATACTTTAGTCCAATCACATACAAAAGAGTAATGTATACAGAAAATGAATTTTCTCGATGTTACCCTTACCATATCTGAAACCCTTATCACCTGGCCTTCTGACCCAACCATCTCTATTCAAAAAACAAGCTTGATTTCTCAAGGTGATTCTTGTAATGTATCCGAATTAAGGTTTAGCTCGCATTGTGGAACACATATTGATGCACCCTATCATTTTGAAGAAAACGGGATAAAAATTGATCAGACCCCTTTAGACAGCCTTATAGGAAATGTAACGGTATTCGAGATAAGAAACAGAGAAAAAATTGATTTAGAGGATGTAAAACCATTACAATTAAAGGATAAGGCAAGAGTAATTTTTAAAACAGTAAATTCCAGCTACTGGAGATGTTCCGAATTCAAAAAAAACTTTGTTTATATCACAAAAGAGGCAGCCCAATATATAGCAGATGCTGATGTGAGGCTTGTAGGAATAGATTATCTCTCTGTTGAGAAGTTTAATAATACAAATGCAGACACCCACCATATATTGTTAAAAAAAGGAATTATTATTATAGAAGGACTTGACTTGAGCAATGTAAAAGCTGGTAATTACGAACTTATTGCATTACCACTGAAAATACAGGATGGTGATGGGAGCCCGGCGCGGGTAATTTTAAAAATTTTGTCATAGTCAAGAAAAATTAACTATAACAGCCATATAGGAGGTACAGATTCATTGATTGAGATTAGGGTACACGGACGAGGGGGGCAGGGTTCTGTTACAGCAGCAGAATTATTAGGTTTTGCGGCCCATAGTGATGGGAAATATGCTCAGGCGTTCCCGTCATTCGGGTCTGAGAGGATGGGAGCACCTGTTCAGGCATTTGTTCGGATTAGTGATAAGCCTATCCGCATCAGAAGCCAGGTTTATAAACCTTATTATGTCATTGTACAAGACCCCACTTTATTAGAAGTAGTAAATGTCTTAGACGGATTGCATGAGGAAGGACTATTGTTAATCAATTCAAAGAAAAAGGTGTCTGAATTAAATATCGATACAAAGACACGGGTAAGTACAATCCCGGCCATGGAAATTGCCTTAGAAGTGATTGGAAGACCCATTATGAATACAACCCTTCTCGGGGCTTTTGCTGCAGCCACGAATGAAATCAGTCTAGAGGGCATCAAGAAGGCAATACAACATAAATTTCCGGGTTCGGTCGGGGAAAAGAATATTGCAGCCGTATTAAAGGCTTTCGATTTTATTAAAAAGGAGTCGTCATGAGATTAGATTTAGGTGCAATTGCTAAGGCCGGTACCAGTAAGGCCAATCAAACAGGGGGATGGAGAAATTATAAACCGATCTTTCACCAGGAAAAATGCATTGGTTGCGGCCTCTGTAAAATTTATTGTCCTGAAGGATGTGTTACCATGATAGAAAAAAAGAAATACACGGTCGATTATACCTACTGTAAAGGTTGCGGAATATGTGCTGAGGAATGCCCTTCAGGAGATATCGAGATGTTTGTGGAGGAAAAATAATGGGTACAACAACATTTATTGAAGGTTCAATTGCTGTAGCAAAAACCATAGGCGTCTGCAGGCCGCAGGTAATCTCTGCTTATCCTATCACACCTCAAACGCATATTGTTGAGCACCTGTCAGAACTGGTTGCTGAGGGAGAACTCAAAACAGAATACGTAAACGTAGAAAGTGAACATTCAGCTGCGTCTGTAGTCCTCGGTGCAAGTGCAACAGGTGCAAGGGCATATACCGCAACTACCTCGCAAGGGTTTTTACTCATGATCGAAGTACTTTTCAATATTGCCGGAATGCGGCTCCCTATCATCATGACCTGTGTCAATCGGGCAGTATCCGCCCCTATTAATATCTGGAACGACCAGCAGGACTCTCTAACGGCCCGTGACAGTGGTTGGATACAACTCTACGCAGAGGATAATCAGGAAGCGAGCGACATGCATCTCCAGGCATTTAAAATCGCTGAAAATAAAGATATTATGCTGCCCGTTATGGTTTGTATGGATGGATTTGTTCTCACCCATTCATTTGAACCAATAGAGCTTATTTCGCAGGAAGACGCAGATAAATTTCTGCCACCTTACAAACCTCAATACTACTTGAATCCAAAGAATCCTCTCTCTTTCGGAACTATGGTAGGGCCTGATGGATACATGGAAACACGCTATTTTCTTGAGAAGACAATGAGGGATTCACAACAGGTTATTAGCGATGTTGCAGCCGAATTTCATAACCAGTTTGGCCGCTTCCACGGCGGGCTTATTGATACCTATAAGGTTGAAGATGCTACCCATGTATTTGTTGCTATGGGTTCAGTTATTGGTACGTTAAAAGATATTGTTGATGAACAGAGGGCAAAGGGACAGAAGATCGGCGTCTTGAAAATCCGTTCATACCGGCCTTTCCCAAAAGATGAAATTTACAAAGCATTAAATCATGTAAGAGAGATCATTGTGTTAGAAAAAGCCATTTCGTTGGGATACGGTGGCATATTGGCAAATGAGATAAAGAGTGTGTTCTACGGTAAGCCAAAGACACCAAAAATCAATGGATATATCATAGGTTTGGGCGGCCGCGATATTACCATAGATACAATACACCATGTTATAAAAGATGCTGTAAATACTTCATTTGAAGAAAAATTTATTGGACTTAACGAGGCATTGATTAAATAATAAGAGTTTTTTATCCCCTTCCATCAGAGAGTTTATCGCCACCTTAAAGTATGGAAACAAGAAAGGCAGGATGAAGAGAGGGAAAGGGTGAATTAATAATGCAAAATGGAGGAAATAATTGTATGACAACGACAACAGTAACAGGTCCGAAGGAGCAAGCATGTGATACCCTTTTAGCGGCCGGACATACAGCCTGTACAGGATGCGGCGAAGCACTTGCGGCAAAACTTGTGCTGGGCGCAGCCGGGCGAGATATAATTGTAACAGATGCTACAGGATGTCTGGAGGTATTCACAACACGATTTCCACAATCCTCATGGGAAGTACCCTTCATCCATTCCCTGTTTGAGAATTCAGCTGCAGTAGCTTCAGGTGTTGAGGCAGCCTTGAAAGCGCTGGGAAGGCAAAACGAGGCAAAGGTTATTGCACAGGGCGGCGATGGTGGAACTGCCGATATTGGCTTGCAAGCACTTAGTGGTATGCTGGAAAGAGGGCATAATGTCCTCTATGTGTGTTATGATAATGAAGCATACATGAACACCGGCGTCCAGCGAAGCGGTTTGACACCATTTGATTGTATGACAACAACCAGTCCTTACGGTGAATATTCATGGGGAAATAAACACAACAAGAAAGATATGCCCGGTATTGCTGCCGCTCATGGTATCCCTTATGTTGCCACAGCATCAGTAGCATTCCCAAAGGATATTGAAAACAAGGTAAAGAAGGCACTTACCATACCGGGTCCGAAATACCTCCAAATTCATTCTCCCTGTCCCCTTGGCTGGAGATCAAATCCGCACCTCACGATTAAGGTTGCAAAACTAGCGATAGAGACAGGATTATACCCTGTTTTTGAAATGGAGAATGGCAAGATAACAAAGGTGAGGAAGGTAAAAACCCCAAAAACCCCTGTTGAAGAATACCTGAAGATTCAGGGCCGCTTTGCCCATCTCTTCAAGTCTCCAAAGGGACAGGAAGAGATACAGAAGATCCAGGAGATCGCAGACCGGAATATTGAGAAGTATGGATTAGCTTAAGTTAATACTGTTACAGAAGCTTTTTACTCATACCAAGAAAGAGGAGAAACCATAATGGAGCCTCTTTTCCAGGCGATATCAAATAGGGAAGAATACGCCGTGACTATATCGGTATAGCAGGGCAGAATGTCTTTATACATCGTCGCCTTATACTTTTGCATAATTTCCCAACAGAGAGTGGTGTATTGATACCCTGAAACGATGAAATGGATTGTTTACCTTACTTTTATTCTTGCATAACCCTGGTGTTCTCCATACCTGTCTGACCAGACAATGCCTATTTCCCAGATGTCTCCCTTTTGCATGAGTTTGAGCAGGGCACCCAGCTCTTCAATGTTATTAATGCGGTACTGGCCAACGGCTACCAGTACATGACCTGGCTTTATTCCAATACGTGCCGCAGGGCTATTTTCCTCTATATCTGCAATTAATACACCGCTCTTGATCCACCACAGGTTTAATTGCTTTGCGAGTTGTGGGGTTAAGTCTTGTACATAGAATCCCAATTTCCTGAGTGCAAGTTTTTCTATAGAGGGAAGAGGTGCCTTCTCAAGGGTAACCGTAAGCTTGATCCTGCTTCCACCCCGATTAACATATATATGGAGTTTATCTCCTGCGTTCTTTTTGAGTATGTATTTTTCAAAGTCCAGTATGTCTGAGATGTCTTTTGAATCTATCTTCGTTATATAATCTCCAGCCTTAATCTTTGCCTTATGGGCAGGACTATCTGGTTCAACGGATGTGACGATAATCCCCTTTGAGATGTCCCCCTGCTGTTCTTCAACCTGAGCACCAAACCAGATCTTATTCAATTCCCTAAAATTAAAGAGTTTAATGAGGGTCTCTCTCACTTTATCGACAGGAATGGCAAAACCGATGCCCTGTGCTTGATTCACAATAGCAGCATTAATACCGATAAGTTCTCCGTCAATGTTAAGAAGAGGCCCTCCGCTATTCCCCGGATTAATTAATGCATCGGTTTGGATAAGATTATCATACTTGATATCACCATATTCACTGTTAAAGGTAACCATACGATTTTTTGCGCTCAGTACACCCGTTGTAACAGAGTTCTCTAATCCAAAAGGATTTCCGAGTGCTATAACGGTCTCACCGATCATAAGGTCTTTGGAGGTACCCATTTTGACATAGGGAAGAGGGGTTGGTGAATTTATCTTTAATATAGCAAGATCACTGATTGGGTCAGAACTGATCATTGTCGCCTCAAAATCCCTGCCGTCAGATAATCTTACCTTAATTTTTGAGGCACGGCTTATGACATGCTCATTTGTAACAATGTAACCGTCTTCATCAATAATAACGCCCGATCCTAAAGGCCTCTCAACCATCTGTCTTTGGTGCTGTCCGAAAAAATCTTCAAAAAATCGTTCGAACAATTCACTCCGTGATCCAAAAAAAGGATCGACGTGCCTCTGGGTAATAAGCCTCTCTGTACTAATATTGGCCACGGCTGGCCCTGCCTTCTCAACGGCAATAACAATAGGGGTTTTGCGGTTGGAATTGGATTGGGAATTAAGAGAACTTACATCTGAGCCAGGATTGGGAATAAAACCATCAAGGGCCGGAGCCCAGTTGTAGACCATGAAGGTATAAACGAGGGTAAATACCAAAGGCAAAAAAATAAGTATTTTTTTCATGGAAAATACCTAACCAAAAAAGGTAATGAAATTTAAGACTTACAATGTCTTATTCCCGGTTCTTTATTGTAGGGGTGTATTTGCAATACACCCCTACTCTCTGTAAGGGTAAAACCCGTATATAATTTTTAATGAAATTCCCCACCATGGGGTGCACTATAAGATTTCTCATGAGGGCTTCCGTATGAACCCCCATGAGGACCTCCGTGTGCTCCTCCCCCATAAGGACTTCCATGTGAACCTCCATAAGGGTTCCCGTGAGGCAGATTCATAATTGCTGGGTTTTCTCCGGTAACGGGTATTGATATCTCATCAGCAACCGTAGTAAAACCATCTTCATCTTTTGTGAGTCTGGCAAACGATTCTTTATCAATCACATAGATATAATCCGAATCTTTACTCTTTGCATAGTAGCCCTGAGTATCTTTCTTCTTGCCAAGGTAAAGTACAGCATCGCGGCCATCTAAACCAACGGTAATAACGAGCTGAGGTTTATCTAAAGAGAACTGTGTCAGGTTTGTTGGTTTATATTGCTCAATATAAATAGCTTTTAATTCAGAAAGCTTGCGAACATAGTAATCTACCTCCCTACCCTGTATATCTTTTTGGTCAGGGTTTCTGTTTTTCCAGCGCCATACATTATTTGCCCTTTCTAACTGAAGTGATTTGTCAGGGTAATCAAGGGTAAGCCTGGACGCATTAAGACTTTCAAAATCAAATATTTTAGTTGGCACCAATTCTGCATTAAAATCCCTGATCTTCGGCCAGGAAAGCTCAAATACAAGATCGTTATCAGTAAACTTGGCATAAGAACTTACCTTATCACCATCCTCAATCTTTTTACCAATGAGTAGGGTTCTTGTCTCGATAGTCTTCTCTACAGGAGGCACTTCAGACTTCACAGTAAGGGCAGCTTCCCTGCCATACTCATTCTCCTTTGGCGCATTTTCTGTAACCTTCTCATATGTTACGGATACTTTGATCTTCGGATCATGTAATCCAAACATTTTGAGATCACCCGGTGCCTCGACAACATGCCTCTCTGCTTTTAAAAAGGAAAGATTCCAAATAATCTGATTGATCACATCGGTATCGGCTGTTGTCTGAATAGGTTGAGAAAGTTCCCATAAAACTTGACCATCAAGACCTTTTCTATTGGTTATATCACATTCATAGGTACGATCTGGTTTTTCAATCACAATCTTTTTCACCAAATCTTTATTAAAATCACAAACAAGCCTGTCGCGGAACGCTAAGAGTGCATTTTCTATTTTATCATAAAATTCTGCGGTAGGGACTGTATATACAGGCTCTTCATCAACACGCTTTACATAACATGCCCTGCCTTCGGGCAGCTTTTTGCCGACAAGGAACTTGGCTAATTCTTTATCCTCTTCTTTTGTTACAGAAATCTCAAAAACAGGGTTCTCTAAACCGTATACAGCTAAATCCGTTGGTTTATCTGCCACAAATTCTTCGATTTCCAGTGTCTTGATTTTCTCAAGAAAATTCTTGACGGTATCCTGATCGGCATAAATATCAATCGGACTCTTAATTACCCAGTCCAGGTCCAGTGATTTTTCAATAGAAATGACATCGGATGCCCTCTTAATTTCTAATTTGTTTATGCCGTATGTTCCAATAGAATCAAATCTGACTACTTTCCTATCTCTGAGGTCATTTGGCTTTTTACTGATATCGACAAGTATAGTGTCCTTGAGAAGGAAAATAGTTGGTTCATCTGTACGCTTTGCATACACTTTATTATCTAAAGAATATCCAAAAATGACAGATTGACTAGTACCCTTTTCCTGAATGGTTACCGTATATTGCGGGTTATCCAGACCGTATTTAGCAAGGTCTGTTTCCTCTTCCGGAAGAAAATCCGTATATTCAATTTGCAGGTTTTTCAGTTTATCCAGAATATCCTTGATTTTTCGTAAATCTGCGAGGTCATTCACCGGTTCATCGAGTCGCCAAAAACTGCCTTTTTTATTACAGACAATATCATATTCTCTTGTTTTAATCTGTAAACCGCTCACGGCATCTTTATCGTAGGAAAGCACCCACTTGCTTCTTAAATCGAGAATATTCTTACTCACCTTATCGCTGAGGATTCCCGGTACAACAATAACCTCATCATTGTTATCGAGTTTAACGTATACGTTATCACCCGCGGCAAGCTTTTGACCTACAAATACCGTATATTTATCTTTCGGCCCGGTTACCCGTATCTCGTCACGTCTTGCCGGAATACCTGTATACATGGTGAGCGTAGCCTTTGGAACATCCAGCCCGTAATCTTTAAGGTCGAACGGTTTATCTCCTTCTTGCTCAAACGAACCAACCTTACTCATAAATTCAAAATCAGAAAGTATGCTATTTACCTCTGAATTATCTGCACGCAGTCTTTCTGGCTCAACGATATACCAAAAATCGTCCTCCGCTTTTTCTAAAAGGATCCGGCCGCTCTCATTATTCAATTCAATCTTCTTGATCATAGATGATTTAAAGTTAGGGATTACCTTTTTTTGCAGCCTTTCCCATTCCTCGTGAGGAATCCGCTCCTTCTCATACAAGAAGATATATGAGATACCAATAATGGCTACAACGAAAAGGATAATTGTTGTTTTGAATTTCATATTTTAATTCTTTCCTCCAGAAACGTAGAATATCATGATATTGAAACAGTGGTATACTCGCATTTTCATTATGATACATCAGGTATTCAGTAATTAAACGTATATATAGTCCCTGTTCTGCAAGGGTACATACAGGTAATCCTCTCCATTATTAGCGGCGTCTTCTCCACCAAACAAAGCTACCAACGATGATTGGTATAACAGGAATTCCTGCAATTGAGACCCAGAATATAACCTTCATCTGTGCAGGACTAATTGTTGCCTTACGGAAATCCGGTGGTTTAGCGGAGATACCGAGTTGCGTCTCCTTTTTGCCAAGCCAGTTAATAGAATTACGGAACAAATCTGAATTTCCCGGATTCTCTATATATTCATTTGTAGCAAAATCTACATCTCCAAAAACAACCAATCGCGCACCTTGAGGTTTAGCCTTTGGATCATTTGCATATTCAGGATGCGATTGAGTAACGGCCTTCGGCAATTCCTTTACCTGGGAAGCAACACCAAGGGAGACCGGACCTTGCAAATCAATATCGCTGTTATTCTCAGGTTTTTTCGACCGTAAATTTTCAACATCCCTTTCCCCCCACGATCTTTCAGGTGCATGCATAAGCACGGTAGCCTGATACGGCATCTGGTCATTCGGTGGAGTGGCATCAACACTACATGCACCAAAGAAAATGGTATTAAAACCCTTGAGATCTTTAGTAATTGGATGTTCTGCTGCATACTCATCATTACCGATATAGATCTCTGCAACGGTTTGAATACCAAAAAGGGGCATATTAACCTTCGAGTAAACAACAACATCATCGTGAGCCATGATTCCATATTCTGCTAAAAGGGTTTTAAATCCCGTAGGGGTATTTGGGGTTGCCGCTGGTTCCAGTAAAAGTAAGAGTTTACCCCGTTTTTCAAGATATTCACGAATACTATTTAACTCTTCTGTTAGATAGGCCTTTGTTGGCCCTGCAACAACCAATACATCACAATCATCGGGAATCTTCTTTCTTGTTAAGATATCAAGCGGGGCTATACGGCAGTTATCCCGTTTAAGGGCATTCGCAATTCCAGAAATTCCTGCCCGATCATAATCCTCAAAACTTCGTTCACCGTGTCCGGTAACAAAATAAATCGCACTCTGCTTCTCCTGAGTAACATTGAGAATAGCTGCAGTAAATGCCTCTTCCCCTTTAAACTTAAAAGGATACTGTCTTTCCATAACCTCATTCTGCGGTACATGCTTACTCTGTTCCCCGCACTCGAACACGACCGTATTTAATTGAAGACCATCTATCTTAAGACGCTTGGCTAATTCTTCAACCTTCGTACGGTTTCTTAAGGAATCGACATGGTCTAGCTTAATATTATCGGAATGATATGCATATTCTTTCAGGATATCAGTAATCTGCTCATAAAACATCTCACTGGGATTGAATAGGGTCGTGATAACAATGGGTTTATCGAGATGTTTCAGTATGTTTTTCGTTTTTTGTGAAAGGGTATATTTCCCCGTCAGGGTAAGGTCGAAACGGTGATAGTGCCGGACATTTAAAAACCCGGTGATAGCAAAAATACCGGCAGCGATAATGGACATGACCGCAACGTTGGTTCCAACGAGTGCTTTTCTTTTCGATGCCTCAGTCGAAAACCATTTATATTTAACAGCCATAAAAATGTTAAATCCGATAATAACCCCTCCGCCAATACCCATTGGTACTATAGAGGATAATCCCCATGCATTAAAAATCCTTGATATACCAAAACCTGCTATAACAGCAATAATACCTGCGAGGATAATATATACACAAAACTTATCAAACCAATCGTTCTTTTTCAAAGTACTCATCTCCATCTCCTGCTCTCAACAATACGTATAACGACAAATAAGATTAAAGCGGTAAAACTAACGTAGTAGATAATATCCCTGCTGTCAATTATTCCTTTCGTAAAGGTTTCCCAGTGCTCATAGGTACCAATGTATCTTAAAGTACTGTAAAACCATCCTTCACTTCCGGTACTGGCCAGGCCAATAACAAGGAGTATAAGAAGGGCAACAATTCCAATAACGGCTGCAATAATCTGATTTTTTGTAATAGCAGATACAAGCAACCCGATGGATACAAAGAGCCCACCCATGAGGACTAATCCGATGTAACTAGCAATAATTGCACCATAATCAGGAGAACCTACCCAGGCTAAAAATATGGTATAGAAGATTGTTGGGGCAATCATGATGTTATAGAGTGCCCAGGCCGATAAGAATTTTCCGAACACTACCTCGAAGTCGGTAACAGGTGCTGTCATGAGAGGTTCCACGGTCCCTGTCTTACTCTCTTCAGCAAGTAATCTCATCGTGATAACAGGGGTGAGAATGGAAAGAATAAACTGCGTATAAGCAAGGCTGTACCGTAATGTAGATTCCTGGGTTATTCCAAGCATTACTGAAAAGAAATAACCGGAAAAAACAGTAAATACTGCAATAACTACGTAAGCAATTGGTGATAGGAAATAGGAATTGATTTCCCTTTTAAAAATAGTACCTATGCTTGTCATTTATATTGTTACCTCCTGTTCGTGCGTCGTTATCTGATGGAATATTTCTTCGAGAGTAACCGGCGCCTGCCTCATTTCTCTAATAATTCCATTATTCTTTACAACATTTAAGAAGATATCTTCCCGGGTATCCATACCCTTTTCCGCCTCCACGGTAAAATTATTGATCTCGCCCCCATCCTGCCATATAACCTTTTTTACGCCCTGAATGCCAAGCAAGGCATCCTGGATTTTCTTTCCATCTCCCTTCACTTCTAATAGTATATTACTTCCGGCCTTCATTTGAGTAGCCAGGTTTGATGGTGTATCCATAGCAACTATCTTCCCTTTGTTTATAATAATAACGCGGCCACAAATCATCTCAACTTCCGGAAGAATATGGGTCGAGAGTAATATCGTGTGTTTTTCACCTAATTCTTTTACCAGTTGCCGAACCTGACGTATCTGATTGGGATCAAGCCCAATCGTCGGTTCATCAAGGATGAGGATCTTTGGATCATGGACGAGGGTATCTGCCAAACCGACCCTCTGGCGATATCCTTTTGAGAGTGTTCCAATAATCTGATTTTCAACCTCTTTAATCCGGCATTTTTCAATTGACTCGCCAATCTTCATCTTTCGGTCCCGATAAGGCACTTTCTTAAGCCTTGCACGGAATAAAAGATACTCTTTGACTCTCATCTCAGGATATAATGGTACGTTTTCCGGTAAGTACCCTATTTGCCTGCGCACACTAATTGAATTATGGAAGACATCATAGCCTGCAACGGTAGCGGATCCGGAGGTCGCTGGCATATAGCAGGTTAATATACGCATAGTAGTAGTCTTACCTGCACCATTAGGACCCAAGAGACCTAAAATTTCACCCTGCTCGACCTCAAAAGAGATATCGTTTACCGCGTATACATCTGCATAACGCTTTGCCAAATGTTCAACTTTGATCATGTTAAGAGTTCCCCCAATATGTTATCCTGTAAAAAGGTTCTCCCTAGCTATATTCCTTAGCTCATAAGGAATTAATAATGATTCTGTATTTATACACTTTATCGTCAATATGAAATTTACGTCAAAAAGATACAGTTTCCGCATACCGTTTCTTAAAGAAATATTTTTTGTGATGTACTATTTCAGGTAGGTTAATTATGATGCAGTGTTAATAAATAGAATCCTTGTCTCGTCTTAATACTACATACCTTTTAGAGTTCACCCCTCACCCTATAAAACTATTTCTTCCCGGACCACTTACCCTTTATGATACTTCCCCTGAACTTTCTCCGGGTTCTTTAAATTCAAGCATTTGGGGCGGCTGTTCTGTCCCTTCCCGGATCATAATCTTTTCCTGCATTAATTCCAGAAATGCAATACGAACCGGATCATCAACATTCGTCTCAATCAATACAGGTGCTTTTTTCACAATTTGTCTTGCCCGGCTTATAATTAATACGGTAAGCCGTAATGAACCGCCAACCTGTTTTGCCAATTCATCAACACTTTTATAATTCACAATTAACACCTCTTTTCTGAGATATGTTCCAAAAATTTATACGATTAAAAAATTATTTATAAAACATGGTAATCGAATAACATTGCCTAAAACTTTATATGCTACCGGCAAATATTTTTTTGTCAAGGAAAAAGGCCTGTCAAAAACTTCTTGAGAAATGGCTTTTACCTGTGATAATATACTCGTTTTATATTCTTATATTTAATTAATATCTGTAATAAAAAATTTATCTTATACTTTTTCGGGGGGATTATGGCAAGGATATATGAAGATATTACAAAAACTATCGGCGGTACACCATTAGTTAAATTACACCATGTTACAAAAGGATTAGATGTGACAGTTATTGCTAAACTGGAATCCTTCAACCCTATGGCAAGTGTTAAAGACCGTATTGGGATTGCTATGATTGAAGCAGCAGAAAAAGCGGGCTCTCTGAAGAAGGACACGGTCATTATAGAACCCACCTCGGGTAATACCGGTATTGCCCTGGCCTTTGTAGCAGCCTCAAAAGGTTATAAGATTATTTTAACGATGCCTGATACCATGAGTGTAGAACGTCGAGCACTCTTAAGGGCATTTGGTGCAGAAATTGTATTAACACCTGGGTCTGAGGGGATGAGGGGTGCAGTTAATAAAGCAGAAGAAATTGTAAAGAATACCCCTAACTCTTTTATGCCGCAACAATTTAAAAACCCGGCAAATGCAGAAATTCATCGAAAGACAACAGCGGAAGAAATATGGAATGATACCGATGGTAAAATCGATTTCTTTATTAGCGGTGTGGGTACCGGAGGAACAATTACCGGTGTCGGTGAGGTTATTAAGAAACGGAAACCATCATTACATGTCGTTGCCGTAGAACCTTTTGATTCACCTGTTCTTGCGGGTGGAAAACCAGGTCCACATAAAATCCAGGGACTCGGTGCCGGCTTTATACCTGACATCCTTAATATGGAAGTAATTGATGAAATTATTCCTGTAAAAAATGAAGATGCATTCACCCTTGCTCGCCAACTGGCACGGGAGGAAGGGATTTTAGCAGGAATTTCTTCCGGTGCTGCTGCATATGCAGCACTCCAGGTGGCGGCAAGACCAGAGAATAAAGGAAAGTTAATCGTCGTGGTGTTTCCTGATACCGGCGAAAGATATCTCTCTACCGTTCTATTTCAGTAAGGAACCTTCATGTTCAAACGCCTAAAAGAAGATATAAACGCCGCTCTTCAGAATGACCCGGCCGCAAAGAGTAAGCTTGAAATTATTTTATGCTATCCGGGTGTACATGCCCTCTGTATGTACCGGATATCGCACTATCTCTGGAAAAAGGGATGGGTCGTCCTGGCCCGTTTTATCTCTCATGTTAATAGGTTTTTAACCGGCATTGAGATTCACCCTGCTGCCGAAATAGGCCACGGTGTATTTATCGATCACGGCATGGGCGTTGTTATAGGTGAAACTGCGATAGTAGGAGATGGATGTCTTATTTATAAAGGAGTTGTCCTTGGGGGAACCACGATGGAAAAAACCAAAAGGCACCCGGAACTGGGAAAAAGGGTTATCATAGGTTCAAACGCATGTGTGCTAGGCCATATAACGGTAGGAGATCATGTACGCATTGGATCAGGCTCAGTGGTGGTTAAGGATGTACCACCCCATGCGACGGTAGTTGGAGTACCGGGGAGAATCATTGAGCAACGAAAAAAGAAGCTGCACGATACACTCCTGGACCACGGACAATTGCCAGACCCCATTGCTGAAGCCCTTAAAATTATACTCACTGAGAACCGGAAACTCAGAGAACATATAAAGAAATTAGAAGAACACTTAAATATCTCATCCAAAGAAATCGATTGTATTACAGAAATGGAATCAAAAATAATGACCATGTTCATGAGAGATTATAAGGATGGAGAAGGAATATAATCTTTCAATTGAAAGGATGAATCTATGTCAATAAAAGGATATACCGATTATAAACGAAGGGAATTTTGTAATGATATAAGGTGCCCGATACAGGTGGACCTTAATACACAGCAGGAAGGTTCTGCAGAATACGAGAAAATCAGAGCTATTTGTAAAACAAATTGCAAATATACTACCTATCAGTTCCATCATTGGCTGATAGAAAAAGGATATTTTATTGTCAGACCGGAACAACCGGGTACCAGTTATTAATATTTTGGATAGGAGGAATAAAAGAATGCCTTGGGGAATGAAAAACCGTTTATCTCAGTTAATCAGACCAAATGGTCATTGCATGTTTATGCCAATAGATCATGGATATTTTCAGGGTCCCACGTCAAAACTGGAAAGGCCGGGAGAGACAATTCAACCAATTATCGATTATGCTGATGCCCTGTTCTGCACCCGTGGAGTATTACGCTCATGTATTAATCCTGTAAACAGTAAACCAATTATTCTCAGGGTATCAGGCGGTACCAGTATGGTAGGAAAGGATTTGGCAAATGAGGGCCTTACGACTACCATGGAAGAGGTTATTCGTCTGAATGCCGCTGCAGTAGGCATCTCTGTCTTTATCGGCAGCGATTATGAACACCAGACACTCTTAAATCTTTCAAAACTGGTTAATGAAGGGGAGAAATATGGTATCCCTGTAATGGCAGTTACGGCGGTGGGAAGAGAGTTAGAAAAACGAGATGCCCGTTACCTTGCTCTGTGTTGCCGTATTGCAGCAGAGCTGGGCGCCCGGGTTGTAAAGACATACTGGTGCGAGGATTTTGAGAAGGTTACCAACGGCTGCCCTGTACCGGTGGTTATGGCAGGAGGACCAAAAACAAATTCGGACCTCGAGGTACTGGAATTTGTTCATGACGGAATGCAGAAGGGTGCCATTGGTGTAAATCTCGGAAGAAATATCTGGCAAAATGAATATCCCGTCGCTATGATCAAATCTCTGTATGCTATTATCCATGAGAACGCAACAGTAGAGCAGGCACATGAGATATTTAATGGTGAAAAGGACAAGAAGTCAAAAGAATAAGCATGGTATTTTAGTGTAAGTCCCTCTGTTTTTGCCTGTTTTCAGCCTTAGGAGTCAAAAATAGTATGCGTGTAGCAATGTATTATAACAATCGTGATATTAGAATCGAGGAGATGCCAACCCCAGGAATTAATCGTGGTGAGTTACTGGTAAAGGTAATTGCTAGCGGAATTTGTGGTAGTGATGTAATGGAATGGTATCGTATCAGGAAAGCACCGCTCGTCCTGGGACACGAAATTGCCGGCGAGGTAGTTGCCCTTGGAGAAGAGGTAAAACATTACAAGGTAGGTGATCGGGTAACGGTAGCCCACCATGTTCCTTGTAATACCTGCCATTATTGTTTGGACGGTCATTACTCAGTATGTGAGACCTTACGAACTACCAACTTTTCCCCCGGTGGTTTTTCCGAATACATCCGCATTCCTCACATCAATGTCGACCGGGGCACCTTTATCCTGCCCGATGAAATCTCCTATGAAGAGGGAACTTTTATCGAGCCCTTAGCATGTACCCTTCTTGCTCAGAGAAAAGCACATTTACGACCGGGACAGACTATACTTATTCTTGGTAGTGGTATCTCTGGTTTACTCCATATTAAACTAGCACGTGCATTAGGGGTTGGGCGGATTTTTGCAACCGATATCACAGAATACCGGCTGAAAATGGCTAAACAGTCAGGGGCAGATTACACCGTTCATGCGAAAGAGGATATCCCTGCGTACCTCCGTAGTTTAAATAACGGACGGTTGGCAGATCTCGCCATCGTATGTACCGGCGCACCCCCCGCCATTGCACAAGCATTTAACTCTGTAGATCGTGGCGGAACAATCCTTTTCTTTGCCCCGACAGAACCGGAGGTTATGACATCTATGAACCTGTGGAATCTCTGGCGTAATTGTAATTCTCTTATCACGTCCTATGCCGGTCCTCCAGCCGATATGAAAGCAGCCATAGAATTGATTCATGCAGGTAGGGTTACCGTACGGGATTTAATAACACATACATTAGGCCTTGCCGATACTGCATACGGCTTCAAACTGGTTGCCGAGGCAAATGACTCCATTAAGGTTATTGTTAAACCTCATAAGTAATGATAAAAAACCAGGGTTGAGACCGAATTTACTATGAAGAATTGAGTTTTTAAGTTGTACCCTAGTTTACATATATTCGGTTTCATCCTTGGAGTACTCTAAAATTTTTTTTATACTTACAATATATATCTGATTTTTTGACTCCAGAAAGAGGGATAAGAACAATGGAACTTATCTATTTTATTGTAAGTGTGGCAACGTTGATTATCGTTGGTTTCCTGTTTTACGGAAAATATCTCTTTAAGGGTAGGAAAACGAATGAAAACGTTAAAGATGATACAGATGAGAAATAATTATTATAAAGGTTCTACCACACCCGTACTGCTGCTAAAACCCTATTTAACGGCAGAGTAATATTGGACAATCAGTAAACCTCATTACTCTTACCGTCGCGCTTCCCAAAATCATCTCTTGAAGCCTGGAGTGACCATATGCACCCATCACGAGAATATCGAATCTGCTCTCTTCATCATTACATACTTCCAGAATGCCCCCGGCATGATCATATCCACCTTTTATAATAGTGTGCACGGTAAGATGGTAACCTTCGAGAAAGTGTTTCGCCTTTGATATTATTTGAGAAGCCTCATCTTTATTCGCTGATACATGGACTACCGTCACGGGTAATTTCATAGCTTGTGCTATTTCGGCGCCACTTCGTAAAGCTCTGTCCGCATATTCACTTCCATCATAAGCAATGAGCATCCTGGTGAAAGGTTTGTATCCGGAAGGGGTAATGAGTATCGGTTTATGGATTTGTCGTACTACAAATTCAACAGTAGTACCCAGAAATACATCACGCCATTCAGCATGAGCACCCATCTTCCCCATAACAATCATATCACATTTCTCGGCAGACTTAACAATTTCCCGGCTTACCACTCCTTCGCGTATTTCCCGGGCAAATGGCACCTGTGATTGATTACATTTTCCCTCTACCTGATTCAGGGCTGCATCAGCTTGTGCCTCCAATACCTGCCGGACAATCTGGTTAAATGTTCCATAGGGAACCATTCCTCCAATGCTCGTTCCGATATCGTGAATAATCGGACCTGTTAGTATTTTTACATCCTTGACAAATAACCCCTGAATGCTGGCGTTATATATCCGTGCTATATTTATCGCATAATCAGCAGCAGTAAAGCTGTTCTCTGATCCATCAGTAGGAACAAGAATTTGCTTTATCATACATTAACATCTCCATACTATCAGGCTTTTATCTTCTAAGAAAAACCGTTGTTTTTTTGTGTTGTTGTTAAAAATCAGTGCGATTATTACCGAATCATAAGTTTTTGTCAAGTTCAAATATTTCAGGAAAATAATAAACTGTTACAATTTTATTGACCGCTTACCTTTACTTAATATATAATTTTTAATGATGCTTCTGATACAGGTTAAATTTGTATTCTGTAATTATTTAAAAATGCTCATTATGGATAAAACAATTATAAAAGAAATTTTCTTACTCAGTATTGAAGTTATCAAGGCCCTCGGGCAAATACTCTGGAAGAAGATGAGACATTTCGTAGGGTTTATCCGGGATAAAATCTTTCGAATAATTGGTATCTCACAACAGAAAGAAGCCACCGAGCAGGAGTGGGGAGTTACCGGTGAAGATATATGGCCCAGCACCCTGGAAACAGAACACGAAGAGTCAAAAGAGGTTCAACAAGAGAAAAAAGAGGTTCAACCAGTCTATGAATCTCCATTCACCTCTGAAGAAAAACAGGGCATTACGGATGAAGGAGCCTTGTCCATTACTGCAGAAGCACCCCGCAGGCGAGAAGATATTGAGCAAAAGTATGGAGATGGGAAAAAGAAAGAGTTTGCACCTCCTCCCCCGATCCCTGAATTACCAGAAGGCTACAAAGATAACCGAATTGTGCTCATGATGCGGGACCCATCATGCTTGTTTACTTATTGGGAACTTCGCCAGGATCTGATACAGAACGTCTTGTCAACCCTCGGTCCACTCGCACAAAGGATTACATTAGTCCTGAGGGTATATATTGTGACCGGTACTACTTTCACAGGTAATAACGCCCGGAGATATTTTGATATCGAAGTAGCCGATACGACACGAAGCAGGTATATCCATGGAGAACCAAATACATCGTACTGCATAGACATTGGATTCCTTTCTCCGAACGGAACGTTCCGTATTCTTTCCCGGTCAAATACCGTACAAACACCTCCTGTGGGGATATCTGAAATCGTTGATGAAAAATGGATGTATAGTAAAGAATTATACGAGGAAGGATATTTCTCGTTAGGCCCCGGCAGTGAATTCATGTTTAAAAGGGTGCAGAAAGACCGGCATAAAATACTGAAAGAAGGTGCACTTTCATTCATATCCTCGGGTGACTTTGTGACCTCGAAAGGATAACTCATATGGGGAAGGGATATCTTGCACTGATTTTGCATGCACACATGCCGTTTGTTCGTCATCCGGAATACGATGAATATCTGGAAGAAGACTGGCTCTTTGAGTCTATTACGGAGACTTACATCCCCCTTATTCATGTCTTCGATTCATTAATCGAAGAAGCTATCGATTTCCGTATAACCATATCCTTAACTCCCCCGCTGATTTCTATGCTTACCGACGCACTCTTACAATCCCGCTATATCCGATATCTTGAAAAACGAATTGAACTTACAGAGAAAGAAATTAAAAGAACAGAGCATAAGCCTGAGTTTAACCGGCTTGCCCGGTGGTATTATAAGTATTTTACTCAGGCGAGGTATGTATACGACGAAAAATATCAACGGAATATTGTACAGGCATTTAAAAAATTCCAGGATATGGGCAGGCTGGAAATAATAACCTCTGCAGCTACCCATGCTTTTTTACCGCTCATTAGTAACAATATAAATGCAATACGAGCCCAGATCCATATAGCAGTAAACCACTACAAAAAACATTTTGACAAAAAACCACGGGGGATATGGCTGCCCGAGTGTGCGTACGATCAGAGAATCGATCAAATTCTCAAAGAGGAAGAAATACGTTTTTTTATTATGGAAACCCACGGGATCCTGTTCGCATCACCAAGACCAAAGTATGGCGTATATGCTCCTCTTTATTGTCCTTCAGGTATCGCGGCGTTTGGAAGGGATGGAGAATCTTCTAAAGAAGTATGGAGTTCTACAGAAGGATATCCGGGTGATTTTTCATATCGTGAGTTTTACCGGGACATTGGTTTTGATCTCGATTATCATTATATACGGCCATACCTGCATGGAGATGGTAAACGCTCAAATATAGGTATTAAGTATTACCGGATTACAGGCAAGACAGATCATAAAGAGCCTTATTCAGTGGAAAATGCCTTACAAAAAGCGGCTGAACACGCAGGAAATTTTCTTCATAACCGCGAAAAACAAGTAGAATACCTGGCAGGGATAATAGACAGAAAACCTGTTATTGTCGCACCTTACGATGCAGAACTCTTTGGCCACTGGTGGTTTGAAGGACCGAGTTGGATTCATTTTTTAATAAGAAAAATTGCCTTTGACCAGAAAACGATCTCTCTCATTACTCCCATAGAATACCTTAACCTGTATCCGGATAACCAGATCTCAACCCCGTCCCCTTCCAGTTGGGGATACAAGGGATACAATGAGTACTGGCAGAACGAGAATAACGACTGGATCTACCGGCACCTTCATAAGGCAGCAGAACGTATGGTTGAATTGGCAAAAAGATATTCGTATGCCAACGGAAATTCCATACAAAACCGTGCACTTAACCAGGCAGCAAGGGAGCTTTTGTTGTTACAGAGTAGCGATTGGGCCTTTATTATGAGCACCGGAAGAATGGCAGAATATGCTGTAAAGAGAACAAAAGAACACATCTTCAGATTTAATAAACTATATGAAGATATCCAGTCCAACGCGATTGATGACCTATGGCTTTCCGATATTGAGAGCAAGGATACTATATTTCCTGATATTGACTATCGTATTTATCAATGAGACAATAAAACACCGTTGTATTCCTTAATTTTGTTTTATATAGAAAGGGAATATTGAAAATTACCCTGCCAACGTGTAAAAAATCTGAGGTAAGAAAGATTCCTGTAAGGAAGATATGAGAATACTGTTTTCGAAATATACGTTTATTATCTAATCTGATAGCCCGCAAACTTTATTCAGGAGTTGATACCATGATTAAAATCGAAAGAATCCTGTTTCCTACCGATTTTTCTACCTATGCAAAACATGCCTTAAAATATTCCCTGGATTTTGCTGTAGAGCATAACGCCAAACTTTACATTATCCATGTAATTCCGGAACTAACCCTTCCTACAGGACCAGGAGGAATAATATATCCTTTAGATGAAATATACGACAGGATGGAGGAAGAGGCAAAAAGCCAGCTCCGTCACATGGTACCCAAGCGATTTCTTGAGAAAATTACCGTCGAAAATATCGTAGAACATGGGGTACCTTTTCTGGAAATCGTAAAAGCCGCTAAAAAATATACTGTTGATTTGATT
Source organism: Candidatus Loosdrechtia aerotolerans (assembly GCA_021646405.1). Taxonomy (GTDB): domain Bacteria; phylum Planctomycetota; class Brocadiia; order Brocadiales; family Brocadiaceae; genus Loosdrechtia; species Loosdrechtia aerotolerans. Next base: position 106,505 of record SOER01000001.1, read on the forward strand.
GTCATTGCAACGCATGGCCGTACAGGATTATCACATACCCTCCTGGGAAGTACAACTGAAAAGGTAGTAAGGAAAGCCCCCTGTCCCGTTTTATGCGTTAAATATCCTGAACATGAATTTGTACTACCATAAAGAGATCTTTTCACTCGTATGGAAATACTTATTGAAAGAATAGAAGGCGTATCATATCAGAAATCTCCTATAGAGATTGTTGAACGCAAAGGTTTAGGACATCCGGATACCCTTTGTGATTATGTAGCTGAAGAGCTGAGCATCACCCTCTCACACTATTATCTGAAGAAATTCGGAAGGATATTCCATCATAATATCGATAAATGCCTTCTGGTAGGAGGGCATTCCGAAGTTTATTTTGGGGGTGGTAAGATAACAACCCCTCTTCAATTAATTGTTGTGGGCCGGGCAGTAGAAAATGTAGGAAATGAGAACGTACCTCTGGGGGAAATCGCAAAAGAAACGATCTATACATTACTCAATAAACGGTTACGGTTCTTGGAGCCTGAAAAAAATGTTCTTGTTGAGACAAAAATCAGGGCAGGCAGCGTTGACTTATTGGCAACGTTTGAGAATTTAATCCCGCTCGCAAATGACACTTCAATAGGTGTTGGTTTTTCCCCTTTAACAGAAACAGAGGCCCTCGTTTACCGGACCGAGCACTTCTTAAATTCAGCAGACGTAAAAGAAGCATATCCTATGATTGGCGAAGATGTTAAAATTATGGGCATACGGGTTCATAACCATGTAACCCTTACAATAGCAATGGCTATAGTTTCAAGATTTGTTTCGTCAAAAGATGAATATTTTAAAATAAAAGAGAAAATCCTTGAGCATATCCAGTTTTTTGTTAAAAAAATAACATCGCTTGAAGTCACCATCATACTGAATGCAGCAGACAATTACGAAAACGATATTGTATATTTGACAGTAACCGGAACAAGTGCTGAAGGCGGAGACGATGGTCAAGTAGGCAGAGGAAACAGGGCAAACGGGTTAATAACTCCTTACCGGCCAATGACCCTTGAGGCTACCGCAGGAAAAAACCCGGTTACCCATACTGGTAAATTATATAGTTTAGTTGCCAGCGAAATATCTGCAGAAATGACCCGGGATCCTCATATTTCCCAGGTAGAGTGCTATCTTGTAAGCCAAATAGGAATGCCAATCATTGAACCACAGATCATCCATGTAAAAATACATTCTGATCTCACAAAAAAAGCAATAGAGGAGAAATGCAGGAGTGTCATAAAAAAACAGATCCATCAAATGCCACAACTATGGATTGGGATTCTGAAAAGGCACTATTCACTTTTTTAAAGTTTTTCCACAAGGAAGTTAAAAGAGATTCATTGAGCAGAAGAGCGTGTTACAAAAATGTTAAAGATCAAAGAGGGGGCTGATTTATGTCTGAAGGTTTTTCAGGTAAAGGCACCCTGGTCTCCTTTCTCGTAGGAATTACGAACCTCCGCATTGATACAGCAGAAGTCATCGATGTTAAGAAGGCCAAAAGCTCTCCCTCATATCCCGATGTAATGCCTAAACAGACGATAGTTAAAATAGAGAAAAAGACTATTGAAAACAGAACTGTTGATTTTTTAGTAAAATACTGTCCGCCGGGAATTATTATTGTGGAGGCATCTGCCGATGTAGAGAATATCTTAGATGAATATGTTTTTGACATAAAACAATCTCTCATTATTGAATGCAGAGCTATCTTATGGGAATACCGGTGTGACCCCTTTTTTGATGAAGAATACAGCGTTTACTGTATATCCGATTATCGGGGAGACCCGGAAGATATTCTCTCAGAATATAAAGATAGCATTACAAGGCTTCTCAAGACAGAACGAATACCTCTCGATGAAGAAGAGATTAATGCAACACTAAAATTCAATATTAAATATACAAAGGATGATATAACGATCGTGGACTGGGATGGAGCCTTTGTGTTTGATCCGCGCGGTGATTTTGCCAGCAATATCGAACTTTTCGAAATCGCAAATCTTCAATTGTTAAAATTACGGGTATTAGAATATGAATTAGAACAACGGTTAGAAAAGGCTGCTCAACTCTTACAGCATACCACCGCCAAAAGAATACCCTGGCTTAAGTCGCATAAGATTAGATATTCACTCCGTGAAATTATAGAAATACGTAGCAAATCAATCCTGGAATCAGAGGCAACCGAACGGAATATTAAACTCATTGGAGACTGGTATTCAGCACGATTATTCGACCTGGTAGCAAAAAAATTCCACATGGAAGCATGGAAGACAAACATTAATAAGACACTCGATGCCTTAGAAGATATTTACAGCATGCTTTCTGAAAACTTCTCGATGTCTTTTTCCACAACCCTTGAATTCATAATTATCTTTGGTTGGTTTATTTTACTGATCGGCTATTTTTTATTATTTATCCTGGAAGCATATCATCAAAAATAATCATTTTTTTCTCTCTGAAAGGAGAATGTGTATGAAGATACGATTCATCTTGTTTTCTGTAGCACTCTTTGTCATACCAACCCTTGTACTTTCTGTAGATACAAAAGAAGCTCACTCCGGCGAGATTCGGGGTACTGTCACAGCAAAAAGACCCAAATACCTCAAGAATACTATTGCTTATATCGAAAACGTTCCGGGTAAATTTGCCCCTCCGGAAGAACATGCCGTTATGGACCAAAAAAATATGACATTTATCCCTCATGTACTCCCGATACTCAAGGGGACCACAGTTGACTTTCTCAACAGCGATACCGTTCGCCATAATGTCTACTCCCCGGATGATGTAGCAGATAATATGAACCTGGGAACATGGTTTATGGGTGAAGTAAGATCATATACCTTCAACAAGCCAGGGGTTGCATCCATTCGATGCAACGTACATGTTGATATGCTCGCGTATATCCTCGTATTACAAAACCCATATTTTGGAAGGGTTGACGCTGAGGGACGTTTTTCCATCCCTGATGTACCAGCAGGAAACTATACGGTAAAGCTGTGGAATGAACGGCTCAAAACAGAGGACCAACAGGTGAGAGTCATATCCGGTCCTCCCGCCAAAGTAGAATTTATATTGAAATAATACACCACAGAACATGCATGCATTTCCCTACTGCATGCATGTTTTTACACTCAGATAGGCTCGATATAAGATATCATACAACAATCACTTACAACAACAAAGAATAAATGTATTTTTCTCTATACAAGCACCGGATTAGACCTCTCTCTTTAAAAAAAGCAATTCTTTTCTCCTCCCTTATTATTCGTCATAAGTAGCAACTACCAGGGCAATTAAACGTCCCCTATTTCCTTTTCAATTTAATTCCATCAGAAAAATATTTGGCAAGCACATTGCGAAAAACAAGATAGGTTCAATGAATATATTGGCGTATTTTATAATAATATGGTCAGGTTTTATTCAAGATAAGTGAGGTAATAAACATGGTAAAAAAATTTCATAACAGTCTTATTACTGCATCGATTTTTAGTATAAGTATTACCATCGGGCTTGGAAGTTTCGTAATGGCACAACATTCACCGATTCATCCTCTGGAAAAACCAGGAGGAAAAGATGTGATAAAAGATGATGGAAAACAGAGGGAAAGAGAAGAAAAGAAGAGAAAATCAGTAGAAAAATATCAAAAAGAAGGAGGTAAAGGAGTTCACAGACATGAGGAAGAAGAGGCACGAAAAGGTGAAGAGGCTCATGGAATATCCGGCAGGGGAGAGGCTGAAGGAGGTGCAGGCATAGCCGGAGGAGGAATCGTTGGAGGTAAAGAGACAGAAAAGGAGATACGAGCAGAAGAGGCTCAGAAGCAAAGGGCAAGAAAAGAATTAGAAGAGGAGTAAAAAAAGCTGTTAAAATAAAAGATAGAGAGAACCAATATTTTGAGGAGTGAAAAAATGCTAAAAAAATGGAACCTTGTTCTTCTCATTGCAGCGGGAGTTATTTTTAGTGCTGCTCATAATGCATTTTCCGCCCGGGAAGACCAAAGAACATACGACGAATATGAATACGATACCGAAGGCACGCCAAGAAGCCATGCTGAGGGACACAGCCCGCAAACCCACGGATTAACAGGTGCTGAAGGCAGCTATGGTAAATCAGGAAGCGGGACCGATGGGTATATAGTTGGAGGAACCCCTGAAGAGGAGGAAAGATACGGAGAAAGAGAACCCGACATAGAGAGATTTGAAGCAGAGAGAAGATATGAACAAGAAAGGACAAGTACTTATCCAGAAGGTGCTCGTATCGGGAAAGGAAAGGTTGACGAAAAAACCGCTGAAAAGATTATCTCCGGATGGAAAGACCAGCCGAAAAAGGTTGCCCAACGGCTCATGGAAAAATACGGTCCACCTGATGCAGCAAGCCAACATCATCTTATCTGGTATGATAATGGTCCATGGGTAGAAACAAAAGTGGTAAATGAGGAAATTCTCCATAAATTTCCCAAAAAACACTACGACGTAGTCACACAGACGGTTAAGTATAAAGTCCCTGTCGATAAAGTCGATGAACTTATCGACTTTGACGGCGGTCTTATCATTGACAGAACAGCAGGAGAACTCTCTGCAATGTGTCATAACGAAAGGATGAATACCCTGGCACTCAACCTTGCAGATGATATCGTCAAAGAAAATCTCAGTGTGGAAGAGGCACGAGAAAAATATGCCGAACAGGTAGAGGCTGCTACAAAAGGGCAATCAGCACCACTTACTCAGAGACTCCAATTCGATACGAAGGTAGCAGGAACGGCTGACCCCGGTGAATCAATTATGGGTAAGGTCACCCGGAAAGGAAGGGAAGGAGCCATACCTGAAAAACCTGACGAAACAACCGTTCAGCAGATTATTTCAGAATGGAGAGAAGCACCCCGGACTGTTGCCCAACAGATGATCGATGAGTATGGTGTTCCGGATGAAGCAACCAATGAGCGTCTTATCTGGCATAACAATGGCCCATGGAAGAGAACCGAGGTGGTAAATCAGGAAATCCCTCATGACTTCCCGGTTAAACATAAAGATATCATCATCCAGACGGTTGACTATCAGGTACCTTCACAGAAGGTTGATGAACTTGTCCAATATAATGGAAGTATCGTTGTAAATAAAACACGGGGAGAGATCTCTTCCCATTCTGCCAATGAAAAAATGAATATCCTGACATTAAATCTCGCAGGTGACATTGTTGAAGAAGATCGTGACCCTGAAGAGGTACGAGAGGTCTATACCGATCAGGCAAGGGAGATCCTGGAAGAAGACCGTACTCCCTCCCTTGCGAAGAAATTACAAATCAAAGGTGGGAAACGGGAAAAAGAAGAATACCGTGATGAGGAATATGAAAAAGAGGAAGAGGATGAGGGATTCCTTGAGAGAGTTTTTAACTAGGTATAAGTATTCACAAGATGACATTGAACGTCGTTAGTCCCTGTGTATATAAAAACTTTAACATGAAAAGGTCGGCGTGAACAAACTGGTTTGTTCACGCCGGTATCGGGTGGAACCAAATCTGATTTATTTTGTTTGGTTTCATTCTTGGGTTACCACAAGCACCTGGTTTTATTGAAGTATAGGTACCGAGCTTTGTATAAGGAGTGAAAAATGATAAAAAAACAGTGTTTTAATCTCGTTATCTGCAGCACGCTTATTTTCGGTGTTGTTATTGCAAATGCGGCTTTCATGAGCCCCGCTACGGCGGCCGGTGAAAAATCCAGGGAAAATACCCGTGGTGAGGGTATTTTTTCTGGAACAGGTGGTAAAGTTGACAAAAAAACTGTTGAAAAGATTATCTCCGGCTGGAAAGGCCAACCGAAAAAGGTTGCCCAACAGCTCATGGAAAAATACGGTCCACCTGATGCAGCAAGCCAACGTCATCTTATCTGGTATGATAATGGTCCATGGGTAGAAACAAAAGTGGTAAATGAGGAAATTCTCCATAAATTTCCCAAAAAACACTACGACGTAGTCACACAGGCGGTTAAGTATGAAGTCCCTGTCGATAAAGTCGATGAACTTATCGACTTTGACGGCGGTCTTATCATTGACAGAACAACAGGAGAACTCTCTGTAATGTGTCATAATGAAAGGATGAATACCCTGGCACTCAACCTTGCAGATGATATCGTCAAAGAAAATCTCAGTGTGGAAGAGGCACGAGAAAAATATGCCGAACAGGTAGAGGCTGCTACAAAAGGGCAATCAGCACCACTTACTCAGAGACTCCAATTCGATACGAAGGTAGCAGGAACGGCTGACCCCGGTGAATCAATTATGGGTAAGGTCACCCAAAAAGAAAAGGAAGAAGAGAGAAGAACAAAAATAACAGAAGGAGCCATACCTGAAAAACTTGACGAAACAACCGTTCAGCAGATTATTTCAGAATGGAGAGAAGCACCCCGGACTGTTGCCCAACAGATGATCGATGAGTATGGTGTTCCGGATGAAGCAACCAATGAGCGTCTTATCTGGCATAACAATGGCCCATGGAAGAGAACCGAGATTATCAATCATGAGATCACGCATAATTTCCCCATTGAACATAAAGATGTCGTCATCCAGACGGTTGACTATCAGGTACCTTCACAGAAGGTTGATGAACTTGCCCAATATAACGGAAGCATTATTGTAAATAAAACACGGGGAGAGATCTCTTCCCATTCTGCCAATGAAAAAATGAATATCCTGACATTAAATCTTGCAGGTGACATTATTGAAGGAGATCGTGATCTCGAGGAGGTACGAGAGGTCTATGCCGATCAGGCAAGGGATATCCTGGAAGAAGACCGTACTCCCTCCCTTGCAAAGAAATTACAAATGAAAGGAGCAGGATGGGGAAAAGAAGAATATCGTGATGAGGAATATGAAGAAGAAGAAGAAGAAGAAGAAGGACTCTTTGAGAGGATTTTTGAATAGGTATATAGTATACAAAGGATGAAATTGAACATCTTAGTCTCTGTATACATACGATAAAGACTTAAACATCAAAAGAACGGACGGCATGGGGCTGTTCAAAAAGTTCCAAATACCGGTTTTGGCATACAACATGGAGAGCGAAATAGCATTTCGCTCTCCATGTTATGTGTAGAAAAACTTCTTGAACAACCCCATGCCGGTGTCTAACGTAATCAAATCTGATTTATTTTGTCCGGTTTCATTTTTGGATTACTATAAGAAGCACCTGGTTTTATTGAAATATAGGTACCGAAGGGTGGAAAGGAGGGAGAAATGATAAGAATACGGCGATTTAGTCTCGCTATTGGCAGCACATTTATTTTCGGTGTTGTTATTGCAAATGCTGTTTTCATGAGTTCTGCTACGGCAGCCGGTAAAAAATCCGAGGGAAATACCGGTGGTGAGGGTATTTTTTCTGGAACAGGTGGTAAAGTTGACAAAAAAACTGTTGAAAAGATTATTTCCGGCTGGAAAGATCAACCGAAAAAGGTTGCCCGGCAACTCATAGAAAAATACGGCCCGCCTGATGCAGCAGGTCAACGTCACCTTATCTGGTATGATAATGGTCCATGGGTAGAAACAAAAGTGGTAAATCAGGAAATTTTCCATTATTTCCCAAAAAAACACAGAGACGTAGTCACACAGACGGTTAAATATGAAGTCCCTGCTGATAAAGTTGATGAACTCATCGAATTTGACGAAAGCCTTATCATCGACAGAACAAAAGGAGAACTCTCTGTAATGTGCCATAATGAAAGGATGAATACCCTGGCACTCAACCTTGCAGATGATATCGTGAAAGGGAAGCGCAGTGTGCAGGAGGCACGAAAGACATTTGCCGAACAGGTACAGGCTGCCGTGAAAGGACAACCGGCGCCGCTCACCCAGGAACTCCGGTTTGATACGAAGGTAGCAGGAACAGCCGCCCCCGGCGAACCAATTATGGGTAAGGAGGTTACTCAGAAAGAAGAGGAAGAGGAGAAAAGAATCAAAATGGAAGGAAGGGAAGGAGCCATACTTGAAAAACCTGACAAATCAACCGTAAAGAAATTACAAACCAAAAATAGAGATACAGACCAAAGAACAGAATATCGTGATACAGAATATCAACAAAAAGAAGAGAAAAAAGAAAAAGGATTCTTCGAGAGGACTTTTGACTTTTAAAAGCATGTAATTTTTGCAGAACGTATTTATACACCTTGTGTGAGGAGAAAGAAAGATGGTAGGAAAACGTAGTTTGAATCTCATTATTGGCAGCACCTTAATTCTTGGCACTGTTATTGCAAACACAACGTATGTTGGCTCTGCCATAGCAACAACCCCTGAAGAAGAATTAAGTGGTACACAATCAAGAACAGACCGGAGATCAACAGGGATAGAAAGTAAAACAGGTGGTCAAATGGGGACAACAAGAGAAAGACCATCTGGAAGTGATAGAGGAACTACCGGCGAAAGGAGAACCGGAAGGCGAGGCGGTGGTATAGAAACCGGTCCTGGTGCCGATGTACCCGGAATACAAGGGCCAACCCCGGGTACCCCGGGAAGACCATCCCCTGAGGCACCCAGAGGAACAACTGACAGAAAAAGAAGTGAAAGAGAAGGGAGAGGAACTATTGGTGGTGAAACGGAAACTACCAGAGGACCAACGGATAGTGCAACTGGCGGTGCACGAAGCGGATCACCAGGAGGTACAACTGCACCACAAACACCCGGAGCAGGTGGCGGTACAACGGATAGTAGCGGTGGCACAGGTGGAAGATAAACAGAGAACTATCCATTATCTATTCTCTCTTGAATAAGATTACAGATTCTTCTCTGAAAAATGAGCAACCTTGTAGAGAACGCTTTCTATAAAAGGCATCTTTACAAGGTCAACTTTTATTTTTATTCTAGTAAAGGAAAATGTTACATAAGAGCTTGTTCTATGGCATCATAAAAATATCGTGAAACAGGATCCGTTAACTCAGCTATTCAGTACATGGGAAGACGAATGGTACGGATAATACTTGGAAGTCTGGAAATTTTTTAACTACTGCACAGGTGGCGGCTCTCTGGGGCTGCCTTTTTCTTTTTCCTGCAAAACCCCTAAGGATCAGCAGGAACACCCTTTTTCATAAATTTCACCATGTACCCTGCACTTATACAAGGAATATACTATATCATCACCGGTATCTGGCCCCTCATGAGCATGAGAACATTTCAAATGGTAACAGGTCCTAAAACCAACCACTGGCTCGTTAATACTGTTGGGGTTCTCATAATTGTTATTGGCGGAGTATTGATCATTACAGGAATCCGGCGCACTGTATATCCCGATATCGAAATTATCCTGCTTGCTCTTGGGAGCGCTATTGGATTAGCAGCAATTGATATCGTATATGTTGTAAAAAAGCAAATTAGCCCTATATATCTTCTCGACATGTGTATTGAGGTTGTGTTCATTATAAATTGGATTTTTGTTTAGGCATTGTCTGCCCTTTCTCTCGCCTCTCATACATTTATCCATAATACCTATACTGAATTTAAGGCAGACTGGACTGCAGGTTTACCCTTACTTTACATTCCTGTTCTTAAAGGACAAATAATACAGGAACAGATGAATAAAAATTAAGAAAGAATTAAAAGAAAAAACGCATACAGATAAACGGTATATTCATACCCGGGGAAGGAGTTTATTATGGTATACCTAACATCAGAAGAGATGTCTCAAGAATTAGATCAGTGTATTAAAGACTGCCTGGAATGTTATAACGTATGTATCAAAACAATATCGCATTGCCTGCAAATGGGGGGAAAGCATGCAGGGGCCGGACATATTTCTTTATTAAGAGACTGTGCTGATGTCTGCCGGGCCAACACGGATCTTATGCTTCGTAATTCCGGCTGGTCCGGAAGGACATGTTCTCTCTGTGCAGATATCTGTATAGAATGTGCCAGTAATTGTGAAAAATTTACAGACGATCAAATAATGAGGGAATGTGCCAATGTTTGTAATCATACTGCCGAATCATGCCGGAAAGTAGCAGAAGCAGTAATACAACGTATTTAAACATACGGTGAGGTTTTTCGCTCATCAAAGACAAATTTAGTTTTTAAAAGTGATGAGGAGTATACCTATGACTGAAACAATGATTGAGGTTATAAATGAAACAAGAAATAGTATTACCGATATCTGGGGCCCGCGAACACCATATAAAGGAGATTGGCCGGAAAGAATAGATCAGCGCATTCTGGAAGAGCCGGATCGTTGGGTTCAGTCAACCTGTGTTCTCTGCTCAAATGGCTGTGCATTGGATATTGGAGTAAAGAATGGAAAAATTGTCGGGGTGAGAGGTACCGGTGTAGACCCTGTAAATCACGGCAGGTTAGGTCCAAAAGGTCTGCACGGGTGGGAGGCCAATAATAGTACCGACCGGCTAACACATCCATTGATATGGCGTAACGATAAGTTGGTAAAGGTAACCTGGGAAACTGCGATGGATCTCATCGTTCAACGATCAAAAGAGGTTATGAACCGATGTACAGGGAATGCTATCGGGTTCTATAACACAGGTCAACTCTTTCTTGAAGAATACTATACGCTCTCAATGATTGGTGATGCCGGTATTCATACTCCCCATATGGATGGTAACACCCGCCTGTGTACAGCAAGTGCTGCTATGGCACTCATTGAGTCTTTCGGAACGGATGGTGACCCGGGTACGTATGCCGATATTGATACTACGGACGCAATTTTTCACGTTGGACATAATCCTGCCAATACACAAACGGTTCTCTGGATGCGTATTCTCGACCGGCTCCATAGTACAGATCGCCCGAAACTTATTGTAGTTGATCCGCGCAAAACGGATACTGCCAGGGAAGCCGATGTACACATCGCACCGCGCCTCGGTACAAATGTCCCGGTATTGAACGGTCTCCTTAACCTGATAATTCAGAAAGGATATAGTAACCGGGATTTTATCGAGGCACACACTGTTGGTTTTGATACATTGGCAGGAATGACAGCCAAGTGGTCACCGGAACGTGTTGAAGCGGTAACAGGGGTACCAATTAAGACACTGCAGGCAGCAGCAGAAATTCTTGGTACAACACCAACACTGGTATCTACCGTCCTCCAGGGCGTCTATCAGTCATGGCAGGCAACTGCTGCTGCCGTTCAGGTTAACAATGTGCACCTTATTCGGGGAATGATTGGTAAGCCGGGCTGCACGGTCTTTCAAATGAACGGACAACCAACGGCTCAGAACACCCGGGAATGTGGTGCAAATGGCGAACTTGTTGCCTTCCGCAATTGGAATAACCCGGCACATATCGCAGAACAGGCGAGGATCTGGAATGTAAGGCCGGAGGATATCCCCCATGCCAATCCCCCGTCGCATGCTATGCAAATATTTCGCTATGCCGAAACCGGCTCAATTAAACTCCTGTGGATCATCGGTACGAACCCGGCAGTAACGCTGCCTGAATTAGCACGAATTCGCCGGATTCTTCAGAAAAAAGACCTCTTTGTTATTGTACAGGATGGATTCCTTAGTGAAACTGCTGCGCTTGCAGATATTGTTCTTCCGGCGGCAATTTGGGGTGAGAAGACAGGATGTTTTACCAATGCAGACCGGACAGTCCACATCTCTCATAAAGCAATAGAACCACCGGGTGAGGCACGTTCCGATTTAGATATCTTTCTTGACTATGCACAGCGAATGGATTTCCGGGACAAGGATGGCGCCCCGCTTATAAAATGGAATGATCCTGAAAGCGCATTTGAAGCCTGGAAGAAATGCAGCAAAGGCCGCCCGTGTGACTACTCAGCGTTAACGTATGATAAACTTACGAATCGATCAGGGATTAAATGGCCATGCAATTTTGATAATCCGGGCGGCGCAGACCGTCTGTACACAAATGGCATATTTCATACAAGCTTTGATTATTGTGAAACCTACGGCCATGATTTAATTACCGGCGCTGCAATTACACCGGAACAATATAAGGCGAATGACCCCGGGGGAAAGGCAATTATTAAATGTGCTGATTATATCCCTCCGGAAGAACAGCCGGATGAAAACTATCCGTTGTGGCTTACAACCGGCCGGGTTGTCTATCACTGGCATACACGTACAAAAACAGGCCGGTCTCGTGAACTCAGTGATGCTGCACCGGATGTGTACATACAAATTTCTCATGAAGATGCCCTTCGTTACAAAATTTCGAACGGTGATGTCGTTGAGGTAGAATCACGCCGGGGAAAGATTTATGGCCATGCACACTTAGGTGATATCATTCCGGGACATGTCTTCATTCCTTTCCATTATGGATATTGGGACAATCCCGAGTATCCCCGTGCCGTTAACGAATTAACCATTACCAGTTGGGATCCTGTTAGTAAACAACCCCACTTTAAATACGCCGCTGTACGGATCCATAAAAGTGATGAAACAGCGTTAAAAGGGAAAATGGGTGGAATGACAAAAGGATTGGTAAAGGAGATGAGAGGTGTTGTTGAGAAGGTGAGAGATGCTATCACCGGTGAGACAACAAAGGCACATGTTGCAGAGTATCTTGAATTACTCAGAAGCAGTGAACAGGAATTCATAAATGCGTCTCGTAAGATAAGAACAGATCATCCGGATGAACATGATGTTGTATCAATGTCCCGGTTAATGATCTCCTGGTCAGAAAAGCACCTCCAGGCACTTTCTCCTTTTATTGAACGGTATACCGGAAAAAAAAGCAGAGAGCCAAAGAAACACGATACGAAACGTTTCTACGGAACCCGCACCGGCAGCATAGGTCTCCTGCGTGATCTCCATGATCTCTCTGTACTTGCCAGCGATATAGAAATGTGCTGGATAATCCTTTCACTAGCTGCAAAGCAGCTTATTGATAAAAGGCTTGAGGATGTCTGTAATGAATTTATTCTGGAAACAGAACGTCAAATTGATTGGCTTAAGACACGCATTCGTCATACAGCGCCGCAGGTGCTTATTGTTGGATAATAGGATAGAAACATACGATGTGTTTACCTCTATTATTCCCTCTTACAAAAAGAAAAAATACATTATACAGAGGAGTCTTTATATGGGAGATACCACTATCGTGAAAGTTCAGTCTAAATACTCACCAGCGGGAGAATTCGGCCAAAAATATCTGGCAGCAGGCATCAGGGTCGCCATGCGCCTTTGGGAGGATGAACCACCCGGCAGACAAAAGCCGGAAACCAAACGTGATTATGAAGTAATCGGTTATGTCATAAAAGGCCGGGCTGAATTACATTCAGAGGGGCAAGTTATCTCTCTTGAGCCTGGCGATTCATGGGTTGTACCCAGAGGGGCAGCCCATACTTACAAGATTCTCGAGCCATTCACAGCAGTCGAGGTAACATCTCCCCCTTATCACGTCCATGGACGTGATGTAACTTAGCTCACAACATATTTACTCACATGAAACAATGAATAAGGAGAATCGTTATGAAAGCCGTTGTTTTCCATGGAATTGGCGATATTCGCCTTGAAGAAGTGGATGATCCAAAAATTGAAAACCCAACCGACGCTATTGTACGCATTACCGCCAGCGCTATCTGCGGGACTGATTTACATATGATTCGGGGTACCATGGCAGGAATGAAACCCGGCACTATCCTGGGACACGAAGGGGTAGGAATCGTTGAAGAGGTTGGACCTGAGGTTCGCAATCTGAGTGCCGGCGATAGGGTTGTTATTCCTTCCACCATTGCCTGTGGCTACTGCGTTTACTGCCGCGCAGGCTATTATGCTCAATGTGATAATGCGAACCCTTATGGGCCACATGCAGGAACGGCATTTTTTGGAGGACCGGAAGAAAGCGGTCCTTTTCATGGTCTTCAGGCTGAGAAAGCGCGTATCCCCTTTGCCAATGTAGGACCTGTGAAGCTTCCTGAAGAGGTAAGCGATGATCAGGCCATTCTTTTATCCGATATCTTTCCTACAGGGTTTTTCGGCGCAGAATTAGCGGAAATTAAAGCAGGTGACACCGTAGCAGTTTTCGGATGCGGTCCCGTTGGTCAATTTACGATTGTAAGTGCCAGGATCTTTGGTGCCGGAAGGATTATAGCAGTTGATACTATCCGTTCCCGTTTAGAAATGGCGCAGGAAAATGGCGCAGAAATCATAGATTATAATGCAGAAGACCCTGTCGAATCTATCCGTAAGCTTACCGGTGGCATCGGTGTTGACCGTGCTATTGATGCAGTCGGTATCGATGCAAACCTGCCGCATGAAGGCCCCGCGGCCAAACAAGCAAATAACCAGAAACCCCTGTTTGAACAAGAACTCAGGGAGGTTGCCCCGGAAACCCATCCTGAAGGTCCTAACTGGCATCCGGGCGATGCACCCTCGATAGTATTGCAATGGGCCGTAAAGGCATTGGCAAAAGCGGGAACCCTCTCTGTTATCGGTGTTTATCCACAAAAAGCTCAATTTTTTCCTGTTGGTGCTGCAATGAACAAGAATCTTACCATTAAGATGGGAAATTGCAATCACCGAAAATACCTTCCTATGCTTGTTGATATGGTTCGCAGCGGGATGGTTGATCCGGAAAAGGTTCTTGCCCAGACTCATTACGAACCCTTCGGTTCCGCTATCGACGCATATAAGGCATTTGATCAACGCCAGCCGGGATGGATTAAGGTAGTTCTCGAACCTGCAGAAGTTTTAGCATCAAGATAAATTTTCACAATAGAGAATACTTATGATTTTACGAAAGGTAATGAAGATATGCAGTAATAGTGATCCTATCGTAGTTCGTTCATCCACCCCACCCTTGATTTCTCATGAGTAAGGTGGATGAAGCGCACCAAACCCGCCTGATTACCCTCCTTGGTTTATATTCTTCCCGTCATGTGTCATGCCCCCCGCATGACACAGCGCCCTTGTGTCATGGCATACTCTTTCATCAAATTTAGCGGTACTACAATTCTGCAATCCCTTAAATAAAAACGAACAAGTACCCGGATATAATTTTTACCTACTTTACCAAAGTATCAAAGTCCCCATTGAGAATTGGTAACCTCCCCCTTTGTTCCTCCTTCTGAAGGCTCATCCTTACCCACAACTTCCCCTTCCATATATCCTGTACTCTTTTATGGTGTTTGAGCGTGAATGTGCGCAGGCTAAAGACCTGCGGCTACTTGTGGTTGCCCTTGGCAACTGTAGCCGCAGGTCTTTAGGGTACGCCTCGTGCTAAAATGCGGAATAACGCAGTACTCTTTTCTATTTGTTAAGCACAGGAATTTAAAATTATTTCCTCACACATTCCTTACTTTGGCATCTTTTTTCCTTGGCTATCTATCACTTTTTCTGTCAAAAGGGTTTTCGTTTATTTTTCATGTTAGTGAAAGAAGGAATAAAAAGATATGAATAGTAAAAAATTATTGCTCCGTTCATTGTTCGTCTTCATTTCTCTTAACCTTTTCTTCGTTGAAATTAACATCTCTCAAGCAGCATGGAAAAAAAATGTTGTAGATGCCCCAAAATGGTTCTGTGATTTTCAAAGACATTCTTCGAGGGCAATTGCAATTGATGCTGATAAACGCCCCCATATCGTGTACGGAGGCGACCATCTTTATTATGCATATCATAACGGCAAGAGATGGGCTTACCGAACCGTAGATTCATCACCTGGTGTAGGACAATATGCCTCCCTGGTGATTGATTCTTCCGGCAAAATACATATAAGCTATTACAATGCAACACACGGCAACCTTAACTATGCTACCAATAAATCAGGCTCATGGGTAAAAACAACGGTAGATAGTGCCGGAAATGTAGGTCTGGATACTTCCCTGGTGGTTGACCCTTCCGGCAAGGTGCATATCAGTTACGTTTACTTTGATTCTGTAAACGAAGAGGCTAAGCTCAAGTATGCAACAAATAAATCGGGTTCCTGGGTAAAGACCATTGTGGATAGCGGGGGTTGGTATAACTCTATAGCGGTTGATAGCTCGGGCAACGTGCATATAAGTTATGAAGGGTACGGGTATTCCTCCAATTTTTTCAGCTACGCTAGTTTTCTCAACTACGCTACCAATAAAACCGGTACATGGGAGACAGTTACTCTGGATGATTACCATGCAGGGCAATCGACTTCCATAGCAGTTGACTCGCACAATAAAGTTCATATCAGCTATTACGATCCAAAAAATAGCAATCTTGCCTATATAACTGATACATCTGGTTCCTGGGAGACAGTTACCATAGATAGTGAGGGTAATGTAGGCGGATTTACCTCCCTGGCACTTGATTCATCGGATAATGTACATATCGGCTACTATGACAGCTATCCTAATTATAACCTGAAGTATGCCACGAACAAATCCGGCTCCTGGGAAAAAATTACTGTTGATAGTATCGGGGATGTAGGTGAATTTGCCTCTATAGCACTTGATTCATCAGGTGGGGTACACCTTAGCTATTACAATTACTCCAGAGGTTACCTTAAGTATGCTGCCAATACATCTGGGGATTCCTGGACAAAAATCATCGTAGACAGAAACGGTATTGTAGGTGAATTTTCCTCTCTAACACTTGATTCATCAGGCAATGCACATATTAGTTATTATGATTGTTTCCGAGGCAACCTGAAGTATGCCACGAATACGTCAGGTACATGGATAAGAACAACGGTCGATAAATCGAGAGATGTAGGCAGATACAGCTCCATAGTCATTGACAAGACAGGCAAGGTACATGTGAGCTATTACGATTACTTCAACGGTAACCTCAAATACGCTACCAACAGTTCCGGTGCATGGGTAAAAACAGTTGTAGACAGGACTGACACAGGTTCATTTACCTCTATAACGGTGGATTCATCAAATAAAGCGCATATCAGCTATTATGATTTCGGCAGCGATAGTCTCAGATATGCGACCAATGCATCCGGTTCCTGGGTTACAACAACCCTGGGTAAAGGAGGAGTATGGAGTTCTATAGCTGTTGACGCATCCAATAAAGTACACATCAGCCACTATAATTCAGGGCTCGAATACATAAGCAACAGCTCCGGTACATGGAAAAGCACCGTTGTCGACGGTATAACCCTCATGGGCTTCTCTACCTCTCTGGCCGTTGATGCATCGGGTAAAGTACATATTAGTTATACGAATGGCAGTCTTAAGTATGCAACCAACAAATCCGGTGTATGGATACCTATGACCATTGACCATACTGCCGGTTGGGCAGGCGATTACAGTTCAATAGCAGTTGATGCATCGGGTAATGCTCATATCAGTTATTATGATGAAAATACCGGTAACCTCAAATATGCCACAAACGCATACGGCAACTGGTCTAAAACAGTTGTAGATGCTTATGGCGTTTCGGGTTTATATACTTCCCTGGCATTAAAAGCACCGGATAAGGTCTACATCAGTTACTATAACCTCAGTAACGGCGACCTCAAATGTGCCACTACTATTCCCACACCTCTTTTGTCTGATTCTCCCGGAAGTGAGACGAAAAATACGGTAAAGATGGTAAATGAGAATACTGTCCCCGCACAGGATTTCCTGTCAGACGTCCCCCGGTCAGGCGCCATCGAATACAGCAATAATGACTTTCCCAATACTACTCACAGAGGGCAGCAACACCTGGTAATCTCTGGATACACCCTCAATGAAAATGGATTCCCTCTTAAAGGTGTAAGACTGCGTCTCAGGGGAAGAGGACACATCAGTACTGCAGAATCAAATGAAAACGGATTTTTTGAATTTAAAAATCTGCCGAAAGGAGCATATCGCATTATAGCAGAAAAAGACAGTTACACAACATACAGAGAGGGAATAAAATCTTTCAGAAAAGAAGAGAAACTTATGACCATCAAACTTGTTGAGAAGAAGAGAAACACTTTGTGATCGGAAGGTAATTACCATAGGGATGAAGCATTTGCTAGTTATATGAGGATACATCGTATGTTACTCCCGGCAAATGCTTCGCCCCTGAAAAACCATGTATTCTATTTGTCATTGTCATATATCTTTCAGTATAAGAATAGTTTATAGATTTCCTGTAAAACGGGAAATTTAATTGTCGTTGAACAGAAAGTTTAATTGTCGCTTATCATCTTTATTCTAATCACCTATTTCCTTCAATATTTCCATTTCTTTGTATAATATAGTATTGATTACTCTATCGAGTTCTATATTTTTATCTAATGCCTTTTTACTATAAAACTCCTTAACTTTTTTATCCAAATAAATAGGTATTTCCAGCTCTTCTATAGGTCTGTAAAACTTACCCTGCTCTGCTTTTGAAAAGTCATATTCTTTTCGCATCATTAACCACTCCTCTCAAAATATTGTTTAATTTCATTTTTGGTAGCCTTTCTTGCTGATATAATCCTTACAAATTCTCTACCCTTAATCTTTCTAAATGTATGAACAACTACCAAAATCTGATTATTTAGAGCTTGTCCTATTGTTATCCATCTATCCTCTTTTTCCGAATGCTTATCATTATAAAGTGTTAACATATATTTATCTGCAAATACATGACACGCTTCTAGAAATGTTATATTATGCTTTCTTTTATTTACCTTATCCTTTTTAGGGGGTAGGACTGGGGTCAGGTAGGACTGGGGTCACACCTTGATTAGTGATTTAATTTCTTCTAATCGTTTATGAATTTCATTTTCTTGAGAAATTCTCGATTCCATCATAGCTACCCGTCGACTTATGGAAGAATAACCAAGACCAAACAGATTACCGATTTCCTGATTATTATACCAACCGGTACTCCATAAAAGATAAATCAATAAATCACGATTGAGTTTATTTGAATCGCTTATCCTGGAGGATTGTAAGAAATCATTTGTATCGCATTTTAACACCTTTGCCGCTTTCTCCAGGATGGTCTTAGGATTGGTATCTCTTAAAACTTGTCGTTTTTGGGGAATTTCAATATCAGGTTTTCCAGACAAATATTTGGACCTGATACGGTCGGTAAACTTCCGGGAACCCAAAAAGAGGCCATGCTGAAAATCTTCCCATATGCTTTTTTCTTCCCGGGAATATCCTTGAACCATTTCTCTATATGCTTTGTTCTTGTCTTTTGCATTAAAGTAAGAAAGAATAGGTGCTGTGTATAACCATTCTGGTGATTTTCTACCATAGGCATACACTGGATAGCTGCTCCATGGATAATCTACTAATCGCCTGACCATTCCGGCTCGTAACGGATTCCTATGGATATAACAGGAGAGAAGCATCAGGTATTCATCATTTTATTTTCAATAAGAAAATTTTTGAATCGGCCTTGGAAAAGGTGTCCATTTCGCTTATGTTTTATATTATAATGGCGGGTATACGTAGTTCCAAACCACTGCATTCCTTTAGAAATATTAGGCTTATTGGTTTTCAGGAGCAAATGGTAATGGTTATTCATGAGAACATAGGCATACACTTCGACCTCAAACCTTTCTGACATTTTTCCTAAAGTATCAAGAAACGAAATACGGTCATCATTATCAGTGAAAATGTCTCTTCGCTCATTTCCCCGTGATAAGATGTGATAGTATGCCCCTTCAAATTCTATGCGCCATTGTCTTGTCATGGCAAACAAAATAGCAAAATTGCCTCCTATTGTCAACAAATTAATCACTGATCAAGGTGTGACCCCAAATTCTGACCCCAAATTCCCCCAGTCAACACAGAATCCATCTCAAGAACCATGATTTGACGCCCCCTCACCATAGTTGACTATTCTGATATGCTAGCACTTGATGGAAAGTCTTTCTCGTCATGCCGAACGCTCCGGTTCAGCGGCGGGCCGCGCAGCGGACCGTCCGCTGCAACCGGTGGTTGGGCGGCAGCCACGAGTAGCTGTATGCAGCATCGTCTGTCGTTCGCCCTGCACGCTTCGCTACACCACCGCGTTACGCCGTGCGGCCCCGCGGAACCACAAGGCGCTCAGCTTGGGCGTCCGCTTCTGGGTCTTGAAGTCGACGTGGACCAGGCCGAAGCGATCGCCGTAGCCGTTGATCCATTCGAAGTTGTCCATCGTGCTCCAATAGAAGTTGCCCTTGAGCGGAACACCTTCCGCTGTGGCACGCTGCTGCCACATCATGCCGTTGCGCAGGTACATGATGCGGTCGTAATCGTAGACGTTGCCGTCCTTCGCAAGCTCATCAGCAGCGGCGCAGCCGTTCTCGGTTACGTAGATCTCCTTTGGCTTCCAGATCTCGTGCAGCAACCGCGGCGACCAATACTGCGACTCGGGAACCAGCCGATGCCAGTCGGAATGCATCTTCGGATGAGAAAGGCTGAACGGCACCTCCTCGTAGCCAGGCGGCTGATCCGACGCCTTGACCGCGAGCGCCGGGATATAGACGTTGATACCGACGAAGTCGACCGGCGAGGAAATGATCTTCATCTCGGCGTCGGTGAACTTCGGCGCGTTCTTGCCGGCGTTCTCCAGGTACGCGTCGTCGTAGTGGCCTTCCAGCATGGGACCGAGAAAGTACGCGTTCAACTCGCGGGTCGCAGCGGCGGCCGCCTTGACATGCTCCGGCGCGTCGATGACCGGGACGGCGTGCGGCATGTTCTCCGCCGGCCCGACTTTCGTGCCCGCGCGCGCCATCGCGCGAACTGCCTGCACGGCCAAGCCATGACCAAGGACCGCGTGGTGCCGCACCTGGTTCAGCGGCCCATCCTCGAGCAGGATGCCGGGGGCGCTCATGAGACGGACGGTCTTCCCCTGCACGTGCAGCTCCACGCCGCGGTACGCGGTCTCCGTCACCTGCTTGAACTCGTTGATGGTGAAGAAGTGCTTGACGCGGTCGCTCAGCGTCTTCGCCATCAGGCCGCTGTACTCGCCGAATGCTTTCGCGATTTCTGACGATTGCCAGCCGCCGTACTTGTCCTGGAGCGCTTGCGGAAGATCCCAGTGATAGAGCGTGGCGAACGGCTCGATGCCGGCGGCTTTCAGCTCATCCACCAGTCGGTTGTAGAAGTCGAGGCCTTTCTGGTTCGGCTTGCCCCTACCTTCCGGGAAGATCCGCGGCCAGGAGATGGAGAAGCGGTAAGCGTTGGCGCCGAGGCTCTTCATCAGCGCGACGTCTTCCTTGTAGCGGTGGTAATGATCGACGGCGACGTCGCCGGTGTCGCCGTTCTTGATCTTCCCGGGCGTGTGCGCGTACGTGTCCCAGATCGACGGTCCCTTGCCGTCCTCGTTCCACGCGCCCTCGATCTGGTACGCGGCCGTGGCGGTGCCCCAGTAGAAGCCCTTGGGGAATTGACGCGCGAACGAACTCTGCAAAGGTGTGGCGGTAGATGGCGAGACGTTCGCCACCGATGCACAGCTTGCTAGCGGCGCCCCGGCCGTCAGCGCACCGGCGAGCTTCAGAACGTCACGTCTGGTGTAAGTGGTTCCTGTCATGGCTACCTCCTAGGGATCGTCACCAATCGGTACTCGTGCCGCCCAACATAGGCATCAGCGGCAACGCCGAAGGCGTTGTCCGCTGCATGCACTGGTTAGGGGCTTGAAGACCATAGCGGCTTTAATGAGAGAATTGCACGAGTGATTGTTTCCTCAATTTCCGGGAAAAACATCATGGATGTCTTGTGTCCTTCATATACATACCTCATTTTCACAAACACTGAACTCCACAGTTTGATCTGATCCTCAAGCCCACGGGCTATTACCACTCCATACTGGGACTCCAAGATGTTCACATCATTCATTTGGCGATTGCTCAGTAGCCCATCGAAAGTATCTGACATATTTGATCTGATATCAGCGGGCAATGATTGATATATCTCGAAGAAGTCGTGTGAATATCGCCCATCCACCTTGAAATCTGTTTCATTAAGAGCGTAGTACATGGATTTAAAAAGCAGCTCTAGGCATAACGCTGCGTTTACCATGCTTGGCATCAATAACGTGGGTGAAATACCTGCATTGCCATTTAGACATCGCGCTGCAAGGGAGTACATTTTCCCTGATCGAAATATTTCCAGCCCTTTCTCTCTCATTTAATTTGCCCCTAACCTCATCCATCAGCCGCGCCGCTTTTTGGCGTCGGCTGAATGGATTTGTTATGTGCATTTTCTCCAAACCGCTCCTTCATTACTTCAGCAGCAGACTGCTCTTTTCCCCATCTTCCTTTTTCGGAATTGAAGGTCTCCGCATCTTTTTCGTGCTGGACAAGCCAATCCGCAAAATCCTTTCCTCTTTCTGTGAGGTAAATTTTGTCGCTCCCGCCAGAGATAGAAACAAGGCCAGTACCGTTCAGCTTTGCCATGAAACTGTTAGGCACGAACACACCAAATGAAACACCCTTATTACGCGTTATAATTTCATATCGATGAGTAAATCCCATTTCATTCCTATCCGACACATCCAAATGATTGCCGTATTTTCGCATCAAAATGAGATGTTGCTTTGCATCTTCCGCTAACAAATTATCCATTAGAGAAAATAGCGCGTCGTCATCTCTGGGATTGCTTTCGAATTTGGCTACCGCTTTGGCCGTTTCGGTAGGCAATCCTCTAAGGGCATTAGCAAATGACTCTGGAGTAATGTCTCCATACTCAGAAGGGCCATAGAAATTCTCTGGCTTAAACCATAAGAAGGCAAAGAATATAGCGGTAACGACTGTGGAATAACTGATAACAAAGACTACGAGAGCTGCTTGAGGCCATCCCTCGATCTTTACGGCCGCAACACCTGCGGTTGCTTGAGCAAAAATAATAAATAGACCTATCAACCAAAGTGGCGAACTTCGAAAATGCTTTAACATGTCCATCCTTTACACATAACATAGAGTATACTGCCTAATTGCAGTAGTATAATACAGTATTCTTAATATTTTATATTGTAAATCTTATCATATTCAATATATTATATCAACACTATTATTATATTGAAAAACAAAAATACTGCACATGGAGTTTGTATGAAATTGCTTGATCAGGTTCGTGACGTTATTCGAAAAAAACATTATTCAATACGTACCGAACAGGCATATGTAGACTGGATTAGACGATATATCTTGTTTCACAAAAAACGCCATCCGAAAGACATGGGAGAAAAGGAAATTTCTCAATATATTTCATTTCTGGCAACTGCAAAAAATGTTGCTGCGAGCACCCAGAATCAGGCGTTAAATGCCCTCGTCTTCCTCTATAAGCAAGTGCTCCATATCGAATTGGGAGAATTTGGGCAGACTGAACGAGCAAAGAAACCTGAACGGTTACCTACGGTAATGACGAAAAAAGAGGTCGGTCGGGTTTTGGCTTCAATGTCGGGTATGCACCAGTTAATGGCAAAGCTTTTGTATGGATGTGGATTGCGTCTTATGGAGTGTGTCCGTTTGCGGGTCAAGGATATGGAGTTTGAGCAGAATCAATTATTTGTCCGTGACGGTAAGGGGATGAAGGATCGCTCAACCATGCTGCCTGTTCAACTGAAACCCCCTCTCCTGGAACATCTTGGACGCGTAAAGATTATGCATGAACAGGACTTAAAAAAGGGTTTTGGGGAAGTATATCTGCCTTATGCATTGTCCCGGAAATATCCAAATGCAGCACGGGAGTGGGGTTGGCAGTATGTATTTCCTTCTCAACAATTATCCAGAGATCCAAGAAGCAATAAAATACGCCGGCATCACATTAATGAGAGCTCTTTGCAGCGTGCAGTCCAGAAAGCGGTTCGTGATGCTGGTTTATCAAAACCAGTAAGCCCCCATACGTTCCGTCACAGTTTTGCTACCCATCTTCTCGAAGCAGGATATGATATCAGGACGGTACAGGAATTACTCGGGCACAAGGACGTATCAACCACGATGATCTATACACACGTCATCAATAAAGGCGGAATGGGCGTTCAAAGTCCATTGGACACATTATGAAGTGGGCAGGGTAGTGCAAACAAAAGGGTCACCTTGAGTTATAGGATATGCGAGGATAAAACAAGTGGATACCTCAATCCAGCGATAAGACGAAAAATTAAAGTTTAATACATAAAAATGACATATGATAGCAATTGATGCATCAGGAAAAGACAAACCATGTGGTTTAAAATGCTCTTTATTCGGGCTTTCCCGTCCTTTTAACCTCAAGAATAGAGAAAATAGACCTGAACAAAGAAACACTGTCTCTGTATGAAGAGCGTCTTCTGTCAATGCAACGTCTTGAAAATCAGAAAGAGAATAGTTTATCCGACATTCAGGAGGTTTCCTGTTACGTTGTGGAGGTTTATTGTAAAGGCTGATATATCATATCATCAACGGTAACAGAGGACCTGGTGCAGAGCTCTATCCTTTTCCCTCCCCCTTGATCCCATACGTGTTAACCCGACCTTCGCAATTCGAGGGGTATGCAAGGCGCTGAGCCAGTAAATTTAAGGGGTCATGTAAAAAGGTCGGCACTACAGGCCGACTTGTCCTGATGCATAAACCTTGGGCGGCGGTTGTTCAGGAAGCATTAATCCCAGTTGTGCTAAAAGGAGAGAAACATCCTTATCTGGCTGGGTATAGCGGCTCATGACAATGTGACGGCCATCCGTGGTTGGTAAATGAACATCAATCATTTGAATGGTTGACATTTTTTCCAATATCGCTTCAGATGTTAGCCCTGCGGCTCTTCCACGCGCAAGATTTCGCAACGTCGTATGGAGACAAAAAGCCAAAAAGGAGACAAAAATATGGGCTTCAATTCTCCTTTCCAATTGGTGCCATATGGGGCGGATAGAAAGCGATCCCTTCAAATCCTTAAATGCCTGTTCAATCCGGGTCAACAGCAGATAAGTTTCCCAGACGGTTTCAGGTGAGGCAGCCTGCATGTTGGAACGAAGCAGATAGCGTCCCTCGCGCCGCAACGTTCGCCGCAGGCGTTCACGATCCAGGCTGAAATGGAACGTGTTCTCATTTACCGGTTCCTGCGGCTTTGGGATAGAGATACGAACCAGTCCAAAGTCCCGCCCGGCTTCTTTCTTCAATGCCCCGATATGCATCAGCAGGTTATCACGCGTGATGCTCTTTCGATTGCGAAGTTCGTGCAGGCTTGCCCACAAACGCTTGAGTCTGCGGCGACGCATAGAACGTTCCTTGACTACCCGGTCATGGCTTTCCGCATAAACGTAGAACTCCGGTTCTTGCTGAAGAATTTTCACGCGGACGCTCTCTCGCGCTTGAATCCAGGTCTGTTCAAGCAGCGATTTTTCAATACGAGTCAAATGTCCCTTGGGAGTCCCAACTAAATAATCAATCCCTCGTTCCAAATGGTTTCATAATTATAATGTTAAACCCAATTAATGATACCTGGCGTATTTGGATTTTTTGTCTGTAAATATTGAACAAGATGGTATTCTGTAAATGATTGAATCACGCCGAGATTTTCAGCAATAAAAGCGCACCGGGATTCAGTGGAAATGAGGTTCTATTGCCCCTTTTGATAATATTTAATAGGCCGAGAAACCAAAAAAGCTTGTAAGAATTAGTAGTGTTATTGAATACCTGACCAGGAAAAAAGGTTTTCTCTGGGCAATGTAGTGAGATTTTATTTAATCCATCAAGATTTGTCTGTGTCATTTAACCTTTGCCTCTTTCTTTTCTTATTCTGAGGCATATCGTCTACCATCAAGACTTCATCACCCAGGGTTTTGTATTTGGTTTGAGGTTTCATTTTTTACTTTGAAAAACACCATTTATACATAAAAAAGATTATGGATTGTCGATAAAGACGATGATGTTAACCATTTTATTCAGTTGGAAAGATAAGGATGATTAAACCCGAAGTTAGCCATCAGCAATTGGGCAGAAGCTGACCGCTGATAGTTAGCTGCTTATCTTATAAAATCTTTATAAAGATACATTACATATAAAGTATTTAATATTCGTCACAACTCATTTTCCTGAATTTCAGCAATTTTCATAATCGCTTTTAACAAGCCTAATTTTAAATCCTTGTTACCATGAACAGGAACGCTTATTCTCTCTTTTCTTTCCGTTTTCATATAAACGTGATGACTTCCATGTACGGTTTTCAAATGCCAGCCCTTCTTTTCCAATATTTTGCACAAGCTCTTACCAGATATGCTTTTCATACAGCAATTTCCAGCACCTTATCTTCTGGCTTTATTTGTATGCTTTCAATATCGACAGAGAGGCACGCCTCAATTGCTTCATAAATATTCTGCAATAACTCTTCCCAGGTATCACCCTGTGTAAAACAACCCTGGATAGCTGGAACTTCTGCCCAGTAACCACCTTCTTCTGCCTTACGAACTACTACTTTTAATTTCATATAATCACCTCTATTTCATGTTTTTAAAATTCATTCAAATATCGTTATTTATATCTCTGCTCTCTTAGATTATTCAGTAAAGAACTGGTAAGGTGGTATGATAGTAAAGAAAACCTATGGCAATCAAAGGGCTCAGCTTCGGAACACATTAATACTATTGTATAGCCCATATCCAGTCCATTCCTTAATCTGTCGACCCCGGTTAAGAAATCTTTTGTCTTTCTTACTTTTTCAAAACTGTTTATACGGTATATTCTGACATGTGTATATTTTCCCTTATTCATGCGTCATTTGCAATATTCTTTGTACAGAATTATACAGTCGACGATTATTTTATCTCTTTCTATCGTTCCAAATGATTTCATAATTATGATGTTAAACTCAATTAACGATACCTGGCGTATTTGGATTTTTTGCCTGTAAATATTGAACAAGATGGTATTCTGTGAATGGTTGAATCACGCCGAGATTTTCAGCAATAAAAGCACACCAGGATTCCGTGGAAATGAGGTTCTATTACCCCTTTTGATGATATTTAACAGGCCAAGAAACCAAAGAAGCCAAATGCGCTAGTTCATTTTTCGTAATTATTTTTTGCTCAGTCATGTCAATTTAAATTTGGACTGTCCTCTAATATTTTTACAGCTTTCGGCAACCAGATGTAGTGTAATGGAAATGTTTCGTGACATGAAATTTTGTATTTGGTCTGAAAAGTTCAGGATGGAACCAGGAAAAAGGTAACCCCAGATGTAGTCGCATGTCTTCAGCCTGCGCACACTCACGCTTAAACTCCGGAAAAGAGTACAGCGTTGTTCCGCATGCTAATATGAGGCGCACCCTAAAGGGATGCGGCTACATCCTTTTGCTTAAACTTTTCAAACAGTCTCTTAGATTGTTTAGTTTTGGGATGGATTCTCAGTTATGTATCAAATATCTTTATTTGATACGAAAAGCATATCTCTATGCCCGACTGAATCGCTCTCCAACACATAGAACGGTGCTTCAAGGGATTTTGAAACTTCTTTGAAGTGTTTTTCCCGGATAAAAAGGAAAACACGTTCGTTTGATTCCAGAAACTGTCTTAATTCGTCTAATTCATAAATCACTTCTAGAGAGCTCCTGTTAGTATAAAACAGGTAAGGGGACCGGAAGAAGCCGTACATGGCCAGTTTATCCCCGGATTTCATGATAGCATTTGCCTTATTGCAAATCTCTTTTGCTGATTTATGTTCATTCAGAACAGGTATGAGGTTTAAGGTGCCTATATTGAAAACAATTAAAATAATAAAAATGAAGGTAAAGAGAAAAGGAATTATCCTGTCGTGATTCAGGAATCGCAACATCAGAAAACCACCAGGTAAAAGAATTACTACAAACGGAATTACGGAAGGCAGAGAGACGTATTGCGATGCATATTCAAAAAGATAAATCCCGATGGGTAACAGAATACCCAAAAAGAGACAGAAACCGCATAACAGATAACATGGGTAATACCCGATTTTTTTGAACGGTCTTTCCCTGAACTGTTCAACAAATTCATTCAGAAACCATGCGATAATCAAGGCTGCAGCCGGATAAAGAGGAAGGACATAGATATCTCTTTTACCAGATACAATAGAAAAGAAAATGAAAATAACGGCAAACCAGACAAGAGGTATTACAATGTTCTGTATTTTTTCGCGCCCTTTTTGAGAAAACAGATATATGGCAATGCCCGGGATGAAGATGCTCCAGGGAAGAAAATTAGCAGGAAAATGGAAAAAGTAATAATAAAAAGGGCGTTTATGTGCAAATGAGCTGGCGAATCTGCCGACATTCTGCCGGAATAAGATTTGATTGGTATATTCCTCACCGCCGTAGATACCTGCCAGGGAGACCCAGGAGAATACCACAAAAATAAATATCGGCCCCCCTATCCAGGGACGGGTTTCCTTTAAAACCCTCATATCTTTTTTCACTATGAGATATACGAGTACGGTAAAAAAGGGAAGGATAAAACCAACGGGTCCTTTGGTAAGTACTCCCAGGGCCATGAAGACATAAAAGAGGATGTAGTACCATCCTGAATGCTTTTTTACCTCCCTTTTATCTCCCCCTTCATAAGGAGAGGTAGTTAGGCTGGAGCCATGTCGTCCGGTATATCCCTTATAAAAGCATAGTATTGCCATCATTACGAAAAACGTAAGGACCACGTCAAAGGCCACGCGGTGTGCCATCCATAAAAATTTTGTACTGGTAGCAAGGATGAGTGCAGAAAGCAGGCCTATGCGTGTACTGCCACATACGCTTTTCCCCAGGTAAAAAATAGCCAGACAACAGCCGATGCCTGCAAAGGCTGAGGGAAGACGGGAAGACAGGGCTGTTACCTTTCCAAAAGGCAGTGAAAATAGGTTGATAAGCCAGAATAAAAGCGGGGGTTTATCAGGATATGTTTCGCTGTTTAAATGAGGAACTATAAAGTTGCCGCTGTCCAGCATTTCTTTTGAAACCTGTGCGTACCGGGGTTCATCGGGTGCCCATAAATCCCTTTTCCCTAAATTGAAGAAAAAGAGGAATGCGGTAAACAGGAGAATAAAAACTGCTGCTGAACGAGTGGTATTATCTGTGGTTGTTGAATTCATGTATAAAAATGTAGTTTCTCCGTGTTTTTTATGCGTTCTGTATTTTCTTATGAAAACCTCTTGAACCTCAGTTGTAATATGCCCGTACTGAATTTTTTCCTCAAACATTAAGCAATACGGAAATGTTTCCGGAGCGTTTCCTCATCCCGGAAAAATTTCTCAGATTTCCATATCTGGCTGTCCTCTCATGCACTTCCACCTGGCAATTTAACCCGGGTTGACAGTGCTTTATCAAGCTGAATTCCATCAACATTGCAGCGAGTTCTGAATCGGTTGTTTTATAATCAATTGTATAAACATCATTTAATACATTGGTTATTTTCCGGGACCGCTCTTCCGTATTCCAGAAATCTGAATACTTGTTCAACAAGCTCTTTGCTAGAAACATCTCCCTTGTGGTGTTGCAGGTACACATAAATCTTTTCCCGCATAATCATATATGAAAGCAAAATAAAAAAGAGGGGCCAATCCCCCTCTTTTCGATAATCCTTTTATCTGTTTTTCCCCGTAAAAAACCGGGAATAGAATTTATTCTGCGCAATCCCCTGCCAATTTCTTATAGGTTAAAAACTCCCGATGCGCTTCTTCCTTCATACCTTTTCGCTCATATATAATTCCTAAACCGTAGTGCGCTTTTGCAAAATCAGGATCGATTCTAACCGTCTCTTCAAGTGCTTTAGCTGCTTCATCTAAAATCTTGCTCTGTGAATATGCACTACCGAGATCAAAGTGTACTGCAGGGTTGTACGGATTCACTTCTATGGATTTTTGCAATGAAATAATTGCCTCATCAAGAGCCCTCTTGTCTGAATAGGGGTTTTGAATATTATAGTGTGCCGCTGCGGCTTTTTGTACTGACGATATAGCTTTCACAAGGATTCGCTTATCAGCGTAAGCCTTCCCCAACCGATAGTGAGCTTCTGCATTATCCGGATCGAGCTTTACAACAGTACTGAATTCCTCAATAGCATCATCAAATAACCTTTCATCGCTGTAAACAATCCCCAAACTATAGTGAACCCTGGGATTTTTAGGATCAATCTCTATCGATCTCTTAAAGGCATTTGCTGCATGTACAGCATCTCCTTTAGCGTAATAGGTCAGGCCAAGGTGGTAATATGCTAAAGCATGATGGGGGTTGACATCAGCAACCTTTTTAAACTCTGACAACGCATCATCCAATAGTTGTAAATCAAAATATACCTGGCCTAAGCTAAAATGAGCATCTGCATAACTGGGATTGATATCAAGAGCCCTCATAAATGCGCTAATCGCTTCTTCCTTTTCATGAGCTCCCATATAAGCTAACCCCAGATTATAGGGAATAGTAGCATCCTGAGGATTAATCTCTAATGCCTTACGATACGCTTGTATAGCATCAGGAAACATCCCTTTAGCCTTGTAAATATCACCGAGTTTACTGTGTGCCAATCCATTATGAGGATCTAACTGCACTGTAGACTGGAGCTCTGATATAGCTTCATCCAAAAGACCTTTTTCTATATAAAGGAGCGCCAATTGAAAATGGGCATCCTGGAAACCCGGATCAATCTCCACTGTTTTCTGTAGTTCTGTAATAGCCTCATTTATCATCGTCCGGTTATTGTATGCCATACCAAGATTAAAATGTGCTTCTGCCAAACCAGGATTAATTTGAATGGCCTTTTTATATGCAATAATAACTTCATCAGGCATATCGATTTTAGAACATCCGTATGCACCACCAGAAACTAACACTGCCATTAACATCGGTACCCTGAATGGCGATACAAGATTCTTTATCATTACAGATTCTCCTATAAAGCGTGTTTCTTTAAAGAGAAAACCTCGTTCTTATTTATGCTGTTTATGATGAGCTACATTGTTAGGGAAATATATCAAATAGGTTATCTATTGTCAAACGTTTATTTCATAGATAGTTAGATAATAAAATTAATCCCAGCCTAATTTTTGAATTTCTTTAATCGATCCCACAATTTCATCTGAAGCCCTTGAGACTACCTCTTCGTCTTTATACCGTACATTAATAGTATAGGAAATCTCATTCTTTACCAAATCCCTTTGAAATTCATAACTTTGTACCTGTAAAGAGTTCTTTCTGAGTATCTCAAAAATGAACGTTAATAGTGGTTCAGAACTCATCAGCGATACCCTCAGTGTTTTATATGCGTCATGCTTGATTTTTCGTTCAAAAAGGGGCAATAATAATAATGCAAAGATAGATATAATTGTTGTAATTACGGCAGGCATATAGTAGCTATTCCCTACTGCCAGACCAATACCTGCAACAACCCATAGGGATGCAGCGGTTGTCAAACCCCTTACAGACCTTTTAAACCTCATAATCGTACCTGCACCAAGAAAACCAATACCGGTTACTACCTGGGCAGCAATTCTGGCAGGGTCGACCCTTATAATAGAGTCGGCAGCATGGGTTCTATATTGCTCAAAAATATGCTTGGAAACCAGCATCATCAATGTCACACCCACACATACAAGGATATGTGTCCTCAATCCGGCGGGCCGGCCGCGTCGTTCCCTTTCCCACCCAATAATACCACCTAAAAACGTTGCTATCAGAAGTTTTCCGGCAGGGTTTTCAAGAAATTCAGCAAAATAATCAAGATAACCAAAGTAATCCAACATATCTACTCCTTATAAAATGTACCGATTATACCCTTCAACAACTTTGTAAATTAAATCATAAGGACACTACACTGCAAAAACAATAACACTAAGGAACAAAGGCACCAAGATATATGGTATATTCCCATTCTGTATTCCTGACATTCTATCCTTCATCATTCTCTATTCTTTGTGTCTCCGTGTCTTTGTGTGAGGAAGGTGGCTTAGCTTGATGTATATGGGATACAGGGGGGATGTTAATCCGGAATAGAGAACTGAAAAACTCTCAAATCAATAAATCTTTACCTCTTCAATCTCAAATTGTTCAGCTCCTTTTCTAAGGTAGCCCATGCGAATTCTCGGATCGTGTTGGAAAATCAGGAGCCAATGTTCTTCAAGCGCCTGTTCTAGTATAGCTTTCTTTTGCTGCAGGGTATCTAAAGGATAGAGATCAAATGCGGAAATATAAGGATACCGAAGATGAGCAACGGTAGGAATTAAATCAGCCAAGAAAAATGCTACCTGTCCTTCTGATTCTATCTTTATACATTGGTGATGCCGGGTATGCCCTCCAGTTCTTATCAGAGAAATCCCTTTATCAATTTCTGCAATCTCTTCATCTACTAAAGTAAGGTATTTAGAATCGCCTATAGGTAAAAAATCTTCCCGTATGTAACTCCCCTTCGTCCTCTCGTTGATATTTAACGCCGCTTCCAATTCCCCCTTCTGAATAACATACCTTGCCTTTGGAAATGTAGGAGTAATCTCTTTCTTTTCATTAAAGGTCGTATTCCCGCCACAATGATCAAAATGAAGGTGGGTGTTAATAACCAGGTCAATATTTTTTGGTTGATATCCAAACCGATTTAAAGACTCCAGCAGATTATGCTTTTTATCAATACCATAGATCTGATAAAATTTTTCATCATGCTTCGTTCCAACTCCTGTATCAATCAGAATATTATGTTTTTTTGTTACAATGAGGGGACAGAGAAGGGATAATTGAATTCTGTTTTTCTCATCGGGGGAATATACCTTCTCCCATAATGTGCGGGGCACGATTCCAAATACTCCTCCGCCATCAAGAGAAAAGTAACCGTCGGAAACGGGATAGATCTCAAACTTACCAAACTTCATAAGGAGCAGACCTCAAACAAAGGTTTCTTATGTGGATTCTTAAAAATGTAAAAGTGAATTTTCGTGTGTATTATACACTATTCCACGTCTCATTCAATAACGAGATTTTTCATTTGATATTCTTTAAAAATCTTTTATGCTTAACTGAGAAAACAAATAAAGATACGTTTCGCAGCAATCATTTATTTATAACCAATCTCTAATATACCCATGTCCAAATCCCATCCCCGACTCAAAAAACCGGAACTATTATCTCCTGCCGGCAGTGTGGAATGTTTTTTTGCCGCTGTTGAAAACGGGGCCGATGCGGTCTACCTGGGACTGGATAATTTTAGCGCGCGTGCCGGCGCACAGAATTTCAGCCTGGACGATGCCAGCAAGGTTATCTCTTATGCACACGAAAGATCGGTTAAGGTTTACATTGCTTTCAATACCTTACTGAAGACAGGTGAACTTGAAAAGGTAGTTGATTATTTAATCGCTCTGGAAGAGATGAAACCCGATGCCCTCATTCTCCAGGACCTCGGACTTCTGTATTTAATACAATCTCAGTTCCCCGGTTTTACCCTTCATGCAAGTACACAAATGGCTATACATAACCTCGCCGGTGTTCAGCAACTCGAAAAGCTGAACTTCAAACGTGTTGTCCTGGCCCGGGAATTATCAATCGATGAGATCACGTATATTTCCCAAAATAGCTCTGTTGAAATTGAGGTTTTTGTCCATGGAGCACTCTGTTATTCCTATTCAGGATTGTGTTTTTTTAGCAGTATGATGGGTGGCAGGAGCGGGAATAGAGGAAGGTGCGCACAGCCGTGCAGGATGCATTACAAATCAGACTCAGGTACCGGTGGATATCTTTTTTCAATGAACGATCTCTTCACCCTGCCACACATATATAGTTTAATAAACGCAGGTGTCCATACCTGTAAAATCGAAGGACGTATGAAATCGCCGGAATACGTCGCCGTAGTAACGGATGCGTACCGACAGGCAATCGATGGCAAGCTTCAGGACTACGATGCAGTTACCCGTCGTATAAAAACCGTCTTTAGCCGGAAAACAACTCATTCATACTTAATAAAGAAACATGAACATCGAAACGAAAAGGATATACACGATAATGCAATAAAACCAGCAGATATGGTTAATCCGGCATACCCTGCAAACATGGGATCCTATGCCGGTGAGGTAATAGGATCCGGTAAGGGACATATCACAATAAAAGCCGATACAGAAATTGGTATAAGAGATTTATTGCAGGTCTTTGAACACGATTTGGCAAAACCAACCCTGTTACATGTTAAAACCCTGAGAGTTAAAGGAAAAAAGGTATTTGGTATCAAGGCAGGAGATATTGCTACAATCGATACTGAACGTCAGTATGTGCGGGACTCGAAATTATACGTACTTTCTTCTCAAAAGGTTCATGAAATATTTGGCACCAGAGTGCCGAAAAAACTTACCCCTTCCAGGATACCGGTACATTTGGAGGTAAAAATAAGACCCGGCACCATGAGCATCAAAGGAGTTGCACAATACATTTCATGCCCCCCATCTTCCCGGGAGGGTTTACCCGATTTCCCCTTTTTAAAAAGTGAATGCAGGGGGATTATCTATAGTAAAGATTATCTTGTAAGCTTTGAAAAGGGAATACATAGGATTACGCAGGAAAAAGATATAAAAGAATGCTTTTCCCGCCTGGGTAAAACACCGTTTACCTTAGCCAATATTTATACGAATATTCCCGGTGGTCTCTTTATCCCGCACAGTATCGTAAATGATATTCGAAGGGATTATTTCCTAAACCTATCAGAAATATGGAAAAAAAGCAGAGAACAGAGGGGTAAAAGTGTAAAGGAATGGATAAAGAATACACTGAGGGGTAAATTTCTAACGAGTTACCATCATCTCTCAGATACGCACTATCCCCCTCCTTTCAAAAGGAATCAGGGGGAATTAAAGGATCCCCCAGCCCTTACTACAGATGAAAAGGTACATCTCATAGATGCCCCTTCTCAAGAAGATGAAATTCAGCTTTCTGTTAAGGTAGACAAATTGGATTATTTACATTCTATACCATTAAAAGAAATCTATAAGATATATATTTCATTAACCAATAACACCTTTACTCATTTCTCTCAATCTCTCTTGAAAAATGAGGAATTAAAGGGGGCTCATGATAAAATCGTTTTTTCACTGCCTGCTGTTATAAGAGATAAAGGGGATGGATCCCTAACTTTTCATTCTTTCAAAAAGATTGTCAACGAACTGGTTTCCCGGGGATTCAAACAGTTCCAGATTTCAAACATAGGAGCCGTGGGTTTGTTTGAAGGAAAAGACGTACTGTTGTATGCCGATTACCCCCTGTATTGCTTAAATCCACTCTCTGCTATACAATTCAAAAAATCAGGGTTCTGCCGGTATACTCTCTCCCCGGAGGATGATAACAATAACTTGAAAAATTTATTCTCCCGGGACGCGGATATGATTCTCTACCAGGACACTCCGCTGTTCACTTCAGAGGCCTGTATCCGGGCTAACAGAAAAGGTATATGCCAGGGAAAGAATCAATGTGGTTTTCAAAAAATGATCGTTGAAAATGAGTATGGAGATAGATTTATCGCTATGAACGATGAGTGTAGAACCGTCGTTATTAATAAAAACCCCTTTTCTGTGATCCATTATATTCCAAAACTTTGTAAGGCAGGACAGGTACATTTCAGGGTTGACTTATGTTATAAGGATTATACGCCGGAAATGATACAGAATATATTCCTGAAGATCCGCAGCAGGAGTAAGATAAAAAATACCCTCATTGGAAACTTTGAAAGGGGTTTGTTGTGATCACATTTACGCATATCCTGATTTTCTCTTTCCTGCCGTTCCTGCCTTCCTCAGACCATCCCGGTTAATTATTCTTTTGCGAATGTGTGTTAATTATGTAAGGATACAAAACACCGGAGGCCCCCCTGCAAAACAATCAAAAATGGTATATTTTGATATTTGGTATGTTTTTTGATAGCTTAAAGAGAGAGGACGCTATTGTTTTAGCACCAAATATCTGCGATATATTGTAATGGAAAAATCATATATGAGTAGTATAATAATACCAGAGTGGTTTTTCGGAATGTTTATTGATATTTCTTAACAAGCATTACATAGAGCAATATCAGGGATTAGGACTGTTCCTGTTCTTTTAGTCTGTTTAAAACCATCTCTGCCGGGGTTAAGTAGTTCTTCATATTATTACAAGGCTTACAACTGGGGACAATATTACCCTTTATACTTCTTCCTCCTCGTGACAGAGGGATTACGTGGTCCATGGTAAGTTCATCAGGGATAAATTTTCCCTGACAATAATTGCAGATCCCATTGGTAATTTTATTCTTCCACCACTGGGTTTTCCTCAATCGTTTGGCTTTTGTTCTCTCTCTGAGTATATGTTTTGGATTCTTTTCATGATGAATCAAATACGTATTTCTCCTTTACCATTCATTCTCCGTAGAGATATCTTCTATGTATTTAAACAATAAAAATGCCATATTTGTTTCGATAACATAGTCTCATTATTTCTTGAGTCTTCATGGAGATGGGAATAAAACTGTAATTTATCCATAAAATTCTAACTTTAAGAGAATATAAGAATATGTCTGACAACGCTTTTAGTAAAAATATACTTTGTATTGGTGCAGGGTACGTTGGTGGTCCTACTATGGCTATGATTGCGGCGAAGTGTCCGCATTATAAAGTAACGGTAGCTGACATAAATGCAGAAAAAATTCGGGCATGGCAAACAGAAAATCTCCCGATCTATGAACCAGGCCTCTTAGAAGTAGTCAAAAAAGCATACGGCAAAAATTTATTTTTTACTACCGATATTGAAGAGGGTATCAAAAGGGCGGATATTATCTTTGTCTCCGTCAATACCCCGACAAAGATGTATGGCGGCGGCGCAGGGAAAACCGCTGATTTGCAGCATTGGGAGAGGACAGCACGTGACATTTTTCGTATTGCCGAGTCAGACAAGATTATTGTGGAAAAGAGCACACTGCCGGTTCGGACTGCCGAAGCTATGGAACGGATCCTCAGTGCAAACGGTAAAGGACTCAATTTTGACGTAGTATCCAACCCGGAATTTCTGGCTGAAGGCACGGCTATTCCCGACCTGGAAAATCCGGATCGGGTACTTGTCGGATCTAAAGAGACCGAAAGGGGACGAAAGGCAAGAGAAGCGATTGTTGAGATCTATGCCAATTGGATTTCGAAAGATCGCATTATTACATGCGACATCTGGAGTGCAGAACTTTCGAAGCTTGTGGCAAATGCATTTCTGGCCCAGAGAATCTCTTCTATTAATAGCATTTCTGCCCTGTGTGAAAAAACAGAGGCCGATATCAAAAAGGTAGCACATGCAATCGGAATGGATTCACGGATAGGTCCAAAATTCCTGAATGCAAGTGTCGGTTTTGGTGGATCCTGCTTTAAGAAAGACATCCTTAATCTGGTTTATATTTGTGAATATTATGGTCTCCATGAAGTTGCCCGGTACTGGGAAAGTGTTGTGAAGATCAATGAGTACCAGGAGGGGCGCTTCGTACAGAAGATGATTCATGCAATGTTCAATACCATTGCCCATAAGCGTATTGCCCTTTTTGGTTTTGCCTTTAAGGCAAATACCGGTGACACCCGTGAATCACCGGCCATTTATGTTACCAGGAAACTAGCCGAGGAACATGCCCGCGTTATCATAACCGATCCCAAGGCATTGCATAATGCAGAGTATGACTTAAAAGATATCCTTCAAAAATACGTTGAGTTTGAAGCCGATCCGTATAAAGCGGCAGAAGGCGCACATGCCATTGCAATTATGACTGAATGGGATTCATATAAGGCATTAGATTATAAAAAGATCTATGAAAGGATGGAAAAGCCTGCATTCCTGTTTGACGGCCGCAACATCCTTGATCATCAGAAGATCTATGAAATCGGTTTCAACGTTTATCCAATAGGGAAGCCAGCACTCACACACTTCTAAACCACAAACTCTTATAGAAGATATCAAAAAAGGAGAGGTAATCTCTCCTGCATATTTTTCATATACTTTGTGGTTTCAAAATGGGTAACATCGCCCCTCCCCTGCTGAGTACTGGCAGAAAAATCTTGATTTTTGCCTGTTGATGTTTTATCGTTGTTTTTAACGTACGAATAATATTTTTTTATCGATATGTTTGACTTAATATTTCTTGTATTCTCAAATTTTATCCGTCTTTTCCATTGTCTAGTCTGGGACCTATACAGAAAATATTTTTAACTTCCGGTATTGCAATAACCGCCTTCTTCGTTCTCGTAGGTATCTTATCATTGAAAATACTTGCACCGGAAATTAGAAATGAGGTCAAAAACCATTTAATTTCCGTTCGGGATATAAAAAAAACGCAGATACAAAATTTTTTCTCCGAACGATACGGGGATGTTAATATCCTTTCAAAAAACCCTATCATTATAAAGAGTTTGCCCCGTTTTTCAGAAGCTTATAAAGCAGGTGGCTTTGATGACCCACAGTACAAACAAGTAAAGAGCGACTATGACTATTTATTTATTCATTTTTTAACTCAGCATGGTTATAAAAACATATATCTCGTCGATGGAGAAGGAAACATTGTTTATGGGGTAAAAAGCGATGATTATCTTGGAAAGAACTTAAAACATGAGGAGTATAGTTCTACCGTATTTGGTGAGGTATTTAGAGAAGGACTCACGAATCTTAAATTCTCTGATTTAACATGGAATGATAAAACGAAGGACTATATGTGTCTGGGAGCTTGTCCTGTTTATGATCCCTCAAATACCCTCTTAGGGGTTGTTATCGTTGAAATACCTTATTACAGATTAGATGCGATCCTATCCCAAACAGGCGGACTGGGCAAGACGGGTGAAATCTATATCGTTGGTAGCGATAAATTAATGCGGTCAAAATCTCGGTTCCTTAAACAAAATACTATTTTAAACTTAAAGATCGATACAGAGGCTACCGAAGATGCGTTGCGTGGTAACACTTATGTACGGAGCGTAAAGGATTACCGCAAGATCCCGGTGCTTAGTGCCTATACACCTCTTAACGGACTAAGGGATGTCAACTGGGTACTTCTCGTAGAAAAAGATGAAACTGAGATTTTTTACCCTTTTATTATACTTAAATCAAGCCTTTTTGTTGCCGCAGTTGTAATCATCATTCTCTCGGTCGTATATCTGTATTTTACTCTAAGGGAAAGACCCGTAAAAAACGTGCCCCAAAGAATAATCTCATAATAGAGTAATCAGGCAAGTATTGTGTAAAGCTGGTATTTAAGAGGTTTTCATCTTTTTATTTTGAAGAATGGCACCTTAGCTTGTGCATAAGAGGGTATCACCTGCCCGGTTCCAGGCTTAAGTACCTGAACGCAAATCTTCGCATATTTTTCATCTCTCAGTCAGCATTCAGGTACTTTTCGTATCCTGTTAATCTCATTTACCACAAAGTTATCTGATAGAGTAGGGTCAGTGTAATAAAGTATCCATCCCCTTAGCGTTGTTATTATTACTATAAGGCAAAACAACTTCCACATCTTCAACGAAGGCAGTTGCTGCGCTCTTTGGCAATATCTGCCCGCTAAGATAGTCTAAAAGCTTTTCTGCTTTGTCATTATAGAGCAAAACCTCTATACGAAATGACGAATTTGATGGCACAAATATTTCTGTCAATTGCCCTCCGGCTTCCGTAACTGTGAAATCAGTTATTCCGAGGTTACTAAAACCTTCACCGAGCTTGGTACGGAGAGCAGAATCCGCTATGATAGTAATACGCCTTCTTAAGGTTAATTCTTTTTTACGCTTACGAGCAGCGAGTACATGCTCAGACAACTTTTTATGACCTTCTAAACCCACTATTTCAAGCTTAAGATTATTTTGTTTAAATTCACGTTCTATTTCATGGAGCTTTTCCATAAAACTATGGTCAATGAGCTTTGTCTTAGCCATATTTACAATCACATTCTTACCCTGAACAAGACCCAGTTGCTCTATTTGCCTTTTGAACGGAATCCAGTTGCTGAAAACAGCCGAATCCTTTGCAATAATGACTAAGGTATCATCGCCTCGATTTTCAACGTCGAGGTATGGTTTAAACAAAGAGCGTAACGGCACGCCGTTTATTATATGGATAAAAAACTTTGCTCCAATCCCGATAGCAATACCGATAACCAGGTCAGTTGCCAATACGGCAACTACTGTAGTAACGAATATAATTAATTGTTCTACACCAATCCTGTATGTATGTACATACTCTCGCGGAGCGGTTAATTGAAAACCAACATATACAAGCATTGCTGCCAGGGCTGCCAATGGAATCCTGTGAAAGAGAAAAGGAACAAGAGCGACAAATAACAGCAGGAAAATTCCATGAAACATATTCGCATAACGCGTACGTGCACCATTATCTATATTTGCTTTACTACGTACGATTTCGGATATCATGGGGAGTCCACCGATGAATGCACAGATTGTATTTCCAATTCCAACAGCAAGTAAATCACGATTCAGGTTTGTCTTCCGTTTCCAGGGGTCAATTATATCTATTGCTTTAGCGCTCAGCAGAGATTCAATACTTCCAATTAGTGCAAACATTATTACCCACTTCCATCCGACTATCGATTTCAGCGAAGAAAAGTCAGGATAGGTAACCGCCTTTAACATATTACTTGGAACGTTAACCAGATACTCCTTTCCCAATTTGTATGCATGTCCTCCCAGGGTATAGGTATGTTCACGTGAAAGATCAAAATAGAGTCCAATCGGAACTGCAAAAAAGAGGACAAATATGGGCGCCGGTATTTTTTGGAGAATTTTATGTTTGTGTTTTATTAATGGAATACCAAACATAATTATCAAACTACCAAAACCTATAAGTGCAATTTCTGGATTCAAATTCGCTATTGTGGAAGGAATATGGGCAATCAGCTCAAAGGGTTCACCTTCGGCATGGCCACCCACTGCGATAGGGAATTGCTTAAGGATAATAATTATACCGATGGCAGCCAACATGCCGTGTACGGCTGATAAGGGAAAAAAGTCTCCAAATGAACCAACCCGAAGTATGCTGAACAAGATCTGGATGCAGCCGGCT
The DNA here is from genome assembly GCA_021646405.1 of Candidatus Loosdrechtia aerotolerans. GTDB lineage: Bacteria > Planctomycetota > Brocadiia > Brocadiales > Brocadiaceae > Loosdrechtia > Loosdrechtia aerotolerans. The sequence continues at coordinate 147,299 of SOER01000001.1, forward strand.
GCAACACCTACACCCAGAGCAAGTCTGTACGCCTGAAAATCAGCTGCCGGATCCCGCCCGCCGGTATACCCAAAATCAGTTACGGCCCCAATGGCGATTACGATCAGTCCGGCCGCCGGCCCTTTTATTGTTAGTTCAGAATTACTTACAAACGCTGCAAGTATCGAACCAACTATTGCCGCGAATATGCCTGCTATTGCAGGATAACCACAGGCTAACGAAATTCCCAAACACAAAGGAAGTGCTATTAAAAAAACGAGGAATCCTGCATTAACATCATACTGCAGATTCTGGACGAGCCCGGTAAAACCGGTTTTTGGTATTTTCTCTTCAGTATTCAAATCAGACAATGAAGTATACCTCCAATTTTATTATTTCATAAAACAATTTACAATGCATTTTGTTATGATCGCTTCTCAATAACAAGTATTATTCAACTACTATTCCAAAATAAACACAGAAATTATTGATATTTAATTTCGCTCTATAAACATTCAACAGTATTAACCTTATAACATTTAAAAATTTTAATGCCCCGAATAACCATAATGGAAACAATTATTCTGTATTTCAAACATGTTATGTTTATTTCATTTTGTATACCTGTGATCAGCATATATTCCCGAAAGCCTGATATCTTCCCATAGAGAAGGTTGCCTGGTAACCTTTCGATTACTTTAAGCGATGTAACAAAAACGGCTTGAACAAAAATGCGGTTTCTTTCGTTCTGTTATGAAAAATTATTCTGGATTTGTTGGTTATTGGGATTGGAAAGTGGGGGAAATAACTCCCTATCGTCTAAGGCATGTGACAGTGCCGGACCTCTTATTCTTCAGATTTCATATATCACCTTTGCCCTGACCAATTTTATCTCCTCATAAGAATAATCGTCTCCAAGTTTTTCTTTCACAGGATTCAGAAATTTCAGACCTGATTCCGCCAGTGCTTGTTCAATCCGGTGCTGTTTTTCAGGATTAACAAACCTGTCTATAGAAATATCCTCGCCTTCTAAAATAAGCCTTTCCAGATGAGAAACAATGGTGGATATCGCAAGACCACGTCTTTGTGCAATTTCCTGGATGGTACAGTGTTGTTTGTAAAGTTCTAAGGTTGTTTGTGTGGTTAACGTTTTTGGTTGTTGTACAGGTAATTCCGGATTGTTATGAACTATCCGTCCTGGTTTGATATTACATCGTCTGCAATAATCAATAATCTCTTTGAGAAAAACTTCCCCGTATCTCTGTAATTTCTGTTCACCAACACCACTTATTTTTCGGAAATCATGCAAACTTTGGGGATAGTGGGCAGACATTTCTTTTAAACTGATATCGTGAAAGATAATGTATGGGGGTATGAGTTCCTTATCGGCTATCGTCTTTCTCAGGCTTCGTAACTGCTCAAATAAGGTATGATCATAACATTCTTCCTTCCTGTCTTTCTGAATCTGAAGTGGTTCTTCCGGTTTTGTTAAATATACCTTCTCGTTCTGAAGTAATACAGGACGACTTTTCTCTTGTAACTTCAAAACGGGATATTTGTCTCCACTCAATTTTATATATCCCAATTGAATTAACTCACGGATAAATGTCTGCCATTGGGATTTTGAATATTCTTTTCCACTACCATGCGTTTTAACACTGTCGTGTCGATTCTGCACTATCTTCTGATTTCTCGAACCCTGCAAGACATCAATGATATAATTTATTCCGAACCGTTCACCGGTCCTATAAATACAGGAGAGTATCTTTTGTGCAGCGATGGTTCCATCAAACCGCTCTTTCGGCTCTAAACAAACATCACAATTACCACAATGTATCTCATGATACGTTTCACCAAAATACGTTAACAATAACCTTCTCCGACATACGTTACCTTCACAATAGTGTATCAATTCCCTCAATTGTCTTAGTGCGGCCTGTTTTTCGTCTTCATCCTCTTTTTGATGAATAAAATGTTCTATCTTGAATTTATCGGCATAACTGAAAAACAATATACAGTCGCTCTTTATTCCATCCCTCCCTGCACGGCCTGTCTCCTGGTAATATCCTTCAATACTTTTTGGCAAATCGTAATGGATTACGTACCTGACGTCCGGCTTGTCGATCCCCATACCAAACGCAATCGTTGCTACGATAATTTCAACATCGTCACGAATAAATCGTTCCTGGTTTTCAGTTCGGACTTCAGGAGTTAAACCTGCATGGTACGGCAGGGCACGGTATCCTTGTGCCTGCAGGCTCCTGGCTATATTCTCCACCGTCTTACGGCTCTGGCAATAGATAATCCCTGAATCACTTTTTCGATTTTCCAGATAGGTAAGTATTTGATGATACGGATTATCTTTAGGCTTAATGTGGTAATAGAGATTTTTTCTGTTAAAGCTTGCCCTGAAGACCTTACCACCGGACAGCTTTAACTGTGAGATAATATCCTGTTGAACAGCTTGTGTAGCAGTGGCTGTTAAGGCTATAACAGGTACGATGGGAAATATCTCCTTCAATATATTGAGCTGGCGATATTCGGGGCGGAAATCGTGCCCCCATTCTGATATACAGTGTGATTCGTCAATAGCGAAAAGTGATATCCTCAGGCTCTGGATAAATTGCAGAAACTCCGGCAGAACTAATCTTTCAGGGGCAATATAAAGGATTTTTACTTCACCCTTTGTCAGATTTCGCTTTCTCGCTTCGATCTCACTATAGCTTAATGAACTGTTAATAAACGCCGCAGGAATACCGTTAGCAAGTAATCCATCCACCTGGTCCTTCATCAAAGCTATTAAGGGAGAGATGACAATGGTTACACCTTCAAGAAGGAGGGCGGGCAGCTGATAGCACAGCGATTTCCCACCCCCTGTTGGCATAAGGACGAAGACATCTTTCTGTTTCAATACTTCTCTGACAATATCCTCCTGGAGTGGATAAAAGCTTGTATAACCAAAGTATTTTTGTAGTGTTTGATACATAGAAATAAAAAAGTGTATGTTATTCCTTTATTTATCCCGGGTAACCTGTGCCTGAGTGATAATAGGCTGCATAAGATGAGCGGGAACAATATCATAGTGTGAATGTTCCATGGTAAATGAACCCTGCCCGGCAGTCATGGATTTCAGTTCTGCTTCATAATTGGCTATCGATGCCAGGGGAATGGCAGCATGCACCATTTGTAAATCGCCCATTGCATCCATTCCTTTAATATGCCCGCGATGGCTGGAAAGGTTTCCGGTAATCTCACCCATAAATTTCATAGGAGCTGTAACCCCGATATTCACAATAGGCTCAAGGAGTACAGGTTTGGCATGCAGAAAGGCATCACGGAACGCATGTGATGCTGCTATCTTAAACGATGCCTCAGAAGAATCTACATCATGATATGATCCATAGTACAATCGTACCTGCACATCTACAATGGGATGGCCGATCAGTATCCCCTTGTCCAGCATCTTTCGAATACCCTTTTCAACAGCAGGTATGTATTGACGTGGAATAACTCCGCCGACAATCTCATCGACAAATTCAAAACCGCTTCCTCGTGGGAGTGGTTCAATCTTAATATACACTTCCCCGTACTGACCATGCCCTCCTGTTTGTTTCTTATGCTTATACTGAGCCTGAGCACCAGTAGTAATAGTTTCCTTATAAGGAATCTTGGGAGTATGTACTTCCACATCAATTCCAAAACGTCGTTTTAATCTGCTTATTATTACCTGTAAATGAAGATTACTCATACCGGTCATAACGAGTTCATTCGTCAGGGTATCATGAGAAACCTTAAAGGTCTTATCCTCTTCGGTAAGTTTATGAAGACATTCATTAATCTTTTTCTCTACTCCCTTGCTTTTTGGCACAACAGCCAACGAAAACATTGGGCTTGGAAATGTAATTTCCGGAAATTTTACCGGACGTTTCGGATCACAAATAGTATCGGAAATATGCAAACTATCTAATTTTGATACAGCAACAATCTCTCCAGGAACAGCCTTTGAGATTGGTCGTTGTTCTTTCCCGAAGATTCTATACATATGTCCTACCTTTTCTGTCTTCTTACACGCCACATTATAAAATGATATTTCACCATTCAATGTACCGGAACAGACTTTAAAGTAACTCAACTTCCCTACAAAAGGATCGATCACTGACTTAAATACAAAGGCACTAAAAGGGGCATCTGTTGATGCCTCTACGGCAATTTCCCGGTCTGCTTGTATATCGGCTGCAGTCCTCACTACCCCTTCCAACGGAGAAGGCGAGAAATAGGCAATGGTATCTAATACTTCCTCTATTCCTCCGAGTTTTTTGTTTGAGCAGCAGAGGACCGGTACAACATGCCCGCTTGCAACAGCCCTGGCAAAGCAGGAATTCAGAACTGTCTTATCAATCATCTCCCCGTTGAGATATTTTTCCATCAGTATATCATCCGAAGAGACTATAGCTTCCAGGAATGCATTGTGCGCTGATTGTGGGTCACCCAGAACATCATCCGGTATCGTATCAGGTAATTCAAACACATGAACAACCCCCTTAAAATTATGCCCTGTCCCAACAGGGAGAACGAGTGGTACACACATATTCCCCAGGGTACTTTTTATGGATTCAAGCAGTGCTTGATAATCGATATTTTCACCATCAATTTTCGTGATAACGATTATCTTTCCAAGTTTTTTTTGGCAGGCAAGATCCCAGAATCTTCTGGTATTAAACTGAATCCCTTCTGTAGCTGATAGAGTAATGAGGGCCGTTTCTGCGGCAGTAAGAGAGGTAATTGCATCCCGGATAAAATCGGGATAGCCGGGTGTGTCAATGAGATTAATCTCAATCCCCTTCCAGTTACAAGAGAGGAGGGAAGAATCTATAGTATGTTTCTTTTCTTTTGTTTCAGCATCATAATCCGCAACCGAAGTACCGTCTTCAACGCTCCCGAGGCGTGTTGTTGCGCCTGATGTGAAGAGCATGGATTCTATCAGTGAGGTTTTTCCCGAAGCACCGTGTCCTAGTAACGCAATGGTCCGAATATCTTTTGTCTCATATGGATTCATAGGTTAACCCTCCAACTTAATAAGAATGAAGTGTTGGAACGCCACCACAGAGACTTACGGAATCCCATTCAATTAAGACTACGATCCAAAATCAGCAGACAAACTGTACTTTTAGCATCTTAATTCTCGATTGTTATTCTTTTCTGTACTATTCCGTTTTTCCGTGGTTCATATTACGCGAATTACATAGTTTTTTTGCCTCCGAAAGTTTGATATGTCCTGTATAGAAAGCCTTTCCAATAATCATACCCGCAATGTTTATATGGCTCAGCGCCTCTACGTCTTTCAGTGAAGAAATTCCCCCGGAAGCGATAACCGGGGTTTTCACAATCTGCAATAATTCTTTCAAACCCGGGATATTTGGCCCCTGTAACATACCGTCTTTTGAAATGTCCGTATATATTATGACAGAGGGTGAAGCCTTTTCAATCTCTTTTGCAAAGTCTGTAGCTGTCCATTCGCATACAGTGGTCCAGCCTTTAACGGCAACCTTGCCATTTTTTGCATCAATCCCAACAGCGATACGACCCGGAAATGTTGTACAAAGTTCATTCATCCACGATGGTGAATCTATTGCCCTGGTTCCAATAATTACGCGGTCTACACCAAAGTCGAGTACCGTCTTAACAGCGCGGGTCGTTCTTAATCCACCACCAAACTCAACAGGAATTTTCACCTGTTTAATAATCTGTTCGACAAGGGAGAGATTTTTCGGTTCACCTTCAAATGCACCATCTAAATCAACTACATGGAGATACTCAGCACCCTGGTCTTGCCATGATTTAGCCATATCAACGGGATTATGAGAAAAAACCGTCTCGGCATCCTTTTGCCCTTGTGTCAATCGTACGCATTTACCGTTTTTCAAATCTATTGCCGGAATGATAAGCATATCTTTCTTACCTGAATGAGATACAAAGTTTTCATTGAACAATAACCACTTTTAACCCTACGGTTCCAATTCATTATCAAAGAAAATAAAGGGAAATACATTATTCTTTCGCTGCAATAAATGTACCCATTATAAATCACCAAAATTTTTCAGGATAGCCAATCCATTCTGCTGACTTTTCTCCGGGTGGAATTGTGTTGCAAAGATATTTTTATACCAGATCATGGAGGTAAAACGGATACCATACTCAGTCTGTGTTGCAATAACATTCTCATTTTCTGGACAGACATAATAAGAATGCACGAAGTACATATAAGCATTATCAGGCACGTTCTTCAGAAGAGGTATATCCTTTTTCTGAAAGCTGATTTGATTCCAACCCATATGTGGAATCTTTAGTTCCGTATTCCTCTCAACACCGGAAAAATCAAACTGAATTACCTTACCGGGAATAATTCCTAATCCCTCATGCACGCCATCTTCGTAACTCCTCGAAAATAATAATTGTAATCCAAGACAAATCCCCAAAAATGGTTTACCTGACTGAATCCAATCCATGATTGGTCCTATGAGCCCCCTTTGCCGTAAGCCGTTCATAGCATCCTGAAATGCACCGACCCCCGGCAGGACCAGTTTATCCGCTTTTTTAATTTCAGCAGGACTGTCAGTAACCTTTACCGTGAAACCAAACCGCTGAAAACCCTTTTTCACACTGTGAAGGTTTCCCATCCCATAATCAACAATCACAATCATAACAAAATTCTATCCATCACCCTTTGGCACAATGACAAATTCCACACGCCTATTTTTTGCTTTACCAGCTTTTGAGCTATTATCTGCGAGAGGTTGATATTGCCCGAAACCAGCAATGTAAACCTTTGCAGGAGAAATGCCGCATTCGTCTACCAAATAATGGAGTACGGCCGCAGCCCGCGCAGTAGAAAGCTCCCAGTTTGATTTATACTTGTCCTTTTGTTTCTTAATAGGATCATTATCCGTATGCCCCTCTATTCTGATAATCTCTTGCGGCGCTTCAGTTTTTATAATACCAGCAATTTTTTTAAGTGTTGCTTTGGATTTTGGGCGTAATATTGTTTGACCAGGATCAAATAATACCGCACCTGGCAGCAAGATAGAAACTGCTCCGTTCTTTACCCTTACCGTAGCTCCCGTATCCTGTAACTTGGCCTCAAGTTCCCTTTTTGCATTTTCAAGCCGACTTAATTCCCTTTGGTATTGGTCAACGGTTGATGATAATCCTGCATTCTCCATCTGTAAGCTTGATACATTTTCATGTAACTGCTGGTTTTCCTGCCGTAACCTCTTCACCTCAGCACAGCCAGCACCCGCAACAAGTACTCCTATTATCCCGACAAAACAAAAACTACGCACTGTTTGCTTTTTTACCATATACCATTCCCCCCTCTTCTCCGGTTAGGTAACCGGAACCCCCGCTTGAGCAAACGGCATAACCATTCGTTTTGCTCATGGCAAGCTTTAAGATTGAAAGTACCGATTAAAATCCTTCGATGTTAGGATAAAAAAGTATTATCTTTCAACATAAATTACAAAAGCCACTACCCTATTTGCTCCATACAATAATCAGATCTGAATATTTTTTGCCGACGTAACCGGATGCTCTTCTCTATGAGTGGAAACCTGTAAATAGTATGGTAAATATTTGAGCATACATATTCATAAATTCTATAAAATAATCTTGCTTAAGAATACAAACAAGTGTAGCTAATGATAAAAAAGGTCCATAAGGGATCAGGTGTTTCTTTTTCAATACCAATACAGGAACAGCCATGAGGAGTCCAAAAAAAGGGGCAACAAAAAAAATCACGACAGAAAGCTTCCAGCCGACAATCCCTCCAACCATACCCATAAGTTTTACATCTCCAAAACCCATAACATCTTTCCTGAACGCCAATTTTCCCAGAATACTACAGAGAAATATCATTCCGCCGCCAGCAAGCACTCCGAATAGAGATGCTACAAAGGCATCTAATCGATTAACATTTATAAGTGAAAAGTTCCTTAAGGTATGAGGGGCATTATGTAATCCCGGAAACACCAGACTCAGAACAAGGGCAAGGGGAATACCTATAAATGTAATCTCATTCGGTATGATTAATAATTCCAAATCTACAAAAGTTGATATGATAAGAGCACAACAAAGAACACTATAGATAAGAAAAATAGAAAAAGATTCATGTCGAGATTGTATAAAAACATAATACAGGTGTACAAATACATATCCTGTTAATAATTCGATAAGCGGATAACGTATGGATATTCTCGACTTACATGTCTGGCAACGTCCTCGAAGCAGGATATAACTCAATACAGGAATATTATTATACCACCGAATGGGTGTACTGCAGCCTGGACAAAACGAACCGGGCGATACTACAGATTTTTTTCTAGGAATTCGATAAATACAAACATTTAAAAAACTTCCAACTATAAGCCCCAAGATAAAAAATATGAACAATATACTGGTTCCATCCGAAAAATTCTTATAAATATCAATACCCCTTACGTAACAGCAGTTATTTCAAGTATATTAACCAAAATAATTTAAGGAATACTATCAAAACAAATTACCAATTGCAAGGTCAAAAGTAACACATGATCATTCCGTAAGTTAAGTATTGTTAAATTAATTAATAACCCTTCTTTTATATTTCGTAATTATCTTGAATATATAAGATTTTATGTTAGACTATTTTTTATTCTTAATTGTCATACAGGAGGATAAATTTAGTAAAATTACCCCATCTATTCCTTCCCTATAAACAGGAATACATGGGGTAAAACTTTTTACAAATCTCTTAGCTACAAATTTAAATTATAAGAAATACAGTAGATTTTTCTATTAAGGAAAGACATGGATAATGTAATTTCTGTAATTCTTGGAGGGGGACGCGGAACGAGGTTATATCCTTTGACAAAGGAAAGGTCGAAACCTGCCGTTCCCATTGCCGGCAAATACAGGATCATCGATATTCCGGTGAGTAATTGTTTAAATTCCGGTTTGAATAAAGTTTATGTACTCACACAATTTAACTCGGCATCCCTTCACCGCCATATCACAAGGGCGTACAAATTTGATAATTTCTCTAAGGGGTTTATTGAAATCTTAGCTGCGAGCCAGACTATAGAAAGTATGGATTGGTATCAGGGTACTGCCGATGCTGTCCGGCAAAATCTTCGATTTTTTAACCAACCAAACATTGATTTTGTTCTTATACTCTCTGGTGATCAACTCTATCGGATGAACTATCAGGAGTTTATCAAAGAACATATCAGAATGAATGCAGAAATAACGGTTTCAGCACTTCCTGCAGAAAGAAAAGATGCCCAGCAGCTCGGTATTTTAAAGATAGATGAACAGGGACGCATCATTGATTTTACAGAAAAGCCAAAAGATGAAAAGATCATTGATTCTTTTTCATTACCTGCATCTACCTTTGAAAGACATGGTATCAAGGCACAAAACCGTACCCTTTTAGCCTCTATGGGTATCTATGTATTCAATATTGATATTCTTAATGAAATATTACAAGAAACAAAGAAATCGGATTTTGGTAAAGAAATTATTCCGGATATTATTAAGACAAGAAGGATATTTACTTATTTTTTCGACGGATACTGGGAAGATATTGGAACAATAAAATCATTTTATGAGGCTGGTTTGAAGCTGGTTTCGCCTACCCCTAGTTTTAATCTCTTTAATGAAAAAGCACCTATTTATACGAACCCGTTATTCCTGCCGGGATCCAAGATCCATGAGTGCAAAATTAGCCATTCCATTATCGCAGATGGATGTATTATTCATGGCGCTGATATACAGAGTTCTATAATAGGAATCAGGAGTATCATCGGACAAAACACCCTTATCAAAGACGCTATCGTCATGGGAGCGGATTACTATGAGTCAGAATCTAATTTCAGGGCAAATCGGTTTAAAAGAATACCTAATGTAGGAATAGGAAATAACTCCCATATAGAGAAAGCCATTATTGACAAGAATGTACATATAGGAGAACATGTTACAATAAAAAATGTAAAGAATCTTGAACAGTTTGATGCAGAGAATTATATGATTCGTGACCATATTGTTATCGTGCCAAAAGGAAGTGTTATACCATCAGATACTCTTATATAAATGCAGAAATACACTATTCTGAAATGAATGTATATAGTATAAAAACCACTGCAAACTGTTAATGAAAGCCACTATTGGGAAATACATTGTTTCTTTTCCATCGCCTTAAACACCTTTTTTTCCATCAAATTTACCGAAACACCCCATTTCTGATGTTGATTATTACCTGAAAAAATATCAAAAGATACTATGAAAACCATATCACGTTCATATAGTCTATTCCGCTCTGTAAGGATCATTAGCATCTGTACATTCACCAGCCGCATCCTTGGACTTGTAAGAGACATAATTTGTGCCAGTATCTTCGGAACAAGTATGGTATGGGATGCCTTCATTGTTGCTTTTAAGATTCCCAACCTATTTCGGCGGCTCTTTGGAGAGGGTGCCCTGAGTGCAGCCTTTATTCCCGTCTTCACAGAACAAATTGAAAAACATGGGAGTGCAGAAGCCTGGAAATTTGCAAATGCTATTGCTACATTGCTTATTATCATCCTGGGAGGTGTTGTCCTGCTCGGTGAGGGCTCCTTCCTGGTAATTCCAAAGATATTCCATATCCAGGAAAAATGGCAGCTTATCTATAAACTCCTCATTATTATGTTTCCATACGTTTTATGTATTTGTTTGGTAGCTTTTATAGGGGCTGTACTCAATACTATCCACCATTTTTTTATGCCCGCATTCACCCCCATTGTTATGAATACCTGCTGGATCTTGGGGGCTATCCTTTCCCCTTACACAGGAGATACCCTGGAAAAGATGATTTACGCAGTTGCTATAGCAACATTTTTATCAGGACTCATCCAGATAGGTATTCATATTCCCATACTCCGAAAGAAAGAGATATCCTACCGGCCCGCACTCCCGTTCTCGCATCCGGGACTAAAACCGGTTTTATCCCGTATAACACCAATTGTCTTTGGACTAGCCATTGTCCAGATTAACGTTTTACTTGACAGCGTCATTGCCATTGGTTTTTCTGCTCCTCAAAGCGGACCGGATTATTTTCATTTTGCAGGTATGACTATACAGTACCCTCTCAGAATTGGCGCTGCCTCCGTACTCTATTATAGCGACCGGCTTATCCAGTTTCCTTTGGGCGTTTTTGGTATCGCCATGGCAACAGCCATATTTCCACTCTTCTCCGCCCATGCAGTTCGGGGTGATTGGGGTAATTTTTCAGCAACCTTTAATAAGGCATTAAAATTTATTCTTTTCATCGGCATTCCTGCATCTCTGGGTATCATTATGCTCCGGGAACCCATTGTAGACCTTCTATACCGAAGAAATCAATTTAATGCAGAATCCGCTTACAGAACATCACGGGTTGTCCTCTTCTATGGCATAGGAATATGGGCATACTGCGGGCTTCATGTACTAATTCGTGCGTTTTATTCTGTAAAAGATACCGTTACACCAGTAAAAGTTGGGGCGATATGCGTCGGTTTAAACCTTATCTTAAACATTTCACTTATCTGGATAGTGCAGGAAGGTGGTTTAGCCCTCTCCACCGCTATCAGTGCCATTACTCAGATTATTATCCTCACGATCATATTACAGAAAAGACTTCATATTAAAATAGAAAAGGAAGTGGTCATCTCACTACAAAAAACGATGGTTGCTTCAATAGCAATGGCATTTACCTGTTGGTATGTCCTCAGGATATTTCCTGATTTCAATGGAGACGGTAGTCTCTTTTATAAAGGACTCCGGTTATTTGTTCCCATGCTATCCGCACTTACCGTATTTTCTATAGCATCTATCGTGCTCAAGTCAGAAGAGTTTGGGCATATGGTTAGACTATCTTTCAGAAGGATATCGTAGTCTCATTTTACACCAGGACTTTTACAGCAATTTTCTTTACCTTTCTGAATACCCTCCCAAGACCATTCTCTACCGCGACGTGAAGGAATATACCTCCTCGAATAAATTAACATGTTATTTCAATTGCTGATTTGATAAAATTTAAGTAATTTACGGAAAGGCTAAAGGGATATTAAAGATATGAATTATGTAAAATGTAAAGTATTTATAAAAATTTCACTATAATTGAAGGTATTTGTGTACAGAACTGAAATTTTATCCATTACCAATATGCTGATCACCGAACTCGAGGAATTTTGCATCTCAATAGGTGAACCCGCTTACAGGGCAGAACAGATCCTCTCCTGGATTTATGATAAAGGGGTAGCAGCGTTTGATCAGATGTCGAACCTGCCCGGAGATCTGAAAAGAAAACTTGAAGAAAAATGCCAAATCTTTCAGACAAAGATCGGCACCCTTATCAAAACAGGAGACGGAACTGAGAAATTCCTGATTTGCCTATCTGACGGAAATGAAATTGAATGTGTTCTTTTGAGAGAAGATAAAAGGGTTACCGCATGCGTCTCTACACAGGTAGGCTGCGCAATGGCCTGTCGATTTTGTGCAAGCGGTAAACGAGGTTTAGAAAGAAATCTTACAACAGGTGAAATCATAGAACAGGTACTCCATTGCAAAAAACACCTCCTCCCCAATGAACGTCTCACAAATATTGTATTTATGGGTATTGGTGAACCACTTACAAACTATGATAATGTCATCAGAGCTGTTAAAATTATGAACGCCGAATGGGGGCTGGGTATCGGTGCAAGGCATATTACTATCTCAACAGTTGGTACTCTGAATGGTATACAGCGGCTGGCCCGGGAAGGGCTTCAATTAAACCTTGCAATATCACTCCATGCAGCAGATGATATTACCCGGTCAAGGATAATCCCATCAAACAAGCAAACGGGCATTCAACATATCCTCCGGGAAGCACAAAAATATTTCTCTATCACAAAGAGGGATATTAGCTTTGAATATACATTAATTGACGGAGTTAATGCATCAAAACAAGATGCCGAATCCCTGGCACGTTTATTAAGGAATATCCAGTGCAATATCAACCTTCTTCCCTTAAACCCAATCGAAGAGTTTAACTTCAAGCCACCATATCGAGAAACGGTCAATACATTCTGCAGGATACTAAAAAAACATGGTCTTACCGTTACGGTACGAAAGAAAAAAGGTGATACCATAAACGCCGCGTGCGGTCAACTTCGCTTACGGAATATAAATTTTTATGGAAAAAACGAGAAGTTTTTTGTTAAATAGACTTCGTTTTGTTCTAAAATCCTGGGTTTGGTATTCGTTTTGTTCTGCTTGTTCATTTGTGCAAAATTGTGATTGATCCTATAATTTTTGCTGCCAAGGAGGAGCCCCATCGCAAGCCGTATAAAGATTATATTTGTTGATACTATAAAAGATGCGGTTACAAAAGTCATTCAACAGGCGAAATCATTAAAAGATTGTAAGTATGCCGACATCAGGATTGGTATCGATGAAAGAAAATATGCCTGTGCTGAAGATGGCAAAACCAGGAGTGCCGGTGAAAATACCCCTATTTCTTTTGGAATCAGGGTTTTAGCTGGCGAAGTAAGTGCATGGGGATACTACGGCCAGGAATTAGGAACGACCGAATCTACCCCCAAAAGTATTTACAGGAAACTTACCTCAGGCATAAATAGTGCCTACGCAAGGGCTATCGCCAATGCAAGGAAAAAGGCTGAGTTTAGAGTGATAGCTCCATCGCTCACAGAGGTAAGGCTGGCCAGGATTGATATCCATAATGACACAATTCATGCCGTTTTTGATGAAGACCCGAGGAATATACCATCGAAAGACATCACTGCCCTCTCTACAAAAATATCACACGATATGCGTTCCGTTTCCCCGAACATACAATACACCTACGTAGATATCCATACAGGCATACATAGGGAGCTCTTTTGCAGTACGGAAGGTGCTTGCATTGACCAGGCATATACACTCACACAGGGAACAATCGCGGTGGTAGCCCAGAAAACAGGCGGTATTCCGGAAACATATTACGATACCCTGGGAGACCTTCGCGGATGGGAAGTTGTCAAAGGTAAAAACGTGTACCAGCAGTCACTAACGGAGTTTGCCCTGTTAAGGACACGCGAAACACTCGAACTTATCGATGCAGAATTCCTACCTGCCACAAGTGAACCGGTTGTCGTGGTGACAAACCCTCATTTTAATGCACTTTTAGTTCATGAGATTATAGGCCACCCGACAGAAATAGACAGGGCATTAAAGCTGGAAACCGCATATGCAGGCCGGTCCTGGCTGCTTCGAGACCTTCATGATAATGAACTGGGAAAACAGATTGCATCGCCCCTTATAACAGCATATTCAGATCCTACGATAAATGGGTACGGTCATTATAAATATGATGCCGAAGGGACACCTGCTCAACGCGTAAACCTGATTGAAGATGGGATATTAAAAGGTTTTATGAACAGCCGTGAACATGCTGCGATTCTTGACCAGCCCCCAAACGGTTCAATGAGGGCAACAGAACCCTATTCCGTTCCTCTTGTCCGGATGACAAACACGGTTTTTGCAAATGGAAATATATCCCCTTCAGAAATAATCGCTGAGGTGAAAGACGGGTATTATATTGTTAACCACCGGATCCCATCTATCAGTGAGTCGAGAGAGAATTTTCGCATTTCGGCACAAAAGGTGTACAGAATAGAAGATGGACATATTACAACACTTTACAGACAAGGTGGTATCACCTCCGATTCAAAAGATTTTTTAATGAATATCGATGCAGTAGGAAACGATTTTCAGATATTTCCTATACCTAACTGTGGAAAAGGTCAGCCTATGCAGACCATGCGAGTTGGAAACGGTGGTCCAACTTTGCGATCCAAAGCACGATTAGCGGGACATCAATAAGTTATGATAACAATCGAAGAATTGAGAAATTGTATTCATAATGGATTAGACTACATCAAACAGCAAAAAGATGTTGCTGATGCGGAAATCTTTGCCTCATGGAATGAGCATATAACAGTGCGCATGAACTACACGTCTGATATCCCTTGCAATGGTATCCATGAACCTAAATCAACCCAGACGAGTGGCATCGGCCTGTTTGTTGTTTTTCATACAGGAAAACAGACAAAGGTAGCGTATGGAAGTGTATCTCAGAACTTAACGCCAAAAGGCATCTCAGAGGCATTCCAGAAGGCAAAAAAAAATATCATACATGATCCCGATTTTATATCGTTACCAGTACCTGCAGGAAAACCGTTGCTTGAAAAGTATCATGACCCGGCAGTAATGGAAATAAGTGATGAAGCGATTGTTGACCTGGGTTGGCAAGGATTACAGGGGGCGTTAACAGAATACAGTCAGCAGCAATTTACCGAATCAATTATCATTGGTGGTGATATCACTATCATGAAAGAACGAATGGCTATCGTTAATACAAAGGGCATCGATGACTTCGATGAATCCACCATTCTCACAACGAATATAACCTCCATGATCGAAAAGGACAAGGTTAAAGGTACAGGCTGGAATACGAGTACTCATATATCCGATTTTAATCCTGAAGAAGCGGGGCGTGAATCAGCCAGGAGTGCAGTAAAAACCATCGGTGGGGAAAGAATTTCATCAGGAACATACACAGTTATTCTTGGAAGACAACCAGTAACCGACCTGTTTTCAAATATTATAATTCCAGCCGTAAGCCTCTCATCAATAAATGCATCAGATACCCCTTTTCTCAAAAAATTAGGTAAAAAGATTGCGTCTGAGTTATTAAATGTTTACGATGATGGTACAATACGAGGTGCAGTTGGCAGTAAGAAAATCACCTGTGAGGGAATTCCTACCGGAAAAACAGGCCTCATTTATAACGGGCTTCTCGTAGGATTTCTTGCCAATAATTATCTTGCCAGAAAACTGGAGAATAATCTTGCTTCATTTATACCACGCAATGGATTTCGATATCATACAGGAGGCAGAAGCTATGCTATACAACCAAGAATATGTCCTACCAACATCGTGATAGAAGGGAAAGAAGAGGTAGATTATCAGGCGCTCTTATCAAAAGTACACAATGGTATTTATATCGGCAGAATCTGGTATACCTATCCTATCAACGGCCTTGCTGCAGGAGATTTTACGAGTACCATTGTTGCTGATTCATATCTTATAAAAGATGGTAAAATTGATAAACCTCTAAAACCCAATACCGTGAGGATTAATAATAATATAGCAGATATATTACAGAATATTATTGCTGTATCAAAAGATAAAAAACAAACAACTGTCTGGGGTAGCGAAGAAGTTGTACTAGCGCCAGAAATAGCCGTGGAAGGAGTGAAATTAGATAATATCTCTGGCTTTATAATCTAAGAAGGGAGGTGTAAAAGGAGTAACAGATCTTCTCATTCATAATAATTCATTCATATATTTTAAAAGGAGAAAAGTATGCGAGCAAAAGTAGATCCAGATGTTTGTACTGGTTGTGAACTCTGTACACAGACGTGTCCGGAAGTTTTTTATATGAAGGGTGATATTGCCGAAGCGAAAGATACGGATGTTCCACCTGATGTCCAGGATTCCTGTAGACAAGCGGCGGAAGAATGTCCAGTGGAAGCAATAGTAATTACAGAGTAATCACAAGCCTGTAAAAACGGAAAAGACCTTAAATATCTCATTTTGATATTTAAGGTCTTTATTATTTCATATACATCTTATACATCGAGTAGTGGTCTCCTGCCAATCCTCCTTCTTCTCTTCAATATTGCACGTCCGCCTTTTGTTCGCATCCTCTTCCTGAAACCGCACATCTTTTTATGTTTTAGGGAACTATTTCTGATCTTAACCTTCATAATTACCTACCTCCTTTAGGTCTGAACATATCATAGTATAGTGATACATTTTCACAAAATATACTTCTATTCATTAGAGAATTAATACGCATAGAAGAATTAATATATCTTTTCTATAATTTCTTGATTGAATTTTCTACCATAGCACATTTATTCCCAACCTGTCAAGATATTTTCCAATTTAAACGAATTCTTAATCTCATGGGATATATCTTAAATTTAGACTTTTAAAAGTGTTAAATTCGTGTTGACATTATTCTTTTGAATTGATAATATGTTCGGGAATTAATCATAACTATTAATTCTAGAAGTTAGTTAAGACCAAAAACTGTCCTTTCTAATTTCCCTCGCTGTACCAGAGGAGGTGGTATGAATTTAGTGGTATTACTTTTAAAGAGTTTTATAATTGGATTCTCCCATAAATTACCACTTACTTACTCATTGTTATAAAAGGAGAAATTGTAATGCAAACAACAACAAAAAGGGACCTTTGTGAAAAGATTGCGAGAAGGACTGATAATACACATATGATCGTGAAGAAAACAATACAGATGTTCTTGGACGAGATCATATCAGAGCTTGCACAGGGTAACCGTATTGAGTTGCGTGATTTCGGGGTCTTTGAAATACGCCAGCGCGCTGCCCGAAAGGCACGAAATCCACGGACAGGAGAAGTAGCCTTTGTACCCTCTAAAAATGTTGTAGTATTTAAAGTTGGCAAGTTAATGCGGGAAAAGGTCGGAAATGCAGCAAAAACACACATACAGCCTTCCCAGGAAAGTTAATTACGATAAGTTTATATGTTTAACCAAAGGGATATTGTCGAAAAAGGAATAATAAAACACATAAACGGCAACCATACAACGGTAGAGATAGTAAGGCCTAATGTAAATAAGTGTAAAAATTGTAGTGCTTGTGCAGGGATAGGAAACAAACAAAACCTTTTAGATGTAGACACAATTCCTGGTGTAAGTATAGGGCAGCAAGTAACATTGTATATACATCAGAATTCTCCGTACAAAAGCATACTGCTCCTCTTTGTTGTACCTCTTGTCAGCCTGTTGATTGGCAGTCTGTTAGGTCAGAAAACTCACGCTATTTATCCGGGTTCTGAAAATCTTCGTGTAGTATGCGGCGGGTTTATCTTTTTTCTCCTCTCCATCATGTTTATAAGCCTCTATGACAAGAAAATAAGAAGTAAAAAACCGGTACGGCGCAGGATTATATCAGTAGATGATGGAAATAGTGCAGTACAATAACGCCAACCTGCACTTTCAGCCGGGGAAATGCTATTTTTTACTCCATTTTACGTTTGGTTCACGGGCCGCTTTTGTCTCATCAGGGCGGCCTATAGGTGTAGTTTTTGGTGATCCTTTTACTACCTCAGGCCGCTGTTCTATAGAAGCAGCTATCTGAATCATAGCATCAACGAAGGCATCTAATGTCTCACGTGATTCAGTTTCTGTAGGTTCTATCATGATAGCCTCCTCTACAATTAGCGGGAAATAAATCGTCGGAGCATGAAAACCATAATCAAGCAGTCCCTTTGCAATATCTAAGGCAGAAGCACCTTTCTTCTTCTGTTTAGTAGCTGACAAAACAAATTCATGCATGCAAGTCTTATCATAAGGTATATGATAATATTTCTTAAGCTTGTGCTGTAAATAGTTAGCATTTAAGATAGCATATTTACCAACCTTACAAACACCTTCCCTGCCCAAAGACAGCAAATAGGTATATGTCCTGATCATCATACCTATATGCCCATAAAATGCCCTGACCTTTCCTATTGAATCAGGATAATTGTCATTGAAGATGTATTTCTTCTGTATTTCCTTTTCGGTATCTCCGCCCGATGTACTATCTATCATTTCAACCCTTGGTACAGGTAAAAAACATTGTAGTTCTTCAGTAACGCCAACAGGACCCGCACCAGGACCTCCTCCCCCATGAGGCGTAGAAAAGGTTTTATGAAGATTCAGATGCAGGATATCTATCCCCATATCCCCTGGCCGGGCAATACCAAGCAATGCATTCATATTGGCTCCGTCACAGTAGACAAGTCCTCCACAATCATGAACAATCCTGCAGATCTCCAGGATATCTTTTTCAAACAAACCAAGGGTATTCGGATTCGTAATCATTATTGCCGCAGTATCATGGGTAAAAACCTCCCTGAGTCTTTTTACATCAATAAGACCATTTCTACCCGACCGGATCGATTCAACCTCATAACCGCAAAGTGCAGCAGAGGCAGGATTTGTACCATGAGCCGAATCAGGTATAAGAATCTTATGCCTCTTCTCGCCTTTTTTTTCCATGTAAGCACGAATGATCAGCATGCCTGTTAATTCAGCGTGAGCGCCTGCTGCAGGCTGTAATGTAAAGGCAGACATCCCGCAGATATTTTTAAGCATCTGCTCAAGGTCATATAATACCTTGAGAGTACCCTGGCATTGTTCTGTGAGCTGATAGGGATGCACCTTTGTAAAACCCTCTAATCGCGCCGTTTCTTCATTCGTCCTGGGATTGTACTTCATGGTACATGAACCTAACGGATAAAAATTTGTATCTACACAATAGTTCTTCTGGGAAAGCCTGGTAAAATGCCGTACAACATCAATTTCTGAGACTTCGGGCAATTCGGCATCGTCCTTTCTCAGTACGTTTTGAGGTAAAAGATCTGTTATTGGTTTAACCGGTACATCGCAGGCGGGAAAAACAAAACACCGTCTGCCGGGGGACGATTTCTCAAATATCAATGACTCGGTTTGTTTCATAATCTCATCCTTTTATATCTGAGATAGCTCTTTTGTTAAACGGTCAATCGACTCCTTCGTTTTTGTCTCTGTTACACAGAAAAGCACACTATTATCAAACTCCGGATAATACCGGGAAATCTCTAATCCGCCTATAATCCCTTTTTTTAATAAATGTTCATTCATCGTATTTATACGATAGTTACCCTGAATCTTTACAGCAAACTCATGAAAGAAAGGCTTTTTAAATAGCGGTTTCACAGCAGGTAAAGCACTCAATTTCTCACAGGCGTAGTGACTCTTCTGTATATTAAGATGTGCCAGTTCTTTTATACCCGGTTTTCCTAATGCACAGAGATAGATACATGCCCTCAGTGCAAGAAGCGCCTGGTTGGTACAAATATTAGAAGTAGCTTTCTGACGTCGGATATGTTGTTCCCTGGCTTGAAGCGTAAGGACAAAACATCGTCTCCCATTGCTATCAACCGTTTCACCAGCAATCCTTCCTGGTATTTTGCGCAAGAACTCTTTTTTTACGGTAAAGAATCCCAAATAAGGCCCCCCGTAATTCAAATAATTACCCAGTACCTGGGCATCTCCGACAGCAATATCGGCGTTATATTCTCCTGGTGATTTTAATATACCCAGGGAAACAGGATTTACACAGGCGACAAAGAGTGCACCGTGTTTGTGGGCAATAGAAGAAAGGGTCTCCATATCCTCAACACATCCAAAAAAATTCGGATTTTGTATCAGCACAGCCGCCGTCCTGTCATCGATAATCCTGTCCAACTGATCAACATCTGTTATCCCTTCAGGTGAGCCTACCTCAACAATCTCAGTACGTAACCCTTTCAGGTACGTTGCGATTACTTGCCGGTACTCCGGATGGACCGATCGGGAGAGAACAATCTTGTTTTTCTCATTGAATCGTATAGAGAGAAGCGCTGCCTCCGCTAAAGCAGTAGAACCATCGTACAGAGAAGCATTCGACACATCCATACCTGTCAATTCGCATATTAATGTTTGAAATTCATAGATTACCTGAAGTGTACCCTGGCTTACCTCAGGCTGATACGGTGTGTAACAGGTATAAAACTCGCCTCTCGATGCCAAATGATCTACTAATGACGGAATGTAATGTTCGTAAGCCCCTGCACCCAGAAAAGAAATATACTTACCGGTACTAAAATTTTTCTCACTGAGTTCTTTTAAAATTTCCAGTACGTGTGGTTCCGCTAGACCTTCCTGAAGAGACAGGGAGAACTCCCTTAATGGTTGAGGAATACCTTCGAGAAGCGTTTCAAATGAAGATACACCCATTTCCTTCAGCATTATTTCTTTATCACGTTCAGTATTTGGAATGTAATCCATCGCAGATTCGTTCCTCAATATTGAGGGTATTTCATACAATACCGGTTATGTTCCATAATAATACTCCTGAATGGGTTTAACATCAAGATTTCCATTTTTGAGTGCCTCAATGGCCTTTACAGCAGCCACGGCCCCGGCAATCGTTGTAAAATAAGGAACCCGGTGAACAAGGGCTGTGCGCCGCATAGAATAGGAGGCATTTTGAGCTGTTTTACCTTCTATCGTATTAATAACAAGTTGAATTTTATTATTTTTGATATGATCAACAATATTAGGTCGTCCTTCAATTACCTTGAGAACTGGTGTAACCGAAATATTATGTTCAGAAAGTACCCGTGCGGTACCCTGTGTGGCAACGATTTTAAAACCCATCTGCAAGAGTTTTTGTGATACGGATATCATGGATTTTTTATCCCTGTCCCTGACACTGATAAAAACAGTACCCATGAGCGGAAGTTTACAATCTGCAGCCATTTGTGATTTGGCATAGGCACGACCAAAATCTACATCAAGTCCCATAACTTCACCTGTTGATTTCATTTCAGGACCTAATATCGTATCAACTTCTTTAAATTTTAAAAACGGGAAAACCGCCTCTTTTACCGCGATATGCTTCAACCCTGCCATCATGGAAATATTAAGTTCGCTCAGCCTCTTCCCTGCAATAACCTTGGCGGCAACCTTCGCCATAGGGATACCAGTTGCCTTACTGACAAACGGTATTGTCCTTGAGGCACGGGGGTTAACTTCCAGTACATATACCGTCTTGTCCTTAACCGCAAACTGTATATTAAGAAGCCCCACGACATTCAATGCCAGAGCAATCGTCCGGGTCTGTTCTTTTAATTCGTGGATAATGTCATCATTTATAGAGTACGGTGGTATCGAGCAGGCACTGTCACCCGAGTGGATACCAGCTTCTTCAATGTGTTCCATTATACCACCAATAAATACCTCTTTACCATCACAAACAGCATCGACATCAATCTCTACCGCATCCTCCAGGAACCGGTCGATCAGGACAGGGTGCTCCAGTGAAACCTGTACGGCATGAGCAATATAATCCTCTAACCCCATTTCATCATAAACAATTCTCATAGCCCTTCCGCCGAGGACATAGGAAGGACGTAAGAGTACCGGATAGCCTATCTTACCGGCAACCATCTTTGCCTCCTCGCCTGAACGGGCATAACCATTTTCTGGCTGCCGTAATTCTAGCTGGTTCATTAAGGTTGCAAACCGTTCACGGTCTTCTGCGATATCGATACTATTCGGAGATGTCCCTAATATCCTAATACCCTCCTTCTCCAGGGGTACGGCCAATTTTAACGGTGTTTGCCCCCCGAACTGGACAATAACACCCTCAGGCTTTTCTTTATCGATAATCTCAAGAACATCCTCCAGGGTAAGTGGCTCAAAATAGAGCCGGTCTGAGGTATCATAATCGGTACTTACCGTCTCCGGGTTGCAATTAACCATAATTGTCTCATACCCTAATTCTCTTAATGCAAAAACCCCATGAACACAACAGTAGTCAAATTCAATTCCCTGTCCGATACGGTTAGGCCCGCTTCCCAGGATGATAATCTTCTTTTTCTGAGTAGGCTCTGCCTCACAGGAGGTTTCATACGTAGAATACAAATAAGGAGTAAATGCCTTAAACTCCGCAGCACAGGTGTCTACATGTTTATATACAGGTCTAATCCCAACGTTCCTGCGGTACTCCCGTATAGTCCTTTCGTCAACATTACAGATATGCGCCAAATATTCGTCTGAAAATCCGCATTGTTTGGCCGCAATTACCATTTCCCTGTCCATCTCAAGTGTGCTATCTTCCCGTACACTTTTCGAATATCTTTGTCGTATTTCATTCTCTAAATCTAATACTTGCTTTATATTATAAAGAAACCACCGATCGACATGCGTCCATTTATATATCTCATCCAGGCTCATACCAGAGCGTACTGCATCAGCAATGTACCACAACCTGTCAGGATGAGGAACCAGTAATTTCTCACTCAAAAATTCCCGCCGTTGTTCTTGTGACCATTTATCACTTCCCGAAGGCAAAAAGCTCTCAAACCCATACCTTCCTGCTTCCAAAGAACGAATAGCCTTGCCAATGGACTCTTTAAAGGTACGTCCGATTGCCATAACTTCGCCTACAGATTTCATGTGGATAGTAAGCTCTGGCGTAGTATCCGGAAATTTTTCAAAATTAAACCGGGGTATTTTGACCACGCAATAATCAATCGTAGGCTCGAAACAGGCGGGGGTATAACGGGTAATATCATTAGGAATCTCATCAAGGGTATAACCTATTGCAAGCTTCGCTGCAATTTTAGCGATAGGGAACCCCGTAGCCTTTGAAGCCAGGGCAGAACTCCTTGAGACCCTGGGATTCATCTCAATTGCCAGCATTTCCCCATTTTCCGGATTAACGGCAAATTGGATATTAGAGCCACCTGTCTCTACCCCTATTTCTCTAATAATCTTAATTGCTGCATCCCGCATGTATTGATATTCAATGTCGGTAAGGGTTTGGGCAGGAGCTACAGTAATGCTGTCGCCTGTATGAACACCCATGGGATCAAAATTCTCAATAGAGCAGATGATTACAACATTGTCCTTCACATCGCGCATTACTTCCAGTTCATACTCCTTCCATCCCAGAACCGAACGTTCCACAAGTACTTCATGGACAGGACTAGCGTCTAAGGCTGTCTTAATATATTCATCATATTCTTCAATATTATAGGCAGCGTTTCCACCAGCACCTCCAAGAGTAAATGAAGGACGGATAATCACGGGGAAACCGATCTTTTCAATAATCTCCATCGCCTCATCATATGAGTGGGCATAATCACTTTCAGGTACAGCAATGCCAATCTGTTTCATGGCAGACTTAAATAATGACCGGTCTTCAGCCTTTTTGATTGCATCCAGTTTGGCACCAATCAGTTCTACACCGTATTCATCCAGCACCCCCTTCTCTGCAAGGTTAACGGCTGTATTTAAACCCGTCTGCCCGCCCAAAGTCGGAAGCAATGCCTGTGGACGCTCCTGAGCTATGATCTTTGCTACCATTTCAGGGGTAATTGGTTCGATATAGGTCTTATCAGCAACCTCAGGGTCTGTCATAATCGTTGCAGGATTGCTGTTTACCAGGACGACCCTATATCCCTCTTCCCGGAGTGCCTTGCAGGCCTGAGTACCAGAATAATCAAACTCACAAGCCTGACCAATAACAATTGGTCCAGAGCCAATAATAAGGATTTTTTCTATATCAGTTCTTTTCGGCATTCTCTGTTTTACTGTCTCATTATATCGATAAACTGTTGAAATAAATAACGTGCATCATGTGGGCCAGGTGATGCTTCCGGGTGATACTGTACAGAAAAGGCTGGTACCGAATGGCATCTCAGCCCTTCTACCGACTTATCGTTTAGATTGATATGGGTAATCGCTACATCACCATAAAGACTTTTATGCAAAGTAGCCTCCGGAGATGGATTTTCTACTGCAAAACTATGATTCTGGGCAGTAATCTTCACTTCTTTGGTAGCAAGATCTATTACTGGCTGATTACCACCATGATGTCCAAACTTCAGTTTATATGATTTCAACCCCAGGGTAACTGCTAATAGCTGGTGACCGAGGCAAATTCCGAATATGGGTTTTTTACCAAGCAAACCTTTTATATTCTCAATCATGTAGGGAACAGCCTCCGGGTCTCCCGGACCATTCGAAAGTACAATGCCATCGGGATCCATATCTAAAATAGCCTGGGATGGCGTGCCGGCAGGAACCACACGTACTGAACAACCAGCATTATACAAACTCCTCAAAATGTTGTATTTCACACCACAATCATAAACGATAATTCTGTATCTCTTAGTCTCCTCCTGATCCTCGCCTCTTCCTTTCCATTCGTAGAACCCATTACATGTCACCGCACTTACCAGATCTATTCCGACTAATCCCGGAGATGAGTGTACTTTTTTCAAAAGGCTCGGGACATCAAAATCCGTAGTTGAAATAATGCCCTGTTGAGCACCAAAATCCCGTATGTGAGCCGTTAATGCCCTTGTATCTATACCCTGAATGCCTACAGTTCCGTTCTTCCTGAGAAACTCATCCAGGCTCATTTGCGAACGCCAGTTACTTGGAAAAGGACTGCATTCTTTTGTAATAAAACCTTCCAAAAACAGCTTCTGTGACTCGTAATCCTCCTCATTAATCCCATAATTACCAATAAGAGGATATGTCATAGCCACAATTTGTCCTTTATACGATGGATCAGTGAGGATCTCCTGATATCCCATTAAGCTGGTATTAAAGATTACCTCGCCGATGGTTTCGCCAGAAGCACCGAGAGAATACCCTTTAAAAATCGTCCCGTCCGCCAAAACCAGTATTGCCTTTTTTCTATCGATAAACATATATCTTTACTATATCTCTATAAATATTAAATGAGGCATGCGTGAATGCCTCTCACCTGAATTTCTCACTTCTGATTATAACAAGTTTTTCAACTTTACCATAATATGATTCTGTTCGTTCAACATTATTTTTTCGTAATTACCCCAACCGGATAATCAGCTAAAGATACCGATAAGCGCTCAATCCTACAAACAAAACAGAATGATGTCAAGCCAAAGTTTTTCCTTGACTAACACGACGCCTCTGCTATATTACTTTTAGTATTATTTATAGCACTATCAGGATTCACAAACCCTGTTAGGCTCGATTTTGCCACTTATTTTACCCGATCTGTGTTGGCCTCGCAGAAGAATCAAATAAAATAACGGAGAGATTGGAGCAAATTTTTCATAAATATCCTTACAATACCTTTAGCAGGCTGCTACACTTTACTATCATAAAGAGTTTATCACGAGTATCTTCTATCTTAAAACACCTTTATACAAAGGAATTTTTTCAAGGAAAGAGGTTTCTCAGTATGAGGCTTTCTCATGTTAACCCTCTCTAACAAGATCAGTCTTAGCAGAATCTTCTTTATCCCTCCACTTGTATTTTGTATAACACAAGTGCAGCATAATAACCATTACCGATATGCTTGTCTTTTTATAATGCTTCTTGTCTGGTTCAGCGATATGCTGGATGGTTATGTAGCACGAAGGAGAAATGAGACGACGAATCTGGGAAAATATCTTGATCCTTTTGCAGACAAGCTTGTACTTATGATCTCCTGCGTCATACTCTCCTCAGACCGTATTTGGCCGGAGCCAAGATTTCCTAATTGGATTCCAACCGTTATTGTCTGCAGGGATCTTTTCCTGATACTTGGTACTGCAGCATTGATTATTATCACAGGAAGGATGAATTGCCAGCCAACGATACTCGGTAAGGCATCAACAGGTCTTCAAATTATTGCCGTTCTATCTGTGTTTGTCGGAAATCATATTCCCCTCCCGGCCCTCGTAGCTATTTGGTGGACAGCAATTGTCTTTACTTTTGCTTCCGGCCTCCTCTATATGTATAAAGGTGTAAAACAGTTAAAGTTCACTATTCCCTGAAAAGATACACCGTAGCAATTCTTTTCCGAATATAAGACACAAAAAACTTTACATTTCCCGCCTTTTTTACTACTATTATTATGGAAAAGTCATACTATTTCTCTAGCATATACAAGGGGCTTTTAATGCGATTTAATACAATACAAGAGGTTGTAGATGACCTCAAACAGGGCAAAATGATCATCCTTATAGATGATGAGAACCGTGAAAACGAAGGGGACTTAGTCATCGCAGCTGAAAAAGTTACACCGGATGCCATTAATTTTATCCTTACCCATGCACGCGGCATTCTTTGTCTTGCAATCAGTGCCAAACGGGCAGAAGAACTTAATCTGTACCCAATGGTCGCAAACAATACCTCAAGTTTTCAAACGCCTTTTACTGTTTCTATTGATGCGAAAAGGGATATTACCACAGGGGTTTCCTCCAAAGACCGGGCAACAACAATATTAACCGTTATTGATGATAACACAACAACAGAAGACCTTGTCAGACCCGGTCATATATTTCCGCTGAAAGCGCAAAAAGGCGGAGTACTGGTAAGAACGGGGCATACCGAGGGCGCAGTAGATTTAACCCGTATTGCAGGTCTCAAATCTGCTGCTGTTATTTGTGAAATCATGACAGAAGACGGAAACATGGCGAAACTTCCTGAACTCAAAAAGTTCGCAGAAAAACATAAGCTAAAAATCTGCACTATTGCTGACATCATCAAATATCGGCATGAGCAGGAACGGCTCATCGAAAAGCGGGTTGCGGTAAATCTCCCTACCCTCTATGGAAATTTTACCCTTCACCTCTATCGCTCTTTCGTTGATGAATATCTTCATCTGGCCCTTTGCCTCGGCATCGGCAATGGAAGTGGAAATGGGGACAGCCCGGCTCCATTACATACAGAACCTGTACTGGTAAGGGTCCATGACGAATGCTTAACTGGTGATATTTTTGGCTCCCTTCGATGTGACTGCGGGGAACAGCTCCACAATACCCTTAAAACAATTCAAAAAGAGGGAAAAGGCATTCTGCTTTACATGCGGCAGGAGGGCCGTGGAATCGGCCTTGAAAATAAACTCCACGCATACCTCCTCCAGGAGAAGGGACTCGATACTGTAGAGGCAAACGAAAAACTCGGTTTCCCTGCTGATAAACGTGATTACGGCATCGGTGCACAAATTTTGAGAGATCTGGGTATTACAAAAATGCGGTTACTTACAAACAACCCGAAGAAATTTGCTGCTCTTACAGGGTACGGACTTGAAATCGTGGAAAGACTACCTATTGTTACAGAGCCTAAAGAGGAAAATAAGCATTATCTCCGGGCGAAGAAGGAAAAACTCGGACATATCATAGAAACAATATGATCATTCACCGCATTCGTACAGGAGAAGCGGTGTAATCACACCAGGACGCCGAGTTGCAAAGGGAGCAGAAGGTGTGAAGTTAGGAGGTTGAGAAGTTGAGAAATTATGATATTCACAACTTCCCGTCTTCTCAACTTCCCAATTTCTTTCTCTTGTGATGTCCTGGCAGCTTTGTGTGAGGATCAGAAAAGAGTACAGCATTGTTCCTCACTCTACCAGGAAACGCGCCCGAAAGGGATGCGGCTATAAAAGGAGGTATAATTATATCGCTTCAGGTATCACTATCCCGCTTCTTTTCGCCACATCTCCAGCAGCCTCATATCCTGCATCTACATATCGCGCAATTCCAATCCCAGCGTCTGCCATAAAAATCCTCTCAATTTTTTCATCTCTCGTACCTGCAGCCACAACAGCCATACCAACATGAAGAGAGTTGGCAATCCCTACGCCACCCCCCTGGTGAAAACTTACCCATGTAGCACCATTTGCACTATTGAGGATACCGTGCAGTATTGGCCAATCAGTTATAGCATCACTACCATCTTTCATATTCTCAGTTTCCTGATAGGGAGAGGCACCTGACCCGCCATCAAGACCATCTCTGCAAATAACAACCGGTGCCTTTACACTACCCTTCCTCACCATATCATTAATAATCAGGCCCACCCTGATACGATCATCATGTCCCATCCAGCAAACCCGGGCAGGAAGCCCCAGGTGTGGTATCTTTTCTTTCGCCACCTTTATCCATTTCACAAGGGGCGTATTTTCAGGAAAATTTTTGATAATTGCCTCGTCAATCTTTTCAATGTCTCCATCATCACCTGATAATGCCACCCATTGAAGCGAGCCTTTTCCCTGGTAATATAAAGGTCGCAGAAATGCAGATATGAAACCCGGATACCAATAACGACCATCAGAATCCCTCATAGAAACGCCTGCCGCCTCTGCCTGTGACCTGAGATTATTCCCGAAATCAAAGCATACAGCGCCATTTCTCTGCATCTTTAAGATCGCTTTCGCCTGCTCAATAACGGCATCGAGTACCTTTTCCCGGTAAGTCCGCCTGTTCTTCTTCAGCTTGTCAAGCTCATGTATATTGCTTACCGGTACATAAGACATGAGATCATGGGCCGGTGTCTGATCCGTTACAACATCAGGGGTAATATTTCGCTCTACCAGTTCAGGATAAACAACAGCAGCATTCCCAACCAGACCTACCGATAAAGGATACTGCTGAGATCTTGCATCAAAGACCCATTGAAGCGCCTCATCAAGATTATCCGTCATCTTATCACAACAACCCTGCTTCATTCTTCTCTCTATTCGTTCCCTTCGTACTTCCACACACAGAACAATACCCTCATTCATCGTTACTGCCAACGGTTGGGCACTGCTCATTTCTCCCATACCTGAGGTAAGTACAAACCGCCCTTTCAGTGTTTCTGAATGAAAGGCCACTCTTGCAATAGCCGCAAAGGTCTCATAAGTACCCTGCAGGGCATTTTGAATGCCGGTATACATCCACCCTCCTGCCGACATCTGACCGTACATGGTAAGGCCATTTTCATCATAGGTGTCAAATACTTCCTGTTTAGACCATGCAGGGACAAGGTTCGAGTTGGCTATAAGGATACGGGGTGACAGCTCATGGGTCTTTGCAACATATACCGGTTTACCCGATTGAATACAGAGCGTCTCATCCTCCTTGAGTATTTTCAAGGTATTGATAATCCTCTGGTATTCTTTCCAATTCCTCGCAATACGGCCACTCCCTCCATAAATAACAAGCTCTTCCGGTTGAATGGCAACATCAGGATCAAGACTATTCATGAACATCCGTAATGCCGCCTCACTATCCCAGCTCTTACAGGTAAGGGTTACACCCGTCGATGCTTTAACAGGCATTTGCGGCCGGAACTCATAAAACATTGGTCGCGTCATAAGCATTTATTCCTTTTTCAATTATACCTCGGGTAAAAATTTACCTAATTCTTGCATCCACTTCCATGTCTCATTTTTCATATTCTCAGCTTCAGCACCATTCTCGAATGCATCTTCGTTCTCCTCGATAAAACAATACACCTTCCCTAAGAATTCTTTCAATTCCGCTACTTGTTTTAAGATATCCATAACTATTCCTTCCTCAATCAGAATTCAGGTAAAATATTCTAGGAAAATATACCATACATTCCTCATACAATGCAAACAGTTCTTGCTATAAGCAATCTCATTCATACATTATTTTGATACATTCTTAGTTATAGAAAATATCAGAAGAGCGTTATCATAAAAGAAGAATATGAGTCCTAAGTGATTCCCATTCTTCATGTAAAATAGTAAAAAAAACTTGTCAAAAGATGCTGTTCACAGTAAGATTAATATATTAACTTATGGATTTTGCAGTAGAATTTTTTGGTATAAGATACCCTCATAAGGTATGATACGTTTAGAGAAAACCAACAATAGAATTTAGCAATATATTATTTTTTATCTTGAAGAGGAGAAAAGCCCAGGTTCAATTCCCAATTTTAACCGGAATAAATAAAACCTAAATTATTGCTGCCACTACTTGCATTCAGGTTTTTATTTATAACCATCTTCATTTCATTAAATAATACAAATCTCCTGTTAAATCTTGATTATAAATATTCTATAATATCATAAAGCATTGAAAATACATTCAACTCTATCATTTAAAAGCAAATTACTCCTTTTTGCACTCTGCATTTCCCTCATCCCTATTGCCATAATTACCATAGTATATTACATCAATGCCAGGAGTGCCTTACAACATCAGATTTTGAATCAATTAAAGGCTGTTACTGAATCGAAAAAGATCAATCTCTTATTCTTTATGGAGATAAAAGAAGCACGGACAATAGCTTTCAGTTCCGATGGGCTTATCAAGAATGCCTTTCAGAAGATTATTCGTGGTAAAACCCTTCAACAAGGTACGATAACCCGATTAAATGAGTATCTCCTAAAGAATAACCTTCCTCAGCATCGTCACCTTGTAGGAATTGTCATTGCAGATGAATACGGGAAGATTATCTCATCTACCCATGAGGGATTCATTGGTATCGATATATCCGATCAGGATATCTTTATACAAGGAATACACAAGAAATTTGGAGAAGTATACGTTAGTCAACCACGTTATTCACCAATCCTTGGCCTCAACTCTATAGCTATATCTGCACCAATTACATTCAGCAATAATACTGATGCACGCGGGGTTATTGTCAATATTTACCGCCTTGCAGCTCTGAATGAAATTACAACCAACCGTATTGGGATGGGGGAAACAGGCGAGGTATACCTGGTTGATAAAAATAAGATTATGCTTACAGAATCGAGATTCACCGAAAAAACATCTCTTACACAGATAGTAGATACAGAAGCGGTACGTAGGTTTATCCAGGATGGAAAAGAAACCGTTGGTATCTATAAGGATTACCGGGGAATACCTATCGTCGGTACTTCAGTATATATACCGGAATATCAATGGATCCTTTTAGCAGAGATAGACAAGGGAGAGGCATTTGCACCGTTAAAAATGCTGGGCATCACCGCGTTGATTTTAGGCGTAGCAAGTATGGCAGCTGCAACGGGCATAGGTATTATCTTTGCCGTCTCAGCATCAAGACCAATCAAGGATCTCACCTGTGCAACGGAAAAATTTGCACATGGAGAGTTACATTACCGGGTAAAGGTCAACCGCAATGATGAAATCGGTATTTTAGCGAGAAGTTTTAACGCTATGGCAGGCAGACTTGCCACAGTTGATGCACTTTCGAAAGAGATTGCAGAACGCAAACGTGTGGAGAAACAGTTAAAACGTTACACTGCTGAATTGAACAGAAGCAATGAAGAACTACAGAATTTTGCTTATGTTGCATCACACGACCTGCAGGAGCCACTCCGCATGATATCCAGTTACCTTCAGTTACTGGAACGAAGATATAAGGACAAACTCGATAAAGACGCGTGTGAGTTTATTGCGTATGCTGTAGACGGAGCCAGCCGGCTCCAGAATTTAATTAACGGCCTCCTGGAATACTCCCGCGTGGATACCCGTGGTAAGCACTTTGGACCGGCAGATTGTGAGATTATCCTGAAAAGGGTTCTTTCTCATCTGAAAATAACTATTGAGGAGAGTAATGCAACAGTCACCCATGATCCACTGCCGGTTGTACTTGCAGATGATACACAGATTCCCCAGGTATTCCAAAACCTTATCAGCAATGCTATTAAGTTTCGCGGAGAAGAGCCTCCCCGTATTCACATCTCAGCCAGGCCCGAGGGAAATGAATGGATATTCTCTGTACGGGATAATGGTATCGGTATTGAACCGGAATATAAAGAACGCATCTTTACTATTTTCAAACGTCTGCATGGACGGGAATACCCTGGTGTTGGTCTTGGGTTATCGATATGCAGGAAGATTATACTCCGCCATGGCGGACGAATGTGGGTAGAATCAGAGTATGGGAAAGGTACAACATTTTATTTTACCTTACCAATAAAAGGAGAAACACATACCTATGAACAGAGAAAAGAGTATGAAACTTATTGAAATTTTGTTAGTAGAGGACAGTCCCGGCGATGTCCGTTTAACGCAAGAGGCACTTAAAGAATCTAAAGTTCGAAACAATCTGCATGTTGCCACCGATGGCGTAGAGGCGATGGATTTCCTGTATAGAAAGGGTACACATACCAATGCCCCCCGTCCAGACTTAATCTTACTCGACCTGAACCTGCCGAAAAAGGATGGAAGAGAGGTACTTGCAGAAATAAAATTAGATGAAACTCTGAAAAATATCCCTGTGGTAATTCTGACTATATCGAAGG
Organism: Candidatus Loosdrechtia aerotolerans; assembly: GCA_021646405.1. Taxonomy (GTDB): domain Bacteria; phylum Planctomycetota; class Brocadiia; order Brocadiales; family Brocadiaceae; genus Loosdrechtia; species Loosdrechtia aerotolerans. Next base: position 180,025 of record SOER01000001.1, read on the forward strand.
CGGAAGAAGACATCCTCAGGTCTTATGGTCTCCATGCAAATTGTTACATTACAAAACCAATTGATTTTCATCAATTTATCATGGTAGTAAAGGCTATTGAGAATTTTTGGTTTACCATCGTAACACTGCCAGGAGGATAGAAAATGAGCGAAAAACCAATCAGCGTTTTGCTTATTGAAGATAACCCGGGCGATGCTCGATTGATAAAAGAAATGATGAAAGAGTCGGGTACTACCTATTTTGAGTTTGAACATGCAGACCGGCTTTCTTCTGGACTGGAAATGCTTGCAAACCATGAATTCGATATCATACTGCTTGACCTTAACCTTCCCGACAGCGAAGGACTTGACACACTGAAAAAGGTCCTCCCTCACGCAGTAAAAGTACCAATTATTATCCTGACAGGAAGTCTTGCCGATGAGATGGCAGGCATTCAGGCGATTCAGGAAGGGGCACAGGACTATCTCACAAAGAACCAGTTACAAATTAGCTCATTAATCCGTTCCATCCGGTACGCTATCGAACGCAAGCAAATGGAAAAGGAGTTAAGGGCACTCAACGAATCCCTTGAGCAACGCATAGCAGAAAGAACAGCAGCATTAGTAAAAGCAAATGAGGAACTGCAGATAAAAATAAAAGAACAACGACAGACTGAAGAGAAGCTCAAGCACCTTACCGATACCCTCGAACAACAGGTAAGAGAACGGACCGCAGCACTTACAAAAGCTAACAAGGAGCTTCGGGAAGAAATTGCAGAGCGCAGACGAATAGAGGAAACACTGCGCCAGACAGAGATCAAGCTCCGTCAGGTAACTAATTCAATTTCTGATTATCTCTGGAGTGCCGAAATTGACGAGACAGGTAAAATCAGTCACCACTACTACTCCCCGGTAGTTGAAAAAATTACCGGCCGCCCGCCCGAATTTTATATGCAGGGACCAGAATGCTGGTTCAGTACCATTCATCCTGACGATCGTACCAAACTGGAAAAAACCACCGTTCGAATCAGGACCGGCCAGTCACACCATGAAGAAGATGAATACCGGATTATCAGACCAGACGGCACGGTTCGCTGGGTACGTGACAGTGTTATCGTGAAAAGAAATGAAAATGGTACCTTACATCTCCATGGTGTAGTATCCGATATCACTGAACGCAAACATTCGGAAGAGAGATTGAAAAAATATGAAATCCTCTTTTCAGAAATAAAAGATCTTGCATATATTTGTGATACACAGGGAAATATTTTATTCGTAAACTGTATTTTTGAGAAATTAACAGGCCATAAACCTGAGGAGTTCATAGGAAAACCGTTTGCACCACTCTTTGATGAAGAGAACCAGAAAAAAGGAATGGATGTCTACCAAAGAACACTAAAAGGAGAGAGCCCGCAATATAAACTGCGTTTTAAAGATACCGGGATACTTTGTGAGTATAAAAATCTTCCCCTGAGGGATGAAAAGGGGAAGATTACAGGAGTTATAGGAACTGCCAGGGATATAACAAAACAAAATCGTGTTGAAGAAGCACTGCGCAAAAGCGAAGAACGTCTCCGCACTGTGGTAACCGGTGCACCTGTTATCTTATGGGCACTGGATAAAAAGGGCATATTTACGCTTTCTGAAGGCAGAGGCTTAGATGCCCTAGGGATCAAACCCGGAGAATTTGTAGGGAAATCGGTTTTTGATGTATTCGACACACAGGTTTCAGAGATAAGAGAAAAGTTCGAACATGCCCTCAAAAGTAAGGAATCTACCATGATTATCGAATTAACAGGGGTGATATTTGAAGTAAGATCTTCTCTGCACTACAACCCCGATAATGAAGTCATCGGTCTTATCGGTGTGGCAACAGATATTACCGAACGTAAACGAATAGAAAAAGATTTGAGAGCCCTCAATGAAACCCTGGAAAAGCGTGTGATGGAAAGAACATCAGCGTTGGTAAAGGCAAGCGAGGAACTCTCCAGGACTGAGTGTAAACATAAAATGCTTCTTGAGAATCTTCCACAAAAAATATGTTATAAAGATAAAAATTCAACCTATGTGTCATGCAATGAGAATTACGCGAAGGATTTACATATTACGTCAGATGGAATTTTTGGAAAGACAGATTACGATTTTTATCCAAAGGAACTCGCTGATCAATACAGAAAAGATGATGCAAGAATTATGAAGTCAGGACAAACAGAGGAATTACAGGAAAAATATATCAGGGATGGAAAAGAACACATTATCAATACCATTAAGACTTCTGTGAGAGACAAACATGGCACCGTTATCGGTATATTAAGTATCTTTTGGGATATTACTGAGAAAATCGCACTGGAAAAAGAAGCTATACACAACCGACAATTGGCAGCACTGGGAGAGCTTGCTACGGGTGTAGGCCATGAAATCAATAATCCTGTAACCGGCATCATCAACTGTGCCCAGATATTATTTAACAAGAGCATGGATGGAAGCAAGGAAAAAGATCTTGCCAGAAGGATTATCAAAGAGGGGGATCGTATAGCGAACATAGTGAGCAGACTTTTGTCTTTTGCCAGGCCCGGTAATAAAAACGAAAGAAAGGACACTGTCAGTATCAATGAGATTCTGGTGGATACCCTTATTCTGTCAGAGGCACAGTTACGAAAAGAGGGCATCAGGTTAAAAGTGAATATTCCTTCAGAATTGCCAGGGGTTATTGTGCATCCACAACAGATTCAACAGGTCTTTTTGAATATTATGAGTAATGCACGATATGCACTCAACCAAAAATATCCTAAGGTACATAATGATAAAATCCTTGAGATTTCAGGAGTAGAAATAACAACAGATAATCGTTTATATGTAAAGGTTATCTTTTATGATCACGGCACCGGTATACCCTCCGACACAAGAGATAAGGTGATGGATCCATTTTTTACAACCAAACCCAGGGGTTCAGGAACAGGATTGGGCTTAAGCATTAGCCATAGTATAATCAGGGATCACGACGGTAAACTTATTATTGATAGTGTTGAAGGAAAATTTACCCAGGTCGCTGTTATCCTTCCCGGGGCTACAAAAACGCCATAGAATTCATGGAGGATCGTAACATTATCGTATCTGCTTACAGCTTGTGTCATTCTGCTTTTTCTTCCCTTGTTGTGTCATGTCCCAACTCTGCAATGTCACGTTCTTGTGCCATGTCTCACTTTTCAGATTTTTTCAAAACTGATATTTACCATAATAGTTATTCACCTCTTTTTCATATTTCTTTAGTAAAAATACCGTAACCCTTTATAAAGACAAAATATAATTATATTCTTTTGTCTATTGGCATAGATTTTTCAGGATAAACGGGTTATAATCTTAAATACTTTTCAAATTTTTTGATGGGGAGTGAAGAGCATCTTCGTTCTGTACTCACAAGCCTGAAATTCCTGCACATCAAGAGTAAGAACAGAGCTTTGTATACAGGTAACAACGTAAGAATTCTCCAGGCAAGTGGTTAAAAAATCTCCAGGAAAATACAATACGTTTATTCACTACCGAGGTAACAATGCTGTGATGGATAATGAACTTACCATAAAAATAGCCGGAGAAGCAGGTCAGGGAATGCAGACCGTAGGAGCAACCTTATGTAAGGTGTCCAGGAGCGCCGGATTTTATCTCTTCGCCAGCCAGGATTACATGTCAAGGATACGGGGTGGTAATAATTTTTATCAGATAAGGGTCTCTGATAAACCTTTATATACCTTGCGCCAGAGTTCAGACATTATGGCAGCCCTGGATAACAATAGTGTTGGCATCCACAGAGAAACATTGTCAAAAGGCGGTGTGATTATCCTCGATAAAAAGAGATTTAACATTACGGAAGAAAATGATATATTCTTTGATATACCCATGTACAACATAGCAAAAGAAACGGGGGGGCGGTGAGATATTTGTCAATTCAGTTAAAAGGTCTGTCGCCAAACTTGGCAGAGATCCCAGAAATATCTTATTTGTTTCTGGCATAGATCAGGCTGCAAAATTACCCCATTATATCAGGTGCAATTGTTTTAGGGATACAGTATAAAGGTTTTGCCCTTACAGATGTGCTTCAGCCCTGCGTATCATTCAACACAAAGGACACCTTTGAAGAAAAATCAGGACTGAATAAAAGAACTCCTTTGGTCGGGGAGCCAATAGAGAATATTGATATCAGGGAAATACTACAGGATTTTGCGTAAGTTCCGGGGAAAAAATAAAGAAGGAGTATGTATGCAGAAGACAGTAAACTTTAAAGGAAAACCCCTAACCTTGGTGGGAAGGATGCTAAAACAAGAAGCAAAAGCACCAAACTTTACCACGGTATCCGATGAACTCAGGGAAATAACCCTAGATGATTTTAAAGGAAAAATCAAAATTATCACATCATTTCTCTCCTTAGATACACCTGTTTGTGATTCACAAGTAAAAGAGTTTAATACAAGGGCTGCCCGGGCTTCTGAGGATATCGTAATTCTGGGTATTAGTAAAGACTTACCTTTTGCCCAGAAAAGGTTTTGTGAGATGAACAATATTAAAAATGCCACAATTCTGTCTGACTACAAGCATTCTTCCTTTGGTATTAATTACGGCCTCCTGATAAAAGAGCTCAATCTTTTAGCACGTTCTGTTATCATCTTAGATAAAAATAATATACTACGATACCTTCAAATCGTTGATGAGGCAACGAATCCACCAAATTATGATGATGTTTTTACTTATGTAAACGAGATAATAAAAAACCCGGAATTTACAGTAGAAGAAGCATTCCCCTCAAGCTGTAAACCCTGTGAGGGGGGTATACCGCCACTTCCAAAAGAAAGGATTGATACCTTCATAACACAGGTCGAAGATTGGGAGCTCGTTGATGGGAAAAAACTAACAAAAGAATTTAAATACAAGGACTTTACAGAAGCAAAGTATTTTCTCGATCTCATTTCCGTTATCGCCGAGGAACAGGGACATCATCCTACAATGACACTGATCTACAACAAATTAAAAGTGAGCCTTACTACCCATGCAGCAGGGGGATTGACAGAGAATGATTTTATCATGGCAAGGATTATTGATGAATTAGGGAAGGAGTGATAAATGAAAGTAGCTGTACTTATTGAGGATCATTACCAAGTTTTAGAAGTCTGGTATCCATACCTGCGGTTACGTGAAGAAGGTATTGAAACCATATTTGTTGGTACGGGCACAAAAGACTCATATCAGAGTAAAGAAGGATATCCCGCAAAAGAAGAACTTTCAATTAAAGAAGCTGATGTAAATACATTTGACGGAGTTGTTGTCCCCGGCGGGTATGCACCGGATGTTTTACGGAGATATGAAGAAATAAATATGTTTGTGAAAAACATGTATCAAAAGAAAAAGCTCGTCGCTGCAATTTGTCACGCTGGCTGGGTCCTGGTTTCGGCAGGAATATTAAAAGGCAAAAAGGCCACGTGTTTTAGTGCCATAAAAGACGATGTCATAAACGCGGGTGCCGAATTTATCGATAAAGAGGTTGTTGTCGATGGGAACCTGATCACCTCGCGCAATCCTTATGATTTACCTGCGTTTTGCACTCAAATTATAAAATTTTTAAAAGAACGTACATAATGAACGTCATTTTTCATACTGGGAAAAACATTTTCTCCATACCAGAAAATAATAGAATGTATCATCATAATGTATGTTAATGCATAAACAGAACGGTACGAGTTATCTCCTGCTCTGGATACTCATACATCTTTAGCAATGAAGGAGAAATTACATGGCAGGTTTGCTAATTGATCTGTTGATAATTGGTTTTGTGTTCTATTTCTTCATGGAGTACAAAAAGTTTAAAAACTCCGAGCGCCTTTACCATCAAGGGATAAATACCCATAAGGAATCAGCTATAGATACCCTAAAAAAGCGCTTTGCAAGTGGAGAGATTACCGAGCACGAATTTGACAGGGTCAAACAGAAATTACAGAGTTAGCTTTTCTAAAAATACCATATTTCGCATTTCAGAATATTCCTGCAATACCCCTTAGTTAAAGGAGAGATGAGCATGTTTTGGTGGTACGGACCTTTTACCTGGTTGATTTTTTTTCTCGTAGTTGGTGTAGTCGTTTACTTAGTTATAAAGTATAAATTAAAGTTAACCACCAGGAATGGAAGAAGAGACTTTATAAGGGATACCGGGGAATCAGCTTTGGAAACCCTGGAAAAACGCCTTGCGAGAGGAGAAATTACCGAGGAAGAATTTGATAGGATTAGAAAAAAATTAGATGAAACCTAATGTATGTACCAGGTTAAGTTTAAAATTTTCAAGAATGGCATGGATGATGATTTTCAAGATAAGATACCTACATATCTGTTGTTTACCAATATCCTTTAGATAATGGAAGGGGGATAGTATGTTCTGGTGGTTTGACCCGTTTACCTGGTTACTGTTCTTTTTTGTACTTGGAATAGGGGTTTACCTGGTTATAAAATATGAGCTCGTTGTCACTACGAAAAGAGGTACTCAAAATAAATATATTCCGGAGACGAAAGAATCACCTCTGGAAATTCTAGAAAAACGTTTTGCACGGGGAGAAATAACCCAGGTAGAATTCGACAGAGTCAAAAAAAAGTTAGAGGAGACATAAGAATACGTGCAAACAGGAGTATAAAATGGTTGATATGATTGACAAGATTACAAAAATTTTAGATGAAGATGCACAGTATCTCCTGGAACACAAATGTACCACTATTCCTAAAGATAGCCTGCATCTGCCTGGTGCTGATTTTGTTGATCGAACCTTTATTATTTCCAACAGACCAAATACTGTTTTAAGAAATTTACAAATGGTTTTTGACCATGGAAGATTAGCCGGTACAGGATACCTTTCAATACTTCCCGTAGACCAGGGTGTGGAGCATTCAGCAGGTTCTGCTTTTGCACCGAATCCTGCCTATTTTGATCCAGAAAACATTGTAAAACTTGCCATTGAAGGAGGCTGTAATGCAGTAGCCTCAACGTTGGGGGTTTTAGGTGCCGTTTCACGGAAATACTGCCACAAAATCCCCTTTATTATGAAAATCAATCATAATGAACTCCTCTCGTATCCGAATTCTCATGATCAGCGGTTATTTGCCGGCATTACACAGGCATTTGATATGGGGGCTACCGGGGTTGGTGCAACGGTATATTTTGGATCAGAGGGGTCACGAAGACAGATAGAAGAGGTTACGAGGGCATTTCAGCATGCACATGAACTGGGTATGTTTACCGTACTCTGGTGCTATGTGCGCAATGAACATTTTACAACAGATGGGGTTAATTATGAAGAATCTGCAGATTTAACCGGCCAGGCAAATCATTTAGGGGTTACACTGGAAGCAGATATTATAAAGCAGAAGCAACCGGTAACCAATGGAGGATACAAGGTACTCAACTTTGGTAAAACGCATCCTTTTGTCTACGAAAAACTAACAACAGGTCATCCGATAGATCTGACACGGTACCAGGTGATAAATTGCTATATGGGGAGGATTGGATTGATCAACTCCGGTGGCCCCTCTGGCAATAATGATTTACAACAGGCGGTAAAGACCGCGGTAATAAATAAAAGGGCAGGGGGAATGGGGCTGATTACCGGGAGAAAAGCATTCCAAAAATCCATGGATGAAGGAGTTGAAATATTACATGCCGTACAAGACGTCTATCTTACACGGGAAATAGATATAGCATAACATATTTGAATAGTATCGCTTATGAGAGGAAAGAGAATTCTATAGCTGAGCGTATTTCGGAGATACTAAATGGCTTGCCGACAAAACTATCGAAGAGACCTCTGGCGAAACCCTGCCAGATGGCTTCACTATCGCGGTAGTAGTATCCGGAGATAATAGCAATTTTTACTTTTGAACAACACTCTTTAATAAGATTTGCCAGCTCAATACCATCCATATCGGGCAGTTTAACGTCGAGGAATATCAACCTAACATTTTGATATAACTGCTTCATCAAAGCAACCCCTTCTTTTCCACTCGTTGCAGAACATACCCGGTAACCTCTCAAGGTTATGATATTTTCCAATGCCCAACACATATCCACCTCATCATCTATGATAAGTATTTGTGGCCCTTCCAATAATTGTATCCTCTATTTTTTATTTATGATTTCATAAGTTTGCACATCTGGAATCCTGTTTATCTAATATCTCTCTCACCTTTTTCAAAAGTTTATCCGGTGAGACAGGTTTTGAAATAAAATGGAGTCCTTCTTTAAGGATCTCTTTTTTATCGACAATCTCTTCACTATATCCGCTTATAAAGAGGGATTTAATATCTGGCTTCATATGCCTTATTGTATCGTACACAGACTTACCGTCTTTGGTTGGCATTATTACATCTAGTATAAGAAATTGAATTACATCTTTATTCTGAACGAATTTATTTAATGCATCCGCTCCATCCTGTGCCTCTATAATTGTATAACCGGCCTTTTCAAGTATTACCCTTGTAAGCGTCCGAACTTCTTCCTCATCTTCCGCTAATAATATAATCTCTTTACCACCCTTTGCAATATGGACTTCTCGTTTTGTCTTTTTAATCTCTGATTCAGTTAAGGGTATATATACTTTGAATGTCGTACCTCTACCTCGTCTACTTTCAACATTAATATAACCACCATGCTGTTTAACAATACCATATACTATTGATAATCCAAGGCCTGTACCTTTGCCAACTTCTTTCGTAGTAAAAAATGGCTCAAAGACCCTTTTCTTGGTTTCCTCATCCATACCTATCCCAGTATCCGAAACAGAAAGGAGAATATACTTTCCAATCTCACCGTAGCCATACGCTTTTATATATTCCTCATCAAGTTCTACAATTTTTGTACCTATTGTTAATACCCCCCCATCCGGCATAGCATCCCGTGCATTTGTTACAAGGTTCATCAATACCTGTTCCATCTGACTGCTATCAGCCATGACAATACAGTCTTTAGCAATAAACGTGGTCTTCAACTGAATATCCTCACCAATAATCCTTATGAGGAGACTCTCAATCCTTTTTATAATTTCACTGAGATTTACCGGTTTTGGGTTATTTTGCTGTTTTCTGCTAAATGTAAGCAAACCTCTCGTCAATTTCACAGCCCTTTCTGCAGAAGCAAGTATTTTTTGAGCATACATCATCAGCGGGTTATCTTTTTCCAGTTCCTTCCGTAACAGATTTCCATATCCTATCATTATAGCAAGGATATTATTAAAATCATGAGCAATACCGCCTGCAAGTGTACCAATAGATTCTAGTTTTTGAGCATGGTACAGTTGTTCTCTCAGTTTCGTTTCTGCTTCTTCCGCCCGTTTGATATGAGTAACATCTTCCGCTACTCCGATAAAATGGGTAACAACACCTTCCCTATTTTTTATTGGCGAGATATTCATAACCACCCAGTATAACTCACCGTTTTTCTTTTCATTCAGAAGCTCTCCACGCCATTTGCCTCCTGAAGAAACGATATCCCATAACCGTTTATATTCCTCATGTGGTGTTTTACCAGATTTTAAAAAACGCGGGGTTTTCCCAATAACTTCTTCCACACGATAGCCTGTCAATTCAGTAAATTTTGGATTAGCATACTCAATATTACCATTTGTATCAGTAATAATAACGATATTTGGGCTTTGCTCTATAGCACAGGATAACTTTAAAAGCTGTTCTTCCATTCGCTTGTATTCAGTAATATCAGAAGATATCCCATCGGTATATACCGTTCCGTCTTTATGATAGGTAATCATTGCTCTATCATGTATCCAGACCCACGTTTCATCTTTTTTCCGAATCCTATACTGAACATCAAATACCTTGTTCGATTTGAACAATAACGCATATGCCTCTTTTACTTTTTTAATGTCATCCGGATGTATTCTTCCAAGCCAGAGGCTATTGCCTGTCCGATAGATCTCTTCTCGTGCGTATCCATAAACCTTCTCTACCTTTGGATCAATAAAGGTTATATTCGCCACCTGATCAGCTGTCCACACAACATCTGGTATGTGTTCAACCAACAAACGATACTTCTCCTCGCTTTTCTGTAATGCATCTTCAACCCTCTTGCGTTGAATGAGAGCACTTAATTGAGCAGCAATTGATGAGACAAGTCTAATCATTCGCTCGTCTTCATTGCGCTGTTCTTTTACGAAAAAGGTTAATACAGCTATAATCTCGTCATGAGATACAATAGGAACACCCATTGCAGCCTTGAAACCAAACTGCTTAAGGAACTGTGCATGAGGAAAATTCTTGTTTACTACGGATTCCAATATCCACTCCGGCTTTTTTGATAACCATACACGTCCGGGAAGACCTGCCCCCTGAAGGAAGGTAAGTACCGTATTTCTTTTCTTCAGTCTTTCTAGTTCTCCAGGATCTTGATGCCACGCTATACCATACTCAAGGTATTCACCATTGTGAGAGATCAACCAGGCCTCGCCATACGCCCAGTTAGTATACTTACATACCTTGCGGAGTACAATACTGAGTACAGAGTGGAAATCTTCTGCCTCGGAAATTGCCATTGTCATGGCCTGTAATAAACGAATCTCTTCTTCCATTCGCTTGTATTCTGTAACGTCCTGAATCGTTCCAATCATTTGGACAGCCCTTCCTGCTTCATCGGGTACAATCTCAGTTATAACATGAATAAGCCTCTCTCCATTACCATTAAGGGCTAAGCGAAACTCAATATTGCATGATTTCCTTTTATCCAATGCCTCACTTATCGACTTCTTGACACGCTTCATATCACCCGGATGTATGTGACTTATAAATGTATCAAACGTAATAGTATCATTTTGTGCAACAAGACCTATAACACGAAAAGCCTCATCGGACAGATATACTTTATCTTGAATAATATCCCATTCCCAATTACCTAAATGTGCGATTCGTTGAGCTTTTGCGAGGCTCGTCTCACTCTTTTTCAGTGCATCTGTTCTCGCCTTGATATCACACGCCATGGTATTAAAAGACTTACAGAGCACCCCGATCTCGTCCCCTGATTGAACTGGAATAGGAACGTCAAATGTACCGTCAGCAATGCATCTTGCAGTATCGGAAATTATACGCAGAGGCTTCACTACTTTTTTTAAGAAACCAACAAATAAACAGATAACGATACCAATTACAAGGGCTGCGAGTATTGATGCATGGACGAAGATGTACCGGATAGGGGCAAATACCTCATCCTCATCAACTTCAACCACAACTATCCACTTCAATAATGGTATGTATGCCGATGCGCTTACCACCCTTGTGCCCCGATGATTTCTGTAGAATCCTCTTACTTCTTTCTGTAAGGTTAGACCTTCATTAATTGGTAATGTATCGATTATCTGCTCCATTACAACATCCATATCCTTTTCCTTTAAGAACAGAGACCCTGCAATCATTTTTTTATTGCGGTTGACCAAATAAGTCTCCATAGTCTTCCATTCTGCCCTCTTGCGGTTAAATCCCCCGGGTTCTGCGGAATACCCTCCGGATACAATGTCATTGAGTTTTGAAATTTGTATAAAGTTAACGATCACACCTATAGGTTTCGATGTATCTCTCCTGAAAATAGGGGCTGAAATTGCAAGTTCAGACAATCCGTGATCTCCCGTAATGTGTTCCACAACAGAAACAGCCTCTTTCCCTTTCATAAAGAAGGCCTCACGGGATAAATCCATCCCGGTTTCACTGGCGTTTGTTGAAGCAACAACACAGCCATCTAATGAAAGGATACGGATAGTTTTTATATCACGATAGAGTGTTAGTTTATTTTTGATAAGGTACTTACTAAGGATATCATGTGGGGAAGGTTTTCCGCGGATTTTTCTGTAGAGATGGGTTCTCACAAAACTATCATTGGCAAAATCCCTGGTACGTATTTTAGCTGTTTCCAGAAACCGATAAACATATTCTTCATAGAACCCTGCAGTACTCGCTACATCATTGGTAATATGTTTTTCTAAGTGTATTTTACTTTGGTTATAGTTCAGGAGGAATGTAATAAGTATAGGCAGAAGGATACTAATAATTCCTAATAATGCCTTTTTTGAAAGTGACTCGCTGATTCTTCCCATTTAATAATCTATTCTCTGTTTCGCCTCTTCAACTGCTTTATGAAAATCACCTGCTATTTAATGAATTTCTCATCACCTGTTTGATGTTTACGAAGTGATAATTTCCGTCTTCGTCCGTACTTTAATTCCGTACTTCTTTGCTTCATAATGCATAGTTTTATAATCAATCTTGAGGATCTTTGCAGCCCGGCTTTTATTTCCATTCGTCTGCTTGAGTACTTCCTCTATTATCTTTCTCTCAGTAACCTCAACACACTTATTTACCATGGCATGGAAAGAAAGTTCCCTCCCGCTATTAATATCTAAATTCAGAGAAATCGTACAGTCTTCATTCTTATGCACCATGTCTGATTGCCATTCCATCATGGAGCTATCCTGTTGTTTTGTTTCTTGCGTCTTTATCGTAAGATGCTTGGGCTCTATAACTTCTCTTGCTAGCAAAACTGCACGTCGAATAACATTTTTTAATTCCCTCACATTACCGGGCCAGTCATGTGATAATAATACTTCTAGCGCCTCTCTGCTCACCCCCCGAACATTTTTATTCAGCTCTTTATTGGTAATATCCAAAAACCTCTTAGAGAGAAATACAATATCATCCTTTCGTTGCTTTAGTGCAGGTACTTCAACACAAAATTCATTCAGTCGCTGATAAAGATCCATTCGAAAATTTCCAGATTCTACTAATAACTCCAGCCGTTCATTTCCTGCTGCAATAATACGCACATCAACCTTTATCTCTTTATTGCCCCCCAGGCGTCTGATGCGCCGTTCTTGAAGCACCCGCAGCAACTTCCCCTGCATAGATTTTGGTAAATTTCCAATCTCATCAAGAAATATTGTTCCTCCGGAGGCCACTTCAAATTGCCCTATCTTCTTTTGCTCCGCACCCGTAAAGGTCCCCTTCTCAAATCCAAAAAGTTCGCTCTCAATTAACGTTTCAGGAATTGATCCGCAATCCACCACAATAAATGGTTTATCCCTTCTCGGGCTTCGATTATGAATGTTCCGCGCCACGAGTTCCTTACCTGAACCCGTTTCTCCATAAATGAGTACGGTAAAATTAGTTGGGGCAACACGGTCCACCAATTCATTTATCCGCTCAATCTCGGCACTTGACCCCATCTGTTCAAATAAAGGCATTGCCAGGCTAAATTGTGTCCTGAGGGTATGGATCTCCTGGCGTATTGACCTTTCTTCGATGGCCCTCTTTACTACCAGCACGATCTGTTCATTATCAAAGGGCTTCGTAAAATAATCATAAGCACCCAACTTAATTGCCTCGATTGCCGACCGAATCTCACCATAAGCGGTAATAATGATAACAGGAACCTCTTTGTTCGTTTCCTTAACCTTTTTTAAAATCTCAATTCCGCTTACTACCGGCATGCATAAGTCTAAAATGACTACATGAGGAAATATCTTGTGGAAGGTTTCTAATCCCGCATTCCCATCGTTGGCTACATACGTTGTATAGCCTTCCTTGGTAAGGATATACGAAATCATATCACATAAATCTATTTCATCATCGATAATAAGTATCTTACTATCACCGTTTGTTATCATAGTATGTTTTATAATCGATGAAAAGAATTCCTGTTTCACCGTCTTTCAGAATTTCATGAATAATTTGGTATGTAAATTAACTGCAGTCACATTTTCTATACACTAAAATTCTATACGGTTCAGGGGAACTCGCAAGTTCTATTCCTAATCAACTGATGGCACAGTTATATAAATATTATGTTAAATGGAAAACATATTAAGCATTTGCTATACGATCAATTCTATACACTATAGCATATTGTCTATATAAAATATGGAATATCAGCCATAATTTAATAAGGGATGCGTTTTATGATTGCCCCTAAATCTGACAACCGTTTCTCAAGTTGTTCATAACCCCGGTCTAAGTGATACACACGATGGATATGGGTAGTTCCTTTTGCAATTAAACCTGCAAGAACAAGCCCTGCACCTGCACGCAGATCAGAAACCATGACATGGGTACCTGATAATGAGGGTGTTCCTTGTATAAATGCGCATGATCCTTCCACGTGAATATCGGCCCCCATCCTCCGTAGTTCAGCAGCGTGAATAAATCGGTCTGGAAATATTTTTTCTGTAATAACACTTCTTCCTTCTGCAGTACTGAGCAAGGCCATAAACTGGGCCTGCATATCGGTGGGCATACCCGGATATGGTAGTGTTGTCAAGTCAACTGCATGGTATGTATTATTCCCCTGAACCCTGATAGTATCTCCTTTCTTAACCGTTATTTCTACACCGGTCTCTTTTAATTTATCTATTACTGCACCCAGATGGTCTATTCTAACGTGCTCAAGTGTAACATCACCCTGTGTAATAGCGCTTGCGATCATAAAAGTTCCTGCCTCAATTCGGTCCGGAATAATTTCATAATCAACCCCGTGCAACTGTTTAACACCCTCAATAGTTAACCGGCTTTCACCAATTCCAGAAATTCTGGCACCCGCCCTGTTTAAGAAATTTGCAAGGTCCTGAACTTCTGGTTCACATGCGGCATTTTCAATTATGGTCGTACCCTCTGCTAATACTGCTGCTGTCATTATATTACAAGTTCCCAGCACTGTTTTCGCAGCAAAGGAAAATTCCCCCCCCTTTAATCCATTCGCTGTAGCATGTATATAACCTTCTGCTGTTTCAATATGGGCACCCAATGCTTTAAGACCTTTTATATGAAGGTTTACAGGTCGCTGACCAATGACACATCCTCCGGGATAAGAAACCCTCGCCTTACGTCTTTTACTTAATAAAGGACCCAGGACGCAAATAGAAGCCCTCATCTTATTGACAAGTTCATAGGGAGCTGTAAACTTATCTTCATTCTCTCCATCCCTGAACATGATCCCAAGGGCTCCATCCTCAAGCCTTTTTATTTCCCCTCCAAGGTTTCTCAATATTTCTGATTGTGTTTTGATATCAACAATATTTGGTATCCCTTTTATTCGGGATGGGCCATCCAATAACAGACAAGCTGCCATAATAGGCAGTGCTGCATTTTTCGCGCCGTTAATCCTTACACACCCCTCCAAGCGATGCCCCCCCTCAATAATAACCCTGTCCACAGTTCCCTCCGGAATTTTCGAAATTTAACTAAATAATTTTACCCTAAGTGGGTGAGAAGATACGATGTTTTCACTACAGCCTTTTTGAAATAACAATGCGATATATATGTTGGTAATCCTTTATGAGTTCCGGTTTTTGAAAACATCCTCTATCCTCTATCAGCTGTGCTACTTTTTGTGCTTGTTTCTCGCCAACTTCCATAGCAATAAAGCCACCAGGCTTAAGCCACGCATGTGCGTCCTTAAGAATACGACAGAACATTTGCAATCCATTTCGGCCGCTAACAAGTGCGTTGTATGGTTCAAAACGCCTTACCTCCTCTTGTAATATGTGAAATTCATCAGTTGCAATATAAGGAGGGTTTGATACAATAACATCTACTTTTGATTCAAGCTTATAACCCTCAAGTGGTTTATATATATCACCGCACAAAAATATTATCTTATCGAGAACCTGATGTCTTCTGGCATTTATATTCGCCACTTCCAGGGCATCGGGTGATATATCTATGGCAAATATTCTTGCGTTCTCTATTTTTTTTGCCAGGGTTATTGCAATATTGCCACTACCAACTCCAATATCAACAATGATAATCTCATGATTCCTGGGGGTGGACTGTAACTTTTTTATAACGGCCTCTACAAGCAATTCTGTTTCTTGGCGTGGAATCAATACCCGTTCATCTACATAAAAATCCATTGACATAAACTCTTCATGGTTTGTGATATACTGAAGGGGTACACGCCATGCACGTTTTTGAATAGCATTCTTATACGTGAGAGCTACCGTATCTTCAACAACCCTGTCAGGATGAACATAGAGATCTATACGTTTGCAATGAAGGATATGTGATAAAATAATTTCCGCATCTAGGCGTGGAGAGTCGATGTTGCTCTTTTGCAGTATACTCTTCGCCCAAAAAATAAGGTTGGATATGGTATATATATTTGGAAATGCGTTCTCTAATCTTTCAGAAACATTTCTATTCTGAGACATGGAAAAGAGGTAATTGTTATTGCCTGATTCCCCTTGAAATCAGTCTCGTCTACCTGATTGTTTCAGTTTAATTATTCATTAAAACACAAAATACATGAGTAAATTATCCTACTATTTTATTACTCATTATACGCTTACCGCCAGTTCTTTTAGCCGTTCTTCCTTATAATGGGTCATTAAAGCATCTATAATCTCATCCAGGTACCCCTGCATGACCTGATCTAAATTGTATACAGTAAAATTTATTCGATGATCGGTAACCCGATTTTGTGAATAGTTATATGTGCGAATCTTTTCACTACGATCCCCGGTTCCTATCTGATCACGGCGGATCTGATCCCGCTCATTCCGCTTTTGTCCTTCAAGCAATTCATAGAGGCGGCTCCTTAAAATACGCATAGCCTTTGTGCGATTCTTATGTTGAGATTTTTCATCGAGACATTTTACAATAAGTCCGGTAGGAATATGGGTAATTCTAACGGCAGAACTGGTCTTATTAACCTTTTGTCCACCCGGCCCGGATGCGCGGAATGTATCTACTACTATATCATTGGGATTTATATCAATCTCTACTTCTTCAATTTCCGGTAAAATTGCTACCGTGGCCGTTGAAGTATGTACCCTACCACTCGCTTCCGTTAGCGGGACCCTTTGAACGCGATGCGTACCACTCTCAAAACGTAGTCTCTCGTATACGTTCTTTCCTTCGATAGAAAAGGTTATCTCCTTGAACCCACCTAAACCCGTTTCACTGTTATCAAAGATTTCAACCTTCCATCCCCGTCCCTCTGCATACCTCGCATACATACGGAACAGATCTGCGGCAAAAATGGCAGCTTCCTCCCCTCCCGTTCCAGCACGTATTTCTGCAATCACATTTTTACAGGAGATCTTCTCATCAGTAACAAACCAGTCCTCAATCTCTCCTATAATAATCTTCTCCTGTTTTTCCAATTCCCTTAATTCATCCCGGGCCATTTCGACCAATTCCCTGTCGGCACCCTCCTGAACCAAGAGACTTTCTACCTCCTGTTTTTTGGCACGAACATCAAGGAGTTGGGTATATTTACTTACTATCTTAGAATAACTACCGTGTTCCTTTATGTATACTGTATAACGGTTGGAGTCTGAAATCACCAGAGGGTCAGACAACATCTTCTCCAGCTCGTTATATCTTTCATATATTTTTTCTAATTTTTCTAATAAAGCATTACTCATTGTTTATTTCTTCTTTGCCGCCTTTTCGGCTACCTGAGCCTTTTGAAACCTCTTATGAAATTTTTCTATCTGACCTGCCCTATCTAAAACCTTTTGCTTCCCAGTATAAAACGGATGGCATTGTGAACATACTTCAACAAGGATCTTTGGTTTTGTTGCCCTTGTCTTAAAAGACTCTCCGCATCCACATGTCACAATAGCCTCCACATATTCCGGATGAATCCCGCTTTTCATGAATTTTCCCCCTAAAACAAATGATGCGTTCAATGAACGCATAATAAAATAAGATCATTATTTACCTAAAAAATGCCATAAAGTATTTTAACAGCCCGGGAGACATTCTGCAATAGAAAATTTATTATAAAATCCGTTGAATATTTGTGTAAATTCTATATAATTGTTATTTTAGCTTTCCTGCTCATATCTTACAGAACCAAGGATATACAAGAGGGTAAGAGAGTTTTACATATAAAATTCTTTGTTCATGTGTTTATTATACCTTTCATTCATTTGATGAATTGAGAAGTTTTATGTTTGAAGCAATTTCAAGTAGTCTGGAAAATATTTTTGCTAAATTTCGGGGAAAGGGACGCCTTACAGAATCCAATATCAAAGACGGATTACATGAGGTGCGCCTGGCACTCCTTGAAGCAGACGTAAACTATAAGGTTGTCAAGAAGTTTATTCAACATGTTACTGACCGGGCCGTTGGTGAGGAGGTAATAAGGAGTATTACACCGGGACAACAGATTATAAAGATTGTCCATGATGAATTAGTTAATTTGATGGGAGAAGCAGATACAACAATCCCTTTTCAAGATAATGAACCAACTGTGATTATGCTGGTTGGACTGCAGGGTAGTGGAAAAACTACGACAGCCGGCAAGCTTGCAAAAACAATACTCACAAAGGGGAGAAAACCACTTCTGGTAGCAGCTGATGTTCAACGCCCTGCTGCAATTGAACAGTTAAAAGTATTGGGTAAACAACTTGATGTACCAGTATATTACGAATATAACTCTCAACCGGTAAAGATATGCCAATACGCTGTCAAGTACGCCAAAGAGAATATGAACGACGTCGTTATCTTTGATACAGCAGGAAGACTCCATATTGATGAAGAGCTGATGTCAGAACTCAAGGAAATAAAAGAAAAACTACAACCACATCAGACCTTTTTTGTCTGTGATGCAATGACCGGGCAGGACGCTGTTACTAGCGCAAAGGAATTTGATACGCAATTAGGTTTTGATGGAGTGATCTTGACGAAACTTGACGGTGACACAAGGGGCGGAGCAGCTTTATCAATACGAGCCGTTACTGGCAGACCAATTAAATTTGTAGGTATTGGTGAAAAGCTAGACCGTCTGGAAGAGTTTCACCCGGATCGTATGGCATCGAGAATACTGGGGATGGGAGATGTTGTATCTCTTGTAGAGCGGGCCCAACAGGCTATAGACATAGAGGAGGCACAAAAACTTGGCAGGAAAATACAGGACGATACCCTGAATTTAGATGATTTTCTTACACAACTCCAACAAATTAAAAAAATGGGGCCACTGAAGGAAGTTCTCGGGATGATCCCCGGTATGGGAAACAGGGCCGATGGTTTAAATGTTGACGAAAAGCAACTACAAAAGGTCGAAGCAATTATTCGATCCATGACACTTGAAGAACGATCAAACCCGGATATCTTTAATGGAAGCCGCAAACAACGCATAGCGAACGGAAGTGGAACAACCACCCAGGATGTAAATCAATTGCTAAAACAGTTCAAATCGATGAGAAAGCTCATGAAACAGTTAAAAGGAAACGAAAAGGGCCTCAAGAAGATGGGACTGCTATCCGGCAATTTACCCTTTGGTAAGGGTATGATACGTTAATATCAGTAGTTCAGTATGGTTACATAATAAACATATAAGGAGAAAAAATGGCTGTAAGACTAAGAATGATGCGGATGGGTCGCAGGAACAGACCGTATTACAGGATTGGTGCATTCGATGCCCGCGAAGAGAGGGACGGAAGAGCAATCGAAAACCTGGGAACATATGATCCCATAGAATCGGATAAGGAAAAACAGGTTACCTTAAAAAAAGAACGGGTAGAGTATTGGCTTAAGGTAGGAGCAAAACCTACAGAGTCTGTTGCCAGCATTCTTAAGAGATTTGGTATTCCATTAAAAAAATAAGTATGCGAATTGATATTGTAACATTATTCCCAGAAATGTTTGAAAATATACTGGGAAATAGTATTTTAAAAATTGCCAAAGAGAAGGCGCTTGTCCAGTATAACCTTTTTAATATACGGGATTTCGCTGAGAATAGGCGATGTGTCGATGATCGCCCGTACGGCGGGGGACCCGGTATGGTGATGAAACCCGAGCCTGTCTTCACGCTCGTAGAATGTATTGAACAACAGGCAAATACCCGTCCTAAAAAAGTACTTTTAACGCCTCAGGGCAAGCGGTTTTCCCAGCCAATTGCCATCGAATTGGCCAGAGAGCCTCATATAATGCTTATCTGTGGTCATTATGAGGGCTTTGACGAAAGGATTCGGACAGGACTGGATGTATTAGAGATCTCTATTGGTGACTATATCCTCTCCGGTGGTGAAATTCCGGCAATGGCAGTTATCGACGCTATGGTACGCCTGATACCGGGAGTGCTGGGTGACCTTGATTCCCCCATGAAAGAATCTTTTCATGATGGTTTGCTGGAATACCCGCAATACACGCGTCCAGCAGAGTTCAGGGGTATGAAGGTACCGGAAATATTATTATCTGGTAATCACCAGAAAATAAGAGAATGGCAAAAAACCCAGGCGATAAAAAGAACCCTGGAAAAGAGGCCGGATCTTTTCAATAAAAAAATATAAATACCGTATTATTTTTGTTTGTAGCAATTTGATTTAGGAGATGAGGACTGTGAATACCATTGATACTATCGAAAAAGAGCAAATGAAGAAAACCGTTCCCCAATTCTCAGTAGGAGATCAGGTAGACGTGGCAGTAAAGATCATTGAGGGAGACAAGGAACGTATCCAGATTTTTGGCGGATTGGTAATTGCAAAAAATGGCGGGGGATTTAAAGAAACCTTTACGGTAAGACGCATCGTTCAAGGTGAAGGCGTTGAACGTGTTTTTCCTGTTCACTCTCCGAAAATTGCTGATATTAAAGTCGTAAAATCAAACAAGATAAGGCGCGCAAAACTTTATTACATGCGTAACAGAACAGGTAAGGGAACAAGACTAAAGGAAAAGTTTGAAAAAACCGGCGAGACATCATCTTAGAAATATAAAACGTTTAAGATTAAAGTAGAGAGAAGGTCGGTACAAGAGAAAGCAGTACAAAAATCCCCCTTAATCCTCCTTTGCAAAAGAAGGATTAAGGGGGATTTTACTAAAGGGATTCAGGGAATTCATTGCATAAGCAACCGATCTGTTCTGCATTGAACAAAAAACAAAGCAGATATCAGACTCATGAATAACTCTTGTAAGTGCTTAGCCCGGTGGCTTCAGGTTCTGATAAAATCTTTACCGTTGCCTCATACCGTAAAAGTAAGCTTGTATCCCTACAAGGGTAAGAAATTACCGTATAGGAAAGCTGTAGGGACAAAGGGGGAGCAAATTGCGGTAAGGTTTTTAAGAAAGAACGGATACAAAATACTTCAGCGGAATTATACGTATAGGGGTGGAGAAATAGATATCATTGGCTATGATCGTGGAGTGGTTGTATTTGTTGAAGTAAAAACACGTCATTCTGATACCTATGGCCCGCCAGAGCTCTCTATTACCGAGCTGAAAAAGAAACACATGATTAAAGGAGCCTTACGATATATCATGGAAAAGAAGATTCAAGACAGAGAAATACGCTTTGATGTAATTTCCATTTTCTATTCACAGGCGGAGAACTATCCAAAAATAACACTTTTTAAGAATGCCTTTACGAAAGATCATTTATAGTGTCAGATAAAAATATGATTATTGATACCCATGCACATCTCGATTTTCCTGAGTACAAAATAGATTTAGATGCTGTTTTATCTCGCGCAAAAGAGGCTCATGTAGGATATATTATCAACGTAGGTACAAGCCTTACTTCGAGCAAGAAAAGCGTTGCCTTGGCAAACCAGTTTAAAAACATCTACGCCAGTATCGGAATTCACCCCCATGATGCCTCAAAAATTTCAGAACAAGACTGGCAAACATTACAGCTGTTCGCGAAAGAATCAAAGGTTGTCGCAATTGGGGAAACAGGGCTTGATTATTATCGGAATCGTAGTCCCCGGGAAGAACAACAGCGCATGTTTCATAAACATCTTGACCTTGCTAAAGACCATAATTTACCCGTTATTATCCACTGTCGGGATGCAAGTGAAGATTGTTTAAACATTTTAAATAGCCACAAGAACGGTACGTTAAAAGGGGTTGTTCACTGTTTTAGCGGGACAAAAGAAACGGCAGAGAGGTTCTTAGATCTGGGGTTATACATATCTTTTACGGGGACAATTACGTTTCCTAATGCAGACGCCTTGCGAGAAGCCGCTAAAACAGTCCCGGTAGAAAGAATTCTGTTAGAAACAGACTCTCCTTTTTTAGCACCACAAGGAAAAAGGGGAGAACGAAATGAACCCTCCTACCTGTCTTTTACTATTCCTACATTAGCAAATATCTATGGATTATCTATAAAGGATATTGAAAGAATTACAACCTTTAATGCTTATAAATTATTCGGGATCGGTGAATCTGAACAGGGAGGAAAGGTTGCTTACGCCATACGAAATTCTCTCTACATAAATCTTACCAATCGGTGTTCAAATATGTGCACCTTTTGCATGAGAGAAACCTACCCGATTGTAAAAGGCCACCATTTGACATTACAAAGAGAACCAACCGCAGAGGAAGTAATACAGACTATCGGTAATCCAGAAGAATATGAGGAGGTAGTCTTCTGTGGTTATGGTGAACCAACAGAACGTCTTGATGTATTGATAACTGTTGCAAAATTTCTTAAATCAAGGGGAAAACGTGTCCGGTTAGATACCAATGGACTTGGAGATTTAATTAATGGAAGGCCTATTGCTCAGGAACTGAAAGGTCTCATTGATACAATCTGTATTAGTTTAAATGCTGAAACAGCAGAAAAGTACGAGGAAATTTGTAAGTCTGTTTTCGGGAAAAGGGCATATCCTGCACTTATTCAATTTATAAAAGATGCAAAACGGGTAGTACCAAACGTGCAGGTTTCCCTTGTCGATATACCAGGTATTGATGAAGAAAAGTGTAAACAAATCGCAAGGGAATTGGGGGTTGATTTCAGGATAAGAAGATATAACGTACTCGGTTAATTTTATGGATTGCTAAGGTGTTACGAAAAGCGGCAATAGAAGATGTAGAAAAAATTTATAAACTCATTAGTGGCTTTGCATCAAAAAATGTAATGCTGCCACGATCACTGAGTGAGCTTTATGAAAATATCAGGGATTTTTTTGTCTTTACCCAACATGATACGATTGTTGGTTGTGCGGCCCTGCATATTTTCTGGAAAGACCTTGCAGAGTTAAAATCAATCGCTGTAGTAGAATCTTATCAACATATGGGGATTGGAAAAAAACTTGTAACGGCATGTAAAAGGGAGGGGCGTAAGTTAGGTATCGCAAAGATCTTTGCTCTTACCTATGTCCCTGAATTTTTTGAGAAATGTGGGTTCCACATGGTACCAAAAGAGAGCCTCCCCCATAAAATCTGGTCTGAATGCGTCAAATGTCATAAATTCCCAGACTGTGGTGAGATTCCAGTTATCTGTGAATTACATAAAAATATATAATCGTTAATCATCCTCTGATATCCTTGAATGTTACTTATTTTTTGATATAATAAAGCCTTTACTTCATGAAATTTTTCCAATTACACGGTTAAAGACATGTTGAGAAGAAAAGAGAAGATGGGATTTCACGGCGGTTTCAACCTCCTGGATACTTATCCATTAAAATTCTGCAACATTATCGAGGAAATCCAGTCTGATAGAACACCTGAAAAATTTGAGTTCCATTTTCCAGATCAAAAAATAAGGCATGTTATCGTGAATCTGTGCCCTACAGAACCATGGGCATTACCAAATTGGGTAGTCCTGGGACACAAAACAACTGCATTCCTTGATAAACTATACGAGATGAAAACCCGTTACTTTCCGGAAGCAAGTGTCTCAATCGCCATAAATAAAAGAGAAACAGAATTTGTTGCAAAAGCAATAGGCTACGCAAATGCCGCAGACTGGATAAAAATTTATACATTAGACCCAAAATATCCCCAGGACGACCCTGTCATGTTCGCTAAAGTTATACTAGGTCTCGACATCAATTTTGGTCAAAATATAACAACACAAGGTATTTTCATTTTTGATGCACAAACACTACTGGCCATTTATGATACCTGTATCCTTAAAAATACGGTTAACTCACGTCTTATTACCCTCTCAGGCTCGGGTTTGAAAGAAAATGAAATTGTCCGGGTACGGCTCGGAACGTCTATCGATACATTACTTCAGCACAGAACCCAAGAGGCAATTAAATACAATATCTTTGTAAACGGCCCTTTACGTGGCAGAGAAATAACAGACATATCGCAGAAGATTGACTGGTCTGTCAATAACATTGTAGTTTTAAAGGATCAGGATAGTAAAGTCATATTCCCTATGCTTAAATCAGATGAATTAGCATTTACTACAAATATCCTTGGGGAACCGAGGCAGTGCGTTTACTGTAATTTTTGCGACAATATCTGCCCTGTAGAATTAGAACCGGCACTTTATTATCATAGCTACATAAGAGGAGAGAAACATAAGGCACGCCTCTACCATTTAGAAAAATGTATTGAGTGCGGATTATGCAGCTTCATCTGCCCCTCTAAATTAGAACTTTTACGAATTAATAAAGAATGTAAAGCTCTGGATAGAAAAACATGAAAACACTACCACAATCAATTGAGCTTATGATAAACAAGAACCTTGACCGGATGGAATCTTTTATCCACACCCGCCCGAAGGTTGATTTCCTTTTTGGCTCTCTTTTCACGGCATTCGATGGTCTTCTCCGGAGTTCGAAGGATACCGCCGGTACACAACCTTTTATCCGAAATAATTACGATGTAAAAAGATATATGGGAGCTGTACTTGTAGCATTGGTTTTTGGATGGGTTCTTCCGTCTGTATATTTTTATGGCTGGCAAACTGTTTTATCAAGGCTTGCTGTCTCTTTTATTGCAGGTGTATTTCTTGCCGATGTCATCTGGGCCATTATTGCCCGGGAGAAACATATCAGTGAAGGTGGATTTGTTACGTGTTTATTTATCCCTGCCCTTCTGCCTCCGCAAGCACCACTCTGGTTAGTTGGTTTAGGTGCAGCACTGGCCATTCTCTTTAGGAATATTATGGGTGGTGTTGGTAACAATTTAGTAAATCCTGCACTCTTTAGTCGTTTATTTCTTACAATCTGTTTTCCTGCACTTCTTACTGCCGGTTACCAAGCACCTGTAACAGGAATACCAGATCTTCATTCTTTCCGTTATGGAATTGATGTTATTACCCATGCCACACCGCTGACAGCATTTAAGGTAAATGGGGAGCTTACGCCCTATCTTTCCTTGTTGTTAGGTACTGCAAGTGGTTCCTTAGGGGAAACGTGTCGAATCGCACTCATACTTGCCGCATTGTGGTTAATAAAAATACGGGTAGCAAACTGGAGGATACCGGTATCGTATTTAGGGAGTGTATTCATCTTTTCAGTATTCTTCTCATTTCTTTTCGGCCAAACGGTAGCACCTCCTCTATTTCAGCTTTTTAGTGGTGGGTTGATTCTGGGGGCATTTTTTATGGCTACTGATCCAATAACAACAACATATAATCAGACGGCAAAATGGACCTTCGGTATAGGGTGCGGGCTTGTTACGCTGTTGTTAAGAAATTTTACTACATTGCCTGAGGGGGTAATGTACGCAATTCTCCTTATGAATCTCCTGGCAATACCCATTCAATTTCTGGCAGTAAAGCTGCGATATCACACATAAGAGTATTGCAGATGCTTATTAAACTGAAGTAACGGTAATCGATTATTTTTAGAAAATATTATTATGGAAGAACTAAAAAAGATTGTGTCTCGTATCGTTGCGATTCTTTTGATTACCTTTTTACCTTGCGCAGGGCTTCTTTTGATATACTTTTATACAGCTCCGAAGATTGCCGAGTATTATGATGTAAAAGAAAAGCGCGCGGTATTAGACATCTTTCGCATTCCGTATCGTACTCTAGAAAAGAAGTTTATGGGTTTCCAGTTTAAGACCTATGATAAAAAGGATATTCAGGAGGTATTTCTGAAAAATATAACGATAGAGGAACCACGTGTATCGTGGGAGCTTCACACTTCGGGCAGAGAAGCTGATTTGGAGAAATCAGAGAACAGCCATGGGAAAAAGGTTTTCAAGTACGTAAAAGGCGGAAATCTTCAGGGTATCGGGTTTGTAGAATCCAAGCGGGGATATGGTTACAATAAATCAAGCACCATGTCACTTTTCATCTGCCTGGAACCAGATTTAGAAACTTTAAAAGGTATAGAAGTACTGGACCACAGCGAGACGCCGGGTCTTGGTGGCAGAATAACTGAAGAGCAATTTAAAAAACAGTTTATAGGTAAAAAAGTACAACCGAAAATAATCATGGTAAAAGGAAGAGATGCAAAAGGGGCAAATGAATTTGATGCAATTACAGGGGCTACCAATACCAGTAAGGGAATAGCGGCTTTTATTAATGATGCCGTACAAGAATTTTGGGAAGGGCAGAAGGAGATGACATGGCAGGATTAAAGAGAATCATACGAAAAACTTCTAAATTTCTTATGAGAGATAATCTTATCCTGACAGCTGGCGCCGGACTCGGGTTTTGTTCTTCACTGGCAGTAACGAATAAACTTGCAAATGCCCTCACTATGGGATTTGGTGTAACTTTTGTAACAGCTGGCAGCTTCTGCCTTGTTTATCCTTTTAAAAAGCTTATATCAAACGCAGGCACACACCATAAAATCTCCCTGCTTATGATTATTGTATCAATCTTTGTGGCAATTTTTGGATTCTTTGCCCAAACGTTTGTACCTGAAATTGCAGCCAATATAAAAGCATACATAGACCTTATTACCACCAATTGTATTGTACTTGCAGTTATCTCCGAAGGATTAGCTGTAAGTTTTTGGGAGGCGCAGGGAAAGATATTTAAGGCATGTTTAGGGTTTTCACTGGCCCTGGCTTTACTAGCGTTTTTACGAGAGCCTTTGGGCTTTGGAACTGTTTTTGGACTCCAAGTACTGCCAGAAACATTTCCGCGGGTGGTTCTCATGATTACACCGGTGGGAGGATTCTTCGCATTAGCTGCGCTTCGGCTTTTCTTACGTCCCATTCTTATTAAAACAGGAATTGTCTACCCGGAAGTAACTCCTGCTGAATCTGTAACAGCTACAGATGGCGGAAAACCTACGCCCGGGACAAAGACGAAGAAGGGTATTTCAAAGACATCGCTGATTGTTATAGGATTAGGGGTTTGTCTCTTTATCAGCCTTATTATACATACACAAACAATACCTGCAATGCACCAGCACTTTGCTGTCCTTCTCCCTGTTTTTCTCAGCGCCCTTTTCTTCGATGGAATTGTATTGAGTAAACTTCTGGGAATATGCCCTTTAGTTAATAAATCACGTCAAATCGATGCAGCATGGAAGATGGGGGTGGCAATCATTATCGTGGTAACATTATCTACGGCATTAAACTGGTTAGTGTATAATCACGTGCTGATACGGTGCAGTGATTTCATATCCCGGTTTTCATCGTTTCCGATCCGGCTGGAGGATATCTTTTATTTAACGGTTTTCATTGTCACCATTGCTGTATTTGTTCAGATATTAAGTGTCTTGCTACGAAGGTTTGCAAGGCAAGCATATGAGCAAATGGGGCAGTTTCTGGAGCTTATTACAGTCAATTGTATCGTTCTTGCAAGTTCTACCTTTACTATTCCTACAGGAGCAACGTTTTTAGTTTCAACAGTAACGGCACTTGGATACGGACTTCACTGGATAATGGTAGCTGTGTGGTTAGCCTTACTAAGACGTCAGCGTGTGTTCGTTCCAACAACAACCTGGGATGAAGATACTATCGCAATCCTCTTATTAGGTATTATGGCTGCCATCTTTACCGGGATCGGAATGATTCAAATTTTCTAGTTATCAATAGATCTTAATTCGTAAATAAGCATTTTATACTTATAGTGAACAGAAACGGATGAATCCCCCTTGATCCCCTTTTCTAAGGGAAGATCAAGGAGGATTACAGAATACCCTGGAGTAAATATGATTACCCCTTTACTATTAGGAGCCGGAATCCTAGCATTTATAGTATTATTATTGAGTTCATTTAGTGAGATCATCTACCAGTTTTTCGGCCGTGGTGAAAGGCGAAAACTTACGATCATAAGTGATGATGAATATAAAAGGGAACTCAATATTGAAGGCGGAGAAAAACTCCTCAGCCTGCTTCAGAATAACGGCTTTAATATCCCTGCCGCCTGCGGTGGTATGGCGAATTGTGGTCAATGCAAGGTAAAACTCCATACCGATGTGGGATCCTATACGGCAGTTGAAGCACCTTATTTCGATATGAAAACAAGGGAAGCAGCTCAAAAATTCTTGGAGCAGGGCATTGGAGATGGTTATGAACGATTAGCATGTCAGGTCCGGGTAGAAAAAGATATCAGCCTGTACCTCCCGAAAGATACTTTACAGGTAAAGAAATATACGGCACGGCTAATCAAGAGAAAAGCACTTACCAGTGATAAAGTGGAAATCTGGTTAGCACCCTCAAAACCTATTCAATATAAGCCCGGTCAGTATATTCAATTATCTATTCCTGATGATTTCGCAGAAGAATATTATAAAAAATACGGAAACTTTATCAAAGAAACATGTAAGCATCTGGGGAAGGAGTTTACCCCTTACATGCCGGGTACTGGCTTGTACAGAGGTTATTCACTCGCCTCTACAGAGCCGGAACTTTTAAAACTTATCATTCGGATGGCGCCGGCAGACCCAAATAGGTCTGTTGAGAGGGGTGGGGCCCCGTGTGCAGGGCCGAGTTGGGCACACCATTATATTCTTGAGAAAAGCTTATGGAATTTCTTTCGGGGTGAGAAGATACATTTTACCGGGCCGTATGGACATTTTACTCTAAGGGAACAACCACATACGGCAGTGTTTGTGGCAGGAGGAGCAGGCCTGGCGCCTATTATTGCAGTTACCGAACAATGGTTCAAGGAAGGGCGGAAAGAAAAGGCAATCTTCTTTTTAGGCGAGCGAAGGCTCCAGGATATCCCTATGGCTTATTTGCCAAGGTGGTTACATTGGTGTCAAAAGAACCCCAACTTTCAATTTATACCAGTACTTTCCGGGGCATTTCGGGGAGATAATCCTGCCGAATTGAACGAGGCGGATAAGAAATGTTATCATTGTCTTCCTGCCGAAGGTAAGCATGTTGCACAGGAACAAGGGCTCGTGGACAGACAGGGAAACCAATGGAAAGGTGAGGTTGGATTTATCGGCCCGTTACTCAGGAAATATCTCTCACCCGCCGATCCAGACATTGTATTCTATCTTTGCGGACCAGCCCCCATGACAGTTACCGTAATTGATTCGGCTGCTAATATACTGAATCTCAAAAAAGAGAATGCCTTATTTGATGACTTTACCGGTACCCTGACCCCATCGGTAGATCTCCTTTATCAAAAACTTGAAATGAAGGAAAAAATTCACGCATTAAACATGCCAAATGCCGACAAACTTATTGAGGATATCAGCCGTATCCTTATTATACGGTTAATATTAAAAGACAAAATCGATGAGGGTTACCATTTCCTTGAACGCGTAAGAGAAGCAATTGATAAATCAACGCAAGAGCTTGAATCGCTGCTTCTCTCCTATGATAAACAGTAATTACTTCAAATGATATTGGATCACATGCGGGTTGTTGGAATATTACTATACAGCACCTATTATGGTTCTGTATTTTCGATAATGAAAATAGGGTTAAGAAAATCTACAATTAAAGTCTGGAATAATTATGATCTTAGAAAACTTTATTACTGCAACAAAAAGGAATTTTAAGAAAACAGTTATCAAGGACTCTCTCGGTACATCCCTAAATTTCGGACAGGTACTTACAGCCAGTATCCTTTTATCAAAACATATTTGCAATTTTCAGGGAGAAAATATTGCCCTTTTATTTCCTCCCTCAGCAGGAGGGGCATTAACATATATTGCAACAGCTTTCACTGGTAAAGTTCCTGTGAGTTTAAACTTCCTTGCAAGCAAAGAAGATCAGAACCACATTTTGAAGCTCTGTGATGTGAAAACGATTTTTACTTCGAGGATATTTACACAAAAGCTGGGCATACCCGAAGACCCAAGGATGATTTTTATTGAAGATATACAGAAGAGGATATCAAGCACCCAAAAGTTAAAAACGTATGTGTCGTGCAAAATGAGATCGGAATACTCTCTCATTCAGGAATTTAAGGAATATGATACACCGGAAAAAACGGCTGTTATTCTTTTCACTTCAGGTTCAGAGTCAAATCCAAAAGGTGTTCCTCTCACAAATTATAATATATATTCCAGCATTCAAAATTATCGTACAATCTTCAACCCTACATCAGAAGATGTCATTTTAGGTACACTGCCTTTCTTTCATGTTTTTGGTTTTGCCGTTTGTCTATGGTTCCCCTTAATTACGGGTGTAGGGGTTGTTTTCCATCCAAATCCAACAGAATATGAGACGCTTGGCAGAATTGTTCAAGACCATCGGGTAACCATGCTTCTGGGAACAAACACGCTTTACCGTGGTTTTATGAAACGATGGAGTCAGGAACAGGTTAAGAATGTGCGCCTGGCGTTTGCTGGGGCTGAAAAGTTGCATGAGCATGTGAGAAAAAAATTTTACGAGAAATTCAGAGTACACATACTTGAGGGATACGGCCTTACAGAAAGCTCTTCATGTGTAAGTGTTAACCATCCAACTGATTTTACCCATGGGAGTGTAGGTAAGATCTTTCCCAACATTGAATACAAAATGGTTGATCCGGAAACGTACGAAGAAGTTCCACCAGGAAAAGAGGGTCTGATACTCCTCAAAGGCCCAAATATCATGGCGGGATATTATCAATCTCCAGAGTTAACGGAGCAGGCTTTTCATGACGGCTATTATATTACCGGAGATATAGGAAAATTAGAGAACGATTTTCTCTTTATAACCGATCGTTTAAAAAGATTCGCTAAAATTGGTGGAGAAATGATCCCACTCTCAACGATTGAACACAAATTGTCAGTTATTTTAGATGAACACACAAACCATGAAAAACGGAACTGTGCAGTCGTAAGTATTCCCCATGCACAAAAGGGGGAACAGCTTGTGGCATTTGTTGTCACGGAAAATCCTGATAAGCTTCTGTTCAATGCCAAACTCAGTAAGCTCTCTGTCACAAAACTTGCACAACCAGACCATTACATTTCCATAGAAGCCATTCCCATGCTTCCATCTGGAAAAGCGGATTATAAAAAATTGAAACAAATTGCATTGAAACATTTTACCAGGCCTGAAGATACAGCTATAATCGCTTCATGATAATGCATCCGGGTTTACTCTGAAGATCCGGCAGAGAGTATCTTCATAAAAGAATGAAAATCCATTTTCCCTATGAATAAAAAATATCAATCCGGCGCTAAACCTCCGATTCTTCTCGTACATGGAGGTGCCGGCTCATATAAAGATAACCGAGAAGTACTTGAACAGCGAAGACGTATTATTTCCGGGATTATTGCACAGGTTTGGCCAGAGCTTCTTCAAGGAGCATCAGCCTTAAAAACAGTGCA
This sequence comes from Candidatus Loosdrechtia aerotolerans, assembly GCA_021646405.1. Lineage (GTDB taxonomy): Bacteria > Planctomycetota > Brocadiia > Brocadiales > Brocadiaceae > Loosdrechtia > Loosdrechtia aerotolerans. The sequence continues at coordinate 211,394 of SOER01000001.1, forward strand.
TCGTGTAGTTGAACTTCTTGAGGCCGACCCCCACTTTAATGCAGGACTTGGCGCTGTACTTCAAAACGATGGATTGGTACGCTTATCTGCATCTTTAATGGATGGAAGTAAACAAAAATTTTCGGGTGTAATGCTCGCAACGCATATTATTCATCCCTCAAGATTGGCATATGCATTACAGGAGAGGGAGCAAACAGTATTAGGACCTCTGGGGGCACAACTGCTCGCCCGTGAACTGGGAATCCCTCCTGAAAATCCCTCAACGCCCGACCGGGCAGCAAAGTGGATTTCTTACTTAGAAAAACAGAAACAACCTTCCCAGAGTCATGGTACAGTTGGGGCTGTTGCCCTGGATCAACAAGGACACTTGGCTGCTGCAACCTCCACGGGAGGAAGCACTACCAATGTTCCTGAAAGGGTATCCGATTCGGCAACGGTTGCCGGAAATTATGCATCAGAGTTTGCGGCTATCAGTTGTACAGGAATAGGAGAACAGATCGTTAATGACGGTGTCGCCGTCAGGATAGAAACAAGGGTACGGGACGGACGTTCCGTGATAGAAGCATCTGATATAGTATATGAAGAAGCAAATAGTCGTCAATATCAATATGGATGGATTGGAATTGATTATAAGGGGAACTGGGCAATATACCACACAACCAAGGATATGCCCTGTGGAGTAATGAGCCTGACGGCTGAAAATAACGGTACGGGATAACATAAAAATTCTGTGACTGATTCAATAGATAAAAATGTATAGGATTGCGATTACCGAGCATTGATCCATGCCCTTAAATATTCCAAACATAGAAAAAGACAAACCCTTGGCTCCGTTTACGACATACAAAATCGGCGGACCAGCAGATTACTTTGTTGAGGTTCATACCATCGATGAATTAGTCAATGCATTATCCGAGGCGCGACGAAACAACATCCCTTTCTTCCTACTTGGCAGTGGGGCAAATATTTTAGTTACCGATAAAGGATTTCGGGGGCTGGTCATCCGGAACCTGGCAAATAAAATCACATTCTTAGATAATAATACAGTAGTAGCAGAGAGTGGCACAATGATTGTCGATCTTATAGAACAGTGCCGGAATCGTGGTCTCTCTGGTTTCGAACATTTTACAGGTATTCCAAGTACTGTTGGAGGCGCCCTGTGGCAAAATTTACATTTTCTATCACCAGACAGGCAGCGTACGATGTTTATTGAAGAAATAGTCAAATCGAGTTGTATCCTAACAGAAGAAGGTCAGTTTCGTACTGTTACAGCGGATTATTTTCAATTTGGTTACGACAGAAGCATCCTGCAAATACGAAAGGATTTCGTGCTTGATGTTACTTTTCAGCTCAGTCAAAAATCTCAGGAAGAAATACAGACAGTGCTCCATGAAAATGCAGCCTGGCGTATGGCGAAACAGCCACAACTATCAAAATATCCGAGTTGTGGTTCTGTATTTAAAAAAATCAAGGATATAGGTGCAGGAAGGTTAATAGAGCAGGCGGGCCTTAAAGGCATCAGAATTGGTGGTGCTGAAGTATCAAGAAAACACGCAAATTTCATTATCAATACAGGAGATGCTACAGCCGAAGATGTCTTACAATTAATAAACTATGTACAAAAAGAAGTAAAACAAAAATTAGGGTATGCATTGAAGACAGAGATTATTATTGTTGGAGAGTTATGATTGAGAGTACTATAAATAAACCTGGCCGGTATTCTTTTCCATCTTATAAAAAATATCGAAAAAGAGAAGCTGAGAAGTTGTGGAATTTATACACTCTAACCACGCATCTCCTCAGCTTCCGAATGTGTCTGTACAATCTGCAACGCCTGTAGCTACATTAATCGGTCTTAATGGAAATCTGTTTTGGCTTCACTTCTTCCTTCTTTTGTAAAGTAATTTCTAACACACCGTTCTTGTATTCTGCCGTGATCTTATCCATATCAACGGACGCAGGAAGGTCTATAGAACGAGCGAAATTACCGTAACGCCTCTCTACCCTATAAAAGGTTTTACCTTTCTCTTCCTTCTCTTCTCTCTTTTCACCTTTGATTAAAAGGGTATTGTCCCGTATTGAGATATCGATCTCCTTTGGATCGATTCCAGGAATCTCGGCCTTCATAATAATCTTATCAGCCGTTTCTGATAGGTCAATGGGTATCCAGGTACCGGTTTCTATACCAAATTCAGATAAATCCCATCCCCTAAAAAACCGATCAAACATCCGGTTCATTTCCTCTTGCAGGGAAGAAATTGTTGGCGACCATTTTATTAATTCTCTAGCCATATTATATCCCTCCATAAAATAGTACAATTGGTAAAAAGCCTTTCAAGAATTCATCACTCAGAGCAAATCCTCCACTATCGCTATTATCAGGCTATTCAACATCATTAACCAGCCTTTATTGTAATCTGTTTAGGTTTTACCTCTTCTTTCTTTTGTATGGAAATTTCTAATATACCGTTTTTACATTCTGCGGTTACTTTATTGATATCCACTGAGGCAGGCAGATCTATGGAACGAGAGAAACTGCCGTAACGCCTTTCCATACGGTAAAAGTTTTTACCTTTTTCTTCCTTCTCATCCTTCTTTTCACCCTTGATTAAAAGGATATTGTCGTGTATCGAAATATCAATCTCCTTTGGTTCAATCCCTGGAACCTCAGCCTTCACAATAATCTTATCTGCCGTTTCTACGAAATCGACAGGAAGTAACCATGTACCTGACTCCATTGTTATATCAAGTGGATTTCCATCAAAAAAACCATCCAACATCCTGTTCATCTCATTCTGAAATGATGAAATGGTTGGCAAAAGTGACCATTTTTTTAATTCTCTGGCCATAAAATAACCCTCCTCTCAAAAAGTTATAAAATTTACCATTTAATTACTACCATACATAATATGTTCATTCATACTTCACATGTTGAATGAGATATAATCAATTATTATACCAGAGTAATAATTTTTAAAAACCACCCTCAAAATTTATTATAACTTTTACTGTTATATAAAGTTGAAAACGGTACACAATAAAACAAATTGAAATATCAGAATTTTGATGTCAGAAATCTTAGATAAAAAATCTACTTCTTTAGATTTCCCACACAAAAACCATCAGCAATTATAGTACCAAAAATAAGACCTACTTCATTGTTTAAGTAAACCATTTATATGTATAGACTTATTACATAACACCCTTATCAGTATATCCATGGCAAAGCACTGCCATATTGACAGTTCACCTTCGTGGTTCCGACAAGTAATTTTCCAAGTAAAATTTAATTTACTTGAAAGGTTTAAAAAAATTTGTTTTATTTATTCTATGGGAATTACGAGAAATACTATAATTAAGGACCTTATCGAAGACCACCCGGAAACACTCGCTGTATTTAAAAAATACAATCTTGTTATTGCAGGTGGCGTCCGTGGACCCAATGAGCCAATAGCCTTCTTTGCAAAGGCCCATGAAGTTGATTATGACACCCTTGTTAAAGAATTAGAAGAGGCTATTGAAAAGGGTGGCGGAGAACACATTGAAATACCAAGACTTGAAGAGGATAAGGTTTATGAAATATTTGCAAAAACGGCCATTATTTTGGTACTCACAGCAGGTGTTACTTTCGGAACCCTTATTCTTAGTTACATAGCCGTTAAAAGAAGCTTTAATTCAACATACTACGCACTTATTCAAGCACATGGCCATGCACAGCTTTACGGATGGGTAGGACTTTTTATTATGGGTTTTGCCTTATATATTATACCGAGGGTTAAAAACACAGAACTTAAATATAAAACCTTGGTAAACCCTTGTTACGGATTAATCGTTTCCAGCATAATGTTGAGAACTGTTATCCAACCCTTTCCTTTTGATTTTATTCGGTTCTTACTTCCACTATCCGCTATTCTTGAAGTCGCTTCGATTGGGTTATTTACCTTTATTATTTTAAAAACTATTTTTGCAAGTAAAGAAAAGATTGCCATTTTTGATAAATTTTTTAAAGCAGGTATCGCCTGGTTCCTCGTTGCCGGGTTTATTGACCTGGGAATGGTACTTTATCTCTATAAATATTCCCTCTATGAGATCCCAAAGGCTGTTTTCAGTCCTTACGTACACATCTATCTCTTCGGTTTTGCATGTATGTTTATTTTTGCTGTAAATGTCAGGACTGTTTATGCCTTTCTCGATATAAAACCTGTTAGAGAAGAAGCTGTTGATTTAACCTTTTGGGTTTTAAATTTATCGATCCCGGTCTATTTTATCGCACACATATTTGCTGACAAGTCCACCATAGCGCTCTGGACTTCACAATATATTGTATTTCTCATGGCATTAGCCATCTTTTCCTTTATCTATGGTCTCCGTGTTTTTGAAAAATCAACAAAAGAACTCCATGATGTAATCATGGATAGAAGTTACGCAAAAACTATCCGTACCGCATATATCTGGCTTATCGTTAGTACAATCATATTCCTTATAATTCCTTTTTTAGGCCATGGGACAGAAACACAAAGGTTGTTTCACGGTTCACTAAACCACGCACTTACCGTTGGGTTTATTAGTATGATGATCATTGGCTATGCATCTAAAATGGTTCCAACCTTTAAGGGGGTTGATATGTACAGCTTAAAGTTATCGAACCTAACCTTTATACTCTTAAATATTGGTTGTTTTACCAGGGTATTTTCTCAAATCTTAGTAGGTACAAGCGGAGGGAAAACAATATTTTATGCTGCTGCCGGCGTTTCAGGCTGGCTTGAGCTAGCAGCACTGAGTATATTCGGATATAATTTATGGAAAACAATGAATGCTATTCAGGAGACCAAAACGGCCACACTAAAGAAATTAACAACAGTTACAAAAGATACAAAGGTCTTTGACGTTGTAGATCAATATCCGGAAACACTTCAAATATTTCTTGATTTTGGATTTACTCAGATGGCAAACCCGGTTATGCGGAATACCATGGGACGGGTTGCGAGTGTAGAAATGGCAACAAAGATGCATAACATAGACCTGGATAAGTTCTTAAAAGCCCTCAATGATAAGATTATCACGCACAATCAGCATACAGAATCCCTAAAGTAAATTTTACCGGGTCAGTATCTATAAAATATCTCACTAAATTAAAATCAAACACTTCATTATTAGAACCAACCTCAGTAACCGGTCCTAGTAACTAACAGATCCTTCTTACCATATTAAAAAATAGATCTTATTTTTTAAATTAAAGTATTTCCCTCGTAATATGGCATATTTTTTGATGATAAATTTCATATGTAAAAAGAGTATGCTTTTGCAAAACCATCAAAAACCATAGAGACAGAGGAAAGGATGAAGAATAATGAAAAAACGTTTTATGTTACTTTATGCACTTGTTATAGCCACAGGAACAGGCATCTTTACGTGGAAGCACGATATATACGCAGATAACACAGTTGAATCTTATCATAAAGAAAAACCAACACCCACCCGCGCATTAATGCGAGTAATCAGCAGTGACACATCTAAAATGCTGGAGGCGATAATGAATGGTGATTACAGCACAGTTATTAGTATGTCTGGTAAAATTGTAGAGAGCAGTGAGAAAATAATGAAGGAATTCTTCCCGGAAGACGGAAAAGTTGGCGAATGGTTTAAAGAAACAGGTAAGGATCCGGGTAACCCGGAGGATATAAATACGGTAAAACAAGATTTTGAAAACTATTTAAAATCTGTTGTTGATGCCTCGAAAACTGTTGCAGAGACAGCCAAGAAAGAAAACATTATAGAAACCTATGAGGATTTTGATGCAATGCTGAGAAACGCATGCTTTACATGCCATGAGGAATTTCGTCCGAAGTGGCCGGCATGGCCGGAATGGATGCGGATAACAGGCGGTTAAGTTACTCAGGAAAAAAGGAGAAGGAGATGGTCGTGAAGGAGAAACAATATGTCTGTACTGTATGCGGCTATAATATGGTAGATTACTATCCGGAGCATTGTCCTTTCTGTGGGGCATCGAAGGGAAAATTTATTACATCAGAAGAATGCTCTTCCAGATTTAGAGTTGAGAGCATTTCTGTAAATGAAAAAATTACACGCTTAAACTCTGTTCCTGCCCTTGGTCTTGAACATGCTGCATATCGTATAGAAACAAATGGAAAGGCATTCTGGATTGATTGTCCTTCATGCTTTGATAAGAATCTGAAAACAATGGATGCTATCACATTTACTCACCATCATTTCCTTGGTGCAAGTAATCTATACCGTGATTTTTTCAACTCACAAGTCCGTATCCACCAGTTAGATTCTCATCATAACATCTGCAGGGGATTCACCTTCGATGTCACGTTTCAGGAAAACTTTACTGAGCTGGGTATCGAGGCTTACCATATCGGAGGCCATACTCCGGGCTTTACATTCTATTTATTTGAAGATGTACTTCTCATCTGCGATTATGTTTTTTTTAAAGAAACAGGGATGCGGTTTAACCCTTTCGGGCCGCAGGAAGAAACAAGAAAATGTGCAGATATTATTGACGAGGTGCTGAAAGGAAGAAACATACAGAAGGTTTGCGGGTTCAATTATGTAGCTGATTATACAAAATGGAAAAAAAAGTTCAACTATTTACTGAATATGGCATAAATTGTGTGGTGTAGTATGTTCAATAAATTCGTCTCTTCGTTTCTTAAGAACACCTGTTATTTATTTGATTTGACAAGGGAACCGGTAACATATACAATTTTTGATGTATCTATGTCGCAAACTACTATTCTTTGTTGCGAATCTGCCCTTTAAAAATTGAAGACTTTTACAAATATGTTGCCGTAATAATTTGGATACAGGCCCAGTAGCTTGCTGAGAGTGTTCTCAAGAGCTCGAGGGCATTTTTGGTGTAAGAAGGAGGAAAGAAATGTTAAAGAAGTTGGGTCTTGGTCTTGCGTTGGTTGGTATGCTAGTTTATGGAGGCGTATTAAGTACTGTGTATGTAAATCCTGTTATAGCAAATGAGGAGGAAGAGGAGGAGGAAGATGAAGGACTTCTCATCCAATTAACATCCCACGATGATGATGAGGATGAAGAGGATGAGGATGGACATCTCATCCAGTTGGCATCCCACGATGACGATGATGATGACGATGATGATGACGATGGACATCTCATCCAATTAACATCTCATGATGATGAGGATGAGGACGAAGATGAAGATCTAGTACAATAAGTATAAGATAGTATCAAAAAATTAAAAAGGCAACTCATTTGAGTTGCCTTTTTTTATTATTAACATCTATTGCTGCAGACAGAGTACCACCTTCCTTCCGGATTTCAGTAGTAGCTGAAAACCGTTTGACCTTTAAACTCTTATTGTTAAGCCCTTAAAAGAAAGGCATGGGCACATAATCCTGCGCCAAAGGACACCATCATACACCAATCACCAGGTATAATAATACCATTATTTAGCATTTCCCGTAATACGAACCACACTGTTGGCGATGACATATTTCCATATTGAGCTAAAACAGCACGCGTTGCTTGTAAACACGTCTCTGAAAGTCCGATTTCATCTCTGATTGCATTAATTACTTTTGCACCTCCAGGATGGAAAATCCAGTGTTTAATATCTTCTATCCGTAATCCTCTGGGCTTTAACAAATCCATCACGACATCTGCAACTATCCTGCTAGCTATCCCTGGGATAATAACTGAGATTTGATTATGAAGCTGCCCGTTTTTATAAATGTAACGGATATCATCACGGCATTGAGTATTATAACGGCTTGCTGAATCAACCAAAGCAATCCCTTCGGGACGCTGCCAAAGCAGGGTTGCGGATGCACCATCAGCAAAGACTGCATTTGAAATTATTAAACTTAAATCATCATCCATCTGAAATGTAGCACTACAAATCTCCACTGAAACACTTACAACCACACTATTCAAGGCCCTCTGAACCATCCTCTTGCATACCCGTACATTTGGAACTGCCCCTCCACACCCACTACCGACCAGGTCATGCGCCTCTGTTCGGCAGGACAGTCCTAATCTCTCTATCAGATAGGTTGAAATACCAGGGCAAATGTATCCGGTACAGGTATTCACCACTAATCCTGATATAGCATCAACTGTCAAACCAACCTGTGCCAGGGCCTTCAGAACTGCCTCAGAAGAAAGATCCAGTGCCCAGTTCGTAAAACGGGCAATACGATGGTCCGGATGTTCATCAACAAGACAATCAAGATTATCAACAGCAAGATATCGGCGCACTATACTCTGATGGGAAAAAACTTTGTGCATGATTGCTAAACTCTTGGGATTGAGTTTGTCTGAATAATGTCTTATGAGAAATTCCTTGGCCTGGGCTTGAGTGATACTGTAAGGTGGTGTAGTAACCGCTGTTGAGGCTACATATACGTCTCCTTCTGAAAAGTCTGATATTCTCTCACTAGCTGTTCTCATGTGTCTATTCTTAAAAGTTTAAGTAAGCGCCGAATAGGACGTGTATATCTCCACAACGGAGCACGAATACCGAATTTGTATCCAAAACGGTTTATTGTTGGCAAAAATGATAAACCAAGAGAATTTGAATCGAGATAATTCATATGGGTAGCTAAAACATGACGCATTTTGTCTATCAGCCAATCCCGGTCGAGTGTTGGAGACACGTAAAATACAGGTTCAAGCATCTCTTCTGAAGAGAGGGATAGGACACCCTCTTTTCGGGCCGTATTCTCAAGTTCAGTACCGGGATATATACGTATCCCTATATTGAAAAAAGCAACATCTTTTGGGCGTATATACTGTTCTGCAAAGTGTAAAGTTTCCAGGACTGTTTCCCTTGTCTCATACGGACTGCCAAACATAAATATCCAAATACATGGCAGCTTATGACGTTGTACTACCTGAGCGGTCTGATATACATCCTCTTTCGTAAAACCCTTATGAAGCCCTTCAAGAATAACACCGGATGCACTTTCTACTGTAATACCAATACCAACAAAACCAGCCCTCTCCATTACAGAAAGAAGATTATCATCCAGATAAAGGGGATTCAGTTCCAGGCTTTGAAGACGTGCACCAAGTTGAGCATCAGCAAGACCTTTGCATATAGCGAACGCATGATCATAGGGAGAATTAAATACATTATCAACAAACTCAATATCAGAAAACCCTTGAGAAATAAGACATTTGATCGTATGAATCACCATTTGAGGATCACAGAGGCGATAATCAGATCCTTCGATCTTTCTGTATGTACAATAGATACATTTAAAATGACATCCAAGCTTTGTCTGAATTGGAATAGCAGATAATTGAGATAAGTAAGCATGCACGTTAATCCATCGATGAAAATGAGGGACCTTGCATCCATCTGTAAAGCGGTCTGTGAATCCCGTATTTTTCTTAAATATGTCGCCCTCCAGCCATGCTATACCTGGCACCTTGCCAGGTGCAGTACCTCCTGAAAGTGCTGTCAGTAATTGCGGAAAAACGATCTCTCCATCACCCAGTACTATCCAGTCTGCTTTTGTATAGCGAAGGAATTCTTCTGACATTACGGCAACTGCAGCGCCGCCAAGCATAAGGGCTGCATTTGTTCCATTCCGGACAATTTCTACCAGTGGCTTCAGATCCTGAACAAATGCCACAGGATTTTGCATGTCATTGTTATCGATATTACGGATAGAAAAACCCACTGCATCCCAATGCATTCTCTTAACTTCGGATTCCAGGGCTTGCAAAGGGTCTTCTTCAAACATTAAATCCAATACCGATACTCTATGGCCAGCCTGTTCTGCAGCCTCCGCAACAAGACATGCACCAAGAGGGATAACCGGCACTGGACTAGAATAACGATTGGTGATAACAATGAGGACGTTCATACTTATTTTTTCCCATTTATTCTATCTACATAATTTTCTGCATCGGATACTACTTATGAAAGTAATGTGGATGGAAGAATGGATTGTTACTTCCTTTGTAGGAGAAGTCCAATTTCTGCAAGGCGTCGACCGAGGGAACGGCAGATCACAGCTTCTTGCTGATCAATCTCTCGCTTGTTGTCCTGCCCGGCAACATGACCAGGTCCATAAGGAGAGCCTCCGCTTTGAGTTGAGAAGAGTTCTTTAACCGAATAGGGAACACCAACGATGATCATCCCAAGGTGGAGTAAAGGTGCTGCCAGGGTGAGAATAGTCGTCTCTTGCCCCCCATGAAGACTTGCAGTAGAGGTAAAAACACCTGCCGGCTTACTCTCTAATTCTCCGGCAAGCCACAATGAAGACAGCTGATCGATCTGGTTTTTTAGCTGCGATGATACATTCCCAAACCGTGTTGGCGTACCAAAAGCAATAGCACCCGCTTCTTTAAAATCATCTAAGGTAACAAGAGGTATATCTTTCTGCATATCCCTGCCTGCTTTCATATCTTCACGAGATTCAATAACAGATTGAGGAATCAGTTCAGGGACTGTGCGGATTACCGGCTCTGCTTCTTTAACCTCACGAACCCCTTCAGCCACAAGTTTTGCCATTTTATAGGTGTTACCATATGTGCTATAATAAATAACCAGTACCTTCATAGGGCCACATCCTTTCTATAAATTATCCCTTAAATCTTTTATTATATCCTTTATTTTTTCTGCTTCAGAAGCATTTGGATTCAGTTTCAAATACAGCAAATAATCCTTCACGGCATCTTTATTTCTACCCAGGGTTCTCATGGTATTCCCCCGGTGAAGATATGCTAAAGGATTATAAGGAAAGAGTTCGATAGCAGTAGTAAAATCTGCAAGGGCCTCATCTGGTTTTCCTAATTGATTTTTCATCTGTCCTCGCTCGAAATACACACCGGACATACGAGGATTCAACTCAATCACCATATCATAATCCTTCATAGCTCTTTCGATATCCCCTTTTCCCCGATATGCTTTAGCCCGGATATAGTAGCCAAATGCATTCTTTGGCACAAAATTTAAAAAGGTTGTTATATCTTCAATAGCATTATCAAACTGTTGTAAATCAGCATGAAGGATACTCCTTTTTATATAAGTATCCGCATTATTTGGATCAAGTTTCAGGGCCTTATTAAAATCTTCCATGGCTTTTTCCGGTTCCCCTAACTCAGCATACGCTAAACCACGGTGTGTATAAGCAGCTGCAAATTGAGGATTTAAAGAGATGACTTTACTGAGATCATCAATACATAAGCCTATTTCATCAACCATGTTAAAAGCAATACCCCGGTTATAATACGATAGGATTGAATTGGGATCTAAAGATAATGCACTATTATAATCCATAATGGCCTTATCAAACTTTTCTGTTAATGCATAGACAGACCCACGGTTATAGTAGGCGGGCGCATAATCAGGATTGAGGGCAATAGACTTGTTGTAATCGCCAATAGCCTTTTCAATCTCACCCACCTTCTCATAGATTACACCACGGTTACAATACGCAACAGCTTCATTCTCCCGCAATTCGATGGCATGATTTACATCTCTTAAAGCGTCTTCTATATTACCTCTTTCTTTTTGTATTATTGAACGATTCAGATAAATATTAGCAATAACCTCATCCATGGTTAGATTTTTTAAATAGCTTCCATTTTTGATGCTTACGTATGATATACGTTTGCCAGGAATATTTATATAGTAGCTATCAGGGGTAGCCATACCCTCATAACCGGTTTCAATATTTCTCCGAAAGTCTCCATCGTCATACCTTACAAATATGTGTTCAGGCACACTTACGCCGTACAGCGGTAAATGTAATCCTTCTGCTATGCACAGATACAGAATGGATAAACCTTCGCAGTTACCGGTCTTTGTATCTAACACCCTATTTAATGATATATATTCCAGATTACCAGTTTGAACGTATTTAAATTGGAGTTTTTCAAAGAGAATAGTATTAATCGTCTTAATAATCTGTTCCGGTTCTTTTTCACTACCAAGGCTCGTTTTAATATCTTTGATTATGCCATTTAACTTTTTAAGATATTGGTTAATATCTATTTCCGGGTATGATTCCTTTGCAATGGCAAGAACAGCCCTTGCAAGGTATGCATCCTGAACATCAATTTCCCAAACCGGCTCAGGTCTCACATCATTTGCGAATACAGGTAATAAGGTAAATTTTAGATCCGTAAAAGAAAATGGAAGACTATATATTTCAAAAATTACCCAAACAAAAGATATACCTACTCTATATATCTTTTTTAAAAAAGTATGGAAATATATTGGATTATTCTGAAAGTAAAAAAGATTCATAACTATACCCTGGAAAATGTAGTTATCAAATTAAATTGACCAACTTTATTATTTCTATATTTTGGTATAACACAATATAACATATAAGTAAAGTTTTTATATGCATTTTTATTTCTAAACCCGTTCACTTTAACATATCTTCCTGTTTATATGAAAGTACAAACAATTGCAAAAAGGCTTAAATGACGTTTAGCAGAAAATAAAAATTTAAAAAACATATTGCTTGAAACCAAAATGAAAAATAGCTACACTTACTAGTATAGAATGATCCGCAAAGGATTATCGGCCTGAATGGACACATGCGGGTTACTTGCTATCAGAATGCAGACGTCAATTTGTAATAAAAATATTAAGATAAATAGTAATAATGAAACCTTTATTACTGATAATTTGTTTTAAACTTAGATATGATAAACTTGAACTCTTCAAGAAATAAAAGTAAAGGAGTACGAAATGTCAGAACATGTTCCGAACAAAAGAGAAGTCGGAGAAAAATATAAAGCCGTAATTTCTTCAACGAAATGCCCAAATTGTACCGGTGAAGCTATTTGTGTAGTAGTAAAAGCAATGAAAGGCCCTACGATGATTGGATGTTTTAGATGCGGCTATAGCGATGTAATAATGTGGATTGAAAAACAGGTAATGGATGCATTAAAAAATTCAAAAGTATTTAATCAAGTTTGGAAAGAAGGCCAATCGATAGAAATAATCCTGAATTGACGTACTTTCCGAATTTAATATTTTATTAGTGAAAACACGTCATAATTACTTAATGTTTTTTTACCGTTAAGAAAGGTCAGCTCGATCAAGAAAGCGCAGCCAAGAATTTTACCGCCTAAGGATTCAACCATTTCGCAACAGGCAGCCATGGTTCCGCCGGTTGCTAATAAATCATCTACCATAAGCACGCGTTGGCCTTTCTTAATACTGTCTTTGTGCATCTCGAGGGTATCGGTACCGTATTCAAGGGCATAACTCGCGCTAATCTTTTCAGAAGGAAGTTTACCGGATTTTCTGACAGGAACAAACCCTGCGCCGATATGGAAAGCAACAGTTGATGCCAGGATAAAACCGCGCGCCTCTGCTCCAACGACAATATCAATTTTTTTATCTTTATAACGGCTGGAAAGCTTCTCAATAGCCTCCCTCAACCCTGCAGGATCTTGAAATAAGGGTGTTATATCCTTAAAAACAATATCTTTTTTGGGAAAATCGGGAACATCACGAATTAATTCTTTTAATCTGCACATGTCTCTTTACACCCCTTTTGTTTCTTCTGTCTCTTTTTTTCCTTTTGCCTTTTTTGTACCTTTTCCCTTTTTTACTTCTTTTGTTTCTTCAACCTCTTTTGTTAATATGTAATGTAATTTTTGAATAGCTTCCTTTTCTATTTGTCGAACCCGCTCCCGGCTTATATGTAAGATTTTACCTACGTCTTCCAACGTCTTGGGCTTTCCATCTTCTAATCCATACCTCATCTTTATTACCAGGGCTTCCCTTTGATCTATGACTTCGAGGAGTTTACTCACCGCCTCTCTCTCATATGCTTCTTCTAACTCATCTTCGGGCGGGAGTGTTTTTTTGTCAGGAATGATACCACTCAGAGCCCAGATCAGATCAGAGCCTGTAACACCTGCCGTATCGAGCGAGCCTGTTGAATGTATCGCATGTTCAATTGCCTGCACTTTCTCGGCGGTTATATCCATCTTTTCTGCAATCTCAGCACGGCTTGGTAACCTCTCGAGTTTATCAAGCAAATCGGAAGATGCCGTCTTTAAATGGGAAATTCTCTCGACCATATATGAAGGGATACGAACTGTTTTTGCTTTATCAGTTATAGCCCTCCGAATTGCCTGTTTAATCCACCAGGTTGCATATGTACTAAATCTGTATCCGGTTGACGGGTCATACCCCTCTACAGCTCGAATTAGCCCTACATTTCCTTCTTCAATTAAATCTAAAAAGGAAAGCCCCCGGTTGATGTATTCCTTTGCTATACTAACAACCAGCCTTAGGTTTGCCCTGATTAATTTTTCCCGTGCCTTTACATCTCTTCCCCGGGCTTTTTCTGCTACTTCTTTTTCTTCTTCAGGGGATAGTAATGGAATCCTGTTAATCTCTTTTAAATACGTTTGTAAAGCAGTTTCCGTAAAAACACTCCTTCAATTTAAGATAACAACATTACTGAACATCTGGTATACTCATCTCCTTTTCTGTTGTATCCTGGGTTTTATCAGGCGATTGTTCTGTATCTGGACTAGAAAGCGACGTTATTTGGGTCTTCTCTTCCGTTGAATTAGATAATTTTTTAAGACTGAGCCCTATCTTTCTCGCTTCAGGTTCAATACGGATAATACGAACTTCCAGTTCATCGCCAATATTAACAATATCAGCCGGATTATTAACCTTTTCATTAGAAAGTTCTGAAATATGAAGCAATCCTTCGATACCTTTATCAAGTTCAAGGAATGCACCAAAATTTGTTAATTTGGTAACTTTACCTTTTACAACATCACCGACTTTAAATCTTTCCGGAATCTCTTTTATCCAAGGATCGTCGGAAAGCTGTTTCAGACCCAAAGCTACCCTTTTTTTCTCACGATCGACAGATAACACTACGGCCTCAATTTTATCCCCCTTCTTTACAATCTCTGATGGATGTCCAACCTTTTTTGCCCAGGACATATCGGAAATATGGAGCAGGCCATCCACACCTTCTTCAATCTCAATAAATGCGCCATAATTTGTTAAATTGCGCACACGGCCCTTGACCCGCGTTCCAGGCGGATATTTTTCTTCAATAACCGTCCAGGGGTTGATCTCTGTTTGTTTTATACTAAGAGATATTTCTTCTTTTTCTCTGTCTATTTTAAGGACAACAACCTCCACTGTATCTCCAATAGCTACCATTTCTGATGGATGGTTAATTCGTCTCGTCCAGGACATTTCAGAAATATGCACAAGACCCTCAATACCTGTTTCCAGTTTAACAAAGGCACCGTATGACATGATGTTAACCACCTGGCCTTTTACCCGGGACCCCACCGGATATCTTTCTTCTATATATAACCAGGGGTTTTCTGTCTTTTGTTTTAGTCCGAGAGCAACTTTCTCTTTTTCCTTATCAACATCGAGTATCTTTACTTCAACCTCATCGTCAATAGCAAGGATTTCGGAAGGATGACTTATCCTGCCCCAACTCATATCGGTGATATGGAGGAGCCCGTCTAATCCACCCAGATCAATAAATGCACCAAAGTCTGCTATATTCTTAACAACTCCCTTTCTTACCTGCCCGACTTCGATTTCAGCCAATAATTCTTTCTTTTTCTTCTCACGGTCTTCCTCTATGAGCTTCCTTCTGGATACAACAATGTTTTGTCGTGCCTCATCAATTTTCAAAATCTTGCATGTTACTTCTTCCCCAATATATCGCGCAATATCACCGGGTGGTTTTACATCAATTTGAGAAGCGGGTAAGAATATCGGTACTCCCATATCTACAAGCAAACCGCCTTTGATCTTCCTTGTAACTCGTCCTGTTATAATATCCCCTTCTTTGTATTTTTCAATAACTCTTTCCCAGCCGCGAATACGATTTGCTTTGCGCTTGGACAATTTAATGAGCCCTGAATCATCTTCAAGGGCTTCAAGTAAGACCTCTACTTCTTCACCAGTTTTTATCTCGGAAGGGTCGTCAAACTCTGATTTAGGAACCATACCCTCAGATTTATATCCGCAATCTACAATCACATTATCCCCAAGGACACTCAGGACACGTCCTTTCAGAATAGCTCCTATTTCAAAATTCTGAATAGAATCATAATATTTGGACTCTACTTCCTTCTTAGTGTCCTCATCTCCCATGATCTCTTCAACTTCTTTTTCAACATCTTCTATATTTACATTATACTCTTTTAAAATATCACGACCCATAATTTAATAAATTCTCCGAAATAAAAATCAATAATAAACAAAAATAAAAAAGTTTATTAAAATAAAATACATTTTATTAACATATTAAAAACCTATTTAACCTATTCTTTTACAACAGGTTCGATCTCCTTAAGCATTCTATTAAGCACTTCTTCGATAGTCAAATCTGTGGTATCGATATAAATCGCATCTTCCCCTATTTTCAGAGGTGAGTTGTCTCGTGTTGTATCGCGCCTATCCCGTATCTCAATGTCTCTTATAACATTTTTATACGAAATTTCCTTATCTGAGGATTCAAACTCTCTGTAGCGCCTTCTGGCACGCTCTTCAACATCTGCATCCAGGAAAAACTTCTTTTCTGCATCCGGGAATACAACCGTTCCTGTGTCTCTTCCTTCTGCAACAACATCTTCTCTTTCCGCAAGCCCTTGTTGTAGTTTCACCATTCTCTGCCGAATACCCCGTGCATCTGAAATATAATGAACATTATTTGTAATAGATGGTAACCGTATCTCCTGGGTGACATCAACCCCATCTACGTATACGCTCAAATTTCCATCCTTATACTGTAACTCAATCTCTGTCTGATCTGCCAGCCGGCATAAACGGTCTTCATCTTCGAGATTTACCCCCTTCTGCATTGCCTTCCATGTAAGCGCACGATACATTGCACCTGTATCGAGGTATTTAAAACCTAATCGCTTTGATAACATCCTGGCAATGGTGCTTTTCCCGGAACCGGCAGGACCATCAATCGCTATTATCAAATGAATTTTTACTCCCATATTTTTATAATAGCGGATAATCAAATTATTTTGCAAAGTGTAAGTTATACAAAATAACATATTTTATTGCAAGTCTTTTTTGTTCTTAACTTAACCCACTTCGTTTTCTTATCCACCATTCTAATGAAACAATTGCCAGAAGTATTGTGAAAATATATCCATTATCCCATAAAGAAATTTGCCGTTTTCCAACGAGTTTTGTAATTGAAGGGTTCTCGATAAAAAGCCTTTCTTCTATGTTTTTTGCGGGAAGATAAAAGGATTTTCCGTCAGAAACTTCAGCGAGTTTCGTTAGCACATCTCTCCGAATAGACGGATCTTTAAATTCCTTATTCTCCAGTGCAATACCAAATATTGAATAGTCTTGTCCAATTTCATTATCTTCCTTCCTTGCTATCACCTTTACAATATAGTACCCTTCTGTAGTATGCCTTACAGCAAACCTGTATTGCCCGTCATTACCGGTAGTTCCGCGGGTAACAAATATGCTTTTCCCCGAGAATTCATTCGCAATATCAATATCTAATTGCACACCCTCTAATGGCTGATAATTCCTCCCTAATACTTCAACTTTGATCAGTACTTCTTCATCAGGTAAAACAGTTTCTCTGTTCAGTGTTATACGGACAGGATTTAGGGTCGGATCCTTAATAAGCCACTTTATAGTATTCTGCCAGAATTTTATATAATGCCTATTGCTTCCACCGTTGCTAATAGGTATAAAACCCCATCGCCAAAGAGAATCCGTTGTAATTGCCATACACCGACCAAATCCCACATCTTGAACAGAAATGAGTGAGGGTTCTCCCTTTACCGGATAAGTAGCTAAAGGTATGGCATTTGGTTTTAATTGTGCGGTAACATTACACCCATTTAATTCGGGAAGATCTTTCCAAATAGCACTGTTTCTGTCTGTATTTTCATCGAGCATGGTTACCGGATGTCTCAACCCATCATTGGTTAACACTACTTTCGATTGTGATGTATCAATGATATCCTTTTCACCATTGAGATATACAGGAAGGATTTCCTCAATGGCCGTACCATCATATCCACCCTGGGAAAACGAGATATCACCGCCAATCATCAGAAAACCACCACCCTGTTCGGTTACAAATCTTTGAAGATTATTCAGATAGTGTGAAAAACGGAAAAATGACATGTCGTAAGGCCGATAATCAAAATTCTGAAAAATAACCAAATCAAAGCTATTCAATGCCTGTGTAAATAACTCATCTACAGGAAAAGGAATAAGACTGAGCTCTTCGTTTCTTGCTTCGGAAATATCGGTTGGCGTTCGCAAAATAAAGAAGGATATAAGATCAATATTAGGATCACTTTTCAATACACGTCTTAAAAAGCGCTCATCCCAGGAAGGACGTCCACAAACATGCATAATTCTAATCTTATCACGGACTACCTTTACCAGGAGACTAACCTGATTGTTTTCTGTAATTGCCTCATGAGGCTGAACAGGAATGGATAGGGTATAGAGAAACGTTCCTGTTGTGAAGGGTGTAAACGACAAATTTATATGAAGTTCTCCTTCATCAATATCCATAATTTTAGAGGAAATAATATCATTACCCTGTTTTAAGGTAACAGGAAGTCTCAAATCCTTATATCCGGAAACCTTTAGAGCAACATCAGCCTTCCACGGGCTTCTCACAAAAGTGAAACTATCGTAGGAAACATTACTAATAGCAATATCCCTGGCTTCCATATTGCCAGCCGGTAAGAATGTAAAAAATGGAGTGGAAAGGTCCCTGGCAAGATTTGAAATAATCTCTAATTTATTTACATTAGGAGGAAGTTCAACGGTATCCGCACCGTCAGAAAAGACCAGATATCCTTTTACCGATTTGCCAGCATACCGTTTTTTCAGGAGTTTCAATACCTGAGTAAAATCAGTACTCGTACCATCAAGGGTAAAACCTCCTTTCATATCATTATAAGAAACCTCTTTGATAATATCAGAAAAAGCTAAATAATCGACATCAAAATTAGTTTGCAATTTCTCAACAAAGGCTTCATTATCTCTAAAAAAATCCTGAACAAGCTTAAATCTGGTAACACCGGTGTCACCGCCTTTTAGTGTCATGCTTTTTGAGTTGTCTAATAAACATACAACTTTGTTTTTTAACCTTACAACCTCTTGTTGCTCCATTTCCGGCTGGAGAAGAAGGATAACTATCATGAGAATGGCAACAGTCCGGAGTGCAAGGAGTAACAGCTGCTTCCTTAAGGTACCAATACCCCTAATACCAAGCCATGAAAAATAGAGCGCAGCAATAGTGCCCAATACTACCAGTAAACGAAAGCCAAAGTTCTCAACACCAACAAAAGTAAGGTTCCACTGTGTTAAATTTTCCATATCCATCTTTTCTTGCTTGAAACAAAGTGAACAGGGTCTGTAAAATTTTTATCATCCTGCCTATCTTGTCTCTTTCTCTTTCCGTAAAACTACATCTGCCTTCTCAATATAAATGGAAGATGCACCTGGTCTTGTTTGTAATTGCCTGTAAGGGCATACATAACAATATTTATTCCCAGGCGAAATGCCATGGCCCTCTGTTTCTCACCACCAGGAATGACTTCATATTCCCATTTCCCGAATGAATCTTTTGCCCAGGCACCACCCAAATCATTCTGCGAATAGATAATTACAGCCCGATTACCTATTGTTATACCTTCCAAAAAAGATTTTTCCGTAACCCTGCCATATGCTTGATTCAATAAATAGAAAGATTTGAATACGGTGTGGTCTGCAGGCAACCTCTCCAGGAATTTATGAGGAAACAATCTTTTCATCTCACGCCGAACAGATTTATCAAACCCAAAATCGGTTTTTCCAAGGCTGTCATCAATCAAGAGTGTACCGCCAAACTCTAAATACAATTTCAGGTTATTAATCTCCTTATCGCTAAAAGGCGGAAATTCCTGATCCCCCGACATACAAACAAACGGATACTCAAAAAGGGTACTATCGCCAGCACGAACAATGACAGTCTCTATGCGTGCCTCAACACTGGTACGTTTAATAAGTTCCCACATAAGGCACTTTCCTCCGCGAGGACGAGGATTCCAATTCCCACCATTATATTCCAACTGGGCAAAGGTAAATTTCGAGACCTCTCCCATTGCAAAAACACGATAAGATGCGAAGCAAAGACTACAGACCATACAAATTACACAGATAAAAATTGTAGATAGTCTGCCAAATTTTTTAGTAAAAAGCCTATTGATAATATTACCCATAATGGTCCAGAAATTCATACTGTTGCCCAGATACATTCCTCAATACCATAACAAATACTAATCAAAGGAAATTATATCATATATCTCCATTACCTTGGCTAATATTTTGGAATCATTCTCAGTTTTTCTAAAAATACCTCTGCTACAGCATGTGATTTTATCAGAACAGATGCTTCGTGATTCTTCTTCAATGCACTGTACGTCCAATTTGCACTGCCTAAAATGGTAATATATTCATCTATAATCAGTATTTTACTGTGAGTAATTTGATCAATACTATCATAATATACAGGAACACCACTTCTTTTGAGCAACTCATATGCCCTTTGGCTTTTCCTTTCTATTTTCTTTCCCTTTTTACCTTTCTCCCAAAACATACTATTTTGATCAAAGATAACGGTTACTGCTATGCCACGCCGATGGGCATGAATAAGGTCATTCACTAATATATATTCCCAACCATGATGGTAATTATGATTAATATCGGCAATAAACATGACACAGAAGATAGATTTCTTTGCAGCAGCTAATGATTGGTGGGTATACGGATAGTACTCATCATTCACAAGTGGTATAATATCATCGGCAGGCAAACCAAAGGCATAAAATGGATGAAATATGCATACAATAAAAAGAATAAGGATTTTATCCGTAATCCACCTGAAATATCTCATACAATATCTCCCGCTGCGAACGAAGGGGTAACCTCTTTTATGAGTACCGGAGTAATAGTATTTTTTATCGTATCCGGCCCGTCAAATGTAACCTTAATATATCGTTCCGAGTACCCACATAAAGCATCTGTTTTTGGCTCCCTTTCCGTCTCTACAAGTACCTCTACCTGCCTGTTTAAAAATTGCTTTTTGTAGGTAAGTGACAGGGTATTTGCTATATCCTCGAGTTGAGTCTTTCTTTCTTTAATTATTTGAGGATGACAGTAGTTTGGCATTTTTGCAGCCGGGGTACCTTTTCTCACGCTAAAGGGGAATATATGTATACGATGAAACCCGGCTTCTTTACATAAACGGATAGTATTCTCAAAATGTGCATCCTTCTCCCCGGGAAAACCTATCATAACATCGGTAGTAAATGATGGTAAATCAATCCTTGAGCGGATAGTATCGATGACCTCTAAATATCGTGATGCGGTATATCTTCTGTTCATCCTCTTCAAAATAAAGTCATCGCCGCTCTGCAACGGAATATGAAAATGTGGACATACCTTTTTTGAGCACGAGATAAAATCAATTAAATCATCAGTTATCTCATTGACCTCAATTGAACTCAGCCGAACCCTTTCCAGACCTGGTAAGGAGGTAAGCATAGAAACAACATCCAGCAAGCGGCAGTCTCCGTTTGTATCCTTACCGTAAGCTCCCAGGTGAATGCCTGTCACGATGATCTCTCTGTAACCGTTCTGAACCAGGCGCTCCGCTTCTTCTTTAATACCCTGAAGCCTCCGGCTTTTGATATTCCCCCTCACGTAGGGAATGATGCAGTATGAGCAATACATGTCACACCCATCTTCAATTTTCAAAAAGGCCTTTGTGTGACCTGCAAAATGGCTTATCTTAAGGTCATAAATAGAATCCTCTTGCAGTCCGGTAATAGATCCCTCATCCCAAAATCCTTCTCTTCGCCCATTTCCAAAAGGAAGTTCATAAGGTTCTCCTTTCTTAAAGAAGGCTTGGGGAAGATTACCATTATTCTCAGTAAATAATGGGTTTGTATTTCCTTCCTGAGTAGGGATACGATACACTGTATCCCCACTTATGATATCCGCGAGGCGTGCCTCTTCAGCCTTGGTGATTACATAATCCACTCCATCCATACCTTTAATCGTTTCCGCATCCGCCTCGGCATAACAACCAGTAACAACGATTGTTGCATCAGGATTTTTTTTTCTAACCCTCTTAATATATTGACGGGATTTCTCATCACTCGCCGATGTAACTGTACAGGTATTAATCACATAAATATCGGCAGCCTGTTCCGGGCTTGCTTCTACGAATCCTTTCGCAGCAAGTGATTCCCGGATGGCCTGGGTCTCATACTGGTTCACCTTACACCCAAGGGTTATAAAGGCACATGTCTTCATGAGATTAATTTGACTTGACAAAAACCAAGGTCTTTGTACACTACGAAATGAAATAAATTAACTACAGGGCATACTTATAATTCCAACAATCTGTAACATCTATGGAATCTGTAGTCTCCATCTGTACGATGTAAAATCTATTTTTGATTCTAGCAGACTCTATAACCTTTTTGAAGAGAAAATTCAGATGATTATTGGCGTACCAAAAGAAATTAAACCAGATGAGTACCGGGTATCTCTTATTCCCGTTGGTGTAGAAGAAATGGTAAAATATGGACACACGGTGCTTGTGGAAAAGGGTGCCGGTTTAGGAAGCGGCGTCTCTGATCAGGAGTATGAAGAGGCTGGTGCTAAATTAGTTGAAACTTGTAAGGAAATCTACGAACGGGCACAGTATATCATGAAAGTTAAAGAACCTTTACCAGAAGAATACCCTTATTTGAGAGAAGGTCAGATCATTTTCACCTTCTTCCATTTCGCCGCCTCAAAAAAATTAACAGATGCAGTTCTCAATGCAAAAGTAATAGCGATCTCGTATGAAACGATTCGTGACAAGCATGGTCACCACCCAATCCTGACACCTATGAGTGAAGTGGCAGGACGAATGTCTATTCAGGAAGGAGCAAAATATCTGGAAAAGCCTATGCACGGGCGTGGAATACTTTTAGGTGGAGTGCCAGGAGTTGCCCCTGCAGAGGTGGTTATTATTGGTGGAGGTATTGTAGGTACCAACGCAGCAAAAGTAGCAGCAGGGCTTGGGGCAAGGGTTACTATTCTCGATGTCAATATGGACCGGCTGAGATACCTGGACGATATTATGCCAAAAAATGTAGTAACGTTAATGTCAAATCCCCAAAATATCCGGGAGAAGATTGCAGATGCAGATCTGTTAATCGGCGCTGTGCTCATTGAAGGTGCACGGGCACCTCGCATAGTAACAAGAAACATGGTTCAAACCATGAAGGCAGGTGCAGTAATTATCGATGTAGCTATTGATCAGGGCGGGTGTATAGAGACAAGCAAACCCACTACCCATAGCAATCCAATTTATACAGAGTATGATGTTATTCACTATTGTGTTACAAATATACCAGGTGCTGTGGGACGTACATCAACCAAAGCATTAACCAATGTAACATTAGCATATGCTCTAGAAATTGCCAATAAGGGATACGAGCGTGCAGCCAGAGAAAACCCCGCTATTATGCGAGGCATTAATATGGTAAAAGGACATCTCACGAACAGGGCAGTAGCAAACGCCTTTGGTATGAATATGAAGAGCAGTGTCCTTGAGTAGTTGTTTCCTGTACTCTCCCGGCAGAGAATGTTACTCAAACACCTGTGCAGTTCAGGGGACTTAAAGAAAAATACTCCCGTGAACATACTAATAATCATAGGTAAGTTCTTAAAAATATCAGGAAAAAGGGGAGATCATGTATGATATTCAGCATTGATTGTAACATACTCATGTGATAAGTCGCATGTCCATACGGTATCTGTATACTCCCCCAGCCCAAGTTCCAGACGTACTGTAATATCTTTATTTTTCATCGATGCACTCAAGGTATTGAGGTCATACGGCGCAGGCATTCCTTTCGTAAATATTAAAATATCATTTATATAAAGGTTAATCTTCAGTTCATCCAATTCTACACCAGCATAACCAGCAGCAGAAACAATACGCCCCCAATTAGGGTCCTCTCCATTCATTGCTGTCTTTACCAGTGGTGAATCCGCAATCGACCTTGCAATTCTTGTCGCATCATTTCGTGATTGCGCACCTACCACATCGATCTGGATAAATTTTGTCGCGCCTTCACCATCCTTTACAATGGCTTTTGCCAAATAACCTGTCACATAATCCAGTCCTCGTTGAAAAATTTGTAACGGTAATCCGTTATCGTTTTCCTTATAAGAAGAGATGTTCACCCCGGAAGCCCCATTTGCAATAATGGCAAGGGTATCGTTTGTACTTGTGTGACCATCGATGGTAATGCGGTTAAAAGAGGATTCCACAGATTTTCTCAAACACTCATTAAGAAGAGGAGCGGGCAGAGAGGCGTCTGTTGTAATAAAACACAACGTCGTTGCAAAATCAGGGGCGATCATTCCTGCACCTTTCGTAATACCACCAAGTACCACATCGGTATTGTTTATCTTCAACCGAACGGCAATATCTTTTTGTTTTGTATCTGTAGTCATAATAGCTCGGGCAATAGCATTACCGTGAGCCGGGGTATTACCCATGGATGCTGCAGCAGTTTTAATACCAAGGACAACTTTATCCATGGAAAGTGGCCTTCCGATGATTCCAGTAGAGGCAACCAACACCTCATCTTCAGAAACCTTTAAACATTGTGCTGTAAATCGGACCATTTCTTCAGCATCCCTGTAGCCCTGTTCTCCCGTACAAGCATTTGCATTACCACTATTAATAACAAAGGCCCTCACACGCCCTTTTTGAACAATTCTTCTACCAAGCTTTACCGGTGCTGCGCAAATATGATTGGTTGTAAACAACGCAGCACCGGTTGCAGGGTATTCAGAAAAGATAATTCCTATATCAAAACTATCTTTTACGGTCTTTATCCCGCAGTAAGTAGCTCCCGCAAGAAATCCTTTGGGCGCGACAACGCTTCCTGTAACCATTTCCATGACATGAATTACCTTTCCTAGTTATTGATATATTAAATACGATATACTCTCAGAATCATAAAGAAACTTGATATAGCCGGTTGAAGATATTATGGGAAAGGGAATACTTCGGAGATTGTACAAAGCGGGATTACATGATAAATACCGCGGCAGCAACTACTGTAGTCCATAATCCAGTTTTATCGCCGCGTGCAGCTTGTGTAATATTTCTTGTTTTTACAATTTTACCACTCATCCGGTATATTTCTTTACGCTCATCGTAGTTTTTTTCAGGGTCAAACTCAATACCTAAAGTACTGGCGAGCATGGTAGCAGCAAGATCTTCCGCATAATCACCGGATCTTTCATCGGTCTCGCCAAATGCATGGTGCTCGCTGAGGTACCCGTAATGTTCATGTTCGGATGGAACGGCAAGGCCAACAGATGCAGAAATCATACGGTTCGGCTCAGAAGTGGAGTTTTCACTCATCACACAAAAAACCACCTGCCCCGCCTTCAGCATTACAACACCCTGCTCCTTTGTAATAATCTTACATTTTGGCGGAAAGATGCTTGACACCCTTACAATATTACACTTCTCAATTCCCGCCTTTCGCAGGGAGAGCTCGAATGATTGCAGTTTGTCTTTGTGCTTTCCCACACCTTTGGTAAAGAATACCAACCTCGGTATCATCATAATTGATTGGCTCCTTTAAACGAGTTAAGTAGTTTAAAATATGCCCCATTTTAATAAAATGAATCTGAATAAGTGAAACAAATTTCTCTATCAAATTCAATAGAATTTTTCAAGAGTCACATATTTATAAATAAGATTTTTTAACACAAAAAATTTTCAAAAATATATTGTATTTATCAAAATTTTTTGTTATTTAATCTTTTTGCTTTTTTTTACAATATTCATAATAGGGAGGGGGGATTTCTGAGCCAAAAGATATCAAGATAAACACTGAACCAATAATCGAAATTTTGTATGTTACCCATGATTTAAATAAATCTTATTCTCTTAATCCACGCTCCCTCTCTTAATTATTAATGGCTAAAAGTAAAGCAAAAACCAAGAAATATAACCTGCGGAACAAATGGAAACTCGGGGTTGAAGAATTTGCTACAAAGCATTTTGATGTATCTTCAAGCGCAGAACTTATTGTACGTGAAGGTAACTATCAATATAACATATACGACCTCGTAAAACGTTTCGGTACTCCACTCGAAATAGTGTTTCCCTTTGTCATTGAGAAGCGCCTTAATGAACTCATCGATACCTTCAAATACTATATCCGGCACAACAAATACCGTGGGAAATTCTACTTCCATTATCCGATGAAGGTAAATCAAAATAAGGAGTTTGTCCTGCCCATTATCTCTGAAGGTGCGCATATTGAGGTTGGTTCAGTAAATGAGCTCTGGATCGTTAAGCGTATGTGGGAACAAGAGCAGTTCTCTCGGCATATCAAGGTCATTTGTAATGGTCCAAAGACAAACAAATACCTCAGTTTAATTTACGAACTCAGGCAAAAGGGACTCGACATTGTTCCCATCATTGAAGACCGATATGAATTTAATTTCTTAAAGGAATACAAAGGAGAGCTTGGTATTCGAATAGATCCGGAAATTAAGGTGCAGTCGCACTGGGATAAACGTATTGATCGTTTTGGATTTACCAGTCAGCAGCTACTCGACCTTGGACGTATCCGCAACCTCAAAATACTTCATTATCACATTGGGTCACAGATTACAAAATTAGAGGACATGATTTCTCCCCTTAAGAAGGTAATGGCAGTTTACGTTAAACTAAAAGCCATAAACCCTACGCTCGATACAATTAATCTTGGTGGTGGTTTTGCTGTTCCTTATGTAAAACGCAAAATGTATTCGACTGATAGTATTATTAAGCGTGTTCTGAAAACGATAAAGGAGATAACGGACCGGCGTGAAATTCCACATCCAAACATTATTGTTGAATGGGGAAGGCATCTTGTGGCACCAGCACAAGTCACCATTTATCGGGTTATATCTCAAAAATCTATACCAAAATCTGCGGCCTCGTGGTGGTATATTATCGATGGTAGCTTTATCAATGACCTTCTTGATACGTGGGCAATCCATCAAAAATGGCATGTCGTACCAGTAAACTACCTTGATGTTGAACGTTTATCTCGTGTATGGCTTGCCGGATCATCATGCGATTCAGACGATAAATATACAGGGAATGGTAACTATATCTCTTTACCAAAACTCGAGGACTTAGAACAAAACGGTAAATCGCTCTATATAGCATTCTTTGATACCGGAGCTTACCAGGATGCATTAGCCGCACACCACTGCCTTCTCTCCTCACCAGCCAAGATTATAGCTCAAAACGGTGTCGTTACTATCGCACGAAAGCGTGAGACGGCAGAAGAAATCGGTAAACAATTTGGTTGGTAGATACCAGGAGATAACAATAAGCATGCAAAGAAAATTACCATCTTTTATCTTTATTTTATCGTTATTTAATGTTATGGTATTTTATGATATTCAATAAAAGAGGTGTTTTCTAATACAGAAAATATCTTGTAGGCGTTTCCGAATTCTGCATAAAATAAATTAACTATCCATGAGAATGTAAGGACAGCATGAATATTCATAAAATTCCCATTGGAACTCACCCTCCTTGGGATGTTAATGTCATTATTGAAATCCCACTTGGAAGTGAGCCAGTAAAATATGAACTAGATTTAGAATCAGGAGCACTCTTTGTAGACCGCTTTCTCTACACCGCAATGTTCTATCCTTGTAATTATGGTTTTATTCCTCATACCTTAGCAGAAGATGGTGATCCCATCGATGCTCTTGTAATTTCACCTGTTCGTATAATTCCCGAAGCAGTGATACGATGCCGTCCTATCGGCTTACTTGCTATGCGAGACGAAGAGGGTAGGGATGAAAAGATACTTGCTGTTCCAATTAATTCATTAGCACCCTTCTACAAAGATGTATCTTCTTACAAGGAGATCCCTGAGATCTTGCTTAACCAGATCACCCATTTCTTTAGACATTATAAGGAACTTGAACCTGGAAAATGGGTAGAATTAGAAGGCTGGCATGGTACAGATAAAGCAATGAATTATATTAATGAGGCAATTGAAAGAGCGGCCTCTAAGAAAACATTATGATATCTAGTACACCGTCAAAGTAATTTTCAATAACAAATCATACGCAAATACTTGTTGGCAATATACTACTTCCACCACCTTCTCACGATCCACTTTCTTCCCTCCTCCATAAGTAGTAAGAATGGAGTAAAAGCAAATAGGAATACCCATTCCTTTAATCCTAAGGGTGCAAGACCAAATATCTTTTGTAGGAATGGAGTATAGACAAGGGTAAAAATAATTATCAATTCCGATACTATTCCCAATACTACGAGTCTATTACTCAAAAAACCAACTTTGAAGATAGATTCCCTGTCGGTCCTGCATGCAAAAATGTTTCCAATCTGGGTCGCTACTATCCCTGCAAGGGTCATTGTCGTGGCTGTATAATAAATTATCCCAGAATCAGGCATATCACCCCCTGGTCTCCACCCGTATTGATAGTAAACAAAAAAGAACCCTGCCATACAGGCAACTGCCTCTATAGGACCCAAAAAGCAGTATGCCCTTAAAAGCAAGGGTATATCTAAGAGCCTTCTGTTCTTTCTTCTTGGAGGTTTATCCATACTTCCCGGCTCTGGTGGCTCTGCTCCCAATGCAAGGGCAGGAATGAGATCAGTTCCTAAATCAACAGCAAGTATCTGCATAACCGTTAAGGGAAGGGGTATTTTCAAGAGGATAAAGGCTATGAATGGTACGATCTCAGGGATATTACTGGCAAATATATAGGTTACAAACTTCCTGATATTGGAAAAGACTGCCCTCCCTTCTTCTATAGCAGCAACAATCGAAGCAAAGTTATCATCGGTCAGGATTACAGCAGCTGCTTCTTTAGCTACGTCTGAACCTCTTATCCCCATAGCAACTCCTATATCTGCCTTCTTGAGAGCCGGGGCATCGTTTACACCATCACCGGTAACTGCGACAATCTCGTCCATATCTTTGAAGGCTGTAACTACTCTCATCTTGTGTTCCGGCGATACCCGGGCAAATAGTACCTCTCCCTCCCTTAATAATCTCCTGAGGGCTTCGTCATCCATCTTAGTAAGTTCCAGGCCCGTTATAACCTTTGGGTTTTGGGTCTTTGTAAGCCCTATCTTTTTTGCTATCGAAAGGGCTGTAAGACCATAGTCCCCGGTAATCATAACTACTCTTATTCCTGCTTTATGACATAACCCTATTACCCTCGGTACTTCAGGTCTTGGAGGATCCGCCATTCCAACAAGGCCTAAAAAGATAAGATCGTTTTCCGTATTCTCTATAGTAAACCCTTCTGAAAAATGTAAAGGCCTGTAAGCAATGCCTAATACCCGTAAACCTTCTTTTGACATCGAGTCGTTTCTTGATATGATAACCTCTCGTTCCGGATCTGTTAGTGGCTCTACCTTTCCATTGATACATATCTTTGTACAAAGATTAAGAATCTCCTTGGGTGCTCCTTTCACATAGGCTACAGGTATGTTTTCATCAGATAAATTAACAGTCGTCATCCTCTTTCGTACAGCCTCGAAAGGAAGGTGACCGATCCGGGTATAAGCCTTTCTCCTTTCCTCAATGTCAACACCTCCCTTGGTAGCCATGACAAGTAAAGCTGCCTCGGTAGGATCTCCTCTTATACCCCATCTTTCGCCTTCTCTTTCAGGAGGAAGCAAACCTGCGTTATTACAAAATACACAGGTATCAAAGAAAAGATACATTCCATTTCTCCTCATCTCTTCCCGAGAAAGACTTATCCCTCTAAAATAAAAATTTCCTACTGGTTCATATTTTGTACCACTCACATGGATAAGCTTTCTGTTAACAAATATTCGTACTACGCTCATCTCGCTCGTAGTAAGGGTGCCTGTCTTGTCTGTACAAATTACCGTAGTAGAACCGAGGGTTTCTACCGACGAAAGTTTTTTTATGAGGGCATTTCTCTTGGCCATTCTCTGAACAGACATGGCAAGCGACAAGGTTACCGTAGGCAGCAGTCCCTCCGGAACATTAGCTACAATAATACCAATAGCAAACATAAATGAAGCGGCAATACTAAGTTTTCCAATATAAGTACCAAGGAAAAAGAAGGTAATACCCATCGTTACTGCAAGAATAGTAACAATCTTTGTAACCTTCCCAAGTTCCCGCTGGAGGGGACTTTTTTCTTCCTTCAATTCCTGGGTAAGGTATGCAATTCGGCCTATCTCGGTGTACATCCCGGTGGCAATTACTGCGGCCTTACCTGTCCCAGAAGCCATTGTTGTCCCCGCAAATACCAGGTTTGGAAGTTCAGTCCATAAAAATTCCTGTCCTTCCGGTATTGCACTCGATGTTTTATATATTGGCTTCGATTCACCGGTAAGGGCAGAATTATCAACCCTCATATTAAATGTCTCTATTAACCTGGCATCGGCCGGTATATTATCGCCCTCTTCCAGGATCATAATATCACCAGGTACAATCTCTTCAACGGGAATCTCTTTTTCCTTACCACCTCTCAGCACTCTCGTCTTTCGTGGCAATAGCTTCTTGAGTGCTTCAAGAGCCTTTTCCGCCTTGTATTCTTGCCAGAAACTAAACGTGGCATTAATGATTATTACGACAAAGATAGACCATCCTAACTCTGGCATATCGGCATAAAAGGCAAGAAATCCACCAACCCATAGAAGGATTGCAAGGAGGTTATACAGGTTTTCTGCAAATCTTAAAAAGAGATTTTTCCTTTTCACCTCTCTCAGTATATTTGGGCCATAACTATCAAATCTCTTTTTTGCTTCCTGTTCAAACAATCCCAACGAACTTGTGCCAAGCTCTCTATATATTTCATCAAGCGGAAGGGGTGCAAAGCTCTCTTTCCCACCCTTTTCATAATTAAGTACTATACTGAATGCCTCATGTGATGACCTGGCCTGTCGAAGGGAACGGCAAAACTCTCCATCCTGAAAGACCGCTAACGCCTTTGAAAGTATCTGAAGATGGAGTGATGTTTCCTCAGTAGGGGTTACAAAGAGAAAAAATAGATAGACAGGTTCTCTATCCTTTGCATTAAAATCGACACCATATGGTGATATAGCAACAAGGGTGATTGGTTCTTCAAGCCCATCGATTCTCGCGTGAGGAAAAGCCATTCCTTGACCAATACCTGTAGTATCGGTTGCCTCACGCTTCAGAAGAGCCCTTAAAATACTATCAGGGTCTTTTATCCTCCCGGCCTTTTTGAGAATCCATACCATTTCCCTCAATGCACTTCTCTTGTACCTCGATCTGAGGTTCGTAGTAATAACCTTAGTATCCAGATAATCAGAAAGCCTCATAATTCAGTCCCGTAAGGTATGAAATTTCAGTAAGTTTTGAAGTATGTAAAAAAAGAATCTTAAATATTGAAGAGCAAAAAATATTCCAAAAGGAATAAGGGGTGGTTATATGAGATGCATCGTTTTTCGTGGAATTGTTCCGCCTGATATACTATTTTGTAGCAAATGCCTTTATGGAGATTGCCAACTAACCTCCTTGAGCTTCATAAGCGTACGTTTAGCATTTCCGGAATCAACCGATTGTGCCGCAATCTTTAATCCTTCTATAAAATCTCTTGCTAATCCTCCAGCTATAATCGCTGCTGCAGCGTTCAGAAGTACTATATCCCTTTTTGGGCTACGTACACCATTCAATACTTCTTGAATTGCAAGAGAACTCTCATCCGGGGTATTTACTATTAACTCAGAAAGTTTTGACCTCTCAATACCAAAATCTTCCGGACTTAGATAGTAATTTTTTATAGTACCCTCGGCAAGTTCACACACCTTAGTCTTATCTGTGATAGTTATTTCATCCATACCATCCAGCCCGTGAACAACAAAAGCATGGTTATCTCCCAGCATTCTTAACGTTTCTGCCATAACGACGGTCAAATGCTCACTATATACACCGAGGATACGATGCGTTGCACCGGCAGGGTTTGCCAAGGGTCCGAGGATATTAAAAATGGTACGTATTCCGATTTCTTTTCTGGGACCGACGGCATATTTCATCGCTTGATGCAGCAGAGGAGCAAAGAGAAATCCAATATTTGCCACTGCAATACATTTTTCTACAACCGTAATACTTGCTTCAATATTCACGCCAAGCCGTTTTAATACGTCCGCACTACCGCATTGACTGGAAGATGCTTTGTTACCATGTTTTGCAACTTTCAGACCGGCACCCGCAACAACAAAGGCAGCTGCTGTGGATATATTAAAGGTATTTTTTGTATCCCCACCAGTCCCACACGTGTCAATAACAATACCGTCACCTGCATGTATTTTAAGGGCTTTTTTTCTTATGGCAAGGGTGCACCCTGTAATCTCATTAACCGTTTCCCCTTTCATTCGAAGGGCTGTAACAAAGGAAGCGATCTGTGCATCAGTTGCTTTTCCTTCCATAATTTGGGTCATTGTAGACATACATTCTTCGAGATTTAAATCCTGGTTATCTACCAGTCTTGATATAATTTCTTTCATAAACATATGTTCAGCCAGAAAGCAAAGTTTTTACTTGACATATATTGTAGTACTACATACAATAAAATACTATTTGAAATTTCATTAAACACTTCTTTTAAGGAAAGGATCATTAATTATTTATGGCAAAAATACAAATAACAAACGCTGAAAACATACGAGATGCATTACGAAGATTCAAAAAAATGTGCGACAAAGAAGGTATCATTAACCAATCAAAACGCATTGCTTATTTTGAAAAACCCTCTGAAAAAAGGCGCCGGGAGGAGAGCCGCAGGATTAAAAATATTAAAAGAGCCCAAAAATTAGGTATTTCAGGGCTAGCAAGCTCAACTCGCCCTCAGAAAAGCAATTATTAGCTTTTTTCCCACGGTAGTTTTGGAGCATCACCCCATAGAAGTTCCAGGTCATAATAGCGGCGTACATCTTTATCAAATAGATGAACAATAACATCTCCATAGTCCATGAGTATCCAGAGCGCCTCTGCATATCCCTCTCTACCAAGCATACGAATACCATAACTATGGAGTTTCAATTCTATTTCTGTCGCTATACTTTGTAATTGCCGTTTGTTCGTTCCACTACAAATGACGAAGAAATCTGTAAAAAAGGTTAATCCCCGCACATCAAAGATTAAAATACCCTCAGCCTTCTTATCATCGGCAATTCGGGCACACATAATTGCAATTTCTTCCGAATCTATCGTTTTATTCCTCCTTACTTATGTATCATCTTTCCTTGTCCGTCTCTTTGGCCAAAATTATTCCCTTAGGACTCAAGAATCTGTTTCATACTGAGGAGTAGATCTGATTTCAGATACACTACTTCCGCAGTAGTAACAAAATCTTGCATATCTCGGATTCACGTCGGCACAATTCTCGCACCGATGGTAAAGAAGTGTACCACAGAGGATACAGAAGTTAGCACCTTTTACATGATTATCGTATTGACAATTTGTATTCGGACATATTCTGTCATCCCTTTCCTTAATCCCCTCCATACTACCTCCTATCTTTAAATACTATGAGTATAAATACGCATTCAAAATAGTAGTCCCGGAGACTGTCCAGAAAACTCTGAAACTAAGCCGGACAGCCCGGGAAATATCTACTGTGTTATTGCAGATGCAATAGAGCACTTATCTTTGGTGAAAATTTGATAATAACTCCAGCAAACACTACCGATACAACGGACATCAATTTTAATAAAATATTCAATGACGGCCCTGATGTATCTTTAAATGGATCACCTACTGTATCACCAACAACCGCTGCCTTATGTGAAGGAGAACCTTTTCCGCCAAAACTTCCCCCCTCAATATATTTTTTAGCATTATCCCATGCCCCTCCTGTATTTGCCATAAAAACAGCCATGAGAAAACCCACTGTTAAACTTCCAGCGAGAAGGCCCACAACACCCGGAATACCGAGTATGAGACCAGATGCGATAGGTACTAACAAAGCCAGGAGTGAAGGAACAAACATCTCCCGTTGTGCCCCCTTGGTACTTATTGCCACACATGCTGCATAATCAGGTTTTCCTGTTCCATCCATAATACCGGCAATTTCTCTAAACTGTCTTCTCACCTCTTCTACCATACTCCCGGCGGCACGACCCACAGCCTTCATCGTTAAAGCACTGAACAGAAATACCGATAGTCCACCTATAAATAAACCGATTAATACTTTTGGATTTATTAAGGTAATGTCGAGATAATACATCAGATCAGATAATTTTGCGCTTGCCAAGTTTATAGAAGATCCAGCAACCTGAATAACATGTACTCCTGATCTTTCTAATCCTGTTTCTATCTGGGCAACGAAGGAAGCAATGAGTGCCATCGCCGTCAATGCAGCAGAACCAATCGCAAATCCTTTCCCTGTTGCTGCAGTGGTATTTCCTAATGCGTCGAGTGCATCTGTTCTCTCCCTGACATACGGTTCAAGGCCGCTCATCTCTGCATTACCACCAGCATTATCCGCAATAGGGCCATACGCATCTGTCGCAAGTGTTAATCCTAATGTGGATAGCATACCAACGGCTGCAACAGCAATCCCGTACAGGCCAAGCGAAATGCTTGAAAAACCACCTGCAAATGCATAACTTAATAAAATTGCTACAGAAATAGTAACCACCGGGATGAGCGTAGACATCATTCCTGTGGCAATCCCATCAATAATTACGGTAGCAGGACCAGTCTTTGCATGACCGGCAATACCTTTTGTTGGTGAATAATTGGATGAGGTATAATACTCCGTACCTTTCCCAATAATAACTCCCGCAATCAGACCAGTAACAATTGATCCCCAGATACCGAAATTCCCTGGCAGCAACATTTTAATGATTACAGCAGAAAAAATCAGAATCAGGATAGAGCTGACGTTAACGCCCCTTCCCAGGGCCTTTAGGAGTTCTTTCTGGGATGCATCCTCTTTGGTTTTTACCGTATAAACACCGATGATAGAAAGGATAATACCAATTCCTGCCAAAACCATGGGCACAATCATTCCAGCGATACCTAAACCAGCGGTAATCCCCAGTGCTGCACAGGCCAACATTGAATTGTAATAGGATTCATACAGGTCCGCACCCATACCAGCCACATCACCGACATTGTCACCAACGTTATCTGCAATCGTAGCAGGATTTCTCGGATCATCTTCGGGAATACCGGCTTCTACCTTCCCCACTAAATCAGCACCCACATCTGCTGCCTTCGTAAATATTCCGCCACCTACCCTTGCAAATAAGGCCTGAGAGCTTGCACCAATACCAAAACAGGGCAACATCATCGCCATATCAAGAAGTGTTACATTGGTAAATTTGCGGAATACAAAAAACCACAAGGAAATATCCAGGAGTCCCATCCCTACAACCGTTAACCCCATTACAGCACCGCTTCTGAACGCAACCTGCAGCCCCTGATTAAGGGATTTCCTAGCCGCTTCTGCTGTTCTTGCATTGGCGTTTGTTGCTGTTCTCATTCCGAAGAAACCTGCAAGACCAGACAGAAATCCACTCGTCAGGAATGCAAAGGGTACTACCTTCGATTGGGCGTGTAATCCAAACGAAATGAAGAGAAGAACCAAAAAGGCCCCGATAAAAAATATACCTACTACCTTATATTGTTGTTTCAGGTACGCATAAGCACCTTCTCTGACGTGACTGGCAATGGATATCATCTTCTCATTACCCTCAGGTTCTTTCATCATACCTTTATAGAATTTTCGGGCAAAAAAGAGAGCGCATAATGCCCCGATCGGGGCAATCCACCATAATTTAGGGATTGTATGCGGTGTTTCCTCTCCTCTGTGAACGGGCCCCCCCAATTCAAATAACGGTCTTTCTGTTTGAGTGGATTCCCCAATATCAAACCTTGGCATCTCCGCATCCTTCTCTGACGATGTTTGTGCTTGAACATCCGGAGAAAACACGGTTGATCGTGTTATTCCGAAAATCAGAATTGTTAACATCAAAAGTGTCATTACAATACGAGCACGGTTATTTTGTAAGACAAATTTACGCTTACGCTTTCTTTTAAAACTATTCATTAACTTAGATTTTTCTCCTTTCCATTTTGATAACATTTTGCAAAAATACCTTCCTTTCTTCAAGGTTATTTATAAAGTCGTTCACATGAATTAAGGTATCTTCTGGATGATTTGTACGGTATACTTCCCACTCACGTATGGCTAATTCTACATAGGCAAGTGCCTTATCGAAGTTACCCTCCTTTTCTGCACACGTTGAAGCACGTGATAACGCATGACAAATCGTTCTTTCTACGGCCAAAGTATTATACAATTTTAGATGATTTGAAAGAGACTTTCTTAACCAATAGAGCGATGCCTCATAATTATCCTCTTTATCCTCTTTTTTCAATTGTTCTCTATAATATTCTGCAAATTTAAAAAATCGCTGATCAAACAGATGTAAATACATATATCCAAGTTCAAAGAAAAGATCACCGCTCCTGGGATTTTTTAAGGCCCCTTTTTTTGCAAAATTTAATCCGGCACGAATCCATTTCCATTTGTTTTGAGGTGCATCCCAGTCATGAGCAATATTATATGCCATGTTCCATGCCTGAAAAATCCAGACAGCCGGGAAATTAGGCTGTAATTTTGATATAAGGTTATTAATGGTTAATAATTCATAATATTTTTTCTCTTCATGCCGGGCAATTGCCCTTGCCCAGAGGAAATCAACTGCAATTCCCCGGAAACTTCCCAGTAAGAGTAATGGCATATTCTCTGCCGGATCATAGTAAGATACGGTGGTTATCGATAAATCGCGTCGAGAAATAATGCAGACATTGATTAAAAAAATAGCACATATCAACCCCAGTATAAAGAAAGTTCTCTTTCGCTGCATCATCGGAGACGCTTACAAGAATTCTCTTCTCTTAAATACAAAAAAAGATATAAAGAGGCAAATAACCGCATAGAGGGCTGTATACCCAAAAGAAATCACGATTGTTTTCAAAGGAATATTTATACCTTTTAACAAAAACTCTAGGCTATCATATCTGTTAAAGTCCGGTAAAACAACAGAAAACCATTCCAATATCTTCTTCATACAAGAGTCTAGATAAACAAAAAAAACACCAGGCTTTCTCATTACCGTGGGCAGAGCATGCTCATGCACACCCTGATATTGGATAAGAAAAGAAAAATCTTTTATAAAATCTAATATATGTCCACAGAGAAAAACAATTAAGGATGATACAATACTGACAGGTGCCGATAGATAGGTAGACCCCATTACGGTAATTATCACTATCAGCAGAAATTTTAAAAAGGTTATAATACCGGCCTTTATATAATTGAGCAGAAAACCCTTTTTTACAAAGAAAACCTTTACATCATCAGCAGTTACACCAATATGGTCTGTTGTATTTAAGGGAAATAGAGAGATATTTATATTACTGCTTTTTTGAATAATTCCCGTATCTAGCTTTAATAAGAAGGGTTCATCCGCCTTTATTGATATAACTTCAGTTCTATAATGATCAGAACCAACACCTTCCAACCTTACAACCAAGGGAATTGAATCAGCGAATTTTCCTGTACTTTCTATCTTTGGACTTAATTCTGCTTCAAAGTAAGATTTACTATCTGGCTTCTCACATACATGAGAAAAATTCCATACTGCGATACCTGTTCTTCCACCTTCAATCCATACAGTTCCCTCTCGGATATGATGCAGTTTACCCTGGATATCAAACTTTGATACGGTAAATTCATTCCTTGCCTTTAGTATATCCTTACATCCCTCAGGCAATCTTACTACTGCTTGCTGCAGGATAATAATATTTAATGCACCGAGAATTGCTAATATCAGAGCAGATAACAATGCAAAACCTATTATTTTTCCTATAATAATACTTAATTTCGAAATGGGTTTTGATAAAATGCTATAGATTGTTTTATCTTCTATCTCAGAAGGCAATGATAGAGCAGAGATAAGAATTACTCCTATAATGCAGAGGAGTACTACTACTTGAAAAAACACCACTAATATTATTTTAATGCGGGCATTTGGCTCATCTGTTGTCGGGATAACGAGCGAAATGAACGTGATAAGAATACAGAGCCCAATTAATACATAAAATACCCTTTTTCGAATCGCTTCCCGAAGCGTATGATGAGCAATCGTTAGTATTACCATGAAAAAGAACAACCTATCGTCGGCCCTGTACAATATTTACGAATAATTCTTCCAGGGTAGAAACAGGATGATTAACAGATACAATATTACCATTTCTGCTCCTGATAAAGGCCTCTACTGCATGAGTGTCATGATGTGAAAGGTTTTTTACCAAGAACTCTATAACGTCTTTTTGTGAAAGTAAATCACGAACATTGCCCGTTATTTGCAAAACACCTTTATTTATTATAGCAATCCGGTTACAAATACTCTGTACATCAGCCAGCAGATGAGAACAAAGAACAACCGTCTTCCCCTGGTTCTTAAACTCTATAATAAGGTCCTTAATTTCATGGTTACCAATAGGGTCTAATCCACTGGTAGGTTCATCGAGTATTATTAATTCAGGGTTGTTGATAATAGCCTGGGCCAGCCCAATTCTCCGAAGCATGCCTTTGGAATACTGGCTGAGCGGACGTTTACGGTGAATATTCAGTCCTACATTATGGATTAATGCATCGATCCGTATCTTTCTCTCTTTTCTTGGAATACGAAAAAGCTTTCCATAAAAATCTAATATCTCTTCTGCATTGAGAAATTTATATAAATAGGATTCTTCCGGTAAAAAACCTATCCTGCCCTTAACTTTCAAATCATCAGAGGGACAGCCTAGCAACCACGATTTTCCATTCGTGGGATGAAGAAGACCAAGCAATAATTTCACAGTAGTTGTCTTACCTGAACCGTTGGGCCCGAGCAGTCCAAATATCTCTCCGCGCTCAATGTTCAGATTAAGATTTATCAGGGCTGGAACAGTCTTACGTCTCCAAAAATCCTTGTAAACCTTTGTTAAGTTTTCAGTCCTGACCGCAGAGTTATCCACGTACTTTTATTCTTTCCGTCAAAAAAAATGTTTTAAAAACAGTGCAGAATAAATTTTTAATACTTTAATCAAAATTATTTGATAAGTCAAAATAATATTTGAGGGTTAAATAACTGTTAAACGATTATCAAACATCGGTTATCGTGGTACCTTTAAAGTATAAAAGTAAAAGTACAGGAAAGATATTATAAAAGGGGCACAGAATTCTGCTTTATGAAGAGAGAAGGCAGAATGTGGATCGAATAAGGAGAGGGCAGGGTTAAACTCTATGAATATGCATATAAGGGAAAATAGCAAATGTGGTAATATTTTAATTCCGGAGTATATTTTGGTGATTACTACTTCTCACGGTCTTTTGCACATTCACTGACATTACCCTTAATAAGGCTGATAGTATGAGGAATAACAGGTAAGACTACGGCTAAGTTTTCAGCTACACCTTTAGGGCTGCCAGGAAGATTAATAATAAGTGTTTGTTTGTAAATTCCGGCAAGAGCCCTTGATCCCATAGCTCTCGGTGTATGTTTGAGCCCTTCCATTCGCATAGCTTCGGCAAACCCTGGCAATTCCTTTTCTATAACTGCACGGGTCGCCTCAGGCGTTACATCTCTCGGTCCTACACCGGTACCACCCGTAGTGATAACAAGATCGACGGTATCAGCAAATTCGAAAAGTTTCTTGGTAATAAGTTCCTTTTCATCAGGAATAACTTCATAGGCAGTAACAGTAACATCAATTTCTGTAAGCATAGAGTGAATAACTTCACCACTTTTATCCTCCCGCTCCCCCCTCGATCCTTTATCACTCAACGTCAAAATCGCCGCCCTGATCATACCTTTACCGCCGACTCCTTGTCGAGTATCCGAATATCATCACCTACATTAACAGTACCACCTTTAATAATCTCGGCAAAAATACCCTCTCTCGGCATAATACAGTCCCCGGCTTTATAATAAATGGCACAACGGTCATGACACAATTTACCAATCTGTGTCACCCGCAGCATGATATCCTTACCTATCCTTAACAGGGTACCAACCGGAAGGGACTTTAGTTCGATACCTTCCGTTACAATATTTTCTCCAAAATCACCATCTTTGATAGATAAACCCTTTTTACGCATACTGTCCGCACTCTCTTTTGCCAAGAGACTTATCTGTCGGTGCCATTTTCCGGCATGAGCATCCCCCTCCAAGCCAAAATGCTCAACAAGCTTACCCATACCAACATTGTATTTTTGGGTACCCTTCCTTTCACTTATACAAACTGCAACGACTTTTGCCATAATAACTTCAATAGGGTTTATCCCATCAACCTCAAATAGTATTTTTGTAAATTTAAAAATCAATAACGTAAACTGAAGTTTAGCAGGAGATAGTATTTGTGTCAAGTGTTAACCATACATTACACACTTCATGGATATGGTATAAATTACTTGTTTTTTTCTATTAATATGATTAGAATAAAAAATACTTTTACTTTTTCCAGCCAAGTTACACTTATATTGCTTTTGTATTTTAACTTATGTTAAAAGTAACAATCATGGTTATATCATGGAATACTATCCTAAATAATCAAGGTGAAGTATCCTTGTTTTTATTGATATATGGGTACACATCCTTTCATGTTGTAGGCTATTTTTACATTCGTAGAGAAAGGTGGCATTAAAATGAGCAGCGAGCATACAGATTTAGCAGTTATTAATCGTGCGAAAGAAGACGGGGTAAAACTAGTCCAATTGCAGTTTACTGATATCAACGGGAACGTTAAGGCAGTAACCATACCAATAGAAAAATTTCCGGAAGCTATTGAAAAGGGAATCTGGTTTGACGGTTCGTCGATTGAAGGTTTTACAAGAATATGTGAAAGTGACATGTTTTTAAAACCTGATACAAGTACGTATGCCCTGCTCCCATGGGAAATAGAAGAGACAACAGCCCGGTTGTTCTGCGATGTATGTACGCCTGATGGCACCCCTTTTGAGGGTGATCCCCGATACATTTTAAAAAGGGCATTAAAAAATGCCCGGGAAATGAACATAGGATATAATGTAGGACCCGAATTAGAATTCTTCTTATTTAAGCCAAAGAATAATAGGCAAGTTGAGCCAACTCCTCATGATGTAGGAAGTTATTTCGACTTTTCACCAAGAGACCTGGCTGGGAATGTCAGAAGAGATATAATTTTTACTTTGGAAAAGATGGGACTTAGCGTTGAAATGAGCCATCACGAGGTAGCTCCGGGGCAACACGAGATTGATTTCAAATATGCTGAAGCATTAAGAACAGCAGAAAATGCTTTAACTTTTAAACAAGTAGTCAAATCAATTGCACATAAACATGATTTATACGCTACCTTTATGCCAAAACCGATTTTCGGGCAATGCGGCAGTGGGATGCATTGTCACCAAAGTCTTTTTGACATTAGTACCCGAAAGAACCTTTTTTTTGATGAAAAGGATGAATACAGACTTAGTAAACTTGCAAGACAATTTGTTGCGGGACAACTGCACCATGTAAAGGCTATGAGCGCAATCTTATCTCCAACGGTAAATTCTTATAAGCGATTGGTGCCCGGATATGAGGCCCCTGTCTATATTTGTTGGGGCCAAAAAAATCGATCTGCTTTGATACGAATTCCCAGGTATTCTCCCGGAAGAGAACAGTCAACAAGGGTAGAATTACGATGCCCAGACCCCAGTAATAATCCATACCTCGCCTTTGCAGTTATGCTGGAGGCAGGGCTCGATGGTATCCGGAAAGGTCTTACCCCTCCTGACCCTGTGGAAAAAAATGTTTATGAATTTAATAAGGATGAATTGGCATACAGAAATATCGCAACCCTTCCAGGATCCTTGAATGAAGCAATTGGAGAACTAAAGAAAAATGAGGTAATGGAACGGGCCCTGGGTGCACATACCTATAAAGTATACATACATGAAAAAACTGCTGAATGGGATGAATACAGAATACAGGTAACAGAGTGGGAACATAAAAAATATTTCGAAACAACATAGCAGGATATTGAGTTAAAAACCATCCAGGCAACATCCTATAAATTTGAATACACAAGTATTTTAAAGATAATTGCTTATTAAGGTGTTTATTATTTGAAATGCTGGCAATCAATTTGCTGTAAACACAAGAATCAATAAAAGTACTCGGTCCTGGTACTTAAAACACCTGTTGTGTTCATTCTAATATCGGAAGAGACGGCGTTGTAAAATTTGTAATACAATCGAAAGTGCCTGTCAATTTAGCAAAGTCACCAA
Organism: Candidatus Loosdrechtia aerotolerans; assembly: GCA_021646405.1. Classification (GTDB taxonomy): domain Bacteria; phylum Planctomycetota; class Brocadiia; order Brocadiales; family Brocadiaceae; genus Loosdrechtia; species Loosdrechtia aerotolerans. Next base: position 253,800 of record SOER01000001.1, read on the forward strand.
TAATTCAGAAAAATTCAAAATAAAATGAAAGAACCTGCTTGTTTAAGCCAAAAAGTATGAATAATACCTGCCCGGCAAACAAAGACTACAGCAACATAACCTTCATAGAAAGTGAATGTTCAGATGGAATGTGCTGTTTTACCTGTGTCATTCCACCGAATAATGGACATATCAGTTTCTTAAAATCATTCTGGAGAAATGGAACAGGTGCTTTCTGCGTTAAATTATTAGTAATGAGTGAAGGATGTAAGAATGAATTGTATGATTCTTGCAAGTTTTTAGACTTCATAATTTCTCAAAATTCCGAAAATTCAAATTTAAGAATGAACCTGCGCTGCAGTATCTATAAATCCCGTCCAAAACCATGTATGGAATATCCGGACAGGGCAGGAGGGTCATACCATAAAATAAGCGGGCCATGCATTTATAATGAGTATACAGCTTCCGGTATATACAAACAACTTGTATACAAAAGGGATTGGCAAGCCTTTTTTGCTATCCGGGATCAATCAGGGGTAATTCAAAATATATTTCCAGATAAAGATGCCGCTCTTGCAAGAGAATTACTCTTAAAGGTAAAGGATGTTCACCCCGCTTTGATATCCGAAGGAACAAAGGAATCAGAGTATATCTTAATTCCCATACAAAAACAGGCAGATAACATACTGTACACATCGGAACAACACCAACCGATTACTACAATAGAGAAGGCATATAATCGGTGGGAGGAAAAGATACAAAAAAACCTTCAACATCATTACAAACACGAATGGGAAGCAATGCTTAAAAATGCCATAGAAATGGAGGAAAGAGATGCTAGTCAAAGACGTGATGAAGACACAGCTCGTAACATTAAATGCTGATTCTAAACTTGGATTTGCCAGTGATATTATGTACCTGGGAAGAATACGGCATTTGCCTGTTGTAAGAGGAGATACCCTTGTAGGTATCCTGACACAAAGAGATCTCTATCGTGCATCGTTAACCTCTATCCTTACCAACTGGAAGGAGAATAGAGAATTTCTAGACTCTATCAACGTTTCAGAAGTAATGGTAAAAAACGTAACCACCATATCACCGGATGCAGCAGTTGAGGAAGCTGCAAAAGTTATGATCGATAGGAAAGTGGGTTGTCTGCCAGTAGTAAAGGATGCCGCATTACTTGGTTTGATTACTGAGACAGATATATTAGAATATTTTGTAAGTCAGAGTGAAAAGGGAAAAAATACGGCCTAAGGCTAAAGGAGTATTCAATGTGCGATGTGGGCGGTCATATAAGTAGTGATATGATTACATGGCAGTGTGCATGTTGTGGTGCAGCAATACAAGCATCAGAAAAAGCATCTGAAGGGCTTTGTGATCTCGGGATATGTTCATCGTGTCGATGCACCCCCGACGATTGGATGGAATTCGTTAAGGAAGAATGGGAGGAAGGTATTTGTATAGACTGTTTGTCTCCATGTGATCTAAAAAGATAATCCCGTCTTACAGGACGAGAAAATACTTTGCGAGGTGATGAAGGATGATTTCACGGCGTACTTTTTTGAAAGCTACCTACGGCTCTCTGTTTGGAATCACTTCACTTGGTGGCTACAGCTGTTTGTTAGAACCTCGTTGGGTTGAAATAAATACTGTTACGATAGGGATCAATTCCCTGCCTAAACAGTTCGAAGGAATGACTATTGCCCAACTCTCGGATATTCACCATTGTAAATATGTCACAAGAGAATTTATACGCAAGTGTATCCGAAAGGTAAATACATTATCTCCAGACATTATTGTATTGACGGGGGATTATGTTGATAATTCTGACGAATTTATTTCACCGGTTGTGAAAGAATTGGCTGAACTAAAGGCGAAAGAGGGTATTTTTGCTGTACTGGGGAATCACGATAAGAATAGAGAATTCACATCCGATGCACTGTCTCAAAAGGGCATTCATGTATTAATCAATAACGCTATTCCTGTATTCAGAAAGAAGCACTGCCTCTTTATCGCAGGAATAGATGATTTATGGACTGGAAGAATAGACTTAGAAGCTACTTTGAAAGGCATGGATGACAACCCGAGGATCTTACTCTCCCATAATCCGGATATCATCAAAGCCGTAAGTCAGGAACAGGCAGATGTCGATTTTATTATAGCAGGTCATACACACGGGGGTCAGGTATGTCTGCCTTTTTACGGATCTCCATTTACAGCTTCTACATTTTGTATTCGCTATGCCTCCGGATTATTTCAGGAGGGAAAAACAGTTATGTACGTAAACAAAGGTATCGGAATCTCAGGCCTTCCGGTGAGGTTTTTTGCGCGACCCGAGATTACCTTGTTTACTTTAACAAACAAAGAAATACCATTACAAGGACAATTAACCTGAAGAAATCTCTCTCAGTACACATTCGATTCTTACCAGCTTACCCGTCATATCGTATACAGGGTTACATGTCCTTTCAGAAATGAACCGGTCTCCGTTTTTTCGCTTACAATACGAGATAAAATTTCTCAATACGCCCTCCATTTCCAGCCTCGCAATTAATTCCTTTTCATCCTCAGGGTTTACGTATATATTTTTTACCGGCGTCCCAATTACCTCTTGTGGTGATTTATACCCAAGGATCTCTGCTCCTGCCTGATTAACCCAGGTAAACACCCCTTCTACCCCTGGCTCCGATTCATATACCCCTTCCTTAATTGAATGAAAAACCTCCCGGTATCTCCTTTCAGAAACAGCAATATCCTCTGTTTTCTTACTAAGGGAATGCGCCATGGTATTAAAGGAGTTTGCCAGATCACCAATCTCATTCTCTCTCTGAATCTTTACCCGCTGTAATAGATTCCCTGATACCATCTTCCTGGTTGCCTCTGTAAGCTCAATAATCGGTGTGGAGAGTTTTTTACCTATAAAATAGGCCGCGAGGACAAAAGGGAATATAAGGATTAATAATACGGAAGTCACGATATAATTTAAACTATAGGCCGCCCCGTAACCCTCATTCCTGTCAATTTCCGCGATAACACCAAAATGAAACCCGGGTAACCATCGCCATGCCCCTAATACGGTCACTCCTCTGTAATTTTCATACCCTTCCGCATGAAAACCATTGTTTCCGGAGATGCATTGCTGAACACCTTTTGTTAATTTACCGGTCTCCCGGCTAATTACCCTTAATTCAAAAGCACACCTCTCCTTCACAAATCCCATTTCTTTCAGGTATTCAGAGAACCGTGACTCAGTAACCATGTATCCATCCTGATTTACGAGATACGCCTCTCCTGTCTTTCCTAATTTCAGACTCAGCATTAAATCGGTTAATTTTGATGCATCAATTCTTAATACAACAACACCGAGTATTCGTTCGTACTCGTCCTTTAACGGTGTAGAGACAAACAAAACAGGCTTGTTTAATTCATCTTTCCCATATTCATTTACAAGAGGGATCCCGGACAGGACAATACCAGATACAAACGTATCTCCTTTAATAGCCGCATGGAAATAATCTTCCTGTAAAGCTTTGTCTCCCACCCTTCCTCCCCTCGTAGCAACTACTACATATCCCTCATCATTACTTATAAATATGCCCATAAACCCATATTCATTTTTTACCGTTTCCAGGTACTGGATGATTTCAGTATAATCCTTTCCCTCTCCGGTAGCTTCGATACCTTTTATTATTATAGGGTTATGTGCAATTACCCGGGCGTTCCTTACCTTCTCATCTACCCAGTTAGTTATTATATGCGCTTGTTTATATGCAACACCGTCGAGATTCCGAATTATCGCTTCTTGAAGGTCAGCCCGCATTTGTGGATAGGCCGAAAGTCTTAACAAAATGAAAGGCAATAACATAAATATGATTAAAAAAAGAATAATCCGATACCGGATCGAGATTGAAAGTATCTTTCTTTTTAATTGAGCAAACTCAGGTTTAAATAGCAAACGTAACAGGAAAGTTGCGGTAGTAAACGAAACTACAGATACATTTGAAAATATAATGATAGGATTTTTCAGGTGAATTCCATAGAACAACCATAAACTGCTACTAAGTAAGGTAATTGCTACCATTAATGGTGAAACATCGGCAAGCGATTTTGTTCTGATACCTTGAACAATCTGAGGTATGAATCCAATAGATGAGCAGAGCGCAGCGATTATACCAATTATAGACCATATCATAATAGTATCCCGGAAAATTCTCAACTTTATTAACCTGATTTTAGATATGAGCGCCATCTGTATAGTATCGTATTATTACTTCCTTTCAAAACAATTTCTTGCAATAGAATCTGTTCAGGGTAATATTATACTATTTACTATTTCTCACCAGAGGCGGAAGATTATATCAGGGAATATACATATGGGCATTTGGGAGATTATTTTACTGGTAATTTCACTCACAGTCATGTTTACCGGGATGGTTGGGATTATAGTGCCTATAATACCCAGTATCCCACTTATCTGGATAGGGGCATTTATTTATGCACTCTTCACCCATTTTGAGAAAATTACATGGATGGTACTGTTACTATTTGCCTTGCTAACTGTTTTTTCGCTTGTACTCGAGAACCTTGGAAACGTGTATGGGGCAAAAAGATTTGGTGCCACAAAGTGGGGGCTTGTAGGTTCAGTTATAGGCACGGGGGTCGGCTTTTACCTGGGAGGCCCCATAGGTTTAATCGCAGGACCTGTTGTAGGTACTGTTGTTTTTGAAATTATCGGCGGACAGGGTTATAAAGGTGCATTAAAATCCGGCTTTGGTAATTTCGTAGGCTTTTTAGGTGGTTCAATACTAAAAGTGGTAATTGGTATAGCATTAATTACAATCTTTATCTGGAAGGTATTCAGTTAGAAGAATCTCCAAGCTATGCCTTTGGCAACTTTCCTTTGGATAACGATAAGCTTTTTGTACCTTTTCTTCCGCGGCCTTTATTTTTCGGTGTACCACCTTTTAGCTCATCATTACTTACCCCACATCTTGTCTGTAATCTTTGTATCCTATCCCTTAATTCAGCTGCACGTTCAAACTCCAGTGCCTCTGCAGCATTCAGCATCTCTCCTTCCAGTTCTTTAACATATTCCTGGGTAATATATTCCTCTTCGCTCTCAGCAACCATCTCATACACAATCTTACGTGATGAGACTTCATCCTCGATACCCTTCTTAATCTCTTTTTGAATTGTTACAGGAATAATATTATGTTTTTTATTATATGCCAATTGGAGTTTCCTTCGGCGGTTGGTCTCATCAATAGCACGTTTCATTGAACCTGTCATCACATCCGCATATAAAATTACCTCGGCATTCACATTTCTTGCTGTTCTGCCAATGGTCTGTATTAAAGAGGTCTCGGAACGAAGAAACCCTTCCTTGTCCGCATCCAAAATCGCAACCAAGGAAACCTCCGGTAAATCCAACCCTTCCCTTAACAAATTAACACCTACAAGTACATCAAACTTTCCCAACCTCAAGTCTCTGAGTATCGTTACTCTTTCTATTGCATCAAGTTCTGAATGGAGATACATACCCTTGAGTCCTTCTTCCATGATATACTCACTTAGATCCTCTGCTAACCGTTTTGTCAATGTGGTTACCAGTACCCGCTCCTTTTTCTCTACCCGATCTTTTATTTGTTTGAGCAGGTCTTCTATCTGTGTCTTTGCAGACTTAACGTAAATTATTGGATCAACAAGGCCTGTTGGACGAATAATTTGTTCAATAATCCTGCCATCACATTTCTCTAATTCGTATAGACCGGGTGTTGCCGAAACGAATAAGACTTGATGAAGTTTTGATTCCCATTCATCAAACCTCAGGGGACGGTTATCCAATGCGGATGGTAACCGAAAACCGTATTTTACCAGGGTCTCTTTCCGTGCCCGATCACCATGGTACATGCCTCTGATTTGTGGAACAGAAACATGGGACTCGTCTACAATAAGGAAAAAATCTGCAGGAAAATAATCGAAGAGGCTATACGGTGTTTCTCCTGGCGCACGGCCGTTGAGATATCTTGAATAGTTCTCAATACCATGACAGTAGCCTACCTCCAAAAGCATTTCCATATCATACCGTGTACGGGCCTCCAGGCGCTGGGCCTCGAGAAATTTCCCCTGAGAACGCAGTTCCCCGAGCCTATCAATTAATTCATGTTCAATTGATCTCACTACCCCTTCAATCTTTCCTTCTGGCATAACAAAGTGTTTCGCAGGATAAATAGATACTTCCGTAATCTCCTGCATGAGATTCCCTGTCATGGGATCGATTATAGAAATTTTATCAATCTCATCTCCAAATAACTCTATGCGGTAAGCAAACTCCTCATAGGCAGGAAATACTTCTATAACATCCCCGCGTACACGCAAGGAACCGCGAACAAACTGAATATCATTCCGTTCGTACTGAATATTAATGAGCTTCCTCAGCAACGTATTCCGCTCTATCAAATCTCCTTTAAAGAGGTGAACATACATCTCTTGATATTCTTCGGGAGAACCTAAACCATAGATACAGGAAACGCTTGCAACAATAATAACATCTCTGCGCGACATAAGGGCGCTGGTAGCAGCCAAACGTAACCTATCGATTTCCTGATTAATAGTAGCCTCTTTCTCAATATAAATATCCCGTTGCGGAATATATGCCTCAGGTTGATAATAATCATAATAGCTGATAAAATATCCAACGGCATTTTTTGGAAAAAAGCTCTTAAATTCGCTATATAACTGAGCCGCAAGGGTTTTATTATGAGTCATAACCAGGGTAGGAAGCCCTAAAGCAGCAATGACGTTTGCCATAGTAAAGGTTTTCCCTGAACCGGTAACCCCCAGTAGGGTTTGGGCGTTGGTATTGTCTCCATAACCATCAACCAGTTTCCGTATTGCATAAGGTTGATCCCCCTGTGGAGTAAATGATGAGACTAATTGAAAAATAGACATAGAATAATCCGTATAGTATCCAGGTCTTTTAAACCTTTTTTATATCTTTACCTTTTCCGATCTTTCTGATTTTAACCAGTAATCACAGGGCTTTCAAGGGAATTTAATTCTTGTAGGGTTGTTATCCAGACAGATATTCGGGCGGGGAAAAAAGCTACATCTTAAATAAGGCTAAAGCCCTACAGTATGCGGGTATGGATATAAATACTAACCGGTATAATATCTCGAAGATTTGTACAATGAAATCAGTTCAGCAACAAGGACCCTTAATATAGCAGTAATTGGAATAGCCAAAAGCAATCCTAAGAATCCCCAGAGCTGTCCAAAAATCAGGATAGCCAAAATCACAATGGCAGGATGCAATAATAATTCTCTTTTCATAATCCTTGGTGTTATAACGGTGGCTTCGAGTGTTTGTCCGATGCTAAAGGTTATAATAACATATAAAATATGTGCAAAATCACGGTATTCAAAAAGAGCAACGACCGAACCGAGGAATATCCCAATACCAGTACCTACATAAGGAATAAGATTGCCAAAACCGCCAATAAAACCAACAAGAAATGCCAAATCAACTCCTGCAATTGTTAAACCGATGCTATAGATAAATGACAGGATCAGGCACGTAATCATTTGCCCCCGGAGGTAAAACTGGAGGTTATGATTAATTTTTTTCAGGATATCTACTACCTTATTTCTTACTGGTAGAGGAAAAATATCCTTTACCTTTTTGGTGAGCGCATTAAAATCTTTCAGCAGGTAAACAGATACAACACTGAAAATAATAAAATTTACTGCGATACTAAAGAATCCGAAGGTGCCATAAAAAACATTTTTAATTATATTAAAGAAAAAATCAATCACCCGAGGAACATACTTTTTATATTTATCTATTATTTCAGCTAAACGTTTCCACCGAAACTCAAGTTCATCCTTCACCTTCTTTTCAGGAGCAAGGAAGGGTTCTGCCCTTTCTTGCCCTTCTGCTGCTAATGGTTTTGCCCCCTCCAGAGATTCTTGTTCTCCTCTTTCTGCTGCTTCCTCTTTTTCGAGCTGCTCTTCTACTTCTTCTACCACTGGCCTTATTAATTGGACCATTTCCCTGCTTCCATATTTTTCAATCAATCCTTTTGTAATCTCCAGATACGCTGGATACCGCTCTTTTACTATACCACCCAGCCTATAAAATTCTTGAGTAGTCTTGGGAATTACGTATGCTAAAAATCCGGATGTAAACAATAAAATACCCATCATGAGGAAAACTATTCCGAATCCACGTTGTATATGTTTACGGGAAAACGGCCACCGTAACCGTTCGATAAGATTAACGACAGGATTAAAAATATAAGCAACCATAAAAGCCAAAAGCAGGGATACGAGCGGTCCTCTTAAGACATAACATAAGAAGAGAAAGAGAACGATTGACACACTTATCAGTATAAAACGTATCCATACATTCTCTAATACTGGTTGTGGTTCTCTATCCATACATTCCCTTTACTCGATTCAATCTTTACGTAATCTTTGACGGTCTCTACAATGGCTGTTCCTATACCCGTTACCTTGGTTAATTCATCAATAGTCTTGAAATCACCGTGTTTCTCCCGGTAAGCAACGATTGCCTTTGCCTTTGTTTCTCCTAGTTTTGGCAGCAAAATCAATTCATACCAGGGAGTCTTGTTTATATCTAATTTAACCTTTATCTCCTCGGGTTTCAGATAGCTCATTATTTCAGTTTTCGGCAGCCACCAGTGATAATCCATACCAACCTTTATTATAGTACCAATGAACAACATCGTTACCAAAAAAAAGATAATAATGAGCTGTCTTTTTGCCGGAGTGCATTTACTGGGTGGCTTCTGTGGCATTTGCATAATTCCTATAAACCATTATTCGAAGGTATTGTATTATAGAGTACTTTTCGAACTTTATTGTAGCACCAATTTCACAGCTTTCAATACATTTACAGAGTGAAATATGAAAATAACAAGACTAGAGAATGTTCTTTTTACTTGAAATCATTATCTTTATTCAGGTAGAATCCAGATGGTAATAAACGATTTTTAAAACATATAATCGCCAAAAAACAAGTCTTTGTACATCTTCAAGACCTGAAGATGTTTTTTTCCCTTCCAATTTTTCGTTTTCAGAGGAAAAGGTCTATGGCGAAATACCCTAAGATAAACCGCGGGACAATGGTAAAAATCGATACGTATAAAAGAGTCTTTCCATTCAAGTACCATGGATGGATAGGCCTTGGATTCATTTGTTTTGTTGAGCTGTGCTTACCCCTCCAACACCGTTTTTATTTTGCCCAAAAGATAAGCACGTGGGCAACCCCGCTGTGCTGGTTAGGCTATGTAATGTTTTTAGATGCTATCATTTTTAAGCTCAAGGGAAATTCATTGCTCTGTAACAGAAGGCATGAATTTTACCTTCAAGTACCGCTCTCAATCATCTTCTGGCTTTTGTTCGAATTCTATAATCTCCATCTTGGGAACTGGGAATACCGTGGTTTACCCGAAAACAGAATAGAGCTTTACTTAGGAATGGGATTGGCCTTTGGAATGATTATGCCGGGAATGTTTCAAACAACGGAATTCATAGAGACTATTCACCTTTTTGACCGGTTCCGAATTAGTAATCTCCGGGTATCGAACAGGCTTATCTATAGTAGTATTGTACTCGGGTTCTTTTTTATCATGGCACCATTGCTTGTACCGAGAGAGTATGCCCGATATCTCTTTGGGCTTGTCTGGACGGGATTTGTAATGATTTTTGATCCTATTGTATATTGCAGTAAAGAAGATTCACTACTGAAAGACTTGGAAGAGAGCAGGCTTTCACGGATCCTAAACTTATTTACTGCCGGCTATATTTGCGGTTTTCTCTGGGAATTCTGGAATTACTGGGCTGCATCAAAATGGGTGTATACAGCCCCTTTTATGGAAGATGTGAAGATCTTTGAAATGCCAGTAGCAGGATTTTTGGGATTTGGGCCTTTCGCCTGGGAATACTTTTGCTTTTACCAGTTCTGTAAGTTAATAAAACGAAGGCCTCAAAACAAATTCTCATAGTACTGTTTTTGAGGCCTGGTTCTCTTGGATATAATCACTATACAACAATACGGTTGCCCGGGATTACGATTGTAATACTCATAATAACGGTGCTATATACTTTCAAGCTTTACCTTATACTTTTCAAAGATTTTAGCCTTACTTGTTCATACTATAAGTTCCGTTTTCCGCTCATTACTATTAAGCAACCCTGCGCTCAATTTCTTCAAACTTAACGGCTACCTTTTTCGAGATACCCGGCTCCTGCATCGTAATTCCATACATCACGTCAGCAATGCTCATGGTAACCTTATTGTGGGTAATAATAAGAAATTGTGTATCCCTGGTAAAGTCCCTTACCACATGGGAGAACCTGTTAATATTACTCTCGTCAAGAGCAGCATCCACTTCATCCAGAATGCAAAAAGGACTTGGCCTCGATTGGAATACCGCAAAAATTAAAGCTACGGTAGTCATTACCTTCTCCCCACCCGAGAGAAGCGTTATTGAACGAAGTTCTTTATTGGGAGGCTGGGCCACTATCTCAATTCCAGCCTCTAATATATCCACATTTTCTTCAAGGAGAATATCGGCCTTACCACCCCCAAACAATTTCCTGAACATAGACTGGAAATTCTGGCGAATCTCATAAAAGGTCTTCTCAAATAATTCACGGCTGGTCTGATTGATTTTTTGTATCAAATCCTGTAAGGCATTATGGGATTTCTCAAGATCTTCTTTCTGGTTGACAAGAAAGGTCTCACGTATTTCAAGTTCATCGCACTCCTTAATTGCATCGAGATTCACATTTCCCAGCCTTTCGATCTTTCCTTGCAACTCCTCAATCTCCCTGGAAACTGTCTCCCAGAAATTCACTTGAGAATCAACTGCATCAGGAGAATTTGTCTGAGCTGTGCTTAACTCCAGGCTGATCTCACCTGTAGTAGTATCGAGATCTGATAACTCCATATGATACTCATCCCGAATACGCTCCTCTAAATTCATTATACGAATATGGTGCTCATTCTCCTTCAGCCGGAGTTCCTGTAACTGTTGTTCAATACCTTTCTGCTCTGCCTGTCTCTCTTCAAGATATATCTTTAATTCCTCTATTTTGAAATTATACTCCTCTTGTCTTGACTGCAGGGAAATTATCGACTCTTCTATTACACCTTTTTTATTACGGATTTCAGTTAACTGAAGTTCCAGACACCTGATCTCTTCCTCTGCCTCTGCTCTTTTCTGGAGACAGTTTTGATTCTCATTGGTAATATACTGAATCAGTTCTTGTGCTTCCTGCAGTTCAGCACAAAGTTTATCCAGGGTCTTACTCAATCCGTCATTCTTCTCTTGCCTTTGTGCAAGGCCAACTTTTAAGGCCGTTATCTCATCCTGAATACTCTTTTTTAAATACTCCTTTTCCTTTACCAGCACAGATGCCTCTTCAACCTGCTGTTCAAGCTGCTCGTGCTGCTGATTGAGGAGTTTTAACTCATTTTGCAGAGCGCTCTCTCGTTCACATGCACTACCAACTTCTACATCAATTTCCCCTATCTCATTTTCATTAATTTTTTTCTCTACCGTAAGTTCATCCCGTTTTTGCTCATTTTGTGCAAGTTCATTATCTTTAGAAACTTTCAAGATATTTACCTGATTCAATCTCTTTGTCAATTGAGAGATCTCCTCCTCGAGCCCCGCACGTTCATCACCATAATTCCACTTATCTTCTCCCAATTTATCGAGGGTCTGCTGGATTTGAATACATTCCTCTTCAATCTTCTTGAGTTCACTCTTGCGGGATATAATACCTACTTGACCTTGTTTCCTGCCTCCACTAAGCACTCCCTCAGGTTCTAACAATCTACCATCAAGGGTTACACACCGAACATCGTTGGTACAACCGTTGAGTGCTAATGCGGCATCAAGGTCTTTTGTAACAACGGTATTGTTAAAAAAACCTTTTACAACCTTACAAACCTCCTCTATGCCATTTACAAGTCTGCTCGCAATACCAATAACACCTGGCTTTTGCAAAAGATTCTCAGGGACAGGAGGTCGGTCACTTACCCTGTCCAGCGGGAAAAAGATTGCATGGCCCTTCTGGTTTTCCTGCAAAAACGTAATAGCATGAACAGCATCATCTGTAGTATCGGTAATAATGCCCTGTACCCTTTCACCTAATGCTGTCTCAATAGCCAGTGCATACATCAGATCGACCTTTAACAGATCACCAACCATACCCCGGATACCTTTTACCGCTGCATGGTCCTTTTTAGACTCCTCCAGGATAGCCTTTGCACCTGCCTCTACCCCTTCTGCACGCATTTCATAATCCATGAGAACTTCATGCCGCGAGGTCTTGCTACTTTTCAGTTGTTTTTGCTGATCGATCTGCTCATCCAAGGATTGTATCATGATCGTTAATTCGTGTATGCGATCTTTTGAGAATGATAATTTTTGCTCTAAATCAATACATTCTTCCGTCAACGCATTCTTTTCCTTTACCCCCTCCTGATACTGAGACATCAGGGAATCTATAAACGAGGTAATCTCTTCTTGTCTTTTAAGGAGCCGGATCTTTCTATTCTTTAAGGTATCTTTTTCAGTCGTTAAACTACCAATCTCATTCTGAAGACCTGATCCTTTTTGGAGGAGCGCAATTACTTCAGATTTCTTTTCATCCATGCCCTGATACAGCAGATCACATTCAAGGCTAATCTGCTTCAATGCTGTTTCCTTTATCTTTTGAGCATCTGCACATTTAAGGATTTCTTGTTCTACGGTACTCAATAATCCTTTTATCTCTGTGATCCCGTTATTTATTTCATGTACTTTTTTCTTCAAACCCTCATATTGCTCGTTATATTTCTCACGCTGGGTTTTTAATTCAGCAATACGCTCGTGATCGTATTTTATTTTATCCTGATTTTTGGATATCTGTGACTCCAGGGTTACTTTTTCTGTCTGCATCTGCACTAATTCTTGCTCTAACTGCTCCCGAACATTCTCCAACTCATGTATTTCTTCCTTAAGTTCGTCTGTATTGATAGTTATCTTATGGTTGTGCTCTTCAATTCCCTTTACCTGTTCCGATACAGCGATCTTTTTGTCTTTGAGGTCTCTATAGTTTTTCAGCGAGAGACCAACCTTTAATCGTTTTAATTGTTCCCGATACCCCTGATACTTTCTCGCCTTGGATGCCTGGAGTTTTACAGACCGAAGTTGCTTCCGTAATTCTTCAACAATATCGCCAACTCGCAAAAGATTCTGTTCGACATGCTCAAGTTTACTGAGAGCTGCTTTCTTACGTACTTTAAACTTACTAATACCTGCAGCATCCTCAAATAGTACCCTTCGCTCATATGAATCTGCCCGTAATAAGGCATCAACATTACCCTGCTCGATTACAGAATAGGCATCAGCTCCAAAACCTGTATCAATAAAAAGCTCCCGAATATCTTTTAACCGGCTCGCCTGTTTATTAATAAGATACTCCGATTCACCGGACGTATATAAACGGCGGGTAATACAAACCTCGCTATATTCAAGCGGCAATATCCCTTTATTATTTTGTATAATGAGAGATACCTCCGCATATCCAAGGGATGGTCGCTTATCGGTTCCATTGAAAATCACATCCGACATTTCATTACCTCTCAGTGATTTCACACTCTGTTCCCCAAGCACCCACTTGATAGCATCAATAACATTACTCTTCCCACATCCATTCGGTCCAACGATAACGGTTATTCCATCTTCAAACGTAATTTCCGTCTTTTCGGCAAAAGATTTAAAACCGAATAGTTCAAGTTTTTTTAATCTCATAATTGCACAGATAAAATCAAAAACACCTTATGAAAAAATAAATTAAAAAGGGCGTTCCGATAGAGATCGAAACGCCCCCATTTCATTATACAAGCACTTGGTCCATGAACAAAACATGAAGAATACAATAATCCTATTGAACCACCGATTTTCTGTATGTTTACGAAACTTTCTAATATTCTTTAAATGCATTAGCACTTCTTTGATGATTTCTTCGCTGTCCCCTTCTTGCTTGTTTCCTTTGCTGATTTTTTAGGTCCATTCTTTTTCACTGCCATAAATAATCACCTCCTCTCTATGACTTTCTCTTAGGACCAAACAGTATAATGAAATTACCAACTCCGATGCAGAACGTTTCCCTCCTCACCACGCACACAACAATAATTAACGTACCTGCTGGCATTTTTTGCAAATTCCCTTAATGTTTCTACAGGGTATGGCATAACTCCTAACATCTTTGTATCTAAACAGTGATTTGGTTTGAATGATTGCAGTATGTATCGCCCTGCACCTTGAATAATCTTAGCGATATTTTCAATATCATTACCATCTAATTGTGATGGACATACGGTGGTGCGAAATTCATATTCAATGTCACTTCCCATAATAATACGGATACTCTCTTTAACATCTTCAATGTTGCAAGGTACACCAGAAACTTGCTCGTACCTCTCCTTATACAGGGGAGCTTTAATATCCATAGCCACACAATCTAAAAGATTCCTATTGATTAAGTCTCTTAATACATAAGGATTTGTACCATTGGTATCCAGGCGAACCGCAACCCCTGTTTCTTTCAATACCTGAATGAACACATCAAGACGTCTATGCGATGTTGGCTCACCACCGGAGACGACAACACCGTCTACCCATCCTCGATTATGCCGTATCTTATCTATCACAACATTGAAAGGAATAGATTCCAGCTCATCTGGTGTCTGAATTAAATGAGGAGCATGACAATAGTGACAGCGAAGGTTACAGGTTGGCAAGAAGATTATAGAAACAATCTTGCCCTCCCATTCAATGAGACTATTTTCTATAAATCCTTTGATTGGTACAATCGCTTCTGCATTATCCTGTAAGTACATGCCTATTGTAATACCCCTTCACAATAATTCCCAACAGTTATCAAAAATCAGCACTTCACTCCGCATGGATCCGCGGATACTTCTTCTCTTTTCGGCAAAACATCATTTACCGTATAATTCCCCTTGTGTCTGTCTGCCAGTTCACCGATCTTGGATTTGTTCCAGTTGTTAATACGGCTAAAGTATCCCACAATCCTTGAAACACCGTACACATTTCTGGAACCGCAGTATCTGCAAACATCGGACAACATTTGAGTAACCTTCTTACAATCATTACAAATAGTAAACTCAGGAGAAATTGTAATCTGAGCAGCCTGAGTATTCTTAAAGGTCTTTTTAACAAGATTCATAATACTCGATGCAGGTGGCCTTTCCTCACCAACAAATGCATGAATAATAGCACCAGACTCAATCATTGTATGGAACTTACTCTGGAGGAATATACGGGTTATCATATCTATAGGGGCATCCGGACGTAAATGCACGCTGTTGGTGTAGTAGAATTCATCCCTTTCAACATTCCCTTTTACCACATCTGCCGCCTCAAAATAATTTCTTATGTCAACCTTAGCTAATCTTCTGCTTGCACTTTCAGCAGGAGATTCCTCTAAAGAAAATTTTAGGTTGTGTTTTTGACCTGCCTCCTTAACACGGGTATACATGTGAGAGACAATACGCAATCCTTGCCGAATCATATCGTCACCTTCATGGAGTTCTTTTCCCGTCATAAACTGCAAGCACTCATTTAATCCTATAATGCCCACAATATATGTTGCCGTTTCCAGGTCAACATACGGACGATTATCCTTAGCCGTCCGCCCGATCTCCCAGAGAGGCATTTCCGGGCTAACCATTAATTTTCTTGCAAACTTCTTTTTCTGAAGATGTGCATTTACCGCAACTTCAATAGCTTTATCAATCTCCCGATATAATGCGTCCCAATTGCCTTTCCCTGCTCTGTAAGAAGCTTGAGGAAGGTTAATGGTAACATTCTGGAACCCGCAAAAACGCATACTCTCAGGATGCTTAATCATGTAATTATCATCAATGGTAGTGCGCAAACGACAGCAAGCAGAAAGTGTAATTTCATCTCTGTCAAAAATGAAATATGGAACGCCATTCTCGCTGGCAATTTGACATGCATATTCTAAAATCTCATATTGTTTAGGATCAGTAAAGGTTTCCTCGTTGATATGAAAATCACATTTTGGAAAGGCAAAAGGATGTTTATAACAATCGCCTTCACGCCATACGTCAAGCATCGCCAGGGTAAATCGCCTGGCCGTCTCTTCGTAATCACCGTATGTCTTTCCCGTGAATTTACCTCCGGGTCCAACAGCAGGAATGTTGCGTAAGTATCTTGGAATACCGGTATGAATATTGAAATCCAGGAATAGGGTCTGGCCACCGCGTGAAAAAGCACTTTGGGAACAACTAAAGATGAGATGCTGTGCCTCTTGTTTCATTTCTTTATAGCTCATCCCTTCCAGGTATGGGGCATACATAATATTGACATATGCTACCCCAAGGGCACCGGCATAGTAAGCCTGCATAGACGCAAGGAACGTATTTAAGTGCCCCGTCAGGGTGCGTGCGTGTTTTGCAGGTGCAGATTCTGTATCCAGATTTTGAAGCGATAATCCGTATTTTTTTAAATACTCCAAAGAGTGAGAGGAGCAGTATACCCTCGTCGGATACCCTAAATCATGGATATGCACCATTCCGCTTAAGTGCGCATCAGCAACATCCTTTGAAAATACCTCCTGAAGGGCAAACTGCTTGAGTGTGTTTTCAGCAATTGCAAGATTAATCGCCTCTGGATTATTGGTAGCAATGTTGCTATTTTCTTTGTTTTTCGACATGATTAATTCTTCAAGATCGTACTTGGGCATACCAATCGTAAGCTGTTTTTCAAGTTTCTTATCATATCCTCTTTCAAAGAGTTCATTATCTACGAGCTCACGTATTAAGGATGTTGAAATACGGATGAGTCCTGAGGCAAAAATCCTCTGTTCTACGGCACTTGCAACTTCAGCCGCTGCCTCTTCTGACATATCAGCCTCTTTTTTCAACGCCTCTGCAATTTTCCCTTTATCCCAAGGATAGGTTTCATCCTTCGTTTCAGTGTTTACCATGAGGGAAACGTCCGTTGTATCTGCTTGTTTTATAGTCTGTTTTCGCACCCGAAGGGATTCACGAATCCTTGCTCTTTTATCACGGTAGAGGATATAGGCTTTAGCCGTCTTGGCATGTCCGGTTTCAATGAGTACCTTTTCTACAATATCTTGTATATCTTCAATACTCGGTGTTTGCCCGCCATATTTCTTTTCCAGAAACATAGTAACAACAACTGCAAGTTCATCTGCCAAGGCACGATCTTCGCCACCAACTGCTACTGCGGCCTTAAAGATGGCATCTGCGATCTTTTTCTCATGAAAAAGTACCAGCCTTCCGTCACGCTTTACCACACGCTCTACTGTTCTGTTCACATCATTCCCTCCGCCTAATGTTTAATAGATGCACTTCGTATATTCTCGTTATCTTCCTCTTCTTTTTTCTTTTTGCCGCTGTTATTTATGAATGGTTTCAACTCGTCAATAAACTCTGAAATATCCTTAAATTCCCGATATACCGATGCAAATCTTACATAAGCTACCATATCCAGGGCCTTCAATTTTTGCATGATCTGCGATCCAATAAAACTCGAATCTACTTCCCGGTCAAATTTATTATAGACCTCCCGTTCAATCTCGTTTACTATATCCTCCAGGGTATCCGTTGATATCAATCTTTTTTCACACGCCTTCATGAGACCGGTAAGTATCTTATTACGATCAAACATTTCCCGCCTTCCGTCTTTTTTAACTACCCGTAACGGATTTTCTTCAATCCGCTCATATGTTGTATACCTGCGGCCGCACCCAAGGCATTCCCGCCTGCGCTTAATACTTAAACCATCTACCGATGTCCGGGAGTTGATAACCTTATCATTATCTACTTTACAAAATAAACACTGCATAAAATTATTCCAAAAACCTACTTAATAAAGCAATTTATTAAGCATTTTTAAGATTTCACGACATTTCAAAAACACATATATGTAATGATTTGATTATATACCATACAAGATATAGAACTGTCAAGTAGAATTTAAAAATACTTTTATTTCCGGATATTGGTATAAACCTGTTTTTATGAATTGCTGGTGTGAGATTTGCGCAGTCTAGCCATATATCCCCCATCCCCGGTTTCTCTGCTCGGCAGATAATATTCCTCTGCATCCAGGCAAAAATAAGGTTCACTATTGAGAAATTTTTTTATTACATCCTGATTTTCTTCTGGCTCAATACTGCAAGTACTGTACACCAGGCTACCATCCGCCTCTAATAAGGCGGCACCAGTTTTCAGGATCGAGTATTGCAAAGAGGCTAGTTTGTGAATATCCTCTTTTCCCAAACGCCATCGAGCCTCTATCCGGCGTGAGAAAACTCCGGTGTTCGAACAAGGTGCATCTATAAGTACCCGGTCAAACGGCCCCTTAAAGGGAGCTTTATTTTCAGATGCATCACCACAAACAACATAAATAGTACGATATCCCATTCTCTGGCAGTTTTCTTTTAGCAACTGTAACCGCTTATGAGATCTATCCAGCGCATATACTTTACCCGTGTTCCCCAAAATTTCTGCAATATGAGTCGCCTTACCTCCCGGTGCTGCACACATATCGAGTACAACATTGAACTCTTCTGGTTTGAGAAAATGAGCAATCCTCATAGCTGATATATCTTGTACATAAAATAATCCTTCTGCAAATCCTGGTATTTCAGGAATAGCAATAGTATCAACCAATACTGCATCGTTCATAGTCTGCGATTGAATACCATTCTTTCTCAACAGTACCATGAACTCTTGTAAGGATATCTTCCTCTGGTTAATGCGAAGGAACACCCTGGAAGGAAGATTGTTAATCCTGCAGATCTCAATCGTTTTTTCTTTTCCGTATCTATTCATCCAGCGATGTATCAGCCATTCAGGATGGTTATAATTAATTGCTATATAAGAGGAGGGTTGTCCGATAGGATCTGGTAAGATAGGATACTGAAACACACACCATGAGTTTTTTCTTCTGTAAAAAGCCTTCCGCAGGTCAGAAACTTCTTGTCCCTGAGCAGACTTGTTTCGGATACTTCTTTCGGCGGATCTAAGGATTGCGTTGGTAAATTTGACAGCGTCTGCCCGGCGAACTAATTTTTTTACCAATTCTACGGATGTGTCTACTGCCGCGGAAGCAGGTATTCTATCAAGATACATGATCTGGTACAGACCCAAACGCAGGGCATACCGCACCCACGGCTCTATCTTATTGAATGAAACCTTTGAGAAAAAAGCAATAACGGTATCGAGAGATAAACGGCAGAGAATAACACCACTGGTAAGTTCTTTAAGAAGACGCTTATCCGGTTTAGATAAATCTTTTTGCAGACACCTTTCCGAAATACGTTCCTGTGCAAAGACCTCTTTTTCGTCAACATCCCTTAGAATGCGAATACATTCATAACGAATATCTGTCCTATTCGAGGAATTTTTCAATTGCTTCTCTTACCTCATCCAGATACACATCGGTATCTTTGCAATATCCATGAGGTCTGATATTTGGTACGGCAAATATAGCTTTAGACATGGCTGCTGTTAAACCTATTCTTAATTCTTTCTCGCAGGCGATGGCTACTATCCCATGGATATCTTCAGCCATTACCCTTTGAAGAGCAACACGCCCTCCTGTTGCGAGAGAAATATTCACTCCGTATTTTTCAGAAAACTCGAGTAAGTCTTTAATCTTGCATTTTCCGCAGCGCTTACATTCGTTCAAGTCATTCTTAACGTTCTGCTTGCATTGTGTATTTTGAATACAGTGTGGAAACAAAAGTAACAAATTTTTTGGTGAACACTTCTTTTTACGAAACTTCATCATGAGGTTATTGATAGAAACAACTCGTTTATCAATAAATTCCATAGTATCTGCCCTTGAATAAGTAATAGAAGTTCAATGAATAAGAAAACTCCGGAAACATATACATGCATCCGCAATAATTTATGATACAAACATGTCGTGAGGCTCCATTTTATTCCCCCGTAGATATTCCTGGACATCCATTACGCGCCCGCCTTCAGGTTTTATTTGTGTAACACAAATAAAACCATCGAAGGTAACTACGTGTATTCCGCATGGACCTACCTCTGCAACTGTACCTGGTTTAAGAGATGTTTTTATTTTCAGTCCATTATGGACTTGTGCCCTTGCAATAATAATTCTTTGCCTTTCCGGAGAACCATTTTTAACATAATATGTATAAGCACCCGGTGACGGAGTTACCCCCCGTATCTTATTGTGAATTTTCCGTGTTTCTTGTGTCCAAACAATTAATCCATCTTCTTTTGTCAATTTAGGAGCAAAACTTACCTGCGTTTCATCCTGTTGTGCATAAGTAGCCTTTCCTGCCTCCATAAGACTAAGTGTCTCCATCAGCAACTCTGCACCCATGGAGGCAAGTCTCTTTTCAAGTTCCCCTGCTGTTTCGTTCGGGAATACCGATGTCTCTTTCTGAGCAATTATATCTCCAGCGTCCATTTTAGGAGTCATTACCAGAGAAGTAACACCTGTTATCGTTTCACCCTGAATAATTGCATGATTAATGGGAGCCGCTCCACGATATTTAGGAAGCAGAGAGGCATGAATATTAATACATTGATACTGAGGAATCCGGAGAATTGTACGAGATAAGAACTGCCCAAAAGCAACAACGACAATACAGTCCGGCGAGAGATCCCGAAGCTGCTTCACAACCTCTTCATTATTGACATTAACGGGTTGCATAATCTTCAACCCCGATGTAATCGCCTCCTCCTTTACAGGCGAGGGGCTTGGCACTTTGCTCCTCCCTTTTGGCCTGTCAGGTTGTGTAATAACTGCAAGAACCCTGTGTGCTGATTTTGCCAATAAACGTAAGCTGGGAACAGCGAATCCAGGGGTTCCCATAAACACGATATTCATCCTTGAATCAACCAACCTGTGCTTGTAATTTCTTTAATACCTGCGAAAAAATATCCATTACACAGAAACTTTAACACTTTTGTCCCTGTAGGAACGCTCGAATTCTTTTAATTGATGAGATAGAGCCAGGCGGGTTGCAGGGCTTACCTTATCAATAAAAAGGGTACCGTTTAGATGATCCATTTCATGCTGCCAGGCACGTGCAGCTAAATCTTCAACTTCTATCTCTATCTTTTGGCCTTTTAAATTATAAGCATGCCCCCTGATCTTTTGAGCCCGAATGACTTTACCTGTAATACCCGGAAGACTTAAACAACCCTCTTCTTTATTCAATTCACCCTCTTCCCCTACAGTTGTTGGATTGATAAACACCTTGTCCTCGTATTTGCCTCCGGTTACATCAATAATAAAAAGCCGGACTGACCATCCCACCTGAGGAGCTGCCAAACCAATCCCGCTAGCCCGGTACATCAACGCCATCATTTCTTCTACTTTTTCGTACACCTTTTTATTAATCTCTGTCAACGGTTTCGCCTTTTGACGAAGCACGGGTTCTGGATATGTAATAATATTCATTAAATTCTTATTCTATTTAAATAGTCAAAATGAGATAAAATACTTTACACCACGTTCCACGTTTCTTTCACCATCTGATCAAAGCCTATACATTAATACTGTGGTATACACTGCCGTGAGGTTATGCCCCGGATAATCCATTAATCGAAAAGAATCATTTACTTAATTATCATACTCTCACTATAATAAAAAAGCAAAACAAATGCAAGCCCCTTTCGTTTTCCTGTTGACTTTATACCTTAAATTCTATACAGTATGGAGAAAGTCCAATTTTTCAATTATAGATTTTTATTAGGATAAAGGAGTTAACATAATATGCCAACAACAAAATCAGCCGAGAAAAGGCTCAGACAGAATGTAAAGCGTAATGCAAGGAATAGGGCACATAGATCTGCATTGAGAACCCAGATAAAGAAATTTTTAGAAACTCTCAAAGAAGGAAATATCCAAAAAGCAGAAGAAGGGCTGCGATTAACCGTGAAAAAACTGGATAAGAGTGTTGCACATGGAATATTACATAAAAACGCTGCAAGCAGAAAGAAATCCCGGTTAACGAAGAGGCTCAATCAAATAAAAACGACAGCAGAACAAAAAACCTAATTATCTTTCAAGCAATGCCTTGAGGTGAGCTTCTATGCATAAGGGGAGATCTGATAGATGATAACCACCTTCAAGGCATGATATTACTCTCTCTTCACAAAATCCCTTTGCAAACTTCATAACAATGTTTGTTAACGTCCAAAAATCTTCTATATTAAGGTTCAATCCACCAATAGGATCTTTTTTATAAGTATCAAAACCAGCAGAAATCATAATACATTCAGGGGTAAATCGCTTGATACTTCGATCTACGGCATCTGTAAATAGCTGAATATACTCTTTAGCGGATGTCATTGCCGAAAGGGGAATATTCAGGGTAAACCCTTTACCCTTGTTGTACCCATCTTCCTCTTTTTTTCCTGAACCGGGGTAAAAAGGGTACCGGTGAAGAGATAGATACATTACTGCCGGATCATCGTAAAATGCATCCTGAGTCCCGTTGCCATGGTGTACATCCCAGTCAATAATAAGTACTCTTTCTATCCGATATCTGAATTGGATATATCTTGCAGCAATCGCCACATTATTAAAGAGGCAAAATCCCATTGCCCTTGTTGGTGTAGCATGATGTCCGGGCGGGCGCACAAGACAGAAGGCATTTTTATCCTCATCCTTCATAATAAGATCTATTGCAGTCAATGGCGCACCGGCAGCATGTATGGCTGCATCATATGACACAGGAGAAACTATGGTATCGCTATCTAACCAACCATCAGTATCAGCAATATGTTTGATCTTTCTCGTATACGTTTCTGGATGAATCAGGCCGATCTCTTCCAAAGAAGCAGGACGGGGTTTCTCTACTTTCAATTGCCTCCAGAGTTTGGATGCCTTAAGATAATGAATGGTATTCTGAAGTCTTTTAGCGTTCTCGGGATGACCGTACCCGGTATCGTGTCTTAAAAAAATATCGTCATACATAAGTATTGTCATATAACCTCTCCGAATTCCATAATATAAGGGGCAGGGAGATAAGGCAAGTTTTTCTTGAAATTAATTTACAAATCTGTTATTTTGGTGCATCTGCGGTTACAACAACATGTTATTTGCTTAATTTGGATATATCTATTTTACTATCGAGTACATCAACTAAGTACATTAACTGATGATTAGCGATTATGAATATTGTTAGGAGTTTCTAAAAAATGAGAAATTTCTTTGTTAATCTTTTTGAGCGATTAGAAACGGGTATTCATAAGTTCAATGGGAATGGAAATGGAAATGGAAAGCACCCGGTCCCAGAAGTACCTAGGCATCAATTGATACTTGAAAACACCACTATCCGGACAAACATCCATACGGATATTCCAACTACAAAAAATCCCCTCGATACTGCCATCCACAAAGCTCAACAGTATATTCTCAATAAACAAAAAGAGGATGGGCACTGGGTAGGAATCTTAGAAGCAGATACAACCTTAACATCAGATTATATTATGTTAATGCATTTTATTGATAAGGTTGATCCCGAAAAGCAGGAAAAGGCTGCAAAACTACTCCGGGAACGGCAACATTTTGATGGTGGGTGGAATATTTATCATGGAGGACCGAGCGAAATCAGCGCCTCTGTAAAAGCTTATTTTTCATTAAAACTGGCTGGATATGCCGCAGATGAACCTTTTATGCGGAAGGCAAGGAAGTGTATCTTGGACATGGGTGGCATAATGAAGGCCAACTGTTTTACAAAGATTTATCTGGCTATGTTTGGACAGGTTGATTGGCAAGCAGTACCGGCTGTTCCCGTAGAAATGCTCTTGTTTCCTCCCGGTTTCTATTTTAGTATTTATGAGTTGTCATATTGGTCCCGGTGTATTGTAGTCCCTTTATCTATTGTTATTGCGAAAAAAGCACATATTCCCGTGGGTGACGATCTCCTTAACGAACTCTACCTCACCCCGAGGGATAAGGTAGTTTATCGCATAAAGAGAAACCAATCGGGATGGTGTTGGCATAATTTCTTTATCGATGCAGATAGTATCTTCAGACGATACGAGCAGCAGCCTATCAAATTTGTCCGGCAAATAGCTCTTAAAAAAGCAGAAAAATGGATGCTGGACCATGTAGAAAAATCTGGCGGTGTAGGTGCTATATGGCCAGGAATTATCAATTCCATTTTTGCTATGAAATGTCTCAATTATCCAGACAATCACCCTGCATTGATAAGCCAGCTCAATGAACTAGAAAAACTAATTGTTTATGAAGAGGACAAACTGTATTTACAACCGTGCGTATCACCTGTTTGGGACACTGCCTGGGCTGTTGTTGCACTTCACGAGTCTGGTATTCCCAGTAACCACCCGGCACTCCAGGAGGCGGGACAATGGTTACTCAGTAAAGAAATTAAGAGTTTTGGAGATTGGGCTTTAAAGTGTAAAGTAGAAGAGCCCAGTGGCTGGTATTTCCAATATGAAAATGAATTTTATCCGGATACTGATGACAGTGCTGTAGTACTTATGGCACTTCAATGCATATCGTTACCAGAAAATGCATACAAAGAAAAGGCATTTTTACGGGGATTAAAATGGATTCAGGCCATGCAGTGCGATGATGGTGGGTGGGGTGCATTCGACCGTAACAATAACAAGGTCATTTTAAATCACATTCCTTTTGCAGACTTTAATGCCTTGTTAGACCCAAGTACGAGTGACGTTACCGGCAGGTGCCTGGAATTTCTAGGAAAAATTGGATTTAGCAATACTTATACAGATATCCGGTCAGCAATGGAATTTCTCCAAAGAGAACAAGAAGAAGGAGGATCATGGTTTGGGCGTTGGGGCGCGAACTATATTTATGGAACATGGTCAGTACTCGCTGGCCTTTTAGCGGTTGGTGAAGATATGAACAAACCCTATATCAAAAAAGCTGCTAACTGGCTAAAGAGTATTCAAAACTCTGACGGAGGATGGGGAGAGACAATACAATCGTACGACGATCCTTTCCTGAAGGGTATCGGTAAAAGCACACCTTCACAAACAGCATGGGCGCTTCTGGGGTTATGCCATGCTTCTGAAGTAAAATCAGATGCAGTGAGAAAAGGTATAGAATTTCTTTTAAAGAAACAGAGAGAGGATGGGAGTTGGGATGAACTTGAATTTACCGCAACCGGTTTTCCAAAAGTCTTCTATCTAAAATATCACATGTATCGTAACTACTTTCCTTTGTTAGCGCTGAGCCGATATCGAAACCTTATGCAAAAATCAGATTAAATACATTCACCCATACGGGGCAACACTTTTAGTGGTGATCACCAGATAGACTCGGTTTCAATTCTTATTAACGAAAACACCATCTTACCATTTCTATAATATCAGATAAACGCTTCCCGCCCTCCAATACTACCGTAGGTTCAAAACCACAGTGCATCATGCAGTTTTTGCAACGCGGATCATTTCCTTCCCGATATTTCTTCCAATCCGTATTTCTCATATAATCATCAAACGTTTTATAATGCGTGTCGGTAATAAGATAACAAGGACTCTTCCAGCCTAAATAATTTCTCGTTGGGTTTCCCCACGGTGTACATTTCAAATGTCTTTCCCCCTTAAGAAATTTTAAATATAAAGGAGAGTTTAATATTTTATATTCTCTTGAAATCCCATAAATAAATCCGAACTTTTCTTGTACCTCTTTTCTACATAAGAATATCTCGTTCTCATTATGTTCAAAGCTAAAGCCGGGAGAAACTAACATACCATCCACTCCCAACCCTTTGAGAAACGAAAACAGTCCTCGAATCTCATTTTCGTTCATGTTTTTGTATATGGTAGTATTTGTACAAACTTTAAATCCTGCCTCTTTTGCTTCTTTAATAGCATTCGTTGCCCGTTCAAAAACTCCTCTTCCTGCAATAGCATCATGTGTTTCCGAAAGACCGTCAATATGTACATTAATATATAAATATTTATGTGGTTTTAATTTTTTTATAGCATCCGGCAGCAGGATTCCATTTGTACAGAGATAAATATGCCTTTTCTCCCTGAGTATACCATGAATGATCTTATGAATTTCCGGATGCATGAGGGGTTCACCACCAGTAACAGAAATAACGGGCGCAGGACATTCATTTACCGCCTGAATGCATTCATCTACACTCAACATTTCCCGCATAGTTTTCTCATATTCTCGTATACGACCACAACCTTCACAGGCAAGATTACAAAGATGGGTAATTTCCAGCATTAATACCAGAGGAAATCTTTCCCTGGATAAAAATTTATTTTTAACTAAGTATTTTGTTAGTGAAAAACTTAACGATGGCGATACCCGCATATTGATCAGAACTCCATTTTTTATAGGGAAAATATCAACCTCATTTAAATAAATTTCAAGCATATGATGCTATACCAATTAGAGAATACAGTCAAGTATTATTTGAAGAATAAAGGGAGAGAAGCTGATTTTTAGATTTTCAACCCTGGAATATAGGAGAATTCTATGATAGTATCTAGATACATGAAGAGTATTTGCATACAACTGTATTTATACAATCCATTTATAAAAGCGAAGAAGGGGTGAGAAGATGAGAACAATCTTTGGGATATTCAAAAAATATGCAGACGCCCAGGCTGCTGTACAAGACTTGCAGGAGAAGGAATTTAATGTAAACGAAATGAATGCTATTGTTCAAAAGGATATTGCTGAGGAGTACATGAACGTGAACCCAAGAAAAGTAAACACAGCAACCATGAAGGGGATTGATCAGCTTCTTGCTGGAGTTCTTGCCGGGAAACAAATAGTAAACACTCATGATGCAGGAAGAGTTTACGCATCCGGAAGCCTTGCAACAGAGTTGGCGAAAGTAGCAGAATCACCACAGGCCGCAGGTAAAGGACTTAAGCGGGCACTTGTTACTTTCAATATTCCGGAAGAAGTAGCCGAGGCTTTTGTCGCCGGCATAAGAGGTGGCGGTGTTTTCTTCTGTATTCGTACAAGTAACGAGCGTTCCTCCGAGGCAGCAAATGTACTTCGGTTTTATAAAGGAGAGTATGTCTCCAGCTACAGTAAATAGTAATATAAAAACAGATAAGGACCTATATGAAATACATAAGGAGGAGCACATGAAATATATCGAATTTATGAATCGGGTTCAGGAGTACGGAAATCTGAAAAATCTTGAAGAAGCAGTACGGATTACAGAAGCTGTTCTGGAAACATTAGGGGAACGTGTTTACCGTACAGAAAGCCTTGATCTAGCAGCTCAATTACCAAAGGACTTAAAGATGTTTCTATTCAAAAAGCAGCTCCTTGAACAGAGCCGTGACGAAGTAAAACGCTTTTCTTTGGAAGAGTTTTATAATCGGGTCCGTGCACGAGCAAGGATAGGATACCCGGAAGCAATAAAACAATCCAAAGCAGTCATGGCAGTGCTTCAAGAAGCTGTCTCGGCAGGAGAATTAGACGATATTAAAAATGAATTACCCGACGAATTTAATGATCTGTTTCAGAAATCAATAGAATGACCGTATGGTTCTATTGCTACTAGTAGCGAAATACAGCAGCCACCAATGAGGCAGCCGGAACGTTCTCCGGTTCTACCGCATAAACAGCCCCCCCGTTTAAAAGCGTATGAATGGCTGCAAAGTCCAATAAATCTTCATCTCCAGCCTCCTCTTTTTGGTGCAGGAGAACTTCATTCGTATCCGGATTAAAACGTCCCCACTGTTGAATCTCAACAGCAACAAATAACGATTCAATACGCCCGTGATAGGCTGCAAAAACAACATCTTTAATATCATGAGACGTATGCTCTGTATTAGCAAATTGTTTATATTTTGCAGCTGCATCCTCTCGCTCTTGTTGAAAATACGATTGTACAATATCCCACGATTTTTTATGTAAATCCTTTTCACTTGTTTCCTTAGGACTCCCTATAATCCCCTTCTCCATTAAATAGTGATATGAGTTTACTTCTCTGTAAATTGGTAAAAGATAATCAACCCCTGCCAATACCAGAGGTGCTTTTTCATTGCGAAGTAATTCATGCAGCCCCTTATCAACTTTAGTAAAATATTCCAGGATCCTTTTTCTGGCCTTATCAATATCCTCTCTTTGGCCAAAAAACATACCTGCCCTGTCGGTTACACCAGGGGATTCACCTGCAAAAGGTGTTGCTCGAGTGTGAAACTGCAACTGTTTTTCAATATCAGTGAACCTCAAAGCCTCACTTATACTCGGCGGAACTTTATCGCCATCCAGGTCAACCTCAGTAATGCTATAATGAGTACCCTGAAATAATCCAATTTTATTTTGACTGAGTGCCAGAATAAAAAAACGACCATTGCTGCTCAGTAACGGAAGAAGTGGCTTGATGTTAAAACGGTTAGTAACAACCAACAATTCTTTAAATTTTAAAGGAAGACGATAATAATGAAATATGTGGGGAGAGAGAAACAGGGCAAGACCATCACTCTGGCTTCTCCAAAAGGAAGTATCTGTAAAAAACACATGAGGAGGTTCTACGAACTTCCTTGCTTCCGGGGCACGAAGGCCCTCCCTGATAAGGTACTCTTCTGCAGTTCGGAGAAGATTTTTTAACCGAATCGGTTCCTGCTGTGTCTCTGGCCATGTTCTATGGGTAGGCATAAAGATTGATACGCATGGTCCCTCTCGTCTCTCCATTAACATTTTCAAATCATTCTTTGTCAATAAGTCCATACACTGCTTCCTTTCCCTATTAAAAGATTCAGTAACTATTAAGGTAAGGTATTATTTTTGCGTAACCAGATAAACAGATTACTACACACCCCAGTACTCTTTTTTCGTTATAATTATCCTATGAAAAATGAACAATTTAACCGCAAGTTGGATACCTAAAATCTTATCAGGTAAAGAGATTTTCTTTTCTGAAAAGAAAAAAAGAACTATAATAGCAATCAACGAAATCATGCCTTTTTTATAATTGTGTTGAAAATTATTATAAAATTTGATTCCATTTATGCACTTTTTATACAAGAATGAATAGATTCTTATTATCAATATGCTCGTAACGTATTTCATTGGCATTTACGATAAAAAGCAGAAGAAGCATATCAAAGGTATATGATAGCCATATTCTTTGCGTTAAGACAAGAAATAGAATCCTTAAGATCACAGGTAAATATCCTGAGAAAAGTCCGTTATGCACATGCAGTATTCTATCAATCGGAATATTGTGGACTTCCTATAACCCTTATTCAAATGGGTGTGGGTAAAAACGTCCAGGAAATTATACAACAATTATCAAAACAGTTTAAAATACAATTAATGGTCTCATCTGGTTTTGCAGGAAGTGTAAACCCTGCGGTTACTGTTGGAGATCTTGTTATAGGAAAACAAGTTCTCTACTCGTTCCAGGAGGAACTTGAAGGTGAGATTCAAATCGATTCTCTTTTACCCTGCGACCCTTTAGTTGTAAGTTTGGCCACAAAACTTTGTAATACTGATACCTTTAAATTATATTGCGGAGATATCTTAACCGTTAACACCATAGTCCGCAAATCTTCAACAAAAAAACATATTGGAACTCAAACCTCCGCAGTAGCAGTCGATATGGAATCGTTTGCTATTGCAGAACAAGCGAATGCTATGGGTGTTCCCTTCATCGCTATACGAAGTATTTCTGACGACATGAATGAGGATATGGAAATTAATGAGAACATGGTAACGAAAGGTGGAAATGTCAGCATACCAGCAACAGCACTCCACTTACTAAATAAGCCTCATCATATCCCTTATCTTAATCGCCTCCGTAAACAAACAAAATTAGCAGCAAATGCCCTATCAGTATTTTTTCCAAATTTTATTACATTGATATATAATTCTCTGTTAACGTAGACAATCGAGAAATCTATAATTGAACAGAAAAGTTGGTATTGTAATGGGAAGCGATTCGGATCTTGTAGTAATGAGAGAGGCGGTAAGTATATTAAAAGAATTCGAGGTAGATTTTGATATACATATTATATCTGCACATCGCTCCCCGGAGAGGATTCATACGTTTTCATTAGAGGTGGAAAAAAAGTATGACGTACTTATTGCAGGGGCAGGAGGTGCTGCACATCTGGCAGGGGTTATCGCAAGTTTAACCCCCATCCCGGTCATCGGAGTGCCTATGTTAACTTCCGGTCTCGGCGGATTAGACTCACTTCTCTCTATGGTACAAATGCCATCAGGTATTCCCGTGCCTACTATGAGTATCGGGAAAGCCGGGGCTATCAATGCTGCATTATTAGCAATTCAGATATTAAGTGTGTCGGACTCAGGATTACGACAAAAAATTATTCTCTATAAAAAGAAACTATCAGACGGAGTAGAGAAAAAGAATAAAGAGGTAAGAAAAGAATTCGGTTTATCATGAATAAAATAGTCATGTTTTGATACTTTTGCAGAAGGAGATGAAATGCCACTGCCAACTATTGAATGGGAGGGGGATATCAATGGCCGTGTTCGGCTTATCGATCAAACCCTTTTACCTACTGAATTAAAATTTGTTCACTGTGAAGATCTGAAAAGTATC
This sequence comes from Candidatus Loosdrechtia aerotolerans, assembly GCA_021646405.1. Classification (GTDB taxonomy): domain Bacteria; phylum Planctomycetota; class Brocadiia; order Brocadiales; family Brocadiaceae; genus Loosdrechtia; species Loosdrechtia aerotolerans. The sequence goes on from SOER01000001.1 coordinate 284,427, forward strand.
TGGTATGCAATTAAAACCCTTATGGTAAGGGGTGCGCCAGCAATCGGCATTGCCGGTGCTATGGGTATTGTCCTGGGCGCTAAAGATATACCAAACGAGAATACAGATGAGTTCCTGGAAAAATTAGGTCATGTAGCAACTTATTTACGTTCATCGCGACCCACAGCGGTTAATCTCTTCTGGGGAATCAATCGTATGGAGCGGGTTGCACAAGAGAACGGAAATACACCGGTTCAGGAAATAAAAGAAGCACTCTTGAAAGAAGCAATGAAGATACAGGAGGAAGATAAGATTATTTGCAGGAAGATAGGAGAAAACGGTGCAGCACTTATTAAGGACAGGACTGGTGTCTTAACCCATTGTAATGCTGGAGGACTAGCCACTGCTGATTACGGAACGGCCTTAGCTGTTCTCTTTAAAGCAAAAGAACAGGGCAAATGTATCAATGTCTATGCAGACGAGACCCGTCCCCTGCTGCAAGGTTCCCGGTTAACGGCCTGGGAATTGATGCATGCAGAAATTGATGTTACTTTAATATGTGATAATATGGCAGCACACGTGATGAAACAGGGGAAGATACATTGTGTAGTCGTAGGTGCCGACCGGATAGCCGCGAATGGTGATACAGCAAATAAAATCGGTACATACGGCGTATCTATACTGGCAAAGGAACACGGAATTCCCTTTTATGTTGCAGCACCCGTTTCCACCTTCGACCTGACAATACAATCAGGAGATAAAATCCCTATCGAAGAACGCTCGCCTGAAGAGGTCACCAATGGATTTGGCAAAAGAACAGCACCTGAAGGAGTCAAGGTCTTCAACCCTGCCTTTGATGTTACTCCGGCCAAAAATATCACAGCTATCATCACTGAAAAAGGAGTAATTCATAAGCCTTCTCGTGAAAATATAAAAGATTTTTTGGGAGAACCGGAATTCAAAACAGGGATAACACTATAATTGAAGGAGGTTTTTATTTGTGCACTCAACGACATATCATACCAGTATTATTAGCAGGTAGCATGCTTTCTGTTTTCCTTCTCAGTTGTGGTAGTGATAGGGTTCACATAGGATTTAGAACGTCACCGGATATCTATAGTGACGATTCAAAAACAGATCCTGACAAGCTCAACAGAGAACTTCAATACGATCTCAAAGAAGCAGAGAAAAAACGCCGGCAAAAGGAACGTGAAGAGGCCAAAGCCAGGGAAGAGGCAGAAAAAAAGGCGAATCAAGGACAGGTAACTGAAGAAGAAACACCATTACAAGGAGAAGGAAAACAACCAGTACCTCAGTATTGACTTTACACTACGGACTGAGAAAGTGTCTGAAGAATTTTTTAAATCCATATACCAATATATTTCCCTTTTCCGTAGTATAACAACATACCCTGAAAAACCATCCGGAGTCTGTCATTATCACTATAAATAATGTATAATTGAGTGGTATGAAGAGACAAGAGCCCCTTTTATATAAAGTCCTTTCAATTGCCGGTTCTGACTCAGGAGGGGGTGCTGGGATACAGGCAGATGTTAAAACAATTACCACATTAGGTGGGTATGCGATGACTGCTATTACAGCACTCACTGCCCAAAATACCTTTGGTGTTCAATCCATCTTTGAAATACCAGCATCCTTTATAGGCGAACAGATAGATGCCGTTATGACGGACATCGGTGCAGATGTGGTTAAAACGGGCATGCTTATGGGTAAAGAGACGGTGGAAATAGTGGGTTTAAAAATAAAAACGTATCATATAAAACGTGTTGTAGTAGACCCTGTTATGGTATCCAAAAACGGGAAAAACCTGCTGTTACCCGATGCCGTACACGCCCTTACATCAAACGTATTTCCATTATCCCTTATCGTTACACCAAATATTCCTGAGGCAGAATACCTTACCGGTTTAAAAATAGAAGATATACCCGATGCAGAAAAGGCAGCCAGGCTAATCTATCAACACGGTCCCTCACATGTACTGATAAAAGGCGGACATGCACAAGAATCATCATATATGAAAAATGAAAAGAAAGTGATTGACATTCTCTATGATGGGAAATCTTTCCATTACATTGAAGGCGAATACATACCAACCCAAAATACCCATGGTACCGGATGCACCTATGCCTCAGCAATCGCAACATATTTGGCACAGGGAAAACCTGTCAGGGAAGCTGTTGTCCAGGCAAAGAAATTTGTTACACGGTCCATAAAAAAATCACTCCGTCCCGGTAATGGATTCGGAACTTTAGATCAACAGAGGGCAGGACAATTCCCTTGAATTACATATGTTTCGTTGCTATAATTGCATTTCTATAGTATAGCATTTTCGTGTATTGTATCTCTTTTATAAAAAGATTTTGGAGTACTCATTCTCAATGCTTCTGCAGTAAATTCATTTGATTGGCCTGCCACAGTATGCACTTGTTTTGTATTGAGGATACGTAAATATGCAACAAGTTGCTGCACTAGAATCCAGCGTGCTGGTATTAAATAAATTCTTTATGGCCCTCCATATAATTTCTGCAAAAAGGGCATTTGCTCTTTTATGCAAACAGACTGCAGAGGTTATATCTGTTGATGATGGGAAATTCCATGCCTACAACTTTGAAAGTTGGAGGGACGTTTCCCTTTATAAGGTTAGACTAGGTTTACCCGAAGAAGATCGCTCAAACTGGATCAGGACTGTCTCCTATGAGATTGAGGTACCAAGGATCATTCGTCTTTTAACATATGACAAGCTTTCACGATCTCATGTAAAATTTAACAGACGAAATATATTTGCCCGGGACGAAAATAGATGTCAATACTGCGGGCAACGGCTCCCGACATCGGAACTGAGTCTGGATCATATTGTACCAAAGGCATATAACGGAAGAACTACATGGACTAATATCGTGTGTGCTTGTACAGAATGTAATAAAAAGAAGGGAGGCAGAACCCCCGAACAAGCAAGGATGAAGTTAATACGCAAACCGGTTAAACCTAAACATAGTCCAATATTACGCCTTAAACTCCGATCCGATAGATATCGATCCTGGAAACAATTTTTAGATGAGGCATATTGGTCTGTTCCTCTGGAATAAAGCCCTCTTCTTATGAGAGAACTGAAAAATTCTCTTTGATAGGAATTGATTATCTCTATCCTTAAAGAATATTACTTAAAAACTGTATTAGAGGGGCATGCCGATGTTTATTCCAAAATCATCCGGAAGATGCTCTACCTTTTTTCAAAAATATACGAGTCTGCACTTGCAACCCGCATGTTTTTTTATAAGAAGGGTATTTTTAAAAGTATACCTCTCCCGGTGCCTGTGATTAGTGTAGGAAACATTACTATGGGTGGAACCGGTAAGACACCGGTAGTAGAGTATATTTCAAAGTATTTACAGAAAAAAGGGAAAAGAGTCGCCATCCTCAGCAGGGGTTACGCTGCCAGGATAAAACAAAATAATCAACGGGATGAAGGTGTATGTAACGATGAACACCTCCTCCTGAGAGAAAATATTCCTGAGGTTATGAATCTGTTAAATAAAGACAGGGTAAAAAGCGGATTAGAGGCTATTCAGCATTTTAAAGCTGAATGTTTATTACTCGATGATGGGTTTCAACATCTTCGGCTTGCAAGAGACCTCGATATCGTAATCATTGATGCATTAAATCCGTTTGGATATGAACAGATAATTCCGCGCGGGATGCTGCGGGAACCATTAAAAGAACTCAGAAGAGCCAGTATGATAATGCTTACTCACGTGGACCAGTGCGGATATGGCAGAATCAACTTTATTGCCAGTCGCTTGCAGGAATTCGCAAAACATATTCCCGTAATACAAACAGTTCATAAACCTATTCATCTGGAGTCAATAGAGAGTGATCAAGTATTCGATGTTAGCAATCTCAATGGTAGGAGAGTATTTGCATTTTGTGCAATTGGCAACCCTGCATCATTCAGGAAAAGCATCGAAGACCTGGGGGCAAAGTTAACGGGTTTTCACATATTCCCTGATCATCATATATATACCTCTTCTGAGTTGAGGGCATTGAATAGAGAAGCACAGAGTAGTAGACCGGATATGATTATTATTACCCAAAAGGATAAGGTAAAAATCATGGACAATATAAACATATGGGACATTCCGGTACGGGTATTAAAAGTGGAAATTTGTATTATAAAAGGCCAGGAGATTTTTGAAAACACAATAAATGCCATTTTGAATTGAAAGGAGGAAAAGATGGCTCATACAATTATCAATGATTGCATAAATTGCGGAGCGTGTGAGGGTGAATGTCCTGTGAATGCAATATCAGAATCAGGAGATAAAAGGGTAATCGATGCAAAATCCTGTACAGATTGCAGCAGTTGTGTATCTGCATGTCCTGTAGACGCAATCCTTGTCCCTTAAATTTTATGGAAAGATATACTTATTCATTATGAAAATCTGTAAATACAAAGAAAATTTACGTACTGCGGTGCTTAGAGAAATCAATCCGTTAGCTTCAGGGAAGGAACAGACTGGTGGCACAGTGTGATCGTAAGAACAATTTTTCTAAGCCTTTAGACTTACAAAGAGTAAAGACATATTTCATAAAGGAACGAAAAAACCTTTCAAATATCAATCTATTCTCAAAACCTGTATTACCAGCGGACGGAATCCATGCCTTTTTCGAATCCCTGCCAGAATTTTTAGCTTCCGCAAATTTCAGGAAAATAATAGATGCAATAGCCCGGGCATATCAGAATAAACGCCCTGTAGTAATGGCGCTTGGTGCTCATGTTATAAAATGCGGTCTGTCACCTCTCATTATTGACCTTATGAAACGAAACATCGTAACAGCTCTCGCCATGAATGGTGCAGCAGCAATTCATGATTACGAAATCTCGCTTATCGGGGCAACGTCTGAAGATGTAGCAGCAGGTCTGAAAGATGGTAGTTTTGGTATGGCAAAAGAAACGGCTGAGGCGTTTCAAATCGCTACAGCCCGCGGCATCAAAGAAAACATCGGTCTCGGACGGGCATTAGGAAACAGGATACTTGAAGAAAAAAATACCTACACTGATTTCAGCCTGCTGGCATGGGGGGCACAGCGAGATATACCAACGACGGTTCATGTTGCATTAGGAACAGATACGATACATATGCATCCAAACATTTCGGGAAAAGATTTGGGAGAATCAAGCCATATTGATTTCAAAATACTTGCTTCTGTCGTTTCGGAATTAGAAGGGGGGGTATGGCTAAATATCGGTTCTGCCGTTATTATGCCGGAGGTTTTTCTCAAAGCAATTTGCGTTGTAAGAAATATTGGTCACACAGTTGAAAATTTTGTAACAGCAAACATGGATATGATTCAGCATTACAGGCCGCGAACAAATGTGTTGAAAAGACCTACACAACATGGATATGAGATTACCGGACATCACGAAATTATGTTGCCGTTGTTACGCATAGGTATTCTCTCAAAACTTGGTATGTAGGATGAGTAAAACGAAAGTTCTCCTGGAAATATATCAAAAAATGCTGAATTCATTTGGCCAGCAGAAGTGGTGGCCGGGAGAAACACCTTTCGAGGTTATTATCGGCGCTATACTGACACAGAATACGAACTGGTCTAACGTTGAAAAGGCAATCAGGAACCTCAGGACAGCAAGAAAACTTTCTCCGAAGGCAATACACGAGTTAGATATAACAGAATTATCGGGTCTTATCAAACCTTCAGGTTTTTTTAATATCAAGGCAAGACGACTGAAGTCATTTATTAACTGGTTATTTTTGAAATACGAAGGGAACCTCTCAAAGTTGTTTGCTCAGGATTTGCAAACCCTCCGGAATGAGCTGATGGCGGTAAAAGGTATCGGACCCGAAACCGCAGATTCTATTTTGCTCTACGCAGGAAATCAACCAACATTTGTTGTTGATGCATATACTCACAGGATCTTTTCCCGACATGGATTTATTCCCGAGGAAAGTTCCTATGATGAGATAAAATCTTTCTTCGAAGATAATCTTCCAAAAGACGTGAAACTCTATAACGAATACCACGCCTTATTAGTAAAGATAGGAAAAATATTTTGTAAACCCAAGAAAAATTGTGAAGAGTGTCCTTTAAAAGATTTCTTATAATTTTTACAGAGACCTTCGTCTTGCAAAAACACTGTGAGATATAATAACATTTTGTGGAGAGCAAAAAAATAATGGAGAATGAGGTTTTAATAAAAGGTGGCTATGTTGTAGATCCTGCAACGGAACTCGATGGTCATGCAGATATTTTTATTAGAGACGGTAAAATTGAGGCAGTATCACATAATCTCAAGGTAAATAATACTACAAAGATTATAGATGCGACCCGAAAATATGTGATTCCAGGCCTGATCGACAGTCATACCCACATTCGTGAACCCGGCCTGGAATACAAAGAAACTATCGAGACAGGTTCCCGGGCTGCTGCAAAAGGAGGCTACACAACCTTAATATGTGAACCCAATACCATACCTCCCATTGATTCACCAGAAATGGTAGAATCCTTAATGGAGAAGGTTTACAGGAAAGGCGTAGTAAATATCTATACAAAAGTGTGCATAACAAAGGGATTATTGGGCGAAGAACTGACGGACATTGCTGCATTGGCAACAGACAAACGAGTACGTGCACTCTCAGATGACGGCAACCCGGTATTCTATGAAACACTCATGAAAAAGGCCTGTGAACTTGCAGCACAGAGCGATATGATAATTAGCCCTCACTGTGAAGACTCCCAAGTCTCTCTGGATAAGGCAAAAGAAAACAGCCGCATTGCAAATTTTCCAGGCAAGCCTTTTTGCCATGAAACAGATTTCATCATCCGTGAAATTCAATGCACTGAACAGGCGAAAGGGCGACTTCATATCTCACACGTCAGTATGCAAAGTTCTCTCGAAACTATACAGCATGCAAAAGAAAGGGGAATAGCAAAGATAACATGTGAAGTTACCCCGCACCACCTCTTACTTGATGAAAATTACAAAAACCTGGACGGAACTGTACCGAAAACGAATCCCCCTTTACGCTCTCCTAAAGATGTGAAAGCATTGCAGAAAGGGTTGTTAAATTGTATAGTTGATGTCATAGCAACCGACCATGCCCCGCATACATACAAGGACATAAAAAACGGTGCATCGGGTATTATTGGATTAGAAACGGCACTTGGTGTTATCCTTACAAAACTTGTTCATACCGGCATTCTCTCGTTGAGACAAGTTGTCCAAAAAATGTCTACAAATCCGGCACAGATATTTAAGATCCACGGAGGAAGTCTGGCGATTGGCATGCCGGCGGATATTACCATTGTTGATCTGGACAGGGAATGGATAGTAGACGCAGATACATTTGAATCTAAAGCCAGAAATTGCCCTTTTCATGGCTGGAAGTTAACCGGAAAAGTAGTAACCACCCTCGTGAGCGGAAGGGTAGTTTTTGATGATGACAAAATCTTATGTTAATTCTTATTGATGGCTATAATTTCATATTTACTGTACCGGAACTGGAACGGCACGTAGGAACAAACCGCATTGAATCTGTTCGTGGTCATATCGTCTCTCTATTCTCCCGGTACAGAGAAAAAAAGCATTATGATATTACGATAGTATTTGATGGTTGTACTGAAGTAATCTCACCAAAAAAGCAAACCTATGCCGGCATTTCTGTTATTTATTCGAAATCCGGTATAAGTGCAGACACCGAAATAAAAAATATTACCGATCTCTGTCAAAATCCCAAAGATGTTTGCATTGTTACGTACGATAAAGATATAAAAAGACATGTAAAAAAATGCGGTTGTAATATCATTGAACCAAGGGCAATGTATAAAGAAATTCTCAAGGTACTTACGAAAAGTAAAAAAAACACATCTGATGAACCTGAATATAAACAGAAAGGACCTTCGGAGAACGATGCAAAATATTGGGTAGGCGTCTTTAGAGAGACCCTTAAAGATGCTTCCAATGAAGAACCAATGCCTGATATAAAAAACATAAAGACATCAGGAGTGCAGAGAAAAAATAAGAAGTTACACCATAATATCACAGAAGAACCGTTTTACAAATATCAAGGACCATCACAGGATGAGGTACAATACTGGCTTCATCTTTTTGAAGGAGATGAAGAGGATGAGTATTAAAATTCATTGGGTTTTTCGATGTACACTGACCCTTGCCTATTCCTGTCTTATGTTTCTTATGTCTTCACAAGATACGTCTTCTGTATCTCTTCCGCCGTATCTTGATAAATTTATTCATTTTGTGGAATTTGGAATACTGTGCTTTATGATATGCTGGTCGCTCTCTCCTATTAAAATCGGAAACAAGAGGATATATACTGTTATTATAGCAATTGCCATTACTTCTCTCTATGGTATGTCAGACGAAATTCACCAGTACTTTACGCCAAACCGCTCGGTAGAAATCTTTGATTGGTTAGCAGACACGGCCGGCGCTGTTACCGCCGGTTTGTTGTGGAAAACACTAACGTCGAGGCGCCGGAACAATCGTCGCCCCCTGCAAGAGAAATCCCGCCAGAAAATCTTACCTTAAGGCCTCCGGGATCACCCCATATACATGAACTTACCGCCTTCGGCAGACTTTTACTCAGCACACTCCATGGTATAGCCGTACACCCCGGACATTCGACTTTTGGCATATACCCTATGACAACACATGGTATTACTCTCTCGTGCAAGAATGAATCTGACATTCAAGAGGTTTTTTATCAGGTTAAGGAAACTTCTTGTAAAAGTTGATATAGAGTATAGTATCAAAGTTACCATGAGAGACCTGGTAAGGAACTCTATCCTTTTCCCTCCCCCTCCATCCCCCTCCGGAGGGGATGAAGGGGGAGGGTAGAACCTTAAAAAAGAAAGAGCATTTTGAGAGCAAGCGCAACAGACCATAAGATAATATTTCTAAAAATAAATTTGTTAGTGCGCCAGGCTAAGCTTGCAAGAACCAGTTGGTTGAAAAGCCAATCTGACAAAGTTAGCCGACCGTCAGAACCGAGTCTTGCACTCATTAGGTAACGACATGGGTGAAGCGTAGACAGGGAAACAGTAGGCCGTAATCCGAAAGGGTGAAGGTGTTGAGCTCCGAAAATAGTTATGTCATGGAGTAAGCCGACGTGATTAACACCACGGAAGGCAGCAACGAAGCTATCGAAAAGAAATAGGCGAGATAGCAGACACTCCATCGGGGTCGAAGTCCACGGCATGTTGTTGAATGGTTGTTGCAGGAACCTGGGAGGGCCTTTACCTTCCCTTGAGATAGAAAAAAAACACTATCAAGGGTACTCAAGTGCCGAGGAAACGAGGCATGAGAAAGGGGTAACAGGCAGTCGGATCAACTCATAGTACCGATGAGAACGGGTAATTCCGGAGGAGGGAAGGGGTTGACAAACAGATGTATCTGACATTCAAGAGGTTTTTCAAAGAGGAGATAAAATTTAATTGATTTTTTAGAAGGATAGATTAATCTACCCGGTAAAAACCTTCAGAAAAGAAAGGAAAAGGTATGCCGGGGAGTGATTCTTTTGAAATTCTTACTACTAAGAGACTCGATCATCTTCCTTTAGTATCTGCTTGTATGCGATACCTGGAAATTGGTCAGACTATCGATGAGCTGGTTGTCTCTCATAAACTCAATTGTGTAAGTGCCGGAGAATGTCTCCAGGCAATGGTCTTGTCAATCCTAACCGGTCAGCATGCTCTGTACAAAGTCTCTGAGGTATTGGGAGAGTATGATACCGAGATTATCTTCCAGAAACAGATTAAGCCAGAGTCATTCCATGATAACCGGTTAGGAGCAGCACTGGATCAGATGGGGGAGGCTGGTTTGGGAATGTTGTATTCAAAGCTCATTGCAAAAGCTATCATGAAATATTCGCTAGGATTAGAGAAACTGCATTTCGATACCACCAGTATTAGCCTGTATGGTGCTTATGAGCAAGAAGAGGATGGGGATGACATTCCAAGAATTACGTATGGTCATAGTAAG
>SOER01000020.1 GCA_021646405.1 Candidatus Loosdrechtia aerotolerans
AGGGGATGAAACCAAACAGTATTTTAAACCGGGTGGCACGGACAAACTTGTTTGTCCGTGATGGTGTAATTAATCCTGGTTCATTTTTGTTTGGTTTTTATTATATTCTGTTCGGTTTCATCCCTTGGATACTATATATGCAGGCAGGAGATTTGCAACGGCATATTACCATCTTCTTTTATCTACTTCAATGTATTTTTAACTATAGGAGTATGAGTCTTAATTCCAAACAGTCTGATTTGGAGATTGGAATTTGGGAATTATGATGGTACGGTTTTTTTATAAAAAACGAGTACAGAAAGGCCGGTTCCAAGCAGGATTATAAGTATCATCCCCCATAAAATAACCTGAGGGTTTACGTTCTTATCGAGGAGAATCCCGAATAACAGCGGGGTTACTGCTGTGGAAAAAACCACAATGGCTGACTGCAATCCCTTAATAGAACCAAGGTACTTAACACCGTAAAGTTCTGCCCATAAAGCTCCAATAATGGTCATATTAAGTCCCATGGAGAGGCCAGCGCCTCCTAAATATACAAAGGCCCAAAATATGTCGTTCCCTTTCATGAAACAAAGGATACCGAGTCCCAGGGGAATCAAAACAAAAGGGAATAATGCCCTTGCGGTAAAACGATCGATGAGGGGCCCAATCATGAAGGATATAACACCACGACTCACTGCAAATGCGATAAAGGCCGCAGAAACGGTTTGAATACTCCATCCCTTCCATGTTACTAAACTCGTTTGGTGGAAGAACAGGGCAGTCAGGAAAGCCGGTGTTATAAGAATTGGAATTTGCAGGGTATAGTACCGCCAGTCACGAAGGATATCACGTACCCTCCAGTCAAAATTATCTGTTACCACCTTTCCGTACGCATTATTCTTTCTTACGGTATCTATACCGGATTTTCTTGAGAAGATCCGGTATACCTTCTTTTCGCGGTCTTTACGCAGCAAAAACGCCACCACAGGTAAAAAGAAGAGGAGAATAAGCATGGTCAGAAAAATCCATCCGGAACGCCATCCATAGTTGAGGATCCAGGAAGAGATAAGAATGGGAAATACCGCTTCACTTAGGGGATAACCCATATTTGCAATTCCTAACGCCTTCCCTCTTACACTACCGAACGATCTTGCCATGGTGGTAGATGAGATCATGGTCAGTGTGCCTTGCCCCAGGTTACGAACCAAAAGAAAACCGAAGAAGATCATTATGAAACCCTGACTCCAGCTCAAAAGGAAACACCCTGTAGCCAAAAGAAACCCCGCAGCAAGAGTGAACCATACAAGGCGAACACGGTCAAGCAACCGGCCATGGAAAGGTAAAATACCGGCAGAAACAAGGGTGGCCACTGAATAAATGCTGGCAATACCTGATTGGCTGTACCCAAACGTTTCACGCATCGGCCCTATAAAAAGCGATACGAGAAAGGTTTGCCCGGGTCCGCTGAACGCAGCAGTTAACAGACCGAAAAGTAGAAGATGTGGGTATTTTCTAAGAAGCTTGAGCATATCTCAATATAGAATTATACGTAAAACATAATACGTTATCATATCTATGTTCATGTATCAAGAAGTAAAATAATTCTGGATTTTTTCATTTGTGTACAGTAAGTTATTTTAAAATCGCAACTATGGGTAGCCGCATCCCTTTAGGGTGCGCCTCACGCTAAAGCGCGGAACAGTGTTGTACTTTTTTCTGGGGTTTGGGCGTTAGTTACGCAGGCTAAAGACCTACGGCTACATGTGGTTGCCTTCGGCAATTGTAGCCGCCTGACAATCTGAGGAGTTACTATTATTCTATGATCTTGAATCCTGGTATCTTAATATCCTTATGGCTGAATAGTTACCAGTTCAGGGCAAACATTCAGACAGGAATGCACAGATATGATAGGTTTAAAACTACTATATGAAAATTGCCATTAATACAACATCTGCCGTTGCGGGTGGTGGTGTAACCTACCTGAAAAATCTTTTAAGGTGTTTATCAAAAACACCTGCAAATCATCAGTATCTCATAATAACAACATCCTCCGGAAAAGAAACCTTTTATTTCCGGCATCCCAATTTTACATTTTTATCTTTCAGAATACCCTCAAAGGGTTCTCTTTTACGTATCTTCTGGGAACAGTGTATCTTACCTTCCATCATAAAAAGGTATGGAGCAGACATCCTCTTTTCTCCTGGCAATATATGTCCGCTTTTTCCTGCGATTCCCAACGTGGTTATGGTACAGAATATTGAGCCATTGAGCAACGGCCCTTCGATAAAACGGAGTTTATTCCAGAATATACGGTTGAGATTATTGAAACAGCTAACCCTGTTATCGGTTAAAAAGGCCCGGTGGGTTATCTTCCCCTCAACAAAGGTGCATACCCTTCTAGAAAAGACAGGGATCTCTGTTAAGCATGCAGAGGTTATTTACCACAGCGTTAACAGGGAAATATTTTACCCGCGTAAAGAAGACGACTGGTTAAATCAATATAAGAAAAAACATGGTCTGGAAAAATTCATTCTGTATGTATCCCATATCCAGCGGTACAAAAATTTCATGGAACTCATAAAGGCGTTTATATTGCTGAAGGGCAGGATAGATGATACTGTTCAGCTTGCTTTTGCAGGGGAGTGTTTTGACCGGGAATATTATAATGAGATGAAGGCTTTCATAACAGAGCACCAGTATGAGGACCGGATTATCTTTTTAGGCAATATTCCTTACACGGAATTACCCTATCTTTACTCTGCCTGTATGATATTTGTTTATCCTTCTACCTGTGAATCATTCGGGATGACGTTAGGAGAAGCGATGGCCTGTGGCGCTCCGGTACTTGCCTCTAACAGGGAGCCGATGATAGAAATATGTGGTGATGCGGCTATTTATTTTGATCCAACCGATCCTGCTGCAATAGCCGGGGTGATATTCAATACCCTCGTAGATAAAGATTTAATCTCTATATTAAAAATACGTTCACTAAAAAGGTCAGAAGAGTTTTCCTGGGAAAATACAGTAAAAAAAATCCTGGAGATTTTTGGAGGTATAGTTTAAAAATTTGGTTCATAAGGAATTGTAGTCTCTGAAGGATGGAACTGAACAGAATCATCAAACAACACTCCACGACAATGGGCATCATACTATCTAACTTTTCCTTGATATTTTTATCTTAGAAAAACAGGTATGATAAAAATGCACGACACCCTGAAATCCTATTTTGTTCAAGCAACGGCTAACCAGCCCCTTCACTAATTGAAACAAAAAAAATACACTGTGAAAAATACTCGGTGAATATATATCCTTAGCCTCTTTCCACTCCCATAAGACCTGTTTCAGATATCTATCAGAAATACCACCTAAACGCATATTGGCCATACATTGTTCGATATAAGAAAAGTGCAAACCCCTGTTCCTGGCGCGCAGCAACCATTCGTAATCCATCGCATAATGAAATTCACATCGAAAAAGCCCTATCATCTCATAAGCAGAACGACTAACAAACACAGTCGCATGATTGACCGTCATTCCATGCGTCAAAAGAGCATCATTTGCGTGTACCAATTTTACCTTTTGATTAGAATCCCAGCATTGTACTATTCCATAAATAATATCAGTATATTCTTTATTGAACTGTCTAACTACCCAATCAACAGTATCCAGTTCATACCAGTCATCCGCATTAACAATACCAATAATTTTTCCCGTTGATAAAGCAATCCCTTTGTTAAAAGCATCACTAATTCCCTCATCCGGTTCACTTATCCAATATGCAAGTCTATTATCATATTTACGGATAATATCAAGAGTACCATCTGTAGAACATCCATCTACTATTATGTATTCTATGGCATCATATGTCTGGTTTAGTACACTCTGAATAGTCTGTTCTAAAGTGCTCACTCCATTACGAACTATCGTAACAATGCTTACCATTGGGTGGAGAGGCTTTGACCCCTTATTTAAGTCATTACAAATGCGCATTCCACCCTCAATCCGGTCCGGATGAGGAGTTCTTATTATATAGTCTCTTATTGTAGGAGGGTAATGATGGTATTTTTTCATTGAAACCAGTCTCATCTTCTTTTTGATAAAATTCAAAAAACTTCTTTTGATTTCCGACAATCTATCCTCTTTATAGCAATTTGATACAATCAAGAATGCATTTTTTGTCAAAAATAATTATCAGTAATGAATTGTAGCAAATCGCGTTATTTTTGTTACTCTTCTTTTAAAGTAACGCAACACTCCCCATTTTTCTTTTGTTTGTGTGATATATGGTATTGCAATATGCTGTGTTTTTAATAAACTGAGATGCTTACTGAGATTCTCCAAATATTGCTTATAGAGAACCAATCCTTGTTTTCCTATTCTATATCCATGATATAATTTTACTTTATATGGACTAATTATCCTTAAATCATGAAAATGATAAAAGACAGGATCTTTTAATCTTCCTCTTTTTTTCTCAATATAGAGTACATTCCAGGGTGCCAGGGTTTTATCAGTTTGTTGAACAATATGTACAACATCGCCAAATAACTCAGACCAGCAATCCAGGTATTTCTGATCACCAAATTTTCCAGCTTCCAAACGGGCAAAACACCATTCCAGACATCGATCTTGCCACCATTTCATAACCATTACAGCTTTTTCAGTTCTTCTAAAAGTTATAAATTGAACACAGAAACGTCCTTTTGCAAGCGATTGATCGTAGTGAGGATCATATGCATGTTCTGTAATTAAAATATGTTTCCTATTCCGGTCTAATTCAGAAAGCAGGGCCCTCGGATCGTCAAAAAAGAACACATCAGCATCCAGGTAAGTAATACGATTTACTTTTGGGTCTCGTTCAAACACAGCCTGAGGTGTAAACGGTGTTAATGTCCAGCAATATTCGCCCAATGATCGCTCAGGCCTCACACCTACTAATTCGCTTGTCTCAACCTCTCTTAATGGAATTAATGTCACGTTGGGTAAAGAAATCAGTTTCAATTGCTTTTCAACCAATTCATCCATGCATAGAATCCATAAATGGAAAGGCTGTGCATGATCCATCAGGGAACTGTGAAGCGCCATTCCCATTGGCAAGAAATTGCTGTCAAACAGTGTAATAAAGTGCTCTATTGATTTATCTAAATTCATTGATAACCCCTATTACTTTGTTAACATCGGTGTCACTCATTTGAGGATGACATGGAATGGAGAGACAACGGGCCGTATAAGACTCAGCATGAAACAAACCCTTCGGATCGCATCGCATATTCCTGCACGGTGGTTGATGATGAACAGGTACCGGATAATGAATGAGATTGTCTATCCCGCGTTCTCTAAGGTAGCTGCCAAGACGGTCTCTTTCGTTACACAGGATTACAAAGAGATGATATACATGGCTTTTACTATCTATTGGTTTAGCTAACAAGCGAACGAGCGGATTTTTTATACCATCGAAATAGGCCTGTGCAATTTTTTTCCGCCTTGCAGCAAAGAGATCAAGCCAGTCAAGGCGTATCGTTAGAATAGCAGCGTGTATTTCATCCAGGCGACTATTTAGACCCAGTTCTGAATGGTAGTAGCGTTGAGATTGTCCGTAATTCCGTAATATCTTGGCTTGATTTGCGATATTTTCTGAATTCGTGATTATTGCCCCTCCATCGCCTATTGCACCTAAATTTTTCGTAGGATAGAAGCTGTAGGCGCCCCATGCACCAAAAGACCCGGTAACCTTATCTTTCCAGGAAGCTACGTGTGATTGGGCACAATCCTCCAACAAATAAATATTAGCATGTTTACAGAATGTAACCCATGTATCCATATCTTGTACCTGGCCATAAAGATGAACAAGTAAGATTGCCTTAGTACGAGGCGACAGACACCGCTCAACACTCACAGGATTTAACAAAGCCGTTTCTGTATTAATATCAGCAAACACGGGCGTTGCACCGGCACGAATAATCGCTAATACAGTAGCAAAAGCAGTTACAGGCGTTGTAATTATCTCATCCCCGGAACCGATATTAAGAGTTCGGAGGCCTATCTCAATAGCATCCATCCCGTTCCCTACTCCCACAGCATAATTAACCCCGCAGCAGTTGGCCCAGGCCGTCTCAAAATTCTTGACTTCGTTTCCAAGAATATACCAACCAGACTTAATCACCTTCTCAACAGCAGCAACCTCCCTCTGTACAAGTTCTGCAGGTTCTGCCCGGAAGTCATTCATCAATATCATTTTTATTCCCAGTAATAGGTCTTATTCTGAATATAGTACTCTAGGGTCTTTTTCAGTCCTTCCCGAAGAGAAACACGAGGCGACCAGCCCAGAAACTGATGAATCTTCGTATAATCACTAAAATAGTCACCAATATCGATTGCCTTAAGATCAGGAGGGAAAGGCACTATCTCAAATGTCCCCTTTTGAAAAATCTCAATAAGCAAAGCGGCCAAATCTTTTAGATTTATATATTGAATACCCCCCAAATTAAATACCTCGCCATAAGCTTTGGGGTTAATCGCTGCTATCAGGAGGGCATCTACCACATCATCAATATAACCAAAATCACGTAATTGTAATCCGTTACCAAACACCTTAATTGGCGTACCTTCAATTAAGTTCTTCAGCCAAATTCCTAAGAACGTTTGCCGGGCATCTTTCACCCTCATGCCTGGTCCATAGGTGTTGGTTAAGCGTAATGCACATGATCGAATTTTATAAACGTTATTATAGAGTAAGTGGTACCACTCTCCTGCTAATTTATTGATACCATTCACATCAACAGGACAAATCGGATGTTTCTCATCAACCGGCAGGTACTCCGGTTTGCCGTAAACTTGCCGAGTACTGGCAAAGACAATCCTTATATCCGGATTATATTTGCGACAGGCTTCAAGGATAGATAATTGAGCTGATGCATTAATATCAAGATCGGTTTGCGGATCATTCATAGAATCTATATGACTGGTCTGGCCCGCAAGGTTGAATAAATAATCTTTTTTCTGAACGAGATTAGCCATAGCATAAGGATCCCGGACATCGCTAATATTAACGATTACCTGATCTTTTATATCATGAATGTTGAATAGGTTACCTCCGTAGAAAGGTATAAGACTATCGATCAAGGTAACCTTTGCATCAAGGTGAACCAATCGTCTGGCAAGCGATGAACCAATAAAACCAAGCCCACCGGTAATAAGCACTTTCGTGCTAAAAAACTCCCGGAAGTTTTTCATATTGTCATTTTTTTCTTAATAGAATTACACTATCCAAGTATAAACCTTCATTTCTTGGTAGAACCTTGGAAAGTAACTCACCGAGTATATTAAATGGAGATATGAAAAAAATCGTAATAGCAAGATTTGCATAAACATTTTTTGTAGCTATTTTCTTATAAATATAACTATTAAGCAGTTGAAAGATCACTCTAATATCATAAATACTTTTCCGGTATTCAATTATCTCAAAACCAGATTTTTTCAATATATATCGCAGGCCAAAAGAAGTGTAACGTGCAAAATCATTCGGTTGTTCATGTTCATCCCATACAAATGGAACTGTCATGAGCAGTGTTCCTCCTGGTTTCAACACTCTATATATCTCATTTAAGAATTCAACAGGATTGAAAACATGTTCAAAAACTTCATTAACAATGATACTATCAAATTCATTGTTTCGAAATGGGAAAGTTTTACCATCGTAAAAATAGTCGGCCTTTTTATTTTTTCTATTTTCGAAAGTGTCTAACTCTAGACCAATATACTGAGAGGAATTAAATAATTTTTCGTAGGGTTTTTGTCCACAACCAACATCAAGAACTCTGCCATTTATGTATTTTGCCAGTGAGGAGATATTCTCAAATAAGCCTTTTCTGGCAAAATAAAAAGGGGCTAAAAAAAGCCCAAAAATTGAGGGACCAAATTGTTCTTTTTTAATTGATTCTTTCAACCTTTTAATCAATTACATTCACTCAATTAAAATAATCTCAGATTCATAAATTGGTCAGTCTAATTATTCCCAAAACCTTTTCGTTTCTTTTTTAGGGTATATACCGGTGCAATCATGACACATAGTTTCACAGTACTGTCCTTCAGATTTTTGTTTTTTTAATAACCTTCTGCAATATCTGTAATTTTCGCCGTTCCATATTCCCCAAAAATCATCTGTTACTATATTCCCAACTCTATATTCTTTCTCACCTGAAGGAAAACAACACGTATACCAATCACCATTCCAATCAATGGTAACATGATTATACAATTCCATGCACTTTTTCACTATTCCATAAGGATGGTAAGGTTGATATTCGTTATGAATGGGCACCAAGTCTAATCTTCGGGAAATATCTTTTCCTAATTTTGACATATAGGACATCCTTATAAAATTGATTGAATCTACTCCTTGAGCCCTCCAGAATTTTTCGTATTCTTCCATTTCATTTTCATTAAACTTAAATACTACGCATTGCATCTCAATGAATGGTATTTCCGATTGTAATTCTTTTTTTAGCCCAATGATATTATTAACACTATCTATAATTTTATTCAGATTTCCTTCCCGTCTATATTTCCCGTAAGTTTCTTGTGTTAATCCATCACAAGAAACTATCAACTTCGAAAGCCCTGCTTTAATAAGTTTTTTCCCAATCTCTTCGCTATATAACATCATATTTGTACTAAGCAGTGTTTTTACATTATGCTTATAAGCATATTCAATACACTGGAATACATTCTTATTTAAAAAGGGTTCACCCCAATTATATAAAAGAATTGAACTCACTTCGGGGAGCAATTTGTCTAACCCTGCTTTAAATATATCAAAGCTCATAATTCCTCTTTGTATATGCTTAAACTGATTTTTCAGTCCACCTGTACTACACAACGGGCAAATTAAATTGCACTTATTTGACATTTCAAAAATTGCACTCGTAGGTTTATTAAAAACCTTTGTAGTTCGTAAAATAATGGAGACTTTACTAAACAATTTGTTAATAATTCTCTGCACAATATTTCTACTTACCCCATTCTCTCGAAGATAAACCCCTTAAATATTGAGGGTATATTTACTTTCTCGTGTGTATCAAATTCAGCAATAAGTCTATACTCCTTTAATAGAAAAGAATTCAGAAAATTTTCTTTATTAAAAAACCAAGCCGGGTAACTTGCCTGGTATATCTCGGGTGAAACTTTCTGAATGGTTATTCTGTCGTTTCCTTTATCCAGGAATGGCGTTCTATCGAAAACTATGTATCTAAATTCTTTATTGGTAACTTCGGCTAATAAATCATATGGTTTTTCAAGGTATTGAATAACGGCAGAAAAAAGAATTGTATTTGGACGTTGCTCCCTAAAACAGCTATCAATACTATAATAAAATTTAAGATGTTTATCTTCAAAATAACGTTTCCCGCATTCAACAAACTTTTCCTGCTCAACAATATTCCAATATAATTCGTTCAAATGCATAAGAAATTTTCTGTTCTGAAAATATGTACTTCCTAGTGAACCACCAAAATCGACTAAATTAAGCTGGCTCTCATTTTGCGATGCAATCCATAGAAGAGCAGCTAAAAGAGGCCATGAATATTGGATATTATCAAAGAGAACCGAATCTCTTTCATAAACTGCTTCACCTTGTTTTACTTTTAATAATGCATCTTTTACTTTATTTACTATCATATCAGAATCATACCCAATAGATGCTGTTTCCGCTTCCCCCCAACTTGTATAATTACCGAAAAAGCCATATTTTGCATTCCTGTTTAATAGATATGCCTTGAGAAATACTGGTGGCAGAAAATCTTTCATAATATTTTTAATTTGCCCATTCATGGTAGCCTTGTAAATTTTTTCATCTTGTTAATAATTAAAGTAATAAAAGATATCTTCTTTGATTTTAGATACTTTTCAATTTCTTTATATACAAATTTATTTTCTTCAAGAGGAACTTTTGCTAAAGAAATAGGTTTATTGGAAATCACAGTATTAAACATATTTGATATCCCACCATGGGTTCCGCTATCATCATTTCCAATATTGTAGATGAGCGACCCTCCTGGATGAAGCGCAAGCTTTTCTTTTAAGAAAGTGGAAGCACGCCAAAGAGCTGCCCAGGAATCGTTTCTCCCACGAATTTGATTTACCAACATCTTTGTATAAGGATATGCCCCATTTATGTCAAATATTCTCTGAAGCCTTCTTTTCTTTATTTCATCCAAAAGTTTCTGACCGTCCGGCTCAAATATATCCCATCCTCTTTTCCAGGTAGCCCATCCCCAACAATCCGCTCCTCTTAGAAAAAACGTTTCGGGCAACCTGGCTTTAATAGGATACATATAGGCATGAATACATACAACCTTTTCATCATCTTTATAAAATTCCAGTGCCTCATTCATGAATTTCAAAAAATATAGAGAAGTGATCATGTCATCTTCTAAGGTAATAATTTTGCCATGTTTATTAACTATTTCTGTAACTCCTGTAATTATAGAATTAGCAAGCCCGATATTAAGATGTTTTTCAATTACAGTTACACTCTTAAATCCTGTAACCTTTTTGATGTACTCTCTTACTTTCGATACTTTTTCTCCATCGTTTAAAGATTTTGGACCATCGGAAAATATAAAAAGTTCACTGGCCCCTGCTAACTCATTTTTCTGCAACGCTTCAATAGTTTGCTGGGTATGCCATAACCTGTTATAAACAAATAAAACAATCGGAGCTAAAACCATCTTCTACCACAAAGATAACGAGGTTTATAAATTAAGAGTAAGTTTCTCCATGAAAATGCTATAAGAGTGATTAAAGTATTTTGTTAAATACTATTCTTTTCTACCGTACATCATTAATCAATTATAACTCTTATTTTCCTTAAGCTTATCTATATAAAACAATGAATTAAATGTTTTAGCGAAGAGTTCGTAATTACGATCGGTTATATAATGATGTAGAGGGCAATCAAAAATATCAGAAAGACTCGATTTCAATGATTCTACTAACAAACATTTTGGCCTATATAGTTTCCAGTTATTAGACTTCAAGATGTTCAAATCATACCCTTCTGCATCGACAGACATGAAATCAATTGATGTGTTGTTTGGTAAGTATTCTGCAAGTAGCGTATCTAACCGGCTCACTTTTACTTTTTTTCTGCCAATTATTCGATAATTTGTATTAGATACCCTTTCCTCTGATAGTTCTCTACTGAATGAATTCAGTGCCGGCTCATCAAACATAAAATAAGTTAGCTCTCCTTCTTGGTCTGATACACCTATTTCAAGATTTATATCACCAGCACGATACTTTTTAAATAGTTTAATTACCGCAGGATTAGGCTCAATATTAATACCCCTCCATCCACGCTTGTAAAAAAAATAGGTGTTGGAGTATTTTTTTGGGTGATAAGCACCTATATCAATATAAAATCCCGTTCTCTGTTTTTCAAAAATTCGGGAAAGAATCATGTCCTCACCTTCCTGGGAATAGGTTTTTATTGCATAGCAATCCAGCGCATTGAATTTTATATGTCTATATGCTTGTAATATCGCACTTGGTAATATTTTTTTTACTACTTCTTTCATTGCTTTTTAAGAGTATATAAAATTGGCAATCTAATCTTTTCTACCATCCCATATCCTTGGATAGATTATTGCTTTTGCCAGCATAAAGCCAGTTTTATGAAGCGGCTTATAAAAAAAACATGCCCCATGTGCTGCAAACCAATAGGCAACGCATGTAGAAATAACCGCTCCCATACCTTCATAAACAGGTATCAACATATAGTTCAGAATAATATTGATTAAACATCCAAGAAAAACAGTCACAAAATGAACTCTAGTCCAATTCATTGTAGTGAGGAAGGAGCTGCGTGCAACCCCTAAATTAACAAATAAACCAGCCCAGACAAGAACTGATAGTAAAGTACCAGCCTTATTATAATCTTCACCATATAAATTTCTAATAACCCAGTCTGATAAAAAGGTTGTAGGGATTGCAACAATATATGCAAGAAAAACCATTAAATTATAAAGTTTTTGTAATTTTTCATAGAAAAATGAGTCAGCAATCTGCTTTGCTTCTATAAGACTAGGGAAAAGTGAAGAGACAATTGACACCGGTATAAAATACCAAGCCTCGGCAAGCCGTACTGCAGCGGAATAAAAACCAACTTCATGATTTCCAATCATATTCCCTAGCATTATTTGATCAATCCGCATATAAATCATAATCATAATGCTTGATAGTATTAATGGCCAACTATCCTTGAGAAGCCTTTTGGCAAGAGAAACACTATTTCGCCAGGCCTTTATGTATTGTTTATTTATCCGATAAACTATTATTAATGCCGCTGATCCAATTATCACTTCAGCCAGCCCAGCCCAGACAAATGCAACAAGAGAAGCCTTTATAGAAATTAAAATAATCTTAACAAAAGTAATTAGTAAAAAGGCTGTACCCTTAGCATATACAGTGTATTTTGATTTAACTTGTGACTGAAACCAAAAGTCAATGGTATCAAATGCCTGAAAAATCATCCCCGCAGCACTAATCCCTACCAACCAATGAGTTAGCTTATCGTTAGGTCGGAGTATGAAGATTGCCCCAATAATTAGCACAAATGCAATTAATCCGCCGAACAGTTTTAAAACGAAGACAGTACCAAGTATTTCATCCTTGCGAGACCGGTCCTTTACGATATCTCGCACCACAATTCCATCCAGCCCGAGTGAAGCGAATGCGCTGAATAACGAGACAAAGGCAAGGGCAAAGTTATAGTGCCCAAATTGCTCGGGTCCAAGGTAACGGGCAACCCAAACACCAACAAACAATCCCACACCCATACGCAGTATTTTGTCAGCAAACAACCAGCCTGTATTTGTAAGAATCTTTTGTAGAGTAGTGCGGCCTTCTAATCTTGTACGGATGAATGCAGGAAGGGATTTAAGTAAGGTTTGGTTCATTTTTGAGAAGAAAAAAACACGGAACGTTAAAATAGATTGAAAAATAAACACAGTAACTATTTTTTCAACTTAAATAAAATAAAAATTCCAACACATCAAATTCCTCTATTTTCTTTATACCATTGAATTGTCCGTTTCAGTCCTTCTTTAAGATCTATCTTAGCCTTGAATCCAAATTCCTTATAGGCCTTAGAAGTATCTAACATTCGCCTGGGTTGACCATCGGGCCTTGATGTATCCCAAATAATCTTTCCTTCAAAATTCACCAAACCGGTAATCAATTTCACTAAGTCTTTTATGGAAATCTCGAATCCCGCCCCGAGATTAACAGGATCTGGTTTATTATATCGCTCAGCAGCAAGGAGAATTCCCTCTGCAGCATCCTCCACATATAAAAATTCCCTGGTAGGTTTTCCTGTTCCCCAAACAGTAATGGCTGGAAACTCAAGATCAGAAATGCTCTTTTTGAATCCCTTACCTGCACACCGTTTCTCCTGCGCTTCTACACATTTTCTTATCAGCGCCGGAATAACATGGGCAGATTCTAAATCAAAATTATCCCCCGGTCCATAGAGATTTACCGGTAAAAGATAAATAGTATTCAATCCATATTCCTGCCGGTATGCCCGGGCTTGCACGAGAAGCATCTTTTTTGCCAGACCATACGGAGCATTGGTCTCCTCAGGATAACCATTCCACAAATCCTCTTCCTTAAAGGGTACAGGGGTAAATTTTGGGTAGGCACAGATGGTACCAATGGCTACGAACTTTTCGATACCTGCCAGCCTTCCCTCCTCCATCATCTGAACTCCCATCATCAGATTATCATAGAAAAACCTGCCCGGGTGTAAGCGATTAGCACCAATACCACCTACCTTTGCTGCAAGATGTACAACAATATCCGGTCTGGCATCTTTATAAAGCCTTTTGCAGGCCCCGTTCTCAACGAGATTGTAGTCCTTACTTCTCGATACAAAAATATCTTTACAACCACGGGCTTTTAGCTTTTCTACAATAAAGGAGCCCAGGAAACCAGCACCGCCAGTGACTAAAGCCCTTTTATTTGCCCACGGATATTTTTCCAGGCTGTATTCCATTTCTTTAACAGGACGCAGATGAACGCAGATAAATAATGATACCTATGCATTAAATTAACCACAGATGAACCTGGCTCGGCCTTTGGTCGCAACCAAATTCGAAATACGAAACTTGTCCTGAGCGGAGCGAACGGATCTGAAACAATTTCAAATGACAAAAAACTCAATGCTCCAAACTTTGCATAAGTCTGATCCAAGCAATGCCTTACGTTTATGCATTTTGAAAAACGAGCAGAAAAAACAAGAAGTTGATGGATTGTAGTACGGATATAATATGAGTATAAATTGATATCCAGAAACCTGCTTAAATAAAATTAATGCATAGAACGTATCCTACATTTGCTAAATTAATTTTGAATATGATTCACTGCAAGGTTATTCCTCGTCCAGGATATTCCTTTTTTCTCCAATATCTTCTTCCCATCACTATTTGTATTTATACCTATGAGCTCCATATCTGAATCAACCATTATCTTAATAAGTTCCTCAAAGGTGACCTTAGGTTCCCAGCCCAGTTTCTCCTTTGCCTTAACAATATCTGCCTGTAAAATATTTACATCTGTTGGCCTAAAATATTTGGGATCTATCTCAATGAGGGTATCCCCAACTTTTATATGAGAATCTAAAGATGTGAGATGAGGACGCAAGGATTTTATAATACCCACCTGGTTAACTCCTTCACCTTTCCATTCTATCTCAATGCCAGCATAGCTGAAGGCAGACTCAACAAATTCTCTTACCGAATGACTTTTCCCTGTACCTATTACATAATCATCCGGTCTGTCCTGTTGAAGCATGAGCCATTGACATATCACATATTCAGGAGTAAAGCCCCAATCTCTCTTTGTTTCCAGGTTTCCAAGGTATAACCTTTTCTGTTTTCCGGCTATTATTTGTGCTATCGCCCGGCTTATCTTTCTTGTTACAAAGGTCTCTCCCCTCCTCGGTGATTCGTGATTAAATAATATGCCGTTACAGGCAAACATATTGTATCCATCTCTATAATTAACGGTCATCCAGTAAGCATAAACCTTAGCTGCCGCATAAGGGCTTCTCGGCTTAAAAGGGGTTTTTTCATTCTGTGGAGGCAGCGCGTCCCCAAACATTTCACTGCTGCTTGCCTGATAGAACTTAACCTTAATGCCACTTCTTCTGATAGCCTCCAGTATCCTGGTTGTACCCAGCCCTGTAATGTTTCCTGTAAATTCCGGCATATCAAAGCTAACGCGTACGTGACTTTGAGCCGCTAAATGGTAAATTTCATCTGGTTGAATGTTATAGATAAGATTGGTGATTTGGCCTGAATCCGAAAGATCGCCATAATGGAGGAAAAGCCGTACATTATATTCATGAGGATCCTAGTAGAGATGGTCTATTCTGTCCGTATTAAAGGTACTGGAACGACGAATAAGTCCGTGGACTTCATACCCATGAGATAAGAGAAATTCTGTCAGATACGAACCATCCTGACCCGTAATTCCTGTTATTAATGCCTTTTTCATACCTTAATTGATTTTAACCTAAATATTTTAAGTTAAAATGACACAAGAGAATGCAAATTTTAACTCAGAATACTATTTTCAATAGTCAGATATTTTTATTCAAAAGAAATTTTGCAGAAAACTACCTCCTCACGTAACATTTAGAAATAGGATTATAGTAAAATCTTACGTATTTCACTAACTTTTTTCTTAACACTTCATTAAGTGCTTATCTTAATGGATTGGTTTAAATGAAAAGAGGGTAAGTACTTAGCTTGTTGTACAAACTAAATGCTTACCCTCTTTTTACTATCTGGATATGAATCACAGCAGGGATTACGCTAAGGGTTATTTACCCCTTAGTCCTTCCAACCCTTCTCCCCTTGCAGCCCATCCTTCCATGGTTTGCCCGCTTACTTTTCCAGGTAAATCTTATTCTTCTCTTATCTCTCATAGTATCATTCCCACTCCCAAAAACAAAAAATCCTCCTACCGATCCCCTTTTATCAGCTTAAATACCACAACATCTTTTTACATCAGATTATTATCCGGAATCCATAGTCAACAAGTAACTCATCTGACCTTTAGAAATAACCTTTGTTATTTACTCTCTTGCTTGGTAGCTTCTTTCTCAAGATCTATCCTTGCTGAGGGCCTGTCACTCGCATCTTCTACATCTTGCTCAACGCCCTTAACGCCTTTCTTAAACTCAACAATACCCCGGCCTAACGACTTCATTACATCGGGAAGCCGTTTACCAAAGATGAGAAGTGCTACAATCAGGATAATAAACCACTCCCAACCACCTGGCATACTAAACATAATTTATGCCTCCTTAATAGAGAAAATTTAAAGACAATTACTTAAAATTATATCCTCAGGTAAATAAAAATCAATGGATTTTCAAATAAAAATTATTTCTTGTAAGGCCTTACTTCCCTCAGTGTCTTTACAAGGAGGGATATATCCGATGGCATATCTACCTGAAATTCCATTTTTTTCTTTGGAACAGGATGAAAAAACTCAATTTTGTGTGCATGAAGCGCTTGCCTTTCAATAATTGGAATCTCTTCAGGACCCCTCTCTTTCTGTAAAAGGTCTGAAAGATAACAATCTTCCCTGGTACTATAGAGAAAATCGGCAACAACGGGGTGTCCTATAGCACGCATATGTACACGAATCTGATGTGTCCTGCCCGTCTTTGGCATAACCTTCACGAGGGTATAGCCACAAAAACGTTCTAATACTTCGTAGACAGATATGGCCTCCCTGCCGATATCGCGTCTTATTCCCATCTTCTGCGTCTCAGTCTTATGTCTTCCGATGGGTAAATTAATTTCATCAGAATCCAGCCTGACCTCACCTTCGACCACGGCAAGGTATTCCTTCTTAACCTGTCGTTTCTCAAACTGCATGGCAATGTGTGAATGGACAACATCGCTTTTAATCGATAACATAATTCCGCTCGTGTCTCTATCCAGTCGATGAACAATTCCTGCTTTTAGCGGACCGTTAATCTGAGAAAGGTTCTGACAGTGGAAGGTCAGCGCATTTACAAGCGTTCCGGAAGGATGCCCTCCTGCGGGGTGGACGACCATATCTGACGGCTTGTTAATAAGCATCAGATAATCGTCCTCGTATACGATATCGAGAGGAATGTCTTCGGGGATAATCTTGTTTTCCGCCAGGATAGGAACACGAATGGATATAGTATCCCCCTTCTGGATATCATAGCTGCTCTTGACCGCACGCCCGTTAACCAATACAGACCCTTCTTTTATAAGTTTCTGAATACAGGTCCTTGAATAATCAGGGAGACGCAAGGCAAGGTATCTATCGATCCTTCTGTCTTCAAACGACTTCTTTATATCGAAGATAAACTCTTTTGTTTTTGGAACTTCCTGCAATATATTCATGACAAAACAACAATCACTCAAGATTAAACGAAAATCTCCATTATCCACTTTTTTCTCAGAAAGGGATAAAGGAGAGATTATAACATCCGGGAGAGATCCTCTGAATATTACTAATATCCTGGATCAAATATCTATCGAATGGCTGAAAGACGGTATTGCGCCAGGGTAGCACAACTACTGTTTGGAGAAAGTTCTACCGCCCTGGTATATGAACGGACTGCATCATCGGTTTGGCCAAGTTTTTCATAGCAACGACCTGCATCCCATTCTACTTGAGCAGTGAGAAAACTATTCTGAGCAGCAACCGTCTCAAACTGCTGAACCGCTTCTGATAAGAGCCCTTTTTCCTCATAGGCATACCCCAGAGATTGCCTTACTATAGGACTAAGGGAATGACTCCTGTACCTGTTCAGGAAATCATTATATGCCTGAATGGCTTCATCATAGTTTTTTAACCGGTAAGAAACATTTCCCAACTGGAATAATACCCATGGTGTAGCGCTTGTAGAAGACATGTTATCCCTGATATATTTATAAGCATTAGCCGCAGAGGATAGTGCAGCGTCTCGTTCCTTAGCCTCTTTTCCCCGCGGTTCCAATGCCATTGTCAAATCCTTATTTATTTTCCATAGGTTCTGCCATGCAGCCTGCGTCTTCTTCTTATTCATTGTAATAAAAGAGAGAGAGCCTGCACTGGCAGCAATGGCAACACCAACACCAATACCAATATATACCTTATATTTATTAAGTGTTTTTATTATATTTGCAGTAGATTCGTTCATTTTCTTCTTTCTTTTCTGTTATAAACTAACGAGAAATTCTGCTTCCTGAAACATCCCTTTGATATCGTCTTCTTCCATACCTGCCCCGCGAGCAATCTGTCCAGCATAACTACGGTCTACCAGATCGTCAGGCGTATGAGAATCTGAACCAAAGACAAGTTTGGCCCCTGTCTTCTTTGCTATTTTAACAACATGCCCGTTTGCATAGGCATGCCCTTTCCTGCCGGAGACCTCAAGTTTTACATTATTATTCCTTGCCAGCACCGCATCATCCTCGGTTATAAGACCCGGATGGGCCAGGATGTCTGTACCAGCTTCTATAGCTGCCCGGTTTGTCCCTGGTAAAACGGGTTCAGTAACGGTTTCACCATGAACTATCACGATAAAGGCCCCTAATGCCCTTGCCCGCGCTACCATGGATTTTATATGCTCTGGCCGGAGATGCGTCAATTCAACGCCTCCGTAAACTCTGATTTTTGATACGGAGGTAATCTCTTTACAAGCCTTTACTATATTGGGGATTACGATGTCTATATTAGAATAATCGGCATGGTCTGTTATCACTAACCCGCGAAAGCCCTTTACCTCGCAACGCCTGGCCAGCTCTGCCGGCAGAAGCACACCATCAGAAAACAGCGTGTGAGTATGCAGATCAATCATCCTAGCCCCAAAAATTATCCGGGTTCATCGAGAGGGTTACCGAGTTACTCAGGGGAATAAAAGGTCTCTGGCTCTCAACCACTCAACTCCATACCTTATCAGTAATAACGCTCTCCCGCACCTTTAGGTTCCCTTCAGAACGTGTTTATGCAGCAAAATTAAGAAGCAATTAATGCGCCCGAGACGATTTGAACGTCTGACCTACGGTTTAGGAAACCGTCGCTCTATCCTGCTGAGCTACGGGCGCATTGGATTTACAAACGTATATCTTGCTTTCTTATTAAATTCGTTAAAAACCTGTACAAAAGAGTAAATTATAACTTCAATATTAAAAAAATCAACACTAAACATCAACCACCCCGGCTTTAGCCTCCCAATCCCGAAATTACTTTACCGGATCATATCCGGAACCGCCAAACGGATGACACCTCAATATCCGCCACGTTCCAAGACCTACCCCCCGAAAAATGCCCTTCTTTTCCACAGCATCTATCATATACTGGGAACAGGTAGGTTCATAACGGCATGATGGGAGTAAAAGCGGCGAAATAATACATTGATAAAACTGTACCAGTTTAATTACTATAAATTTCATTTTATCTATTTGTTAGGGTGTGTGAAACCGGCAGGTGCCAATACCTTTTCGGTTGTATAAGAAAATTTCCTGTTTATCTGTATGAGTAAATCCTTCAACTTATTTTCAACATATGATAAATTTATATCCGATGAAAAAACCTGCCGTGGAATGGCAATGATGTCTACATGTACAGTAAGCACATGTTTATTCAGTCTGTACGCCTCCCTGAGCAACCGTTTTGCACGATTTCGCCGCACGGCATTCCCTATCTTCTTCTTACTGACCACCAACCCCAAACGGGAATGCTGAAGATTGTTGGGAATAACGTAGAGAACAACGGCATCGTTTTTCAATACCTTTCCTTCATGAAAAACCTGCTCAAATTCCCTGTTTAAGGTTAAATGTTCAGCCCTGGTAAACCGAAAGCTCATAAGAAAACTTGTAATCACGTAAGATTAATAAACTTCATAATGTAAATCGTATATTTTCAAACGCAGAGAAATATCCTTTTCTCCCCCCTTATCCCATATGCGTTGAACTACCCAGGTTCAAGGTTCAAGGCATTAGGAGAAGAACTGCCTGAAGGGTATGAAGAACACATGACAGCCAGCTTCACCCCTCCCCTGAGCCTTAAACCGCAAAAACCTTTCAAGATTCTTCACTTTGCTTCGCGGAATTTACCCTGAATACACTCGCTTCGCTCAGTATAAACTCCGTGAATGTGTTCAGAATGACAATAATGGAATTTGTCATTCTGAGCGAAGCGAAGAATCCCGGCAGCGAAGAATCTCGTCTTTTCACGGTGTTAAGAAAGCACCTTATACTGAACACATGAAAATTCCTATACGTTGTACTTAACCCCGAAGGGGTGAAATGATTATAGCAAAAGAATAAACCACAGACTAATAACCCCGAAGGGGTGACATTATGAAGCTGTGTTTTGGCACCACCGTTCCGGGTTAGCTGTTATTCTCATTTTTTATTTACAAGTATGTCACCCCTTCGGGGTTTACAATTCTTCTGAGGTCTTTTGCTATAATCATAGCATCCCTTCGGGATTAAAAACAATTGAATATAAAGGATCACTGTTGCATCATAGTAACATCATTAACCTTATAACAACACCTCCCCGCAAACCCGCTTACATAAAATAAAAATTCCTATACAATCAAGCTCTGGAACAATTCGGTACTTTTTTCTGATTCTCACACAAAGCCACCAAGACACTAAGATATATGGTATGTCCCCATTCTATATTCCCAACATTCTATCATTCATCATTCTTTATTCTTAGTGTCTCCGTGTCTTTGTGTGAGAAAGATACCTTAGCCTGTGCGTATGGGGTGAAGGGGGAGTGATCTTTTGTCTTTTGTCTATCCTCTCCCACGCACTGAATTATCTCAACACCTGCAGGTATATTTTTGAGAACCTCTTTATCTGAAAACCTCTTGAATGTCAGCTACAGGACTGTAGGTTATCAGATATACAAAAGGAAGTCAACAATTTCCGATGGAGGATCGGGCAGGTGGTACATTATCAAACTTTGACGAAGTCTGTGAATCGGAATCAAAGGATTTTGACTGGCATATACATTTTACTGAGGAAGAAAAACTCAAATGCTGCTACATAATTCTTTTAATTCATTTAATAAAGGAAATGGTTTAAAACCCAATAATAATGCCTTTGTATTATCGAGCGATACATCTGGTGGTCTTGGCGCCGCCATCATAATATCTTTCTGTTTAGATGGTATTAACTTCGCTTCCTGAAAATGAAAGACATCCAGGAGTAACTTACCAAAATCATACCGGGAAATACGTTCCATTCCACCTAAATGCAGTATTCCACGCATCTTCCCGAGTGCAAGAAAAAGTCCATGTACTGCCGATTTTACACTGAGCGGGGTTCGAAATTCATCGACAAACAAGGGTAACTCCCGGCCTTCTTTCATTGCACGTATCATGGGTTGAATAAAACTCGCAGCACAGGGTCCGGGATTACCAAACATCAAGGCCATACGACAGATAACAACCTCGGGGTACCACCTCATCATACCCTCCTCTGCCAGTACCTTCTGCTCTCCGTAAAAACTAACAGGACAGACCTCATCCTCTTCCCGGTAAGGAGCATGTAACCCATCGAATACCAGATCGGTTGAAGTAAAAACACACGGGATTGAATATTCAGCACACAACCCGGCAATATGGATGGAGGCATCTACGTTAACCTTTTGCGATTCAGTCCGATGCTTCTGGCAATAATTAGGATCCGATTTTGCTGCCGTATGAATTACTGCATCAGGCCGAACTGTTTGAAACACACCTTCCAGTTCTCCGGGATCAGTCAGGCCAACCTTAACTATCGTAACACCTTCAATCTGTACCGGATGAAAAAAGGAGGTCCCAAACACCTCCCACTCCCCTTTTGCGGCCTGGCAAATATTCCAGCCCAGGAATCCGCTAGCGCCGGTTATAAGCAATCTTCTCATTTTTTATTGGTATGCCAATTTAAACCATTTCTGTTTCAATGTCTCAGGCACTGATGATCTGGCGTTGGAAAATAAGGTATAATAAGTCCTCACAGGTAAAAGAGGCTACGAGAACGTAGCTTGTACTATTCATCGTATCGCATTCCTCCTTAACCTTTTGGCTTAAATCCTGAGTGTTACGAATATCAATCTTTCTAACTTCAGTTTCCATTATCTCCATTGTTTAACTTCCCTTCTGAAAAATGTGTTGAAATTCAAACAATAGTTCCTTACCAGAACAGATAAATACCTGATCAGGAAGGGCATCAAAAAATATACCACGAAGGGAAAAAATAATTATTTGTGATACAAAAAGGTAGGATTCCTGAGGTTTTTAGAAATATTTGCCTGGCGTAAATTACACCTGAACCTGATCCAGGATACCCGGTACAAAGGCGGTAAGATGCAACTGTTCCTTTATCGTCTCAGCAAAACCTAAGGCGATCTCTTCTTCACCATGGATTACAAAGACATGCTTCGGTCTTTTTTTGAACCTCCCGAGCCATTCGAGAAGTTCTTTACGGCCGGCGTGGGCTGAAAGGCCGCCAATAGTATAAACCCTGGCTTTTACAGCAATATCCTCACCAAAGATTTTTACCTTTTTGGCCCCCTCAATAATTGCACGCCCCAGGGTACCTTTGGCCTGATATCCCACAAAGATGATACTGCATTCCGGACGCCACAGGTTATGTTTCAAATGATGAAGGATCCGGCCTGCTTCGCACATCCCGCTCGACGATACAATAACAGCTCCGTTTCTCATCCTGTTGATCTCCTTTGACTCTTCAACAGACTCTGTAAACTTCAATGTATGGGTACTTCTGGAAAAATGTCCTTCCTTCATCAACTCCAGTGTTTCCTGGTCAAAGCATTCCGGATGTTTTAAGGTAATTCGTGTAGCCTTGTAGGCCATAGGACTATCAACAAAGACCTGAAGATGATTTAGCCTTTCCTCACGCGATAACTCGTTCAGCATATAAAGAACGTCCTGTGTACGTCCTACGGCAAAGGCAGGTATAATGATATTACCACCCCTTTTTAAAGATTCCGACACGGCCGTGGCAAATTCGTCTCTCGTTTCGCTCATGCCCTTATGGTTTCTGTTGCCATAAGTAGATTCTACAAAGACAAAATCCCCTTCCCCAATTTGGGCCCTGTCCCGAACTAATGGAAAGTCCTCCTGGCCGAGATCTCCTGAAAAAACAAGCTTCTTTTCCTCCGAATCATCCTGTATCCATAATTCAACGATACCAGAACCCAGGATATGTCCCGCATCCTGAAATCTTACCCTCACCCCGTTACCCAGATCCACTACTTCGTTATATGCTATATCCTGAAAATATGATAAACTGTTCGCCGTTTCCTGTACGGTATACAGCGGTTTAACAAGGCGTCTGCCAGCCCTCATTCGTTTTTTGTTTTCTGACTCGGCATCAAATTCCTAGATATAGGCCGAATCCAGCAACATAACGCCGCCTAAGTCTACCGTAGCACTTGTGGCGAGAATATTTCCTCTGAAACCCTCTTTTACCAGTTTTGGAATAAGACCTGAATGATCCAGGTGGGCATGGGTTAACAGGAGATACTGAACTTCTGAAGGTTTGAAAGGAAAGGGTTTCTTATTTCTTTTCACATCATCGCCGGTACCCTGAAAGATACCGCAGTCAACTAAAATATTGGTCTCTTTTGTCTGGATATGAAAACAGGAACCAGTAACAGTTCGCGCCGCACCAACAAATTGAATTTTCATAATTAACCCTAAATATTCAGTTGAAATTGAATCGGTATATGGATAGTATAGCAGGAATACAGCCCTTCGGCAAAAACATATTTGGACCGCAAATTTTTTCCAGGAAACTAAATTGTTATATTTACACAAAATAAAGGCAACTACTCAGGGTTCAGGGTTCAGGGTTGGCTTGTTCCCAAACTCTGTTTGGGAACACCTTTAGCAAAACTCTGCTTCGTGTTTCGTCATCGAAACAGAGTTTCGATGCCCATTGTGTTCCCAAACAGAGTTTGGGAACAAGAGGAAGAGGCATACCCAGCGCATGGTTTGGGAACAAGCCTGCGGCAGGCCAGGTAGAGACGAAAGAATTGTGTCTCTACTAAGACTTAGCTTGATGCATATGCCCCTAACCCTGAACCATGAACCTGAATAATTACAAATAAAGGTATTACTACTGTATCTTAACAAAAAAGGAGGGATATACTTTTGCTTAGAAAGAAAAACAGTTCAGATAATGGCACCGCAATAAAGATTGAAAAAAATCGTCTGGTCGTACCTGATAACCCTGTTATTCCATTTATCCGTGGTGATGGTACAGGGCCGGATATCTGGAACGCATCGGTTCGGGTGTTTGACGCCGCTGTAACTAAGGCTTTCAAAGGTAAAAAACGTATTTGCTGGAATGAAGTCCCTGCTGGAGAATACGCTTTTAAAGAATATGGCGAATGGCTTCCCAAAGATACCCTCGCTGCCATTAAAAAATATAAGGTAGCTATCAAAGGACCGCTAACAACACCCGTCGGAGGTGGTATCAGAAGCCTTAATGTAACCCTCAGACAGAAGCTTGATTTGTATGCCTGCGTCCGCCCCGTCCGTTACTTCGATGGTGTGCCCAGCCCAATGAAATGCCCGGAAAAGTTAAATGTTGTTGTTTTCCGGGAGAATACGGAGGATGTATATGCGGGAATTGAATATAAAAAGGGCTCTTCTGAAACAAAGAAACTTATCGCATTTCTGGAAAAAGAGTTTGGCAAAAAGATCCGCAAAGACTCAGGTATCGGTATTAAACCAATAAGCGCAACGGGCACAAAGAGATTAGTAAGCCGGGCCATACAGTATGCAATTGATAAGAAATGTAAAAGCGTTACCCTTATGCACAAGGGTAATATTATGAAATTTACCGAAGGTGCCTTCCGTGAATGGGGCTATGAGGTAGCAAAAGAGAAATTTTCAAAATTTATCGTAACAGAAGAGGATGTTGAAAAGAAATATAAGGGTAAAGTACCGAAAGGGAAAATTGTCATAAAAGACAGGATTGCAGATGCCATGTTTCAGCAGGTACTCCTGAGACCTGAAGAATATGATGTCATCGCTACACCGAACCTTAACGGTGATTATATCTCCGATGCCTGTGCTGCACAGGTAGGCGGTTTAGGAATGGCCCCCGGTGCTAATATCGGTGATAAAGCCGCTGTTTTTGAGGCTACCCATGGTACTGCTCCCAGATATGCAGGACAAGACAAGGTAAACCCGGGCTCTGTCATTTTATCGGGGGTTATGATGTTTGAGCATTTAGGATGGAATAAAGTATCGAATATTATTATAAAGGCATTGGAAAAGACTATTCAACAAAAGACGGTAACGTATGATCTTGAACGCCAAATGGAAGGTGCCACATTAGTCAAATGTTCTGAATTCGCTGATGAAATCATAAAAAACATGTAAGTATAATTATACCGAAAGACGAATGGGGAATTCTCATGCTCAGAAAAAAAATTACGGTTATTGGTGCCGGTAATGTAGGGGCTACAACGGCACAACGCTTAATCGAAAAAGCATTGGGTGATATTGTCCTTGTAGATATTGTTCAGGACATGCCTCAGGGGAAGGCCCTGGACATCCTGGAATCCGGACCTGTTTACGGCTACGATTCAAAAATTACCGGTACTAACGGATATGAGGAAACAAAGGATTCTGATATTGTCGTTATCACTTCAGGCATACCAAGAAAGCCTGGAATGAGCAGGGATGATTTACTAAAGACCAATGCCGGTATCGTAAAAGGGGTTGTAGAAAATATAACAAAAAATTCTCCTCATGCTATCTTAATCGTTGTATCCAATCCACTCGATGCTATGACCTACGTAGCTCATAAGTTTAGCCATTTTCCAAAACATCGGGTAATGGGTATGGCAGGCATACTGGATGCAGCCCGTTTTAGTACCTTTATTGCAATGGAACTCAATGTATCCGTGGAAAATATTCAGGCATTTGTACTAGGCGGACACGGCGATACCATGGTACCCTCCACCCGATACACTACCGTTGCAGGAGTCCCTCTGGAAGAATTGCTGTCCAGGGAACGTCTGGATGCTCTTGTAAAACGAACAAGGGATGGTGGTGCAGAAATTGTTCAGCTACTCAAGACAGGCAGTGCCTTCTATGCCCCTTCAGCGGCGGTAGTGGAAATGGTTGAAGCAATACTGAAGGATAAGAAAAAGATCGTGCCCTGTGCGGCTTTATGCGAAGGAGAGTATGATATCAATGGGCTCTTTGTCGGCGTACCGGTAAAACTTGGTGCAGGAGGTATTGAACAGATCTTCGAAATCAGATTAAATGATGAAGAACGTACCGCCTTAAAACGATCGGCCGATGCCGTAAAAGTATTGTGCGAACAGATAGATAAACTGTTATAATATTTCGTAAGTATTCTGGTTCAAGGTTCAAGGTTCAAGGTTCAAGGTTCAAGGTTCAGAGTTAAAAGCGTTAATAAAAGGACTGTTTTGAGGTTACGAAGAGCTTAGGGCGATCAGTCTTGCTCCTCTCCTGCTGAACCTTAAACCTTGAACCAGAATACTTACACCGTATCTCTTACAATTACCTTAACAAAACCGTTACTGTTTTTATAACCCTATGCAAACAAAACATCAAGGTTTCTGGTCATGGTTCCTGCAAAGGATTACCGCCCTGTTACTTGTCATTGGAATGTCCATCCATTTTTTTCTGTTTCATTTTAGTCCCAACCGGTACACTTCCCGCTATTATAATGAGATTGTTTACCAATATTGTACACCGGGATGGATTACTTTTCATCTCTGTCTTCTTTCATTAGTTATCTACCACGGATTAAACGGATTCTGGGGAATATTCCTGGACTTTAATCCCGGAAAGAGGGCACATTTCATTTTCAAATACCTCCTCTGGTCTATTGGTCTTATTTTATTTGGTATCGGAACATATATTCTCATTTGGTTTGCAATGAACAATGGTGAATGAGACCCGAAAACACGAACAAAAGAAACGAATCACTGGTCTTATACGTATGCAAAAATTAAAAGAATATTTTAAGGATTTAATGAAAAATCAATATCCGGGCATGTATGTCTTTTGGATCCACCGGATTACAGGTGTAGCGGTCACCCTGTTTCTCTTTTTGCATATCTGGACACTAAGTCATGTTTTCCTCGGCAAATCTGCCTATGACTATGCAATAAGTAAATTTGATACAAAATTTGGGTGTATCTTTCAATATCTGTTACTCCTGGCAGTAGCGATACACCTTCTCAATGGAATAAGAATTACCGTCGTTGATTTCTGGCATCTTACCCGTATACAAAAGAAATTATTATGGATACTATCTTTTATTTTTCTCATCATTGCCGTTATAGGGATATTCACAGTAATTTTGTAAGGAACGTTTATGATTTACCATGATGCGATTGTCGTTGGCGGTGGTTTAGCGGGTTTACGGGCGGCTATTGAACTGAATCGTCATAACATCAGGACCGCCGTTATATCAAAGGTGCATCCTATCAGATCTCACTCCGTTGCTGCACAGGGTGGTATTAATGCACCCCTGGGAAATCACCCCAGGGGTATTCATGATACGTGGGAAAAGCATGCCTTTGATACGGTAAAGGGAAGTGATTACCTGGCAGATCAGGATGCCGTTATCCGTATGACCCGAGAGGCTTCAGAACGAATTTACGAGATGGATTATTGGGGATGCCCTTTTAGCCGTACTCTTGAGGGAAAGATTGCCCAAAGGCCGTTTGGCGGCGCCGGTTTTCCCCGCACCTGTTATGCAGCAGACAAAACAGGACATGCCCTTATGCATACCCTCTATCAGC
This sequence comes from Candidatus Loosdrechtia aerotolerans, assembly GCA_021646405.1. Classification (GTDB taxonomy): domain Bacteria; phylum Planctomycetota; class Brocadiia; order Brocadiales; family Brocadiaceae; genus Loosdrechtia; species Loosdrechtia aerotolerans. Next base: position 27,838 of record SOER01000020.1, read on the forward strand.
AGATTGTCAGATTCAAACAGGCATCTGAACGAAAAGAGATGGTCGTCTATGATGAGTGGCTGGTAACGGACCTTGTAATTGAGGAGGGAATCTGTGTTGGTATTATAGCCTTCGATATTATTCACGGGAAACTCGAGGCATTTGAGGCAGGGGCGGTAATTTTTGCTACAGGAGGTGCTGGTCGTATCTATGGAAAAAGTACGAATGCCCTCATCAATACCGGTATGGGTATGGCAGTGCCCTATTGGGCAGGTATACCATTGAAGGATATGGAATTTATCCAGTTTCATCCGACAACACTCTTCGGCAAGAATATCCTGATTACCGAAGGCTGTCGCGGTGAAGGCGGTTTTCTGTTAAACAATAAAGGTGAACGTTTTTTAGCAAAATACAGCGATTCAATACATGCTATGGAAGTAGCACCAAGGGACATCATCTCAAGAAATAGTATTCGTGAAATCATGGCAGGCGGGGGTTTCAATGACAGCTATATGCATCTGGATTTAAGACATCTGGGTAAGGAAAAAATCGAGCAAAGGTTACCGGGTATACGGGAAATCTGCAGGGATTTTGCAGGCATAGACCCCGTTACAGACCCCATACCTGTCCAGCCGGGCCAACACTATACTATGGGAGGCATTGATTGTACCACTGAATGTGAAACCGTTGTAAAAGGATTCTATGCCGCTGGTGAGGCCGCTTGTGTAAGTGTACACGGAGCCAATCGCCTGGGTGGGAACTCACTGCTGGATACGGTTGTCTTCGGGGCTATTGCAGGCAGCAACGCTGCCAGGTATATACACAATTTAAAGCACCGGAAGTGCGAAACAATCCTGAAAGAAACCTTAAAACGTACAGAACAAAAGCTCGACAGAGTAGGTAAATCAGAAGGAACTGAACTCCCTGTCGATATAAAAAATGCGCTCAATATCATAATGGATACCAAGGTGGGCATCTTCCGTGATGCCTCACAATTGAAAGAGGCCCTGTATGAAGTTAAGGCCTTACAGGACAGGTATAAACGGATTAAACTTCATTACACCGGTAAACACACGAACCTCAGCCTGCAATGGGCACTGGAATTGAGGGGCAGTTTAGATGTAGCAGAGGCAATCATCATAAGCGCATTAGCCCGCGAGGAAAGCCGAGGTTCCCATTATCGCACTGATTTTCCTAAAAGGAATGATAACGACTGGCTAAAGCACACATTGGCATATTCTATTCCGGAAGGAGTACGATTGGATTATAAACCGGTGAACATAGGTCCTTTCGAACCAAGAGAGAGAAAATATTAGTAGTTACAAAATCGCAATATCTCAAACAAATTCCAAAAATCTGCGTTACCTTTTCACAGCCGCCCGGACCTTAGGATACTAATTGCCAGTCCTAACCCGAGAACTCCTGCGAAGACAAATCCAATGATTCCCAGTACCGGGAATCCGTAAAGAAAGGGACCTTTATTGGTCATAATAATAAGCGCCGAACCAATTATGAGGGCAGAAATAACAAGACTAAAGGAGATCCGGTTGCTTGACTTATCCATCTCGGAAATAAATTTTGAAAGCCCCTGATGTTCAAATTCAATCTTTAGTGTACCCGTCTTTATCTTTCGTATAATCTCATGGGTATCCTTAGGGATTGCCTTCAGGACATCCAATAATTCCGAAGAATAGAACATCATGTCTTTGAGTATATGTTTCGGATCATGACGTTCGTGTATAAGTCTCTCTACAAAAGGCCTTGTATGGGCTATCGTATTAAATTCCGGGTCCAACTGCCTCGCAATACCGTCTATGGTAGCCAGGGCCTTGATAAGGATATGCAATTGTGAAGGGATCTTCAACTTATGGCGCATCATTAAATCAATCACCTGCGGAAGTATCGTGGAGATCTCTACCTGCTTTAAAGGCATATCATAATACCGGTCTATAAAATCACTTATATCATATTTAAACTCCCGCACAGATTCTTCACTAACGAAAGTACCCAGCATCTCCAATGCCTTGAGGATGCCGTTCATATTTTTCATCGATAAGGCAATCAAGAGGTTTACAATAGCATCACGGGTGTCTTCATCGAGCCTGCCTACAATTCCAAAATCCACAAAAGCAATAACATTACCGGGCAGGATAAAGATATTTCCCGGGTGAGGGTCTGCATGAAAAAATCCGTCGATAAACACTTGTTGAAGAATGGCATTCGCACCATGTGTAGCGATTGCCTTCCTTTCTTCGTCCTGATGAGGACAGGATAAATACTGGTTCAGTCTGATCCCTTTAATTTCTTCTGTAGTGAGAACCTTACATTTTGTATAATCCCAAAAGACCCCGGGAATACGAACGGTGGTACTATCTTTAAAGTTTTTATGAAATTTGTCGATATTATACGCTTCGTACCGGAAGTCTATCTCTTTTGTAATAACTTTTGTAAATTCATCAATGATACTTATCGGATCAAAAACCTTTACTTCCTGCATGTACCGGTTTGTCAGCATAGCCAGGTTATAGAGGATGTCTATATCCGTTTCGATCATCTTACGAATATCCGGCCTTTGTACTTTTACCACAACATTTTCACCAGTTTTCAGTTGTGCCCGGTGTACTTGCCCCAAAGAGGCAGCAGCAAGGGGAACGGTGTCGAATGAAGCAAATAACTCTTCAGGATAGCATCCAAACGATTCCTTTATCTGTTTTCGGACATCTTTATAGTCAAATGGCGGAATACGGTCCTGGAGCTTACTCAGTTCCGCACAGAGGTCATGGGGAATTAAATCTGGCCGGACACTCAGGATTTGTCCGAGTTTTATAAACGTGGGGCCAAGTTCTTCCAGTACCTTTCGTAAGCGAACAGCACGGGATTCCGGAGGTTCTGTAAAACGCTGTAATATCCGCGTCTTAATAATACCCCTTCCGATCATATGGCCATCCAGATGAAGCTGCTGAATGACAAAACCAAAACCATGTTTTGTCAATATCCTGAGGATTTGATTAAAACGCCGGATGTCACGGATCTTCTGGCCTATTTTTCTTAACTGCATGAACCGGTAGTTCCTTTTGTTTTTTTACGTTTTTGATTCTAATTTCTCTAAGATTTCTTCAAGTCTTTTTTGCATATGCTGGAGTTCACGCCGTGTTGGAATATCCAGTTTGTGAAGTGCCCTTTCTACAGCCTCTTCAATCTTCAACTCGATTTCCTTTTTACCCGATGCAATTTTGTTCATTATCTCATTCAACAGCACCTTTGCTTCGCCCCTCTTAAGTTCTCCGTTCTTTACCATAGTATCAATAAACCCTTCAACACTCTCCTTTGTCATAAAAACTGCCCCAATGCCAAAATTGATAGCCCTTTCGACAATATCTGAAATCATGATTACCATTCCTTAATTAAATTAGATAGCCACAGGCTCCACCCCTGTAGTATACGTATGAAAGCCTCTCTGCACGTGATGCGAGCAACCTAAAGTTTGCGGCTACAGATGTGTGAAAAACCCATATAATACCTTATTCTAAAAGAATTAATCCGTATATATTAACCTCATCGGTTTTATCCTTCAGCGTTTCTATCTTTAAACTATGATTTCTTACTGTTTGATATACATCAATACCGCAAGCCTCCATCGACGGTCTTGCCTCTGCCGTACGAATACAGGTGGAAGTGGTCACACAATTCTCACATAGTTTACAAGGACCGGCTCCAAGACCAAATGCCTTATAGAATCCCAGAGAAAACGCTGCCTTCTCTATCTCTACAATACTGTAACGCATTTGCCAGCTCAAATGCCCGTGCAGGAGTACTGCTGTATGATATTCCCTGAGAATATCTTTCATTTCTTCGTATGAAGGGGAATGAGGGGGGCAGGTAAGTTTTTTCCCGTATTCATCGCATCCGTACTTACACTTTAATTGAACCCATCGTGCAATTACGATAGTCTCGGTACGGATAACAACACCTTGTCTGCAACCTAATTCTACAGCTTTTTTTATCAAAGAATTGTATGCATCATCAGGATTATACTGTGGTACAATGATGTTCCGTACTTCCGGGATAGGCAGATCGTTCCTATGCATATTTTTCAGGCCTCTCAGGAATTATTGTTCTATCAAAGGTACTATAAACAAGTAAAAAAAATTTATCAAATATTTTTTCTCTTTTAAACCAAAACAAGACATCTTATTGACAGAAAGAATAGGTAAAGTATAATCTGTAAATATTATTATGAAAGAAGAAAAAAAACGTCCTACAATTAAACAGCTCCCGAGTCACGAGCGGCCGAGAGAGAGATTAATCCAAAAAGGGGATGAACACTTAACAGACGCAGAACTTCTGGGAATTATTATCCGTGACGGTACTTCACGTTATAGCGCTGTTGATCTGGCAGAGAGGCTTCTTTCGGAATATGGTGATTTTCGGAGACTGAGCATTGCCTCCATTGGAGAACTTTGCAAGGTAAAGGGAATAGGACCGGCACGGGCTGCTCAAATTAAGGCATCATTGGCTATTGCCAAACGTTTTTCTACCATTTCAATAAAACCCTTACAGCAGTTTAAGTGTAGTACCGATATCTTTCATCATTTTCACGAGCGGTTACGCGGACAAAAGCAGGAGATATTCTTAAATATTCTTCTGGATAATAAAAACCGTATCATAAAAGAATTAACTATCTCTTCCGGCAGCTTAACTTCCAGTATCGTTCACCCCAGAGAGGTATTTAATCCGGCTATCAAAGAATCTGCAGCCTCAGTAATCTTTGTCCACAATCATCCTTCAGGAGACCCCGAGCCGAGCAAGGAGGATATCTATACCACCCATCGATTGATAGAAGCAGGAAATATCGTTGGTATAAAGGTCTTAGATCATATTATTATAGGAAATGGACTCTTTACAAGTTTTAAGGACAAAGGGATTATATCTTGACAATATGTTAAGTTTTGATATGCTTATGTCTATTGCGTTTCAATCTACACACCCTTAGTAGACTATTAACCCTTAACCCTATAAAATACTTAGTACTAATTCTTACAGCAAAACTGAGAAAAAACACCTTTCGTAATGCAGCGGGTTGGGAATCTACTCTGTGGTAAAGAGATAAGTATAATAAGCGCCCATAGCTCAATTGGATAGAGTCACGGACTACGAATCCGGAGGTTGGAGGTTCAAATCCTCCTGGGCGCGTTTATATTTTTATAAAGAACCGTAAAGAGGACTTTCAGCTCGGGACAGAAGATTCAAAACACATGGAACACAATACTGATAAACATACATATTTTATGAGACAGGCTATCATTGAAGCAAAAAAGGCTATGGAAAAAGATGAAGTTCCTGTTGGGGCGGTCATTGTTTACAACAACCGCATTATAGCCCGCGCTCATAACCAACGGGAAATGCTGAATGACCCTACTGCCCACGCAGAGATGATAACGATAACCCAGGCGGCTGCCTATCTGCAAAACTGGCGCTTAACAGGAACAACACTCTATGTAACATTAGAACCATGTGCCATGTGCGCCGGCGCATTGGTACAATCGAGAATTGATACCCTCGTATATGGGACTGTTGATAAAAAGGCCGGAGCATGTACGTCTGTTATGAACCTTGTTCAGGAACCAAGATTTAATCATCGCGTCAATGTCGTATCAGATATCCTTGCTGATGAATGTAAATATATACTACAAAAATTTTTCCTGGAAAATTGCCGTACAAGGTAAACATTGAGCGAAATGAAGTTTCCTTGTTATTCTGAGCCCTCTTCGACAAACTCAGGGTGACAGGGAGGGAAGAAGGTATACATATTTTAACGTTTGTATAAGATAGTCTCAGGGGAGAGGTGCCAGAGTGGTTGATTGGGACGGTCTCGAAAACCGTTTCCCGCCGAAAGCGGGACGTGGGTTCGAATCCCACCCTCTCCGCCAGTTAACCTGAAAAAACATGGAGGTGTTCAGCGATAAAAAGAATACCTTAAAATACTTTTTTGAAACCTTTTAACACTAGAATAAGTTAATATCCCGGAGAGGTGTCAGAGAGGCCGAATGAGCGCGCTTGGAAAGCGCGTATACCGGCAAAACCGGTATCGCGGGTTCGACTCCCGCCCTCTCCGCCAGTTTATATTTAAATAGGCCGTGCTAGATGGGGAGCTAGCGGTTCCCTGTAACCTGCAACCCGCTACAGCAGGGTCGATCGCTTTTTTGCGGGCTCAGAACCATTCGCTTTGTCAATGTAAGTGGTGATGAAGGTTGGATCTCATGCAATAGGAGACTTTGTGAATCTGGTCAGATGCGGAAGCAAGCAGCCATAAGCATTTGTCCTTATGTGCCGTGAGTAAATCTGACCTGAGCTAACTGCATTGATAAACTTATGGAAATGGGCACAAGAAAAAGTGCACGGCCTATTATTAATTTTCAATCTTCGTCTCTGCAAGTCTTTTATACATAACGCAACGCCCGTAATTCTCTGCAAAATATATAAAGTAACTAGATAAAGCGTATTGATATAGGTTGAATAACAGAGTATAATAAGTTTAACATTTATCTAGCATCTACTATCGAGGTCAATGAACGAATGTCTTATATTGTATTAGCCCGCAAGTATCGTCCTCAAACTTTTGACGATCTTGTAGGACAGGAAGCAATTGTAACAACCCTCAAGAACGCCATACGATCAAACAGGGTTGCCCATGCTTACCTCTTAGCAGGACCACGGGGAGTAGGCAAGACCTCAACAGCACGGATAGTGTCTAAGGCACTGAACTGCATACACGGTCCCACGGACACCCCGTGCAATGTTTGTGATATTTGCCGGTGCATTTCTGAAGGGAACGATATCGACGTTTTAGAAATAGATGGTGCTTCAAACCGGGGAATTGACGAGATAAGGAATATACGGCAAAATGTTAATTATGCCCCGTCGCGGGCACGCTATAAGATTTATATTATTGATGAGGTGCATATGCTTACACGCGAGGCGTTTAATGCACTCCTGAAAACCCTTGAGGAACCGCCGCCACATGTTAAATTTATTTTTGCTACGACAGCGGTGAACCGTCTTCCTGAAACCGTTCAATCCCGGTGTCAGCGATTCGATTTTAAGAATATCTCTGTTCATGATATAGAAAAGCGGCTTCTGGATATCTGTAAAACCGAAGGTGTATCTATTGAATCTTCTGCCCTTCATATGATAGCAAGATATGCCAAAGGCGGGCTCAGAGACTCACAATCGGTTTTAGATCAACTCCTTTCCTTTTGCAACGGGAAAATATCCAGAGAAGATGTAAACTTTGTCCTGGGCTGTATTGATGAAGATAAAATCCTGGGGGTGTTTGAAGGCTTTGTGAAGAAAGATACATCCTCTGTTTTGAGAATTACAAATGACATCTTAAATGAAGGGAAAACCGCCGGAGAGTTTATAGACCAATTACTCTTATACATACGGGAGCTTCTGGTTTTCACCTCTTGCAAGCAAGAAGCAAAGTGGATGGAATTCAATCCATCATTCATACAGCAATACGGGAAATCGTTTTCTCAGGATACCCTCATGTATATGGTCCAGATACTATCAGACGCAAGGGTACGTACACCGGATTCACTTCTGCAACGTATCTTGCTTGAGATGGCTCTAATTAAACTGAGCCGGATGGAATCTATCGGTTCACTGAACGACATACTGGAGAAGATTACTTCTCTGGAAAGCAGGCTGGGAAAATCCGATAATAACTCTGAAGGAAAAGACAGAGAGACAGTACTCATCCGGGACCCGGAAACACAGCAAACGGTACCAGAACCAATACGGGAAGGATACAATACACCACACACCGAAGATACAGAGAAGGGTAAAAATGAAATACGATATAACGAAAAGGACCTGTGGGAAAAAATCCTCTCTGCAATTCAGAATAAGAAGAAATCCATCTGGTCACTGTTGCGGGAAGGTCAGTTAGCAAGGCTCGAGAACGGAGAATTCGTTATTGAATTTCCGGGTAATTATACGTTTCATTTGCAAAGACTTAATCAGGTTGAAGAAAAAAAATTTATAGAACAGTGTATACAGGAAATAGTACAGAATACAGTAAAAGTACGGTTTGTGGCATCACAGATGAATTCCGATAAGAGTAAAAACGATACATTATCTACTAATCATGCCCCTTCAAATCAGAAAACAGTCGATTTAACAACCTCTGAGCCGGCAGTGAAAAAGACTGTAGAATTATTTGACGGTCATGTTATTAAAATACATAAATAAATTATAGAGGAGATTAATAATGATGAAGGGTTTTGGCAACATTGGCGAAATGATGAAGCAAGCACAAAAGCAAGCACAAAAGATGCAAAAGCAAATGGAAGAAATTCAAAACGAGTTAAAGGAGCGGGTTATTGAGGCCAGCTCAGGCGGTGGAATGGTTACCGTGCACATAAACGGGAAACAGGAGATCCTTTCAATTAAAATTGATCCGGAAGTCGTAGATCCAAAAGATGTTCAGATGCTTGAGGACCTTATTCTATCAGCCGTTTCGCAGGCAATGAAAAAATCCCAGGAACTCTACCAGTCTGAGATGGAAAAAATTACCGGAGGTCTCAATGTTCCCGGCCTGCAAGGAATACTTGGAGGTGGAATGTAATTTATGATATCCTATAGGGAATACAAAAAGAGGTTTTTGTTTTGACGACATATCCACAATCTGTAATTAAACTTATCAATGAATTTGAGAAGATGCCCGGTATAGGGCAAAAAACAGCAGAACGCCTTGCCTGTTACATTCTGAAACAACCTCTAGAAGAAGCTATGCAACTGGCTTACGCCATCCGTGATGTTAAAAAGGTTATCAAGACATGCACAACGTGTTTTAATGTCTCAGAAAGCGATCCATGTCATATTTGCAGTAATACAGAGAGGGATAGTTCCGTGATTTGTGTAGTCGAACAAGTTGCAGACCTTTTAACAATTGAAAAGACGTGCACGTACAAAGGTCTTTATCATGTACTTCAGGGGCATATCTCTCCGTTAGAAGGTGTTACTCCGGAGTTTTTGACAATCGGGAACCTCCTCCAGAGGATTAAAGAGGACCATGTAAAAGAAGTCATTCTGGCAACTAATTTAAATATGGAAGGTGATACAACGGCTCTCTATATTCATAAACAATTATCCCCTTTAGGTGTATGTGTTACAAGACTTGCCCGTGGATTACCAACAGGAAGTTATCTTGAGTATGCAAGTACGGCGATTGTCGCCGATGCTATCAGTGGTCGAAATGAAATGAGATATTCGTAAGTTTAAGTTTTTTTAAAAGGTGATGTTTTCATGAAAATGCAATCGTCTTTATTACCTCAGCTTCAACAAAAAATGAAATTGTCTCCTCAAATCATTCAATCGATTGAGATTCTCCAGCTACCGCTCCTGGCCCTTATTGAACATGTACAGCAGGAACTGGTAGACAATCCCCTCCTGGAAGAAGTCGTTGAAGACAGGAAGGATGAGGGTCTCAAGGAGGAAGACGATGCAACGCCGGATTCAGACAATGATACACAAAAAGATGAATTTGACAGGCTCGGTGAAATTGCTGAAGATTGGCGCGATTATTATTCCCAGACAGTCGTTCGAAGAAATAATCTTTCAGAAGAGCGTGATCAAAAACAGGAGGCACTGGAAAATACAGCAGCCAAACCGGTATCCCTCCATGACTACTTAATGGGACAGTTATCATTAGTCGATGTCCCTGACCATCTTATGGAACCTTGTGAAAATATCATTTACTCCATTGATAAATCGGGTTATATAGCAAGTCCGCTCGAAGAGATTATGCAATCCCTGGAGAAACCCCTTTCTCTTGAAGAGGTTAAGGACGCCCTCAGAATTATTCAATCACTGGAACCGCCCGGTGTCGGAGCAAGGAATCTGCAAGAGTGTTTATTGCTCCAACTGGATAAACGGGACCGGCATTATCATTTGACAAAAGAATTGCTTCTCAACCACCTAGAGGATATTGAGGCCAAGAAATATCCTCTCATAGCAAAAAAGACCGGACAAAGCGTAGAGGCAATAAAGAAACTGGTAGAATTTATCCGTACACTAAACCCCAAGCCAGGCTCTATTTTCTGCGAAGAGACCATCCCTTATGTAGTCCCTGAAGTAAAGGTAGAATATATTGACGGAAAATATGAAGTTTTTCTTATTGATAATACAAATCTACCACACCTGCATATCAGTTCTTTCTACAAAAAATTTCTTAATGAAAATGGTACCGATAATTCAACAATTCAATATATACAGAAAAAGATTGAATCGGCAAAGTGGCTTATCGATGCAATTGAACAGAGACGGAGTACCCTCTATAAGGTGGCTTGTAAAATAGTCGAATTACAAAAAGAGTTCCTGGATGAAGGAATTCATAAACTTCATACCCTGAAGATGCAGGATGTTGCCGATGTTGTAGGTGTACATGTATCAACGGTAAGCAGGGCTATTGCCCATAAATATATTCAGACGCCACAGGGTATTTTTGAAATGAAATTTTTCTTTACCGGGGGATTCCAAAATGTGGACGGGTCGATGGAATCATGGGAATCGATACGGCAAAAACTTGCCGAAATTATATCAAAAGAGGATAAATCCAGTCCTTTTAGTGATGAAGAAGTTGCAGAAAAATTACACGATTCCGGTATAGCCATTGCCCGCAGAACAGTAACAAAATACCGGAGGATCATGAAAATACCATCTTCAAGACAAAGAAAGGAATACTAAGTGGAACACAGAATAGGTGTATCAGGCATTACCCTTTCTCTTCTTGCCACAATTATTCTCTTTTGTCTTACCGGTTGTTTTACGACAGATACGTACCATAATAAAAAACATATCTCCACAATAAAAAAGGATCTTGATGCTGCACATAAGGATATTGATACACTGCTGGGCATAAATGAGCCCTCTCCATTGGTGGAAGACCCATAACATCCCAACATTTATCCTCATAAATACAGAAACAGTTGATGAAAAGAGAGAGTTGATGAATTTTGATTTGCTTATAAAAAACGGGACGGTAATCGATGGAACCGGGATGCCGAAAAAAATTGTAGATATCGGCATCAAAGACGAAATAATCACCTTAATAGACTGCCATATCCCCGGCGGCACATGCCCCACTATTGATGCAGACGGAATGATTGTTGCGCCCGGATTTATTGACGTTCACTCCCACAGCGATTTTCTCTGGCTTGCCCACGCCGGAAGCGACAGCAAAATATTCGATGGCGTGACTACAGAACTCTGTGGAAACTGCGGTTTATCAGCATTTCCACTGCGGGGAAAGATATTAAAACGACGGGTACAAGGACTGGCAAAATATAATATCTCCATCAGGTGGAACTCAGCAGAGGAATTTTATGATACTGCAGAGAAAATGAAAAGCTCAATAAACAGGGCATTTCTCGTCGGACACGGCAACATCAGGGCTTGTGTTATCGACTATGAGAGCAGAAGCCCCGACTCGCATGAATTATTCCGGATGGTGAGTGATCTTGAAGAGGCCATGAATGCCGGTGCATTTGGTATGTCCAGCGGCCTTATCTATCCCCCCGGATGCTATTCGACAACGGCGGAAATATCAGAGTTATGTAAGGTAGTAAAACGTTACGGCGGTTTATATGCAACACATATCAGGGGTGAAGGAGATACGCTTGAAGAAGCAATAACAGAGGCTGTCGAGGTATCAAAACATTCCGGAGTCAAATTACAAATATCACACCTGAAAACCTCGGGAAGCCGCAACTGGCATAAAGTAGACCGTATACAGGAACTCCTTGAGCGTGCGCTGGATGAAGGAGTTGATGTTACCTGCGACCGTTATCCATACACTGCTGCAGCTACTGACCTGGATGTTATATTGCCTCACTGGGTTTATGAAGGTGGTACCGAAAAACAGATACGCAGACTGCAGGATATACATATCCGAAAACAGCTTATCAGGGAAGTCACTCACAGATATGATGACAGTTTCTGGAATACCATCGTAATCTCTTCTGTTTATTATAATAAAAATAAATGGATGGAGGGTAAAAGTATATCAGAAATTGCAACAGAACTTAAAAAATCATACCTGGACACGGTCTTCGATCTGCTTATTGAAGAGGATACAAGGGTTGATATCTTTTTATTCAGCATGTGTGAGGAAAATTTAGGACGCATATTAAGCTGGGATTTTGTTTTTATTGGCTCTGACAGCGCTGTACGCACCCGTTACGGAATCCTTGGAGAGGGAAGACCCCATCCCCGGAGCTACGGAACCTTTTCACGTGCTCTGGGAAGATTTTGCCGTGATATGAAACTCTTACCTTTGGAAAAAACAATTCAGAAGATGACCGGCCTACCTGCACAAAAGATCGGATTAGACAGGAGGGGTTTCATAAAAGAAGGGTATTTTGCCGATATAACTATTTTCGATCCTGAAAAAATTAACGATAAAAGCACCTACACAGAACCACACCAATATTCAGAAGGTATAGAACATGTACTTGTAAATGGACATGTTACCGTAAGGAATGGCAAACATACGGGTATAACAAACGGCCGTATATTAAGACACCTTCCCTGATCTCTGAAAAGACTTCCGTTACCACAAATACACAAATACAGCGGTATCCCTTCAGGATGCGTGTAAAAATCCGAATGAAGCGTTGCGCACACTAAAGGGATGCGGCTACATTTTATGGCAACAAATTGTCAAATGTCAGTTATATTGCCCTCCGGTAAAAAATATATTTTATGCAACCATTTGTAGTAAAAATATGTTATAGGAATTTGAAAATATAATTTTTAATTCCTGCTCATTAAACCCCTACACGATTGGAAAAACAAATATTGACAATACTCCCCAAGTATTTACTCAAACTTATACCTCAACTAACAATAGTAGACTATACACCATGATCCGCTTCCTCGCACATCCGTCTACCTTACAAAATAATCTTTGTTCCTGAGGATACCCTGAAAAACAAATTATTGTTAAAAAATCAATAAAATACCATAAATATCTAACATTGTAATGTATATATAAATATAACATTTATATACACTTATGATATATTTTAACACAACCCTGTTTTTTGCAACAATTCTGGATAATTATTTGTTATAATTTATAGAATTTTTAATTTTAAAAAAATTTATTCAAGGTAGGTAAAAAAATAAAATGGACAAGTACGAAGAATATAAAATTGACTATCTAACCGACCTGAATCAACTAAATCAAGAAAACTTCATCATCGGGGAGGATGACTTTACAGAAGGGGAAGTTCCTAAAGAGAATATAAAATATAAGGACTACGACCCCGTTCGTCTTTATTTAAAAGAGATGGCTAATTTGCCCCTTCTAACCCGTGAGGAAGAACTGTATCTGGCAAAAAAGATAAAGATCATGAGCAGACTGCTTCACAGAAGGGTATTGGGGTTTGATTATGCCTTAGAATGTTATATCCATATTTTGGAGGAAGTAGATAGCGAATCGGACCTTGCCCAGTTTATTGATTCGACGGTAGCAAAAGATCAGAGCAAAAATGAAAGAGTTGAGCAGATTTATACTGTTACGGAACACATCAAAGGCTTGCTTGAAAGTAACCTGAAGGATTATGATAAGATTGAAAAAAGGACACTTCCTAAGCATGTAAAATCCAGACTCTTGAGAAACATAGCAGCAAGAAAAAGGAAATCAATAAGAGATCTTGAGTCTATTCATATCCGCACAGAAACAATACTGCCTGTTATGAAACACCTGGTAGAGGTTTTATCCGAATTTATGAGACTTGAAAGAAAACCAAAAAGTGGTTATCTGAAAAAAGAGTTTTGTAAAAAACTTTCAAGTAATGCGAAAGGGATAAAAGCAGTATCACTAACTCCGGTTACAGAAATAGAGAAGTCTATAAAAACAATCAGCTCTATTTACTATGAATACGAATCAGCGAGAAAGAAATTTACTGAAGGCAACTTAAGGCTCGTGGTAAGTATTGCAAAAAAATACAGGAAACGGGGTCTTGCCTTCCATGATCTTATTCAGGAAGGAAATACAGGTTTGATGAGGGCGATTGATAAGTACGACTACCGCATGGGATTTAAGTTCAGCACATACGCAACATGGTGGATTAAGCAGGCTATCATCAGAGCCATCGATGATAAAGCAAGAACGGTACGTATTCCGGTACACATGACAGAGGTAATTAATAAAACAACACAGGTATTGAAAAATACCCACTGGAGCATCGACAGAAAACCTCTGTTAGAAAACGTTGCAAAAGAAGCGAATATTCCTCTTTCAGAGGTTTTTCGGGTATTCCGCGTTGCATCAAGACCTATATCATTAGAAAATCCTATCGGCAATGACGGTGAAGCAATGTTTGAGGATTTTATCCAGGATAAAAAGACGGAATCTCCGGTCTATCAGGCACATCATACGTTACTCAAAGAACAACTGGAGAAAGTGCTTGAAACCTTAACCCATCGGGAACGCGAAGTAATCAAGTTGCGTTTCGGTATTATTGACGGCTATACGCATACCTTAGAAGAGATCGGGAAAAGGTTCAATATAACAAGAGAAAGAATACGCCAGATAGAGGCAATCGCTATCCGCAAACTTCAGCATCCGCTGCGAAGTAGAAAGTTAGAAGGGTTCCTCGAAGGGGCAATGACGAACTAAACGTATGTACTACATCATATTGTGAATAGAGGCCTCGTACACAAGCGAGGCCTCTGTTTTTATTTTGTTCTCATAAAAAGGGCACGAATAGCATTAAACCTTTGAATGCTTTCTTCTGCGTCTCTTGAGTAGATATTTTTTTCTGTTCAGTCTGTGTTTTTTCTTTCCATTAAAACCACTTGCCATATAAATCCTCTCAATAGTTTTATAACAGTATACGAAGAAAGAAGGTATAAATACCAAATAAAGGGGTAATTATACCATTAATAAACCTGGGATTCAATAAAATATTCACCCTGTATGATTCTTAAAAAAGGTTTGCATCTTTTGAAACTGTCTGTTAACATAAAGTTACAACTTAAGATGTTCTTGAGTATTATTCAATTGTTATTTTATGAGGATGAGTATTATGGCTAAAAAAGCCAATGCAGATAAAATGGCGTGCTCATTTTGTGGCAGGAGCTATGATACGGTTAGTCGTTTAATTCAGGGGAATGCCAGTACTTTCATCTGTAATGAGTGTGTAGAGGCATGCCACATGCTTCTTAAAAGAGATCAAAAGCAAGCCCCTGTTAAACCTCTCAATAAAACACCCACTCCTACACAAATTCACGCAATATTAGACGAACACATTATTGGTCAGGAAAAGGCAAAAAAGACACTCGCCGTAGCAGTTTACAATCACTACAAGCGCTTAATTAGCTCTTCTCATAATCAAAATAAAGACGGAGTTGAGATAGACAAAAGCAACATACTCCTTGTAGGACCTACGGGATCAGGTAAGACGCTTTTGGCACGCACCCTTGCGAAAATACTCGATGTTCCGTTTGCAATTGCAGATGCAACAACACTTACCGAAGCCGGGTATGTAGGAGAAGATGTAGAAAATGTACTGCTGGCACTATTACGAAATGCGGATTTCAATCTCCAACGTGCACAACAGGGGATTATTTACCTCGACGAGATTGATAAGATCGCCAGAAAAAGCCCTAACCCCTCTATCACAAGAGACGTTTCCGGTGAAGGAGTCCAACAGGCATTACTAAAAATGCTTGAGGGTACCGTTGCCAACGTACCTCCACAGGGAGGAAGGAAGCATCCCGAACAACAATACATCCAAATAGATACAAAGGATATTCTCTTTATTTGCGGTGGCACCTTCACAGGGATAGAAGAGATCATTAAAAGAAGAATTGGAAAAACCAATATCGGATTTGAGGCAAAAAGCACCGATAATTCTCACCACAATATGTCCTTAGGAAATATTCTGAGTAAATTAGAGGTTGAAGATATTATTAACTACGGAATGATTGTTGAATTTATAGGCCGGTTGCCCATCGTTGCCCCCTTAATGCCACTTACAGAAGAGGACCTTGTCCGGGTTATGACAGAGCCCAAGAATGCCCTGGTAAGGCAATATCAAAAATTCTTTGATATGGAAGAGGCAAAGCTGGAATTTTCTCATGAGGCGCTTATGGAGATTAGCAAGAAGGCATACGAAAAAAATACAGGTGCAAGGGCATTACGATCGATATTCGAAAGCTTCATGCTCGATGCCATGTATCACCTGCCATCCAATAAAAAGGGCGATACCTCTTTTCTGGTTACACCTGCTGTTGTACGTGGTGAAGTACCGCTTATAGCACAGAAATACAGAAAAACTGCGTAGATTTGTAATAATGTAGTTTTTTGAAAATTCTCACGCAGAGTCGAAGCACATGCGGGATTAATATACGCTACATGTGCTTCGACTCTGTTAGTAATACGACGAATGCGTTCAATAGGTTTTTGAAACTACAGCATCATTTGGCATCAAACCTTCCGATCCTCAGCATGTTCTCAATCTTACAAAAATTGATTTACAAATATCTTATACATCCAAAACGGACTTATTGTACAGCGCCCTCTTTTATTCAATATTGTGCTACTCTGTACCCATGAATTTTACACCAAAACAGCATTTAGAGATCGGTAATTATGTAAAATACCTGGATGAAATCCTTCACAAATGTGAAAAAGGAATTGAGTACTGCAAGATATGCCCCAATGAATCCGTTTGCGCAGAGTTGGAAAAAGATGATTTCGGATTACATGGATCGTCCATATCGGATATCCTGGAAGCTATCCAATATACCTTAGAGAAGATCCCGGGTTATTTACATTTCCACAAAAGAGAAGAGTTCAAAAGCTGTATCAAACGATATATCAACGAGGCCCCTGTTCAAAAGCAGGGCATGTGGAAAGAGAGTATCCTCGATACACTACTTGATAACAAACTCGCCGATCCAACTTATAAACCTCCGCCAAAAGTAGGCGAGATCCGAACGCTTCTCACCTACAGTTCCAAAATCAGCTTCTCTCCTTATCTGAAATGTATCTACCGTAAAAATGAGAGCACCCCGTATGATACAAGCACGCACCTCTCTTGTGAGGTTATTTCACAAAGTACAAAGGTTATACGTCAATTCATTCAGGCCAGAAACATTGAAATTGCAGTTCCCCATACTACAGATTATATACGATATTATATTGTGGGTGATATAAGCGAGATGTTACAGAGGTGTAATGTAGATGAGATAGGGCTTGCTGCTGCTCTCTGTTATTATGCATTACTTACCCAAATACCAATCACGGGAAACATAGTGGTAACAGGCAAATTAGACAGTCGAGGAAGAATATCACCGGTAGATTCACTGGACAACAAAATAGAAACGGTTTTAAGAGAACTCCATTATATAAACAAAATCATCGTCCCGAAAGACACATTGCCGGATACTCATTATGAAAATGTACCTATCGTTGAGGTTGATAACCTTCAGCAAGCAATAGAGATTGTATTCTCTGATTGAGCGTTTACTGATAATCAGATTTCGTTGATTCTATTGCTCAAAATTTTATCGTCAATCCTTGTGCCATCTTAATTTCCATAGCATGGTTAACCGTCCAGGCTGTACGGTGTGTTACCACATCAATAAGCGTACTCCCTGATGGCAACCCTGTTCCGCTCTTTTTAACACCTCCAAAAGGAAGGTGTACTTCGGCGCCAATGCTCGGCAGATTTACATAGCCAAGACCATATTCACAATCCTCCCGTATCCTTCTTGCCTTTCGGTAATCTTCCGTAATTACTGCACAGGTAAGGCCATAGCCAGTACCGTTATGCACCTCTACAGCCTCATCAATATCTTTTACCGGAATAATGGCAACGTGTGGTCCGAAGACCTCTTCCTGAAGTACACGGCTGCTCAGACTATGGTGCATACGATATACAAAAGGAGACATAAAGTAGCCCTTTGTATAAGGGTCCTGGGTAAGCCTCCCGCCCTCCAGTAACGCCTCCGCCCCTTCTTTTCTGGCGAGGGTATTATACATCGTAATCTTCTCAGTTGCTGCTTCATTAATTACCGGTCCCATGAAAACATCCTCATCCAGTGGATCACCAATCTTTATCCTCTTTGTTACCTCTATAAATCTCCTTTCAAACTCAGACAACACCCTCTCATGCACGATTAACCGGCTTGCAGAGGTACATCTCTGACCTGACGTCTTAAACGCACTAACGACAGCTGCATTTACAGCGATATCCAGATTCGCATCATCGAGGACAATGATAGCATTCTTTCCCCCCATCTCACAGGCGGCCATTTTGTTATCAAATCCGGCAACGGTCTTCTTTATCTCCGATCCTACAGCATTAGAGCCAACAAAGAGTACAACGGGAATATCAGGGTGTCTTACCAATGCATCCCCGCAGCCTCCGTGTATTACATTCACAACACCCGGTGGGAAACCGGCCTTATGGGCGTACTCAGCAATCGTATTACCAATACAGGCAGTTTCCCGGGAGGGTTTAAGAATAACCGTATTCCCCTCTACCACCGAGGGGCAGACCAGCCACAGAGGTACGGCAAAAGGGAAGTTCCATGCAGTAATCGCAGCAACAATACCCTTTGGTTTTCTGCGCATAAAGGAGTCTTTTTCAGGAATCTCAGAATCAACTATATCGCCATGGGGCATTCGTACGGTACCGAATACATATTGGGCCATATGGATACCTTCCGTTACATCTGCACGGCTCTCTACAATCCCCTTTCCACATTCCCTTGCCATCAAACGGGCCAGCTCTTCCCGGTCTTTTTTAATTAACTGAGTAAACGTATCAAGATATTCACCGCGTTTGATACGTGATACGTGCCTCCAGCTATCGTAAGCCGTCTGTGCAGCATGAACGGCGTTTCTTACGTCTTTTTCAGAAGAGAGTGGAAATGTCCCCAGTACTTCATCAAAACGGGCAGGATTCCTGCTCTCAAACCTTTCACCGGAGACCCCGTCAACGAATGTCCCATTGATATAATTTTTTCCTTCCATAATCTTTACTCTCCTATTTACTATTTACAGAGGCTTTATTTTATGTTTGAAATTTCGTTGAATTTTATTACCCTTATCTTAGCGTAAAGTAGTATACATTTCACCTTAATTTATAAAAGGTATATAACGAAAAATTATGAAAGTACTTGGTATAGAAACATCGGGAAATATTGGTGGAGCAGCCATTTGTGAGAATAAATACGTTGTTGCCGCCAGGGATTTAGAGGCAGGAATGCATCATGGGAGGGAATTGATTCCTACCATTAAGGAGATCTTTCAACAGGTTGGCTGGAAATTTCATGATATTGATCTTATTGCTGTGGATATCGGACCCGGATCATATACGGGGTTGCGAATAGGAGTAACCTGTGCAAAGGTACTTGCATATGCAGTAAAGAAACCTGTCATTGACGTTCCCGCGTTCGACGCTATTGTTGAAGATTATCGTATGAATTCCATACCCATCTGTCCTGTTATCGATGCAAAGCGCAACCGTGTCTATGCGTGTATTTACGAACCTGTTTCCATACAGTTCCACGGACAAGAAGTTATCCGGAAAAAAAGGGTGTCTGAATTCATGGTAATTCAACCGGAACAACTTTTATCTCTGCTTCCACGGCCGGTGGTCGTTTTTGGTGATGGCGTTACGGCATATAAAGACCTGTTTCTCCAAAAGGGTATTTATATTGACGAAGAGGAAAGGACTCTACCAAAGGCAAAGCATATTGCCCTCCTGGGTGAAGTGGCATACGAATCGGGACGACGGTGTGAGCCTGATAAACTATTGCCACTGTACTTAAGAAAAGCGGAGGCCGTTGAGAAGCTCGAGGGTAAAAAGGCTCAAATCCATCGTACTGCATGAAAAACGGGGACGGGAGAAGGTAAAAATAGTTTTTATTACATCTGAGGAAGGCAGGGAATTCAGGAAAAAAGATTCTCTTTTCTACGGTGACTTAAAAACGGGAATATTGGGATATCCTCCGGCTGAATCCAGACGATCTTGCCATCTTCCCATGACGCAACGGGATTGCCTGCTTTTTTATGCTGAAGTAATGCTTCGTTAACAGCTTTAGACAAAGCTCTTGTTATTTTTTCTTTAGAAATATTTCTTTTGAATGCGGGTAACCGCTTGTCGGGTATCATCAAGTATTGATTCGGCTTTAGGTCCGCTCTGTCCTTGTGAGACAGAATTTGATAACCTTCTTCGTTTCTCAATTCTCTGACTCGGCGTGCCCATTCCACAGCGCCGCCGCTCGCTGCTTGAATATCACGAGATTCAACGACCTTTCCAAGGTTGGCGAGAAAGAATTCGAGGATAAGCTGCTTCGATCCCTTACGTCTAGACATGAAGGCTATGTTCTATTGCGTAATTGGCATATTCAGGATTTAGCTCAATCAGAATTGCATGCCTGTTCAAATCGTTTGCAACAATTCCTGTAGTTCCTGATCCGCCAAAAGGGTCCAGGACTACGTCACCTTCCCTTGACCCTAATAGGATGCAGCGTCTAGCAAGTTCTCCAGGAAATGCAGCTGGATGACCATGACTATTTGGGTCGGCGCCCAATATCCAATAATTGCGAAGATTTGCTCCGGTTTCCTGGCGAACGGCTTTTGAATTGTAGTAATATGACGGCGATTTCGCGAAGAGAAAAATCTCTTCTGTAGCATTTGTTGGACGATTCTTAACACTTTCAGGCATTGCAGTTTTTTTTATCCAGGTAATCTTGGACCGAAGTATCCACCCGTCCTCTTGCAGTGCAAAGGCAACTCTCCATGGAAGGCCCATTAAATCACGGTCTTTCAGACCCCAAACATCCGGGACTTTGCAATTCCGTTTCTGAATGAGCTTTTTTGTATTGCCAACCATGGCATTTGGACCACATTTTCCGGTTCCACCGTTGCGGGCATAACCGTCCCCGACATTGAGCCAAAGTGTACCGTCTGACCGAAGTTTTTCACGTACCTTACGAAAAACAGTAACAAGACTCTTAACATACAATTCAGGGGATGGTTCGGCGCCTATCTGATCAGGGTGATCGTAATCCCGAAGGCCCCAATAAGGTGGGGACGTAACACAGCACTGTATAATTTCGTTCTCCAGTGTTGTCAGTACTTCCGCACAATCCCCTATCAGAACTTTGAGCCGGGCAGACTGCACGAGATTTAGTTTTAACTGCGCCACAATGACAATGCACCTCCTAAAGCATCTAAGCCAAGAACCTGGTTGTTTAGTATCTCACCAACTTAATAGCAAGTACCAGGTCATTCAGATTGATTCGATTCCCGATATCCAAACAAGTTTTTTATAGTCTTTAACTTCTATCAAAGTAAAACTTAAAAGTCAACACAATAAATTACCGCACTATTAACACCCTCATTCAACTCTAAAATAGGCAGTTTTGATAATATTTCTATTCTCTGCTCCGGCCATTCCTCTGCTATCTTTACCAGTTTTGTGGTCTTAGATGATTGAAGTTGATCGCATCAATGTTTTTTGACAGCAAATAATTAGTAAGTGGTAAATCATCTGAAAGTACTAGAAAATTTCCTTTCACAAGATCAATAATGCCTGAATCAGTTAGTCCAAATTTTTTAAAATGATCTAAAGAACATATATCGGAACTCTGCTTATAATGTTCATTTAATACCTGAATTCGCTCTGCAAATTCTGTAAAATAATTATCCTTAATGTTATCTGATAAGCTATTACACAGATTACTTACCTCGGTTAATATGTTAGGGGTAGTGATTAATTTGGCAAAAAAGCTTGCTATTTGCGACAAAAGGTCAAAATCCTCAATAGTATATTTTTTTGTTCTTTTAAAGCTCTGAATCATCGACGGATTATATTTGCCAATAAAATATAGTAATAGTAAATTCGAATCTATTAATAAACCCTTACTACGATAATTCTGAATAATTTTCGGATAATAATCCATAGATTAATCTACTTTTCTAATTTTCATTGACAAGACCTTGCCCGTCTTACGTTCGATCTTGAAACACTTATATTCTCTTCCTGTTCTGGTAAATGGAAGCGAATGAGAAAAAGCTGGTTTATCTACGTTATAACCTATGGTTATATACCAATACTTTTCGTCTTCCGAAATCTCAACTTCTTCAAGGGCTAAGTCGGAATACTTATCCCCAAACAAATTTATAAAATATTTTGTTGCTACTTCGGTGGCATCCTTAACATCTACCATTTGATTCACCTCCTTAAAAGTTATGAAATTTGAATAGATTGTCCAAGAATGCAAATTCGTGAAAATTCGGATATTGATTTATAAGGACTTGAGAAATCGTAAAAAATGAATCCCGGACAGCCTGTGAAGGTCTGGCTTTTCTGACTTTCAAGTCCATCGCTATTTGTCTTATTATACCACACACTTTTTCATTTCATCAAAATTCTTATTCGTTTCTTTGCAAAACACTTCCGTATGGCTAAGGTACCTTGCCATATTCAACAATACACCTATAAAATTACCCACAAGAACACCAAGAAGTGGTATGGGTAGAATTGTTTGGAACGTGCTTGCCCCTAAAACACCACAGCTTATCACAAAGACATCGCGTATGCAGCTTTCCGTGAACTGTTCAGGGGACAATTTGCCTTGATACAATGTTATGAAGTTGTGCATTGTGTTTAAAGCAACAACAGTAGCAATGCCAGTTACCGCGGGGGTAACATCTTTAAATGCTTTTCCCAAAAGTCCTGTTTTACAGGAAGCAGTTATAGTTAACAGCAGTTGAAACCGAACAGGAAATAAAATTGTTTAAAAGGATACTTCTGTAAGAAAGTTCTGAAAGTTTGTAAACAAGTTATACGAGGAGGTATCCTATGCTTCAATTGGATCCGAA
>SOER01000021.1 GCA_021646405.1 Candidatus Loosdrechtia aerotolerans
ATTGTGAAAGGCTACAGTTGGATTTACTCTTCTACTTAGTGAGTCTGTTTGAAGAGCCGTGTGCGGTAATTCTGCATGCACGGTTCTGTGAGGGGCGGCGGGAGTAATCCTGCCGTCTACTCGACCATGATACACTTTTTGATACCAACAGAAGCCTCGTATAATTAAAAGGGCTTTTTTGTGAGCTACAGATATCCAGATACTTAAAAACATTTTATTATCAATTTTGCGATATTTTTACCTTTGGTATACACTTTGTGATACTTTATGTCATAGTTTTAACGATTACATACACATGTTCACAGGATTCGAATTTTCACGATAGATTTATTGATGGCATTAAGTTTTTGCAGGTAAATAATAAAGAAGTCTTCTGCAAGGAACACAATAAGTACAAGGTTGTTACCAGGACCGGTTGACTCGTTTAAGATTGAGACCGATAAAGATTCGTTAGTATTGAAATTCATGTACAGACGAGAGATGTAGCAAAGACCATGGAAAGGAGGTGAGAGAAATGAGCATTGAGGCCGTGAAGATGAAACACGAGGAACAACTGATGCGGCTACCTAATGTTACGGGTGTAGGCATCGGGGAGAGGGCAGGTAAGACAGTCATAAAGGTCTTTGTAACGCGCAAGGTACCTGAGTCTGCTTTACGGCCTCAGGAGATCGTTCCTAAATCGTTAGAGGGATATGAGACTGACGTGGAAGAGATCGGCGTCGTGACGGCGCAACCCCGTTAACAAGAAAAGGAGAAAATTCTATGAAACGAGATGAGAAAAAGATGACGTTGACAGAGTCCTCAAGGGAGGAGGCACAAAAAGCATGCAGTGTCGCTGTCGGGGACTTCCTTGACCCTCTGAAACAACAGGCAAATGTGGTCGGTATGGGAGTTGGAGTTAAATGGAAGAAAGGGCACCCCACAGGTGAGCCTGCATTGCTGGTACTTGTAACTCAGAAACTAGAGAAAGACCAGTTGAGTCCGGCTGATGTTGTACCGACAAAGTTAGCGGAGATGCAGACGGATGTTTTGGCTATTGGGTATCCTTTTGCCGGAGAAGGTGATCTGTTTGCTGGAGGTACTCAAACCCTTGCCAATCGCATCCGCCCGGCAAAAGGCGGCTACAGTGTAGGTCACTTTAAGATTACGGCTGGTACTATCGCTACTTGTGTCTACGATATCCTGCCTGGTGGCACAGTGAGCCCACCCGCCCCCGGAATAGGCGTTCCGCCCCGGTATTATATTCTCAGCAACAATCATGTATTGGCCAATGGCAATGATTCCTCCCTCGGTGATCCAATTTTGCAGCCAGGACCGTTTGACGGAGGGGTGGATCCGGCAGACAGGATTGCCAGGCTAAGCCGGTTCATTCCCATCACCTTTGAACCACCCGTTCCCCGGACCCAGCATAACAACCTTGTTGATGCAGCTATTGCTGAAGGAAACTTCCATGGTTTGGATCGGGAAATCCACTGGATCGGGCATGTACGAGGCTGGCGACGGAAGGCGAACGTGGCTGTGGGGTCGATTGTTCAGAAGACCGGACGTACCACGAACTACACTACCGGCCAAATTACGGCCATTAACGCTACAATTGATGTGGGCTTCGGTGGTGGAAGGGTGGCACGGTTTAAAGATCAGATCATTACCACCAACATCTCTGCCGGTGGCGATTCCGGTTCGCTGGTGACCACACTTGATGACGTCGCTGTAGGGCTATTGTTTGCGGGTTCTTCCACTGCAACAATTATTAACCAGATTGAAAATGTGCGATCGCTTCTGAAAGTGGAGGTAGCAGAACAGATACTGTGAAACAGCCCAGCAAACGGTTGCCAAACATCTGTGGAGAGCGGATGCGGTAAAAATGCTGCGCCGCTCATACAGAATATTAAATATCTGGATATAAATTTTTTGCTTACTTTATCAGAGTAATAAGGCTTTATCTTCAAAAGCTTTTTTAAAAATGCACAAATTTTCTATTGCTTTTTTGTATCTGTTTTGATAAAAGGATTTTTAGTTCATGCACACAAAATTTATGATAACAACAATCCCGAATGATTTACGATACGTAAAATATCTTTAGAAATGCGAAAAATATCCAGAACTATCCTAAAACCTATTTCTACATTGAATATTCCCTATAAATCCCAGGAAATCGAATGCTTATATACCTTATGTTAGGGTTTGTAATGGCTTCTAAAGATAACCCTCATACTGAACATACGATCAACCCAAAAGATTTTATTGAAAAGACCTTACAATTGAGGATGTTTAAATAATATTCTTGACTGTAAGGCTTTTTTGTTTGTGGTTCCATCCATAAATGTGTATAGGGTGGCATAACCGACATTCAAGAGGTTTTTATATTTCTTGTAATTTGAATAGTTTATGAAACCGATATTTTATTGCTAAATTAATTAAGCCCTTAAATAACAATGGCTTAACAATATTGAGATATCTCAAAACATTTCCTGTTCATACAATCAAGATAGACCGTTCATTTATTCATGGTGTGATGGATGACCTGAACGATGCTGCGATAGTTACAGCAATCATTGCTATGGCAAAAAGTATGGGGTTAAAAGTAGTTGCCGAGGGTGTGGAAACTGAAGAACAACTTGCATTTCTTAAACAACTTCAGTGTAATGAGGTACAGGGTTATTTATTTAGCAAACCATTGCCTACCGAAGAGTTTGAAAAGATATTGGTGCAAGATAAACAATTATTACTCTAATTTAAAACGGTAAATCCAGCCAGTACCTGAAAATACTTTAAAAAAAACTATGATTTTTCAGAAAATCTATTAAAATTTAGCGGGTGTTTTTTTGTTCAATATAAGATATTTTACAAAGTGATTGTAATGATATGGATTAGGATATTTCAGATGCATATAAGGTATAATGTAGTATTATTATTGTCTGTTATCTTCTCTGTTGCCACATCCTCATACGGAGCTGTAAGTGAATTAAATAAAATTAGTGTTAATTCTGTCAGGGCCATTGTCGGCGATGATATTATTACGCAAGGAGAACTTGTCCGGCATGCAGCCGTGGCAATTCGGGAGGCACAGGGACGGTATAAAGGCCACGAGTTAGCTGATAAAATTGATGAGATTCTTAAGAATACCCTGGAAGAAATGATTAACAGAAAGATACTCGTTAAAGAGGCCAATCGGATATTTGGCACAAATGCAGCAGCAATGAAGGAGGTTCAAAATGACTTGGATTCCTTTTTAAAAGGTGCCGTCAATAAGGTTGGCTCTTTATCAAAATATTATGAGATTGCTGAAGCGCAGGGAATAAATCCTATCGAAAAGAAAAATGAACTGAAGGAAGATATCATGATTGACAAAATCATGAAAGAGCATGTTTACAACAGGGTTAAAATTCAACCGAAATTATTACGACGCTATTATTGCGAGAATATTGATGAATTTCGTCAGAAAAAAGAAGTAAAGTTAAGACATATTATGATAAAGTTTTCATCCCATAACAATAATAGAGAAGAAACGTTATCCAGAGCACAACAGGTGATGCGGCATATCATAAAAGGTGATGACTTTGCAACCCTGGCCAGGCAATATTCCGAAGGCCCTCATGCTGAGGAGGGAGGATTGTGGAGTTTTGAAGAAGTGAGTGAATTAAGAAAGGACCTTCGGGACGTTGTTTACAGTTTAAAAGATAATGAATACAGTAGGGTAGTCGAATCGCCTGTCGGGTACCATATCTTCAAAGCAGAGCTCGTTAAACCCGAGGAGACTCAGGATTTTCAGGAGGTTCAGGATGAAATATACCAGAGAATATATCGGGAAGAAATCTCCAGGTTAAAAAAACAATATATAAATAGTTTGAAGGAAGGTGTTTTTATTAAGATTGTTCAGTAATGTCTTTTCTATTATTGGTAATTCCTCAGGTTGTCAGGCCTGTGGATCATAATCTACGGTTGTCTTGCCCGCTTTCATTTTTCCCCTTCCCTGTTACTAAAATTCCTTATTATCAAGTTAGTAAACGCATAGTATCTCCTGTGTAACCAGGAACAGAAAAAAGTTTACGAAAATATATAAAAAATGTTTGAAATAGAAGTATTATTTCGGATATTTTTAAAATATAATTATATGGAATAACTTAGTGAAACAAGTGACACAATAGTTTTTCGAAGAGCAATAGTATGCATTATGATCGAGAATCTATTGAGGTTATATGCGGTAAACAACCGTGTGTTCTTATTCCTGATATCCTAACCTACAATCCTGCCAATAAGGTACTTTCTAAACAATCTAAACGTAAATATTGTGTTATTCGTATAATAGAGATTTTATATATTTAAGAGAACTTTATGATTAAACAGAAAAAGAGAACTAATAAAGAAATCGCGCAACATACCATTCGGTTTTTTGAAAAATTGCTTCGTGCATCACATGATGGAATTTTAATTGTTGATGCAGCACACAATATTATCGTTGTTAATGAAGCATTTTGCAATTTTCTGGATATACAGTATCGGGAGGTTATTGAGACAAATTTGTTCTTTTGGTTAGAGCAGCTTGGTTCTCATACCATTAAACGTTGGACAGAGATGGAGAATCTTGTTTATAGTGAGGGTTCATGCCAGGACATAGAGTTTACATTACCAGCCCTGAACGGAGCACGGTTTCTCAGCGTTAACGCCTCCCTTATGGAGAAGGTTGATATAGAGGAAGAGGGGATCATAATCAGCATCTGGCGAGATATTACAAGACAAAAAAAAATTGAAGAAAAATTAAAGGTCCTCAACAGGTCTCTGGAGCAGCGCATAAAAGAACGAACCGCCACACTCGTAAAAGTAAATGAAGAGCTTCACAGAAAGATTGAAGAACAGGAGCTGACAGAAAAGGCATTGCGTACAAGTGAGAGCAAATACCGGAAGCTTTTAGAAAATCTTCCGCAAAAGATATTCTATAAGGATAGGAATTCAGTATATGTATCATGTAACGAAAATTTAGCCAGGGATTTGTATATAAGACCGGATGAAATTACCGGAAAAACCGATTATGATTTTTATCCGAAAGCACTCGCCGAAAAATACCGGGCAGATGATAAACGGATCATGGAATCAGGAAAGGCCGAAGACATAGAAGAACAGTATATCGGGAATGGAAAAGAATTAACGATCCATACCGTCAAAACCCCGATAAAAGATGAAAAGGGTAATATCAACGGTATACTGGGTATTTTCTGGGACATCACTGAAAAAATCGTTATGGAAAAGGAGGCGATACGGAACAGGCAACTGGCAGCACTAGGGGAATTGGCGGCAAGTGTGGCCCATGAGATTAACAATCCAATATCCGGTGTGATTAATTATGCTCAGATATTATTTAACAAGGGTAGTGATGGAAGCAAAGGTAAGGATATTGCCGGTCGGATTATCAAGGAAGGTGACCGTATAGCCAATATCGTAAAGAGTCTTCTCTTTTTTGCAAGGAATGCTGATATAAAAGAGAAAAAGGATATGGTTTGTATTCACGAAATACTATCAGATACGCTTGCTTTAGTAAGTGCACAATTGCGGAAAGATGGTGTTAAGGTAAAATTAAACGTTCCAAAAGACCTCCCAAAGATATCAGCATACCCGCAGCAGGTTCAACAGATTTTTTTAAATGCTGTAAGTAATGCACGGTATGCCCTCAACCAAAAATATCCAGGACCATACGACGATAAAAAACTTGAAATCTTTGCTGAAACAACGACAGACAATTACCCGTCTGTAAAGATAACCTTCTATGACCACGGTACCGGAATACCTGCTACGGTAAAAGATAAAATAATGGATCCGTTTTTTACTACAAAACCAAGGGGGAAGGGAACTGGCCTGGGGTTAAGTATTTGTGATGGTATTATGAAAGATCATGGTGGAAAACTTATCATTGACAGTATTGAAGGGGAGTATACAAAATTCATAATTATTTTCCCTGTACTTTTAAAAACTCCGAAAAAATAGTTTTATAAAAATTTAGTAAACTATAACAGGCCATTTATTGTATACTGTAAATTGTTTTTACCAGTAACTCTTTTTCAGAAGAGTGTACTATTTTATAAAATATCAAAGATAAAGGATCTGTGCGGGGAATCGATGAGGATTTAATGCGCTTCGGACAAAAATATGGCAAAAAAAACAACCAGGCTTACCTATAAGAATGCAGGCGTAGATATTGACATAAAGGGGCGATTTACGGCAAATATTTACTCAAAAATGCAAACGACCTTTGGTCCCCGGGTAATTGAGAATCCCGACGGGTTCGGAGGCCTGTTTGCCCTAAACTCGCGTATCAAGAAATATCGTCAACCGGTACTCGTTTCTTCGACCGATGGTGTAGGCACAAAATTGAAGATTGCCTTTATGATGAATAAACACGATACCATTGGGATCGATCTTGTTGCTATGTGTGTTAACGATATCGTGGTATTGGGTGCGGAACCTTTATTCCTGCTGGATTATTTGGCAAGCAGTAAGATTGTATCAAAGGTTTTACATGAGGTTTTAGACGGGATTGTAACAGGATGCCGCCAGGCAGGTTGTGCTCTTATTGGTGGCGAGACACCCGAGATGCCTGGTTTTTATCACGAAGGGGAATATGATATTGCCGGATTTGTCGTTGGTGCGGTTGAGAAGGATAGAATTATCAATGGCAAAACGATAAAACCCGGTAATGTGGTTATAGGATTGAGTTCCAGTGGTATCCACAGTAACGGGTTTTCCCTTGTACGGAAGGTGTTTTTTGATATGGCAAGAATGAAAGTAACCCAGAGGCTCACGAAATATGGATTACCGGGAACATTAGGTGAGCAACTATTACAACCAACCAGGATTTATGTCAAACCCATCTTGAATATCTTAAACAAGTACAGAACAAAAAAGGTTATAAAAGGAATGGCACATATTACGGGAGGTGCACTCATAGAAAATATTCCCCGTATCCTGCCGGATGGCTGTGCTGTAAGACTTGAACGAAAAAGATGGGCCGTCCCCAGGATATTTGAAATTATTCAGGAACTTGGTGATATTCAGGACGATGAAATGTTTCGTGTATTTAATATGGGCATTGGAATGGTACTGATAGTTGCCAAAGCAGATGCAGAAAAACTCTTACAAGACCTGAATTCCGTTCACGAACCCGGGATAATTATTGGTGAGGTTGTAAAAGGTAATAAGATTGTACACGTTGTTTGATGTACAAGGTATTCTTTTTACGAAAAACTGCGTTGCGGGGAGTACCCCTTTCTTATCTGTTTGCCTTTGATAACACCGTACATAATACAGATGATTAAATAACAACTTAATGTAGTAGAAAGGGCTAGTTGGGGGGTAATTATGAAGAATAGGATTGCAGCAGAGAATTCCAAGACCATTGCCGGAATACCCTGTTGAATACCAATCTTGCCTGTGATGTTAAAGAAAGGAATTTTACTAACCATAACGATACCTAATAAAAAGGTAATGAAGGGGAGTAGCGTTATAACGGTATCTATACCAAAGCTCGTCCGGAGAAAATGATTGAGAATAATAAGTTGCGCAACGGTTCCTCCCGAGAGTGTTGTGGGTAAACCGGCAAAAAAATGTTTCGGTATATCTTTTCCCTCATCTTTTTGTGCGTTAAATCTTGCTAACCGAAAAGCAGTACACATCAGAAAGAATAGCCCGATACCCCAAAGAATGACATGAGGAAGATGAGAGCATGCCTTTACAATGAGTACAGCAGGGGCAATTCCAAAGGTTATTAAGTCGGCCATAGAGTCCAACTGGGCACCTATCCTGCTTGTACTATTCATTATACGGGCTAATTTTCCATCGAAGGCATCTAACGCCATGGCTGCTACGATTAGCCACGCTGCTATTTCAAATTTCTGGTTCAGAACACATAAGACTGAAATAAAACCACATATCATATTTCCCAGTGTTACTGTTGTGGGGATTAGTTCCTTTGTTTTCAACATAAGCCTCCTGAGAATAGAGAGATAATCAACCCTTAAATAAATCACAGCAAAATATATTTTGAAAATTTAAAACATCGGGGATTAATAACAAAAATAATGCCTAATGCGTATAATACTGATATTTAAAATCTTATTTCGTAACTGTCTGATATAATTAATGTTAAATAATGGAAACACCAGGTCAAATTGCACAAGTCCGGGCAGAAAAAACAGAAAGTGCAGTATATTTACTGCATTCTTAAATATAATTACTGCGGTTTAAGTTATAATCAGGGTATGTTTTACTGCACAGTTAGGACTCATAATTTTTAAATCTTTTTTTCTTGACAGTACTAAATGATTGTGCTAGGTTGTGACAAATTTATATTTTTTGTATAGTTATGGAAAAAGAGATTACTATGAAAGGAGGTTTTAAAGAGGACACCTACAAAGGTGGATTAAAAATACAATAGATAGATTATAAAAAATAGCCTCATAAAATTACCTACCGGTAAAGATTTACCTGTCATAATGAGAATATAAATGTTCTTGCTAAGTCTGAAAACAAATTCGGGTTTACATTATACGGGAGAAAAACGAATGAATGCGTACAAAAAGTATATAGCCGAGCTCGTTGGAACATTTGCTCTGGTGTTTATTGCGGCTGGTTCTGTATGCGCAGATTTTTATTTAAGGCAAGCAGGTGGGCAAGGACTTGGTCTGTTAGGTATTTCTATAGCATATGGTGTTGTTGTAACTGCTGTCATTTATGCAACAAGTTATATATCAGGCTCTCATGTCAATCCTGCAGTAACAATATCGTTTTGGATTACCAAAAGGATGGATCCCAATATTGCAATTATGTATATTATTTCACAAATTGCCGGTGCCACACTGGCAGGGCTTGCAGTAAAAACCCTTTTTCCCGATGCGCTCAAGACTGTATTTTTAGGAACACCCGTATTAGCATCCGGCGTTACCGTTGCACGTGGAATGCTTATGGAATTTATTATTAGTTTTCTTTTAGTTTTTACTATTTATGGAACACTCGTAGATAAAAGATCACCTGCCGGATTTGCAGGGGTTGCTATTGGACTTGTCGTACTCTTTGGTGCTATGATTGGTGGTACGATTAGTGGCGGTGCGATGAATCCGGCCCGTGTATTCGGTCCGGCTATTGCATCAGGCCAATTTACTCACCATTATATTTGGTGGATCGGCCCGATTTTAGGTGGAATTGCAGCAGGCTTTACTTACGATAAAATCTTTGCTGATGGCAGAAGATCATCAAAAGAATAAGATGAACAACCGATAAATATAAATAAGAAAAGAACGTGTTTTTGTACCGATAAAAAACAGGCGGCAGCGTGTAAAATTAATCTAACCACGTTGCCGTTTTTATTGAGAGGTTGCATTGTTTGATATTGACACGGTAGTAGAGCTTATTAAACAAGAAAATACAAAATTTGTTGAACCGGTTGTAACAACGATTTCCCGGAAACAAACCCCGTTTCATATATTAATTTCCTGTATTTTGAGTCTCAGGACTAAAGATGAAACTACCCGCGCAGCCTCTAATCGTCTCTTTGCTGTCGCTGACACCCCTGAGGATATAATTAAGATTCCTGCTGAGAGAATAGAGAAGCTTATTTATCCTGTAGGATTTTATCGGGTAAAGGCAAAGAAGATTAAAGAAATTTGTGAGGAGTTACATACAACATATCAGGGTAGAGTACCGGATGAGATTGATGAATTATTAAAACTCAATGGGGTGGGGCGTAAGACGGCTAATTTAGTGGTAACATTAGGATATAAAAAACCCGGTATTTGTGTTGATACCCATGTTCACCGGATTACCAATCGCTGGGGATATGTCAGGACGAAAAATCCACATGAGACCGAATTTGTACTTCGCAGGAGACTTCCGGAGAAATACTGGCTTATTATAAATGATCTTTTGGTTACCTTTGGTCAAAATATCTGTGTTCCTGTCTCACCGAAATGCAGTGTATGCCCGGTCAACAGGTACTGCCAAAAAATTGGTGTAACAAGACACCGCTGATTTATTTCTGTGCTGTGAGTACTTCATTCATACTGCCGCTTCGGTAACCCTCCATATCAAGGGTGATGTAGGTATAACCGATCTCTTTAAACCTTTTCACAAGTTCCTTCCGTCTGTTGGCCTGTAAAAGAAATGGAATATCCTCCGGCAGTACCTCAATTCGTGCAATGGTATTATGATGCCGGACACGGAACTGCCGTAATCCAATACTCCTCAAGTAATCTTCTGCTGCGGCTATAAGGGATAGTTTGCCTTCTGTAATGGATTCGCCGTAGGGGAAGCGGGATGACATGCATGCATAGGGGGGTTTATTCCAGTTAGAAAGATTAAGGTATTTCGATATTTGGCGAATATCTGCCTTTCTCAATCCACTCTCTTTAAGAGGACTGCATATATTCAGCTCTCTTGCTGCATCGAGTCCGGGCCGATATTCATTTGCATCATCGAGATTTGCACCGTCGGCAACATTTTTGTATCCCTTTTCCTGCGCAATATCTTTCAGTTTTCCAAACAGTTCGGATTTGCAAAAATAGCATCGGTTCGGAGGGTTGTTCGCAAATCCTTCAATACCAAGTTCGGAAGTATGAATTGTCATATGAGGTATGCCGATCTCTTTTGCTATCCTTTTTGCCTCCTCATACTCATGTACCGGATATGTTTCTGAACGGGCCGTTACGGCTAAAGCCTTTTCTCCAAGAATATCATAACAAACTTTCGCTACGAGTGAGCTATCTACTCCTCCCGAAAAGGCTACCACAACACTCTCTAAGGTCCTTATGGTTTCTTGCAGTTTTTTTAGTTTTTCATTTACATCCATGTCTGATATACGATAAAAAGTTTTATTTCCCTGTATTTTCTGCTATTCTGTGGTAACCTGTCACGATAAGTCGAGCATTCTTTGAATAGCTATTCGTGCCCTTCCCATGATTGTATCCGGCACCTTCACCTGGTAAACGAGGTCTTCGAGGGACCAGAGTATTTTTTCTAAAGTAATGAGTTTCATATTGGTACAGTCAGCAAGGCGAGTGATTGCGTAAAAGGATTTTTGAGGGTTCTCTTTCTGTAAACGATGGAGAATACCAATCTCTGTTCCCACAATAAATTCCTGACTATCACTTTCCCTGCAATATTTAGCAATTCCCGTGGTACTGGCGACATGATCTGCCAATGCTATGACATCAGATGTACATTCCGGGTGAACAACAACCCTGGCATGAGGATACTCTTTCTTCATGCTTATAATATGTTCTGCCAAAATCCTGTGATGGGTAGGGCAGTATCCTTCCCAGAGTATCATAGAGCGATGTAATTTTGATGCTACATACCCTCCTAAGCTCTTATCAGGTATGAAAAGAATCTCCTGGTCTTCGGGAATAGATGATACTATTTTCATTGCGTTAGAGGAGGTACAGCAAATATCACTCTCAGCCTTCACGGCAGCAGTACTATTTACATAACAGACCACTTTCGCATTTGGATGTTCCTTTTTCTTTAATTGAAGTTGTTTGAGAGTAACCATATTGGCCATAGGGCACCCTGCATGTTCATCAGGCAGTAGCACAAGCTTATCGGGGCAGAGTATGGAAGCCGTCTCGGCCATGAAATGTACACCGGAAAACACAATGATATCGGCTTGTGTCTTCGCTGCTTGTTGCGAAAGCCCTAAAGAGTCACCGGTAAAATCTGCAATATCTTGTACTTCTCCTCTCTGATAGTTGTGTGCCAGAATTACAGCATTTCTTTTTGTTTTGAGTTCTTTTATTTTATCTACTATACTTGACACAGTTATACAATCGCTCCGTATGTTATGTTAAAAAATTTAATTTTTCATGATTAATGATAACAGAGCATCGGTTATTTTTAAATACTTTTTTTAAAGGAGTCCTTTAACAACTTTTAAGTTCTATACAACCATTGAAATTGGGGGTAGTGAAAATGTCTGGTAAGTCGTTTTCACTTGACAGAGAAAATTCTTTCTGATATGATTACTTTGCCTAAGTACGATATTTTTAAAGATTTCGGAAGAAATCTGTGTATCCTTTCATGGGTGATACTTGGGCGATTAGCTCAGTTGGCTAGAGCGCTTGCTCGACAAGCAAGAGGTCACTGGTTCGAGTCCAGTATCGCCCACCATGTGTCAGGAAAATATCCGACAGAGAGGGTATGTATAGTAACTTCCGTAAATATTTGCATATAAGCGATACAAATACAACAGGACAAATTTTTCTGAAGACATATGATTAAGGTTACGTTACCTGACGGGACAGAAAAAGAATACGAAAAGAATACAACAATTGGTGAGGTTGCTCATTCTATTAATGGCAGATTGCACGAGAAGGCTTTAGCCGGAAAGATTGGTGGTATACCCGTTGACCTCAGTTACCCTATCAAAGAAGACACTTCACTTTTGGTAATTACTGAAGATACTGAAGAAGGATTGGATA
This sequence comes from Candidatus Loosdrechtia aerotolerans, assembly GCA_021646405.1. Lineage (GTDB taxonomy): Bacteria > Planctomycetota > Brocadiia > Brocadiales > Brocadiaceae > Loosdrechtia > Loosdrechtia aerotolerans. The sequence goes on from SOER01000021.1 coordinate 12,459, forward strand.
TCCTTCGGCACAGTGTAGCTCATATTATGGCACAGGCAGTTAAAAGGCTGTTTCCCGAAGCAAAACTTGGTATAGGTCCTACGATTGAGAACGGGTTTTATTATGACTTTGGTCTTCAGCATAGTCTGACCGAGGACGATATCAAGAGAATTGAAGAAGAAATGGCAGAAATCATCCGTGAAGATATTCCCATTAAGAGGGTAGAGTTGTCCCGTGATGTTGCTATAAAGAAGATGGAAGAGCTTGGTCAGTCTTTCAAGGTAGAACTTATTAAAGATATTGAAGACGATGTTGTTTCATTTTACACACAAGCCGAATTTATCGATTTGTGCCGCGGTCCTCATATTCAGCGGACGGGTGTGGTAAAGGTTTTCAAACTTTTGAACGTTGCAGGTGCCTATTGGCGTGGGAAAGAAACAAATCCTATGCTTCAGCGTATTTATGGTACTGCATTCTTTACCCGGAAGGAACTTGACAGGTATTTAACATTTCTTGAAGAGGCGCAGAAGCGTGACCACCGGAAGATTGGCAGGGAGTTAGATCTGTTTAGTTTTCATGAAGAGGGCGGGCCGGGATTAGCTTTCTGGCATCCAAAGGGTGCCCGGATGCGGAGTATCATAGAGAATTTCTGGAGGGAAGAACATTTCAAAAGGGGGTACGACACCGTATATAGTCCGCATATTGCGAAGATCAACTTATGGAAGACAAGTGGTCACTGGAACTTTTACCGGGAGAGTATGTATTCACCCATTGAGGTCGATGGGCAAGAATATATTCTCAAACCAATGAACTGCCCATTTGCCGTACTTATGTATAAGACGAAGCTTCGCAGTTATCGTGATTTACCTTTACGGTGGGGGGAATTGGGGACGGTATATCGGTATGAGAGGTCCGGTGTTCTTCACGGGCTGCTCCGTGTTCGTGGATTTACCCAGGATGATGCTCATATATTCTGTACCCCGGGTCAGCTTGAAAATGAGATCCTCGGTGTGATTGAACTGGCACAATTTATGCTGTCTAGTTTTGGATTCCATGAATACGAGATAGAATTAAGTGTTCGGGGTAAGGGTGAAAAAGAGAAATACATAGGCAGAGACGAAGTTTGGGAACATGCAGAGGATGCACTAAAGACAGCGCTGGAGAAAAAAGGATTACCGTATATCCGTATGGAGGGTGAGGCAAAGTTCTACGGCCCGGCTATTGATATAAAGGTTAAGGATGCTATAGGAAGGGGGTGGCAGGGACCCACTATTCAGGTGGACTTTAACCTTCCCGAGAGATTTGATATTCAGTATGTAGGTCCGGATGGTCTTTACCATCAGGTTGTCATGGTTCATCGTACGGTTCTTGGGGCAATGGAACGGTTTATCGGATGTTTGATAGAACATTATGCTGGCGATTTCCCGTTATGGATTGCACCAGTTCAGATGCGGATACTATCCATTACGGATATGCATATTGATTACGCAAAGAAATTACAGGCCCGGTTGCTTTTAAAGAATTTTCGGGTAGAATGTGATACCGGGAATGCAAAAATTAATTATAAAATCCGTCAGGGCACCCTGGAAAAAATTCCCTATTTATTAATTGTTGGTGATAAAGAAATACAATCCGGAACTGTCTCCATCCGAAGTAGAAAGAAGGGAAATGAGGGGGTACTTTCGGTTGAAGATTTTATAGAGAAAGTTGATAGTGAAGTCCGGGAAAAAAGGTAAATATTGTTAATTTTTTTAGAGGAGAAAGTTTATTTCACAAGAATTAAGGATTAATGAGCGTATCCGTACTCAAAATGTAAGATTAATTGATGAGAACGGTGTACAAATTGGTGTGGTAAGTAGAGAAGATGCCCTTGAAAGGGCGAAGAATGCGGGACAGGACCTTGTAGAGGTAGCTCCAGATGCAAATCCCCCCGTTTGCAGGATATTGAATTATGGTAAATACAAATATAAGCAAAAAAAGAAATTGCAGCAAAAGCAGCATGTAGCTCAGCTAAAAGAATTACGTGTCAGACCAAAAACAGGGGAACATGACATCCAGACGAAAATCCGCCAGGCCAGGAAGTTTTTAGAAGGTAAAAATCGCGTCCTTATTAACATGATGTTTAAAGGAAGAGAACGGGCTCATACGGAAATAGGGATAAGTATATTAAAACAAATTGCAGCATCATTAGAAGATGTTGCTAAAGTGGAAATGGAGAAGACGGGTGATGACCGGAAAATGGGAATAATTTTATCACCGAAATAAAGGAAAGTGTATTTCTATAGTTTCATCATGTCGCTCCCCCCCAAGGACAACTAGTTATTATGGAGGTTTGTATAAATGCCAAAGTTAAAAACCCACAAAGGGATTAAAAAGAGAATAAAGATTACTGCTAAAGGCAAGGTAATCATGGCCAGGGCAGGAAAAAGTCATTTAATGTCGGGAAAGTCAGGAACAAAAAAGCAGTCCTTGAGAAAAAAGAAGGAGGCATCTCCTGCTTTCAGTAAGATCATGAAAAAGGCTTTACATAATATCGAATATAGTAAATAAGCTATTTATACATTTACATTTTTATAAGAGAGTTGTACTATGCCAAGAGCAACAAAAGGTTCAGCAAGAAAAAGAGCAAGGAAAAGGTTATTAAATAAAACAGAAGGGTATTGGGGCGGACGTGGTAATTTGTACCGAAAAGCCATGGAAACCTATATCCGTGCTATGGCCTATTCATTCCGTGACAGGAAGGCACGTAAAAGAAAGTTTAGAGAATTGTGGATATCCAGAATTAATGCTGCAGTGAGGGCATATGACCTTTCCTATAGTAGTTTTATTCACGGGTTGGCAAAAGCCAATATTAATATTAATCGAAAAATGCTGGCTGATATGGCAGTAAACGATAAACCCGCCTTTCATAATCTCGTTGAACAGGTTAGGGCAGCAGGATAAAATACACTTTCGATAAAGGTTGCAGAATTTGTGAGATATTTAGGCACGTCTTTCATTACAGATACGGCCGGAAGACGCGCCTATATTTTTTATAAATGAAGAAATGATAAAAGAATTGGAAGAGGTTAAAAAGGACTTCCTGAACGAGATTAATTCGGTTGCAACCCTGAAGGATATAGAACAACTGAAGATAAAATACCTGGGAAGAAAAGGTATTATTAGCGATTTCATGAAAACAATTCCAACTGTACCGGCAGAGCAGCGTGCTACGTATGGACTGCAGATTAATACCTTAAAGAATGAATTTACCAGTCTCATAGGGGATGTTACAAGAAGGTTATCCCGGGGAGCGATTCCCAGGACTGAAAAGGAACTCTTTGATATAACCTTACCCGGCAAACAGCCTCCTCTTGGGAAGAAACACCCGATTACCCAGACAATAGATGATGTCAAAGAAGCCTTTGCCCGATTGGGTTTTGATGTGGCGTATGGGCCAGAGGTTGAATTGGAATATTACAATTTTGATGCCCTGAATATACCCTCTGATCATCCATCCCGGACTGATTTTGATACGTTTTATATTAAAAACGATATACTCTTGAGAAGTCAGACATCAACGGTTCAGATTCGTATTATGGAAAAGCAAAAGCCCCCTATACGCATTATTGCACCTGGCAGGGTATACAGACCTGATACGGTTGATGCCCGGCATTCATTTATGTTTCACCAGGTGGAAGGTTTACTGGTTGATGAGGGTGTGAGTTTTACAGACCTGAAAGAGGTACTGAACCAGTTTATTAAGACTTATTTTGGAAAAGATGTTCAGATGCGTTTCCGGCCGTCCTTCTTCCCTTTTACTGAACCGAGTGCTGAGGTAGATATCTCATGTTCTATTTGTTCAGGCAAGGGATGTAGTGTATGTTCTTATAGCGGGTGGGTGGAAATATTAGGAGCCGGAATGGTTGATCCTCACGTATTTAAAGCCGTGCATTACGATGCAGAAAAATATACGGGTTTTGCATTCGGGATGGGTATTGAACGGATTACCATGCTGAAGTATGGTATTGATGATATTCGTCTTTTTTATGAAAATGATATACGTTTTTTATCTCAATTTTAAATGAAAATTAGCTATAACTGGTTAAAAGAATACGCTTATTTTTATTTATCTCCGCAAGAACTGGCAGATAAGTTAACGAATGCAGGGTTAGTTGTTGCCGACATAAAACCAAAAGAAGATGACTTCTTCTTAGAAATAGAAATAACCTCAAACCGCCCCGATTGCCTTGGCATGATTGGCATTGCACGTGAGGTAACGGCAGCAGTTGGAGGAAGTTTGCACCTCCCAGATACAGATTTTGAGACGGGAAATACCGATATAACAAACCTTGTTACCGTCTCCGTTGAAGATCCTTTATTATGCCCCCGTTATACAGCAAGGGTTGTCCGGAATGTAACAGTAAGACCTTCCCCCGAATGGTTGCAGAAAAGGTTATTATGTATAGGTCTTCGGCCGGTGAATAACATTGTAGACATTACCAATTATGTGATGTTTGAAACGGGACAACCCCTCCATGCTTTTGATCTGGATAAGGTACCTGACCGGAGGGTAGTGGTCAGAAAGGCGAGTAACGGAGAAAAGATAACTACTATTAACGGAGCGCAGAGGGTACTTTTTCATACGATGCTTGTTGTTGCAGACAGTAAGAAACCCATTGCCGTTGCCGGTATCATGGGAGGGAAAGAGACTGAAGTTTCTGAATCAACCAGGGATATCCTCCTCGAATGTGCTCACTTTGAGCCAAGACAGGTACGGCGCACATCAAAGGAATTAGGTATTACCTCGGATTCCTCATACCGTTTCGAAAGAGGTACCGACCTTGAAGGTGTGGAATTTGCGTCGAAAAGGGCTGCAAAACTTATGAAAGACCTTGCAGATGGAGAGATTGCAGGTGAAGTTGTTGATATAAGATCAAGAAAATGTAAAGAGAAGATGATTACCCTTCGTGTCGATAGGCTTCATACAGTGCTTGGGGTGGAGATAAAAAGAGATGTTGCCAGTGATATCCTGAGAAGGCTTCAGTTTACGATTGCCCGTGAGGTAAATAACTTTATTGATGTTACGGTACCAAGCTTTCGAAGGGACATTGATCGTGAGATAGATCTCATCGAAGAAATTGCCAGGGTTTACGGATACAACAATATTCCCACAAAGACCTCTATTCATATCCGTAGTAGTGGAAAGACAAAATATGAGATAGCAGAAGACTGTATCCGTCAGTGTTTAACCGGTCTCGGATTCTATGAGATTAAAACATACAGCATTGTCGATACTTCTTCGCTGCAATCAATGCATCTCTGGTCAGATAAAGAACCTATCGATATTGCCAATCCGTTGAGACAGGAAGAGAGCCGGTTACGGATGTGTCTTTTACCGAATCTTATCAATGTAAAAAGATATAACGCAAATTATGGCGTTGAGCGCGTGAGGATTTTTGAGATCGCCAGGGTTTATCTTGCTGGTGATACATTGCCACACGAAAAAACATGCCTGTCGGTTATAACAGATGCAGATTTTTATAGTTTGAAGGGGATACTTGAATTATTGCTGCAGCAGTTGGGTATTCCCTCAAAAGGTGAATGGACACCATTTAAAGAGCCGAAACTCTTTAAAGACGAACGAGCTGCGCAGGTTTTCCTTGATGGCAGAGTTCTGGGATACCTTGGGGAAGCGAGTAAAGAATTAGAATTTAAAACACAAACCAGTCTCCTGGAACTGGATGTGGATCTTTTAATTGAAAGTGCGAATTTTACGAAGAAATACCAGGTCATATCACAATATCCCTCCGTCATACGTGACCTTGCAATTATTATTGATGAAAGGGTGGCATGGTCATCCATTGAACAATGTATTGCTGACATTCGTATACCCTTTTTCAAGGGTGTAAATTTCTTTGATATTTATCGTGGCAAACAGATACCCGAAGGGCAGAAGAGCGTCGCTTTTAGTCTTTGTTTTCAGGCACAGGATCGGACACTAAAAGGGGAAGAGGTTGATATTGCTGTGCAAACAGCCCTTGATACTCTGCGGGAAAAGCTTGGCGCTGAACTGCGGAAGATATAAGTGCTGTGCAGGATGAGGCAGGGTGGTTGTCCATTCTCGTCAGTCTCTTATAAAAATCGGTATTAAAATCATATGATACTACAAATAATATTATTTTTTGCAGGTCTTGCAACGCTTTATTTTGGTGCCGAATGGCTCGTGAAGGGAGCATCGAGATTTGCCCGTTCATTTGACATTAAACCAATGGTTATAGGGCTCACCATCGTTGCCTTTGGTACATCAACCCCGGAACTTGTTACGAGTGTAATAGCTAGTATTAGACATTTAAACGATATTGCGGTGGGTAATGTCATCGGAAGTAATATTGCAAATATTGGTCTTATCCTGGGTTTGACTGCTATCGTTCAGCCTCTTAAAGTTGATATGAAGCTTCTTTACCGTGAGATGCCAATTGTAGTTGGTACTTCTCTGTTATTATACTTTATGGGCTGGGATGGCATTTTAAACCGTTGGGAAGGGATCATACTTCTGGCCGGTATTGTTGTTTATACATTTTACCTGTATCGTATGGCCTCAAAAGAACCTAAAATTATTGAACAAGAATTTCTGGAATATGAAGAATTCATTGGTGCAACACGCAATACTATTATAAAGGATATCTTATGGATGGTTCTTGGTTTTGGGGCACTCGTTGGTGGCGCACATTTGCTTGTTCATTCAGCTATTTATATAGCAAAGGTCGTAGGGATCAGTGACCTTATTATAGGGCTTACCGTTGTTGCGGTCGGTACTTCTCTGCCCGAACTAGCGACATCAATGGTTGCTGCTATCCGGAAGGAGTCCGATATCAGTATAGGTAATGTGCTGGGCAGTAACATCTTTAATATCCTTGCCGTTCTGGGTGTTGCTGCAATAATTCAACCCCTGCAAATTACCACTGCCTCGCTCCGTATTGATATGCCTGTCATGCTCATGTTCAGTATATTCCTCATTCCGATAATTACCTGGAAATTTGTCCTTACCCGTCTCCAGGGTTTTTTCTTACTGGCCGGGTATAGTGTTTATATATTCTGGTTGTTTTGACTAAACCTCAGGTGATATTCTCGTTCCGTTGATGATAGAGTAGTATCAAAATCAAATTCATACTTCCACCCATAAAGAAGTCTCTTGAGCATCTTTTTGATCCCCAATTCCTCCCACAGCCTTTCAAAAATCAATGCTGGTCCAATCTCTTATCTCTCATGATAACCCCCTGTATTTATGCGGCTTTCCTGCTACTTATCCCCTCTCAATTGTCAAAGAAAAGTTAGACCATATGATGAGACTTGGGATGTATGCAAGCTGTGCTGTCACATAAATTACAAGATTCGGATTTTTTTATCGGTCTTGTGCAACAAAGCCTTAACCAATTCCCATGTTTTAAGATACAATATGGATTGTTTAAAAACAGAAATTATCATGGATATGGATTGGTACATAATTTGTTAAATAGAGTTTTAAAATTCATCTAAAATTATAGAGGTAAAATCGGTTTCAATTTCCCTTATAGGAGAGATAATTTTAGAAAAGATATTAACAGGTGGTATCCTGGTTTAATTCTAACATATTATAATGTGTCAACGAAAAGGGGGTGAGAGAGTTAATTGACCTATTTATCAGCGAGTCAAAACTAACATACTATGAGGAGATGAATTATGAAAAACAAATATTACGTAGGGCTTATTGTAATTCCACTATTTCTTATTACATTTTCTACATTTGTCAATGCTCATGAAAATACAAACTTGAGCGATATATTGCTTGTTCAAGATTCCCCCGGAGAAGCTGCGAAGCAAACAGAGAGGCAACAGAGACCGAAAGATTATCCAGATAATTTGAAACTCCCTTCTGCTACAGGACGGCCTCAATATGTTCTTTTCAAAGGTAAAGTTAAAGAGAAATCAGTCAGAAAACTTGAAAAGTTTTTCCGAGAAGAAGTAATGCCTGTTATTGCCAGGGATGAGAATATTTTAGGACTCGAGACTTATACGAATGTTTTTGGATGCGATGATTTTAAATATGTTGTATTGTTAAAAATAAGACCCGATGTATCGTTATCATTTGATGCTGTACTTAATGTATTTTCTCGTAGCAAAACTATGGAAGAATCCTTTAAGATGATCAACCGTCTAGCTGGCTTCTTTGAAAGCAGCTCAACTTCGATCATTCTTCATCGCCCTGACCTCTCCATCTCTAGAAGGCCAATGGGATACGTTCAGACAATAAAAAAGTAAGGAGATGAAAGTATGAAATCTTTAAGATTAAAAATCAGCCTCATTTTATTAGGACTATTCGTATGTTTTTTTAACATTGGATGCCCTTGCGAAGAGCATCTAAATTTGTATGTATTTGTTGGGCATCTTACTCCTGATGAGTGTAGAAGAGCCATACAGGAGGGAAGAGAGGATACTGGTCAGGTAAGATTTCTATGTAAAGGTGAAGAAGTTACTATTTGTTGGCATACGAGCGGTGCAAATATTCAGCTTGATCCTGGCTTTGGTATGCAGGATGCTTCTGGTTTGGTGTATCTCACCGTAGAATCAGACACTACAGTTAAAGCTACTCCGCTGACTGGCTGTGCAGGCTCAAAGGAAGTTAAAATTAAGGTTGTAACTGAGCCTACACCATCAACCTGGATTGGCAAATGGAACCGAGAGTGTAGTGCCATCGAATTCGAAATACATGAACAATTCGTTAGTACAAATATTAAGGCAATAGACATTACCGCACAATGGGAACCAACAGTAGTATTGCCTGATGGAAGTACTTTGACTTGTACTACACCCCCTTTCCTCGACGGCTTTCATCAAGAAGAAGTTTTTGGATTCCAAATAAGGAGTCCATTTATTACAGAAACTTTCACCAGAAGGCTAAAGGCGGTAGGGCACTGGGCGTTTGTGTTGAAAGCGGATTGTGGTGTTGACTTTCAATGTAACCCAACTGCGAGTTTCGAGTTTAATATTACATTGGTATGTGATTAATAAATCCATGAATCCTTCTGTATCAATAATATTATCAGAAAGTGTGGTTACATTTTCATGAGATCCTTACCTGCACTTTCGATATAAGTGACAGTATCAGTACATCTTAAAATGGGGTTGCTGATCTCATTATGCTATTTTCGAATCATCTTAAATAGCCTCACAGCAACCCCTAATTTTAAAGAATTGGTCATATCATTTTTTCTTTACAATTGCTTTTAGCACATAATTGAGAGAAGAACCAAAATAAAAATTTTTTTTATTGACATTTAGTAATAATTGTTATCTAATAACAATTATTAATTTAGATGACTGGAGAATGCAGGTGCAGATGCTCAGAGAATCTGGAAGGAAGAACATTAGCATGCTCGCTGCCTGAGAAATGCTATAGAGTTGCTGACTTTCACTACAAAGCGCATGACGATTCGAGATGCCGTCATAATTCTGCCAGCTGTCCGGAAGGCTATTGCAAAGACTGTAATAAGGATAAATTTGGACAATGAAAATATAATACATTGAGAAAAGGAGGGATTTGTATGTCAGTAAAAGGTACAAAGACGGAAAAGAATATTTTGACGGCGTTCTGCGGCGAATCACAGGCGCGGAACCGGTACACCTATTTTTCCAGGCAGGCCAAGAAAGAAGGTTATGAGCAGATTTCTGCGATTTTTACCGAGACGGCCGACCAGGAAAAAGAACACGCCAAGCGGTTGTTTAAGTTTCTTGAGGGTGGTGAAGTTGAGATTTCTGCAGTATTTCCTGCCGGTATGATTGGTACGACAGAGGAAAACCTCGAAGAGGCAGCTAAAGGCGAAGACTATGAAACTACCCAAATGTATCCGGATTTTGCACAAATTGCAGAAAGTGAAGGTTTAAAAGAGGTCGCAATCGTCTTTCGCAATATTGCCGTCGCCGAGGCCCGTCATCGTGACCGCTACATTGCGTTGAGGAAAAATATTAAGACAGGCAAGGTCTTTACGCGTGAAAAACCCGTTCGCTGGGTCTGTCGTAACTGTGGTTATGTACACGAAAGCACAGAAGCTCTTAAGAACTGTCCGGCGTGTGCTCATCCGCAGGCTCATTTTGAACTTGAGGCAGTTAATTATTAAACTAAAAATCACAATTGCAAGCCGTTGCAAACCGTTCCATGAACGGCACCGTTGGTTTTGAAAATGTCCGGGCTCCCGGTTCCGGAGGCGAAAGGAGGGGCCCGGATATGTAGTTTCGCTCTTCTGCAACTTTTATGAAAACTATGAAAAACGGTTAGAATGTGAAAAGTATGAGTTGAAATTTGATAATTGAGATCAAAGAATAGAGAATGATTATGATAAACGAGAAGATGGAAAAAGCCTTCAATAGACAGATTAATGCGGAAACCTACTCGGCCTATTTGTATTGGTCAATGTCAGCAGCGCTGGAATATATGAATTTGCCCGGATTTGCCAACTGGATGCAAGTTCAGGCACAGGAAGAAATGACGCATGCAGTAAAGTTCTTCCGTCACATTATGGAGCGGGGCGGCAGGGTAGCGCTTACCGCTATTGACGGTCCGCCGACCGGATGGAAGGATGTTGAGGATGTCTTCAAAAATATTCAAAAGCATGAGGAGCATGTAACCAGCCTTATCAATGATCTGATGGATCTTGCTCTGACGGAAAAAGATCACGCGGCGGTGATGTTTCTGCAGTGGTTTGTAACCGAGCAGGTTGAAGAAGAATACATGGTACATGAAATTCTCGGCAAGCTGAAAGTTGCCGGAACGGCATCGGCTGCACTCTATATGCTTGACAGGGAAATGGCTCAGCGTGTCTTTGTGCCACCGACAACCGCTCAGAAGGTTCAAGGGTAGGGCCTATACTGTTTTTATATTTGTAATTGGGTGTAATTGGGGACACATCCCATTTGTTGCAAGGGCAAAAGATGGTAAGTACCTGACCATAAATAAATGCATAAAATATTAGGGTGTTTGAAATGAGATATTGTATTGAGAGCCAAAAAACTTAAGAATATGTTCTACAGAACGAACTAAACGACGAAAAGAAGTGTAAGCAGAAAAGGGTAACCATTTGTATTTCATCAACCGCCAAAGATTTTCAATAAGGTTGAGTTCCGGGCAATAGGGTGGCAAATATTTAATAATAAGGTTCTTTTTAGCCCAGAAAGGGATATGCCGGATAAATTCCCTGGAGGTATGAACGGGGGCATTATCAAGAAGAACAAAAGTCTTCTTCTGGATATGCTCGATAAATTGGTTAAAGCACATGATGACAACAGAAGTATCTACTTTCCCTTCTATAACAAAAGGATAGAGCCTGTTTTGTCTGTTCAGAAAGCCCAACACATTCAGACGACTACTACGAGAAGAAGGAATCCTGAGGGTTTCTCCAACACCTTGCCATGCATAAGGAACACAAGGTTCCAGGGAAAATCCTGTAGCGTCAAAATAGCGAAGGTCAATTTCTCCAGCTTTTTCTCTTTGCTGAAGCTTCTCAATCATTTGTTGCCGCTGATGATACCGATAGGGATGAGGTTGTTTTGCAGGAGATTTTTTTATTCGTTTCCATACAAGGCGAGCTCTTTTTGCAATTCTCCTAATCGTTTTTGTGCTCACTCGCTTATCGGTTTTCTGCTGGAGGACAGCAGCAACCTTTTTTAAATCTCTGGGATATTCTTTGAGGTATTTCAAAGCTTTTTGTTGCTCTGCCGGGGTAAGGATACGAGGACGTCCACTTCGAGGAAGATTGTAAAGGCCAACTAATCCTAAGCTCTGCCAACGATCAATCCAGGAAGAAACGCTTCTGCGATCCACTTGATAAATCTTGGCAATTTCATTAATGGGAAACTTCTGATGACTCAGGAGAATACTATGGGCTCGCATCCGAACCCATCGAGAGTGATGACGTTGATACAATTCCTGTAATGTCTGAATTTCTTCTTTATTAAGAGGAGATACATATTTCATAATTCTTTTTCCTATAAAGATTCTTCAAAAATTAACTCCTTAAGTTTATATTACAAAATCTCCTCCATTTATACAAATATTTATGTCCAGGTACTTATAACGGAAACAAAGGCACTGAAAAAATTTTAAATGGTGATCACAAAACAGAAGTATTGATTATAGATGGTAAAACTATTCAGGGTAAAATACCCTGTTTTTTGGAAAGATAATCCAAAATGGTAAAACAAAATATATGCTTATTTCACCGGTAAAGACGTTTCTTTTTATAATGGCTATTATAGTGCTTTGCCAATCGACAGGGATTTGCAGTTCTCATATTAGAATTGTAGACAACAACGAACCAATGGCCGTTATTGTTATTGCTGATGATGCATCACAGCAGGTACAATTGTCTGCAAAGCTTCTAGTGGAATACGTTAAAAAGTCGACAAAAACTGAGTTGCAGATATTGAATTGTTCACAATTACAAGAGAAAACAAACAAAGTAAAAATCCGGATAGGTACCGGAGATTATTTGGACAAACATAAACTTAACCTGGATAATCTTGATGAGGATGGTTTCGTAATTTCGTTTCCTGACGAAAATAATATTATTATTGCAGGCCCCACTGACTGGGGAACTGAATTTGGAGTTTATGAATTTTTAGAAAGATACGCAGGCGTTCGATGGCTTATGCCAGGCACCGATGGTGAACATGCACCTGAACACTCAACACTGAATATCCCCGTAAAAGAAGTACGGCAAGAGCCTGTATTTTTCTCACGTAATATTAGCGGACTCCGTGGTGAAGCGCAAATTGCCTGGGCACGCCGTAACCGTATGCATGGAAGAGTGAAGTTCCATCATAATCTCCTTCATCTCTTCCCGCCAGATCAGTATACAAAATCACACCCTGAGTTTTTCCCTGTACATAAGGGGAATAGGTATCTGCCTCCTACAAACAATACCCACAGATGGCAACCATGTTTCTCTGCACCAGATATTGTAAACGAAGCTATAAAGAATATCTGTAGTTATTTTTCTGAGCATCCTGAAGCAACATCCTACTCGCTTGGCGTAAACGACTCCGGTGGCCATTGCGAATGTGAAAAGTGCATGATAAAAAATAGTGGTAAAAAGAATTTCATAGGTTACAGAGATGTTTCTGATCTGTATTTTGAATGGGCTAATGCAGTTGTGGAAGGTGTACTGGAAAAGTTTCCTGATAAATGGTTCGGCTGCTTGGCCTATAGGGAGATAGCACAACCCCCATCCCGCATTAAAGTTCACCAGCGGATAATTCCTTATATGACCTATGATCGAATGAAATGGATAGATAAGGATGTTGAGGCAGAAGGAAAAAGGGTTACACAATGGTGGGCAGAGGAGGCCCCATCTTTTGGTTGGTATGATTATATCTATGGTACGCCTTATCTGCTTCCCCGTGTTTATTTTCATAAGATGGCAGATTATTATCGCTATGGGCATGCACATGGCGTTCGGGCAATGTATGCCGAGGCTTATCCAAATTGGGGTGAGGGTCCTAAGTTATACGTAGCGTTGAAACTCCAATGGAATCCTGACCTGGATGTAGATGTCTTGTTGAAGGATTGGTACGTTTCTGCTGTTGGAGAAGAAGCTGCTTCAGACCTGGCAGCATATTATGGAATCTGGGAAGAATTTTGGACAAAAAGAATTCTCAGTTCTAAATGGTTTACAGAAGAAGGCCAGTATTTATATTTTAATAGTAAACCAATGTACCTTGATTTGGTAACCTATGAAGATATTTCAAAAAGCCGGAAATTATTGGAATCTGTGCTAGCAAAGGCCAAGACCCCGAAACAAAGGGCTCGGGCAGAAATTTTTCTGAAGGCATTTGAGTATTATGAAGCATCGGCTGTCTCTTACCTGGGGTTAGTGAAGCAGATAAAGCTACCCGATAAGGATAGGAAATATTATGAGGATATGTATAAACGACGCTTTGAATTGGTTAATGAGTTTGAAAAGGATCCTGTTCTAGTGCATCCGGTTCGGTTTGATAAACGGGGAATATTGGAATATTGATAATAAATGAATGAATTTTAGTAGACTGAAAAATAGCTTTGAAGAACTTAGACTACTGGGGATAGAAGGTTCTCTATTCAGGGTTTATTATGAGTTTGGTTTAAAGACGGGATTAAAGAAGGTACAGAACCATATTCCTGTAAGTAAGACAGATATTGATGCATGGCAGAAAAAGAGGAAAAAAAGTTTTTTCCCTTCAATATCAGAAGCAAAGGGTGGTTTAGATACTCTCTTACCTGAAGAATCCAAAAGAGGTGTTATAGATTTAGCTGAAAAAGCGACGAAAGGCGAGATTTATTGTTTTTCAAAATGGTATGGCAATTATGGTAATCCAATAAACTGGCATTTGAATCCCCTGAAAGGAGTTTCGTGGCCTTCCAATGTTCATTGGTCAAAGGTAATGCAGTATGAGAAAGATTGTGGAGATATTAAACTTACCTGGGAAGTGAGTAGGTTTCCGCATGTATATTACCTTGTTAGGGCTTATGTCTTAACCGGTAATAGTACCTATGTAAATGAATTCTGTAACCAACTAAGGTCATGGGATGAGCAAAATCCTTATGGACATGGGGTAAATTGGTATAATGGACAGGAATTAGCCATAAGGTTATTGTCCTGGATTTATGCAGTCTATATGATGGGAGATGATGACGGCTTTAGTGAAGAAGACTTTGAAAGATTTTTGAAACTTTTATACATCCATACGAAACATATAGATGAAAATATAAATTACGCCTATTATGCCGTCCATAATAATCATCTGATAGGAGAGGCTTTAGGTTTATATGTCTCAGGAACTCTTTTCCCCTATTTCTCTGAATCTGAACGATGGAGAAAAAAGGGGAAAGATATTTTAGAGGGAAAGAGGTGTACCGGACAGTTTTATAACGATGGAGGATATTGCCAATTATCTTTTAACTATCACAGATTAGCCTTGCACTATTACTTATGGGCATTAAGGGTTGCAGAACTAAACGGGGATGAATTTGATAGAGAAATTTATGTCATCCTGGATAGGTCTGCAAGGTTTTTGTATTCATGCATGAATCTGGAAGATGGTACGTTACCCAATTGGGGTGCTAATGATGGTGCGCTGCTCAACCCATGGACAACGTGTGATTACCGTGACTACAGACCTCTCGTAAATGCACTGAGTTATATAACACGGAAAAAGAGGGTGTTTGAATCAGGTCCCTGGGATGAAGAGTTATTGTGGTTTTTTGGCAAAAAATCGTTGAGTTCAGAGATAGAACCATATCATTTGAAGTCTGAGAGTTATTCAACGACAGGGTTGCATATCCTGAGAAATTCGGAAAATACCTTTGGTACGTTTCGATGCGGTACTGTACGGGATAGATTTGGTCAGGCAGACCAGCTTCATGTAGATATCTGGTGGAAGGGGTTGAATATTGCTATTGATGGAGGTTCTTATTTATATAATGATGAACTTCAATACCATAAATATTTTATGGGGACAAGGTCCCATAATACAGTGACTGTTGATAATCAAGACCAGATGTTTTTCTACAGAAGATTTAAGTGGCTTTACTGGACGAAGGCCTATTTGGTAAATTTTTTGAATAATTATGCCAAAGGAGAGCATTACGGATATAAAAGATTAGGCGATAATATTACTCATAGAAGGGCCTTTAAGGCGTTAGATGAATCAAGTTTCTTAATTGAAGATTTTTTAACCCAAAATGGAGACACCGTTCATTCTTTTGATCTTCATTGGCTGATAAATGATTTTCCTTATACAGAATCCAGAGTAAGTGGGAGAAAATATGTAATTACCTTTGAAACCCCAAAAGGTAGTTATTACTTATTATTAGAAAGCGATAAGGATGCTGAGTTAACTATAAACAGGGCAAAGGACGATGTAGTTAATCCTGATGGCTGGCAGTCAGGATATTATGGAGAAAAGTGTCCTGCCTTGAGTGTTCATCTGCTATGTAATTCAGAAAATGGATGTAAGTTTACGTCGTTGTTTACCGAAAAAAGCATGGTGAAAATGAAAGGACTTATTGAAGATCCATTTTGAAAGAGGAAAAATTGCCGAGAAACTTGAAGGTTTGTTTGCTTCATTAAGCGCTTAATGCCTTCATGATAAACAAAAGATTCACCGCAAAGGCGCAAAGGACGCAAAGGAAAAGAACTTGGGAAGTTAAGAGGTTGAGTTTTCTCAGCTTCCTAACTTCTCATATTCTCAACTTCTGCCTCCCTCTTTGCAACTTTGCGGTGAACTTTCACTTCTCAACTTCTGGTAAAACAAAATCATGGAATGTATTAGCATATGAATAAAAAAGAACTGGAAGCTATTTTGGCAGGCGGTGAAACTGAAGTCATTGAATTTAAAGAAAACCTTAACGAATCTTTTTATAAAAATATAGCTGCCTTTGCTAATGCCGAAGGTGGCTTCATACTTCTCGGAATTGATAAGAATGGACAGATTAAAGGCATGGATTCGTCCAGCCGGTTTCTTGAAGATTTGACCAACCGTATAGTAAATAAGTTGTCGGTGTATCCTGATATAGAAACATATGATACTAAAGGGAAACGAGTTATAATGGTAAAGGTGTCACGCTCAAGTTATCCGGTTTCATATGAAGGCCGATATTACGAACGGGTTGGAAATACGACGAGGGAAATGATGCCCGATAAACTCCAGATACTGTTTTCACGGGGAAAACCCTGGGATTCTCTGAGTGGAGAATTCTCGCTGAAAGAAATTGACGTCCAAACTGTCCAGAGTTTTGTTAATCTTGCCGTAGAAACGAACAGACTTTCTGATGCCTCCCTGAATGAATCTCCGGAAATGCTTTTGGAAAAGCTTGATCTTCTGTCGGAAGGCAAGCCGACAAACGGAGCGGTTCTCCTCTTTTGGAAAAATCCTCAAAAATACTTTATCAATCTCTGTGTACGTATTGGACGCTTTAAAACAGAGACGACAATAATTGACGACAAGTGGCTTAAAGGAAATCTTTTTCAGCAATTCGAAGAGACGATCGCTACCCTTAAGCAGCTTATAAGTGTTCGCTATGAAATAAAAGGGATACAAAGGGAGGATATATGGGATTATCCGATTCCTGTTCTCCGTGAGGCGGTTTTAAATGCCCTTATTCACAGGGACTATTTCAATGTAGCCAATTTCATTTTGATAAAGGTTTACGATGACCGCATCTGGGTATCGAACCCGGGAGGACTTCCTGAAGGAATAACTGTTGATGAGTTGAAAAGGCCTCATAAATCCTACGTCCGAAATCCTCTTATTGCCAAGGTTTTTTATCTTGCTGGCTATATTGAGCACTATGGGAGCGGTACTGTGCGTATGATGGAATGGATGAGAGAAGCAGGTTTGCCTGAGCCTGACTTTAAAGAAGAAATGGGCGGGTTTTCTGTTTACTTTCATAAAGATATTTATACTGAGCCAAGTTTAATAAAAATGGGATTGAATAAACGGCAGATTAGGGCTGTAACTTATGTAAAGGATAAAGGGAAGATTAGCAATAAAGAATATCAAGAGCTTGTTAATACTACAAAAAAGACCGCAAGCAGAGATATGACGGATTTAGTAGAGAAAGAGATTTTGGAACAAATTGGAACTACGGGTAAAGGAACATACTACATTCTAAGGGGACAAAGGGGACATAAAGGGGACATAAAGGGGACATAAAGAGTGAGGCTTAGGGAATGCAGGTAGCATAAAAAAACTCATCCAATTATACAAATGAAAGATGGGATAAAGAGAATTGTCAACCATCTTTAAACCTTTGCGTTTTTTGCGCCTTTGCGGTGAATCTTTTACGGTAGTATTACACCGCAAAGGCGCAAAGAACGCAAAGGAAAATTTGTATATTGGTTAATGATAAGGTAATCGTAGAGATAAAGGTAACAAAAGGATTATGTAGTAGAGGGTGAAGATGATTGAGCGATGGATTAGCGATCTGGAACGAAAGGGTCTTATTAAATACCATGGAAGCAAGAAAACAGGATACTGCATTTGCTGTATAGCAGGTCACGGTTAAGCAGTAGCGCTACTGTAGTTGAAAGCGAGGGGTTACTGGTACGCGAAGAGTCACCCCCAAGCGGGGTGTTGGCTTTTGACAAATGCAGGCAGAATAACTCTTGTCAATGTTGATTAATTCTTTTCCCTCGGGATGAAAAACTTGAAGTTTATCGATATAATTGCCGGGGCACGGCCTAATTTTATGAAGATTGCACCGATTATTCGGGTACTGGAGGTGCATAAGGCCCGGGGCGGGCACTTACGCTACCGCTTGGTTCATACCGGTCAGCACTATGACGCCTGTATGTCAGGTAATTTTTTTGTGCAATTAGGCATTCCCGAGCCGGACGTAAATCTGGAAGTCGGCTCCGGGACTCAAGCCGAGCAGACGGCGGCGATCATGGTACGTTATGAAAAGTTGCTGCTGGAACAGCGTAGCGATCTTTGTTTAGTGGTGGGTGATGTTACTTCGACCATGGCATGTTCCATCGCAGCGCAAAAGTTGTGCGTGCCGGTGGCCCATGTGGAGGGAGGCATCCGTTCGGGCGACTGGACCATGCCGGAAGAGATCAACCGGATGGTGACCGATGCCATTACCAACTATTTTTTCACCACTAGCGTGGTGGCCAACGACAACCTGCGGCGGGCCGGGGTGGCGGAAGAGCGGATTCATTTCGTCGGCAATACGATGATCGATACACTGTTGATGAACTTGGATCGTTTGTGTCCTCCCGGCTTTTGGTCGGAACTGGCACTGGAGCCGGGCGGCTATTTCGTGGTGACGCTGCATCGCCCGGGGAATGTGGACGGCTTCGCCGGCTTTGCCCGTTTGCTGACGGCAATCGGTGAGGCGACGCGGGGATTGCCAGCGGTCTTTCCGGTCCACCCACGTACCGCCAAGACCTTGGGAGAGGTGGTGGATGTGCCGTCCAATATCCGGCTGGTTGAGCCTCAGCCTTACCTGGAATTCAACTACCTTGTGAAGAATGCCAAGGCTGTAATCACCGATTCCGGCGGCATCACTGAAGAGACTACAGTGCTTGGCGTGCCATGCATCACCCTGCGGGATTCCACTGAGCGGCCGGAAACGGTGACTATAGGGACCAACGAGTTGTTGGGCACCGATTCTTCGAAGCTGAAACCGGCCTTGGACCGGCTGTTTGCTGGAGAGTGGAAAAAAGGTTCCATTCCCGATAAATGGGACGGCAAGACCGGGGAGCGGATCGTGGAAATTCTGGAGCGCTTACTTACCTCGGTTCCTTAGTGAATTCCATGAATTCTTGGGTAAAAGCGCGCACCGCTATGGTGCTGGGGTCGGCGAATACCGGTCATGTCGTTTTTTACCGATTAGGTGAGCTATCCGGTGCGAATTAAAGATGGAAATTGTTCTAAAGCATTGAGATGTTACCGCCAACCTTTACTGTTAGCCTGTAAATGATTTGCTATTTTAAAAGATTGAAAGTGATAGGCTCGGGAGGGTGATAACGTAATTCTCGTCGTAGCAATGAAAGTTCTTTATTTTTATCAACATTTTTCAACGCCTAAAGGATCTACTGGTATTCGTGCTTACGAATTTGCCAGAACGCTTGTAAAGAAAGGCCATAGAGTTACAATGGTATGTGGTGCATGTGCCACAGCTGATACAGGTTTAACGGATAGTTATATTAATTGTGTTAGGAGAGGTACAATAGATGGTATTGATGTGATTGAATTTAACCTCAACTACTCCAATAATGATAACTATCTGAAAAGAACCTTAACTTTTTTGAAATTTGCCTTTAAAAGTATTTCCATTGCGTTGTTCCACGATTATGACATGTTGTTTGCCACCACAACACCTTTAACTGCAGGAATTCCAGGAATCTTTGCTAAGTTATTGAGAAAGAAGCCTTTTGTTTTTGAAGTACGAGACCTATGGCCAGAGCTTCCAAAAGCAATGGGTGTAATAACTAATCCAATAATTCTTTCTCTTTTGTCTTGGTTGGAATGGTGTTCGTACCATTCTGCCGATGCATGTATTGGGCTGGCTCCAGGTATAGTTGAAGGAATTATCAAACGTGGCGTCTCACCTGGCAATGTTGTTCTTCTGCCGAATGGTTGCGATTTGTCAATTTTTGGAAATAGTAAAACCAATGGATGGAGGCCAGAAAGTGTTCATAGTGATGATTTTATGGCGGTGTTTACAGGTGCACATGGCGTTGCTAATGGTTTGAATGCCGTTTTAGACGCAGCTAAGGTTTTGACAAACGATAATAGGACAAATATAAAGTTTGTGTTTATCGGAGAGGGAAGCCTTAAGGGGGAGCTAAAAAAGCGAGCAGCTAAAGAAGGGTTGAGTAATTGTATTTTTCTTGATGCTGTCCCCAAGGATAAACTGGCTGGGTTGTTATCTGAAGCAGATATTGGCTTAATGATTTTGGCCAATGTGCCTGCCTTTTATTATGGGACATCACCGAATAAGTTTTTTGACTATATTGCAGCGGGTTTACCGGTGCTCAATAATTATCCTGGTTGGCTTGCTGATATAATAGAGAAGTTCCGGTGTGGGCTTGCGGTACCTCCTGATGACCCTCGTGCTTTTGCTGATGCCCTTGTTTCAGTTGCGGACAATCCGGAAATCATTGATGAAATGGGTAGGAATGCCAGAAAATTAGCTAGCGAACAATTTAACCGATTAGATATAGCAGATAAGTTTGTAACTTTCCTTGAAAGTGTTTTAGCAAAGCATAGAGAGAAATACCATGAAAGATGAAGATATTACAGAGCAGGTTAATTGCTTGTTATGCGGAGAAAAAAACAATGTTCCGAGTTTCTACGAAGAATATTATTTAAAAGCAACTAAAATAGTTTTAGGGATAAATCAATGTCGCTCATGCTCTCTTTGTTATGTGTCTCCTCGCCTTAATGCACAAGGACTTGCCCTGTTGTATAATTCATCATATTTGGATGATACGGTTTCAGGACGTTATAATACAGAAGAATGTGTTTCCAGGAATGAGTACGTGCAGTTTGTGCAGTATGTTTCCAAAAATATCCCACGAGGTTCTCGTGTGTTGGATGTCGGTTGTGGGGTAGGTTTATTGCTAGATGCTCTCCGTGAGGCAAGCATTGATTTGCAACTGAGCGGTGTTGAATTATCTTCTTTTGCTGCAGAGAAAGCTATATCTAAAGGATTTGATGTTTGTGTTGGTGACTTCTCAAGTGATAACCTTGTTGCTTCTGGTTCAATTGATGCTATCATTTTTCTCTATGTTTTAGAGCATGTTCCTGATCCTGCCAGCTTTTTAAAAGCTGCGCATTATGCATTGAATGATAGTGGCTGCCTTTTTCTTGCTGTGCCTAATTATAGATACCTCAAAATTGTTAAGACGGGATTTTTATCCAAAATAATTTTTGGTAAATCCTCTAATATTCATGCCGCAGAACATTTGTTTAACTTTACACCTAGAACTATAGGAATAATGTTGCAACAAGCAGGCTTTGAAATTATTTACTTAGGGCAGTCAAAACCTTTGAACATCGGTTCCCCTCTGTTTAGATTGATAAAAATGATCGGAGCCGGATTTGCGAGGCTTTTTGGCATATTTGGTTTTTATGTAGGTGGTATACATATCATTGCCAGAAAAAAGAATAGTACTGATGATGTTTGACTCTGCTGCAGAAAAGTTGCATTGAACGACAAAACCTCATGGTGCTGGTGGTGGGCGATATTTTATTAACATATGCATGGGTGCGGTCATCTTATGCGGCCTTGAGGAATCTCCATTCTCACGGCCTTGAGGTTGTCGCAGCCGACAGTTACCCCTTCGGCATGTGTCAATGGTCCCGCCTCAAGAAAGATTTTGTCCGCTATCCCTCTCATTATGATGGTGAGGATGAGTTCGTAGAAACAATTGCTCGTCTCTGCGACAAGTATGCAATCCGTCTTCTCATGCCGTCTCATAATGAAACTGAGATTCTGGCCCGGAATCGCCGGCGATTGCCGGAGAAGGCATGTGCAATTCTTCCCGAGGCAGAACATTGCGAACTTTTTAATAATAAGGCGCGCTCTTATGAGCTAGCTCAATCCGTTGGCTTGCCTCTTCCTGGACGAGTTTCCTATAGCGCGCCGGGCGAAGTTTCGGTTGCGGTTACAAAGGCTGGATTGCGAAGGGTTGTTGTCAAGCTTCTTACCGGTAATAGTGCGAAAGGCATATTTTATGCGGATACTCCGGAGCAGGCTGAGGAAATAGTAAGGAGATTGATTAAAGAATATTCACTTCCTGTCGAACGTTATCCACAGATTGAAGAAAGGATTTACGGAGAAGGTTGGGGGTGCTCGGCGCTTTATTGGCATGGAGAGCCTATTTCTTTGTTTTGTCACCGCCGGCTGCGGGAAAAGATAGCTACCGGTGGCACCAGCACTCTGCGTGAATCTGCCCGAAATGATAGGTTGCGGGAAATGACGCAGACTCTTTTAGGCAAGATTGGTTGGCACGGCTTGGCGATGGTCGAATATAAGGTTTGTCCCGATACCGGCAAGATATGGTTTATCGAAGTAAACCCGAGACTATGGGGATCTCTCCCCCTGGCTATCAGTGCTGGAGCTGAGTTCCCCTATCTTGCCTGGCTATGTGCTACCGAAGGGCCGGGTGCAGCCAGGCGTTATCAGGAAAATGCCATTATTAGATATCCCTGGCGAGGCAGATGGTTGATGGGGGATCTCATGATTGCAGCTACGCAGTGTGCACACCTGAAACCATTGCAGGCCTGGCGGACAGTATTTTCCGGGAATTGCGATGCC
Organism: Candidatus Loosdrechtia aerotolerans; assembly: GCA_021646405.1. Classification (GTDB taxonomy): domain Bacteria; phylum Planctomycetota; class Brocadiia; order Brocadiales; family Brocadiaceae; genus Loosdrechtia; species Loosdrechtia aerotolerans. The sequence continues at coordinate 35,260 of SOER01000021.1, forward strand.
ATCGATGATTTGCATCTTGACGATCCCTTCGCCTTCCTCGGGGAAGTATTTCACTACGGCAGCCGCTTTCTGGTTAACATGAGCAACAATCCTGCCGAAAAAGGGATGGTGGGTTGATGAAATATGTCGCCCTTGACTTTGATGGGACCATCACCACCAGAGATACGATTCGTTTTTTAATTCGTGAGTTGATTCGCTTGCGACCTCTGCAAGCGCCGGGTGTTTTTTCTCTTTTAACTCGAATGGTGATGAGTTACTCGCCGGACAGTATTCAAGAGCTGAAAAACCGATGCGTTGGCAAGTTGATAAAAGGTTTATCCGAGGATCAGCTGGTGCCGGCGCTTGAGCGATTCTGCAACAGCGTGCGGCCGCTTTTTCGGCTTGATCTAATAAGCTATATCAACAAGAGCCTTGCCGATGGGAAAAAAATCATCGTCGCCAGCGCATCTCCTGCCTTTGCATTGAGATATCTTTTTTCCGGGCAGGATTTGATTATAATTGCAACTGAGTTCGAGGTTATGGGGAAAATCTACACAGGGAATCTCTCCGGAGATTCCTGTTATGGCGATGCCAAAGCCGAAGCGGTTCTTGGCTATCTGAGAAATGAAGGAGAAAAAGATGTGATAATCGAAAGTGCTTGGTCGGACGCTATTTCTGATCTTCCTTTTATGAATTTGGCAGAGAAACGATATTGGTACTGTTCTGCTGGCCTTATAGATAAAATTAAAGGAATGGATCCAAAAGCTGAATGTATCCCAACTTGATTAGGGTATTGTTGGGCTGGCGACGTTCGCTCTCTTGGACCGAGTATCTGGAGGCCCTGCAATCTTTCATCGCTTTTCCAACCTAACCCTATAGGTTCAACCAGGAAAGTTTGGTCGCTGTTTTGTCCTGTCGGGATATCTGCACTTATGACCTTTTATTAATGAAAAATCATTGCTTATGCAATTCTGAAAGTTTTCCACACCGGCAAGGGGGGTTAGTGGAAATGATGAACAAGTTGATAGATTGGAATGGTCAATGCAAGGGGTATCCTGTTTCAACCAATTTTTAAAAAGATGTTTTGATTTTACTGTATCGGCAGTAGGTTTGATAGTAACAGGATGGATAATTATTTTTGCTTATATAATCATGTCAATTGATACAAAAAAAGGCGGCTTTTTTACCCAGACCCGCATCGGAAAGGGAGGTAAACCCTTTAAGGTTATTAAAATCCGTACCATGAAGGACGTTTCGTCTTTTTATACAACAGTTACAACCAAGAATGACCCTCGCATCACACCTTTTGGTAAATTTTTCCGCAGGACAAAGATAGATGAATTGCCTCAACTAATCAATGTCTTTTTGGGACATATGAGTTTTGTTGGTCCACGCCCGGATGTTCCTGGCTTTGCTGATAAGCTGGTTGGAGAAGATAGAATTATTCTGTCGATAAGGCCCGGTATTACCAGTCCGGCAACCTTGAAATATAAAGATGAAGAAGAGATTTTAGCAAGGCAGGCTGACCCTGAAAGGTATAATCGGGAGGTTATTTTCCCGGATAAGGTGCGGTTGAATCGAGAGTATGTTGAGAATTATAGTTTTGTGAGGGATATTGAGTGTATTTTTCAGACGATATTTTCTAATGTAAAATAAGAAGTTGGGAAGATGGGAGGTTGAGAGGATAAGAAGTTAAGAAGATAAGAAGATAAGAAGTTAGGAGGATGGGAAGGTATGGAGAATAGAAATAGGCATTTAAAGCATTTTAGGGATCTTGATGTGTATAAATTGGCGTTTAAATATGCTATGGAGATTTATCAGCCTACTAAATCGTTCCCACCAGAAGAAAAGTATGCTCTCACTGACCAGATCAGACGTGCGTCAAGGTCTGTGTGTTCTAACCCTGTTAAGAGGAAAAGGAAATATAGAGCGGTTTTTAAGAATAAACTAACAGATTCAATGCAGGAAGCATCTGAAACTCAGTGCTGGCTGGAGTTTTGTTATGCCTGCAAATTATATTGATACTATTGCTTTTGAAAATTTCGATATTAAATATGAATAAATAATAGGTATGTTGAATTCAATGGAGAAAAAGGCAGAATCTTTTTGTTTTTGATTTTTTTTCATAACTTCTCATCTTCATAACTTCATAACATCATAACTTCTCATGAATAAACGCATATATCTCTCTCCACCTCACATGGGAGGAGAAGAAATAAAATTTGTCCAGGAGGCATTTGAGAGTAATTATATCGCCCCTTTGGGTCCTCAGGTGGATGCCTTTGAACGTGAATTTACCGATATAGTTGGAATTCCCCATGCCGTTGCTCTTGCAAGCGGTACTGCAGCAATGCACCTTGCCTTACGAATACTAGGCGTGGGGCATGGAGATGAGGTTATAGCCCCTTCTTTAACGTTTATCGGTGGCGTTAGCCCTGTGATTTTCCAGGGTGCCCGTCTTTCTTTTATAGATTCCGACAGGATTTCGTGGAATATGGACCCGGATTTGTTAGCAGAAGAACTTAAAAAACGGGAGGTTGTCGGTAAACTGCCAAAGGTTGTTATTACTGCGGATATCTACGGGCAATGTGCAGATATGGATAAAATTTCAGAAGTATGCACCCGGTATGATATACCTGTCGTTTCTGATTCAGCAGAGGCCCTTGGTGCGACTTATAAAGGGCGAAGCGCAGGAGCCGGTGCACGGGCTGTTATTTATTCTTTCAATGGGAATAAGATTATTACAACATCCGGCGGCGGCATGCTGCTCTCGGAGGATAAAGCTATAGTTGAGCAGGCACGGTTCCTTTCTCAGCAGGCACGCGATGCAGCCCCTCACTACGAACACACTCAATTAGGTAATAATTATCGTATGAGCAATATCCTTGCAGCTATTGGCCGCGGGCAGCTAAGGGTGCTCGAAGAACGGGTACAGGAAAAACGCCGGATCTTTCAATATTATAAAAATGCACTGTCTGATATCCCGGGAATAGAATTTATGCCGGAGGCACCTTACGGCCAATCAACACGGTGGCTGACCGTTGTTTTGATTGATCCTGAAAAGTTTGGTGCAACCAGAGAATATGTTCGTATAGCATTAGAGATACAAAATATAGAGTCACGCCCTGTATGGAAACCCATGCACCTCCAGCCTGTGTTCAAAGATTGCCCGATGCGCGGCGGGAGTGTATGTGAATATTTATTTAACCGGGGACTCTGTTTACCTTCCGGTTCTGCAATGACTACTGATGATTTGGATAGGGTAATACAAACAATCGTGGATTGCCGTAAGAAAGGAACCGAAGTTCCGCAATTGGCTGTAGATTATGGACAGAGAGTAAGTCCGCGGATTACGCAGAATTAAGAGTTGAGAAGTTAGGAAGTTAGGAAGTTAAGAAGTTAAGAAGTTGAGAGGTTGAAAAGATTGTACTTTGATTGGTTGGTTTTGTTTCAATTGTTTGTTGATTATTGTTAATAATAAAAGCTGATACATTTCTTATATACGCTCCCCTACGATTCATGCCTTATACATCATTCCTTTTTTCCTGCCTTTATTATTTTCCAAATGATTAAAAATGAAATGGGACACGGATGAACGCAGATGGACACGGATTTTAAGAAAATTTTTATAAGAGAAGTAATCACACAGAGGCACGAAGAATAATGGGACGCAGATGAACGCAGATTGGCGCAGATTTAAAAACTTAAGGAGTTGGGGAGTTGAGAAGATGGGAAGTTGGGAGGATGAGAAGATTGTGCTTTGATTAGTTGGGTTGGTTTTATTCGTTTTCTTAACCTCTCAACTTCTTATCCTCCTAACTTCTCAATCTCATATCCTTGATGGTCAATAGTGTTTTATACCCATTCCAATTCGTCTTATCCGTGTCCATCTGCGTTCATCCGTGTCCCATTTAAATTGATTTGGATTGCATGGTTAAGTAGAATAAGGAAAATACTATTAAGAAGGTTATAAAGAATTTTTATAAGAGAAGTACTCACACAAAGGCACGAAGGCACAAAGAATAATCTACGAATCTATGAGGATATATAATGTACCCTAAAAACTGGACAGTAAAATAAGATAAAATATCCAAGAAGAAAATTGAGATGAAAGTCGAAAAAATGGGAGGATATTTTCAGGATGCAGAGGAAGAGATATAGTAGTGAGTTTAAGGCAAAGGTGGCGATAGAAGCGATAAAGGGGAAAAGACAGCCGGTGAGATAGATGGATCTGGGATCTGAAACCCACCTACACCTCATAGGTGTAGGTATGGGCCATGGGATTGAAGGATTGTTAAAAGCGGATTTGCCTGATAAAATATATACAGGTTGCACATGAAATGATAAAAAAGCTTGCTATAAGGTTACCAGCCAGACGGCAGATAGATATTTAAAAAAAGTGGAGTATTCAGAGCTGAAATGGACTAAAAAATTTTTTGTTTACTGATTCTATTACACTAAATTTACAAAATATTTGGGATAGTTGGGAAGGAAAAGGGTTATGATTAATATTAAATATGTAGATAATAATACAGTTTTAAGTTTCCCCAAGGGATTGGTATCAGATGATTATGTTCAGGATTTTATAGATAGATTGAAAGTAGAAGATATAATCCAAAAGGGTAATTTTGAAGAAAAGGAACTCATGGAATTATCTGAGAAAATCAAAAAAAAGTGGTGGGAGAAAAACAAAAATAGATTCATAAGCAGGATTAAAGATTGAAAAAGATAATAGTAGATACAAATATAATGTTTTCTGCTTTGCTTGGTAAGAGCAAGAAGATTCGGGAAAAATTGTTTTCATCTGAAGACATAAAACCATACTCGTGTAAATATTTAATAGTTGAACTATTTAAAAATAAAGATAAGTTAATCAAGAATTCTGCTACTTTTCCAAAGTTTGAATTGTATGAATTGGGTTCACAACTAAGGAGGTCCTCAAACTCTTCTCCAGCTAATATAGCCGAGGGATGGAATAATAAACATATTAATATTTATCTTGAAGGAATTAATAGGGCGTTGGGAGAAATTAGAGAAACCAGGCATCATATTAAAATGGCCTCCAGAAAAGGGTATATTGAACAAACAAAACTTACGGATCTAATAAATCGATAGGATGAATGCGGACGTATGTTGAAATCTCTCGAAAAATCCTTAAATTCCTGGAAAACAAAACACCACCCATAACCTACCACCCACCACCCATCACCTATAACCTACAACCTATTATGACAAAGCGCCTCTTTGATGTGATTTCCTCATCCATGGTCCTTCTTTTACTCCTGCCTTTTTTCCTCATAATTGCAATTCTTATAAAATTAGACAGTTCCGGTCCTGTATTTTTTTCCCATATAAGGATCGGCAGGGATTTTAAACCTTTTAAATTATTTAAGTTTCGTACAATGATAGCAAATGCGCATAAGAAAGGACTTTCTATTACAACCGGAAATGATCCTCGAATTACAAAAGTTGGGGTGGTTTTAAGGAAAACTAAACTCGATGAATTTCCGCAGTTGATTAATGTCCTGAAAGGTGACATGAGTATTGTGGGGCCAAGGCCTGAAGTGTCTAAATATGTTGAGATGTTTAGAGATGAGTATAGAGAAATACTAAAAGTAAAACCTGGTATAACAGATTATGCAACGATTGAGTTCAGAGATGAAGAGAGTATATTAAAAAAATACCATGATCCGGAAGATGGATACATTAAGGAAGTACTTCCAGGGAAGATAGAACTTTACAAAAAGTATCTTAGGGATAAGGGTTTTTTTACCGACATGAAGTTGGTTTTTTTGACATTTTGGAAGATTATGAAAACATAATTTTGTCTGCAGATTACGTAGATTGTTGGTATGAAGGGGGTACATAGGGTACACCCGACACACCAGCTTTGTATACATTTCCTTACGATTCAAGCCTTATACTTCATTCCTTTTTTCCTGCCTTTATTATTTTCCAAATGATTAAAAATGAAATGGGACGCGGATGAACGCAGATGGACGCAGATTTTAAGAAAATTTTATAAGAGAAGTAATCACACAGAGGCACGAAGAATAATGGGACGCAGATGAACGCAGATTGGCGCAGATTTAAAAACTTAAGGAGTTGGGGAGTTGAGAAGATGGGAAGCTGGAAGGATGAGGGGTTGAGAAGATTGTACTTTAATTGGTTGGATTGGTTTTATTCGTTTGGTTGGTTTTGTTTAAGGTTAAAATGAAATGGGACGCAGATGAACGCGGATTTTAAAAAGATTCTTATAAGGAGTTTGTCGGGTTAATAGCTGTACTATTAACTATGAACAATTCGTCTTATCCGTGTTTATCCGCGTTCATCCGTGTCCTATTTAAATTGATTTGGATTGCCTGGTTAAGTAGAATAAGGAAAATACTATTAGAAGGATAGGAAGATGAGAGATTGGGAGGTTTTGCGGTTAGGAGGAAAATAGAGCATGTCTATTACCAAAGAGATTATTAAGAAGGTTGCTGAAGATACTGGTATTACTGTGGATGAACTTACTATATCCGGGTTTCTTGCGCTTCTTCGTGAAAAAAGACGAAAGGTTATGTTAGACCGATTGGATGTACTTGCAAGATATAATGTTACCACAGGTGAAGAGATTGAAAAAAAAATAAAGACCGGCGAAATACCTGAACATCCTGCATGGGAGGATTTGATTTTACTTGAAAATTTAGAGTCTAGTATTGCACGTATCGATGAAGATATTGAGACTATACAAAAATCTTCTTGATTTAGCAATTATTGAATTTAGAGTTATCGTCGAGTCTGGTGAAATTTTCTATTCTCAAAGTAATGAACCATGGAAATTACGCCTTTATTTATGTGATGGCAGTTTTATAGATATATATTATTCTATAAAAGGTAAATATTCTTATCATTGGGATCGACGTTTTGTTGCAAATGGAATATTTCGCCATGATAATGCGCCACATCAAATATGGAAAGATATAGCTACTTTTCCAAAGCATTTTCACAATGGTTCAGAAGATATTGTTGTTCCAAGTTTTATTCCAGATGCTCCTGATTTGGCCATGAGAGAGTTTTTGAAATTTGTTGTAAAATATATGGTAAAGGGATAGAGGAATTAAAAGGATTTTAGAAAAGGTTTTAAAATTTGTATGCCTTTCCTCACGATTCATGCCTTACATCTCATTCCTTTTTTCCTGCCTTTATTATTTTCCAAAAGAAATGGGACACGGATGGACGCGGATTTTAAGAAAATTTTTATAAGAGAAGTAATCACACAGAGGCACGAAGAATAATGGGACGCAGATTGGCGCAGATTTAAAAACTTGTAACAATTTAGTTTTTTGAAAAACGTATTTTCTATGAGCTCCATAGGAGCGATCTGTTTGTAGATAAGAGGATACCGTACAGGTTTAGCTCCGTCAGGAGCGGCCTGTTTCTCTGTGAATCACATACAGGCCGCTCCTACGGAGCTATTTACCCTGGAATTTTATTGAGCTACAAACAGATCACCCCTAGCGGGGTTATGTATGTTTCATATATTGGATTTTCAAAAAGCTAAATTGTTACAAAAACTTAAGGAGTTGAGAAGATGGGAAGTTGGGAGGATGAGAGGTTGAGAAGATTGTGCTTTGATTAGTCGGGTTGGTTTTATTCGTTTTCTTAACCTCTCAACTTCTTATCCTCCTAACTTCTCAATTTCGTGCCCTTTGTGGTGGAAATTGTGCTTGCTTTTACGCATATTAAAAATGTATTAGCATATGAATGAAAAAGAACTGAATAAGTTTTGAGATTGCAAGTTGTTTGAAGCTGAATTTAAAACTTAACGAAGCATTAACATTGGCAGACGAGGATATAAAAGAAAATTGGAAGGCTTATCACAAGGCTTTTCTGGAGGGTAAATAAATGATAGATATTTTAGAGAAAAAACACAGCATATTAGTAATGGAGTTTGATCGTTATATCGTGGAACACCCTAAATTTGCTGAGAAAATACCGCAGAATGCTCAAATTGTTTTACAGGTTGAAGGAGACGAGGAATACAATCAGTGGAGTAGGCAGATCGCTGAGGAACAAAGAGAGCCGGGTCAGCCAATTGTATACATTCGTATCAAGGGACTCAAACCTGCCAAATCAAGACTTCTTAAACCTGAAGTTGCTGTCGCTTGACTTGAATTTCTTTCTGATCTCCAAAAATGAAATAGGACACGGATGAACGCGGATGGACACGGATTTTAAAAAGATTTTTATCAGGGGTCTGTTGGGTTAATAGTTGTACTATTAACCATTCAGTATCACAACCTCCTAACTCCTCAATTTCATATCCCTGATGACCAATAGTGTTCTTATATCCATTACAATTCGTCTTATCCATGTTTATCCGCGTTCATCCGTGTCCTATTTAAATTGATTTGGATTGCATGGTTAAGTAAAATAAGGAAAATATGTAATCATTCAGACTCAACTGTTTAAGTTAGGAAGATATAAAGAATAATAGCAGGAGATAATAAATAATGAGGAAATATAAGTATAGAATAGTCATAGAAAAGGATGAAGATGATGTTTATATTGTATCGTGTCCTGCCTTGAAGGGATGCTATTCTCAAGGTGTGACTATTGAGGAAGCGATAGAGAACATAAAAGATGCTATTAAACTTCATATTGAAGCACGTAAGTCTTTAGGAGAACCAATACCAATAGAGGTTCTTCTTGACGAGGTTGAAGTGTGTGTCTAAATTAAGCCCTGCAAAATCTGAAGAAATAATAAAAGTCCTCAAAAAGCTTGGGTTTGAAAGGATTAGACAGAGTGGAAGTCATGCCATATTTTATCATACAGACGGAAGATGGACTACTGTTCCTATTCATAAAGGTAAAGATGTTGCAAAAGGTACACTTCATAAAATATTAAAGGATGCAGGTCTTTCATATGAAGAGTTTTTAAAACTGAAATAATACGAATAGTAAATACTGATAAGTATCTTGTATACATTTCCTCACGATTCAAGCCTTATACATCATTCCTTTTTTCCTGCCTTTATTATTTTCCAAAATGAAATGGGACACGGATGAACGCAGATGAACGCGGATTTTAAAAAGATTCTTATAAGGAGTTTGCCGGGTTAATAGCTGTACTATTAACCATGAACAATTCAATATCTCAACTTCCCAACTTCCTATCCTCTTAACCTCTCAATTTCGTGCCCTTGATGGCGAACATTGCGCTTGTTCTTATGTACAGCAGAAATAGTTCTATCTGTGTATATCAGCGTTCATCCGTGTTCTATTTAAATTGGTTTGGGTTGATTTAGATTGCCGGGTTAAGTAGAATAAGGAAAATGCTGTTGTTATATTAAAAATTAATCATAAATTTAAAATCGCAGGAGGTTTTCTGTGGATGGACCTAAAATAATGTTACAAGAAAAGGTGCTTTCTCTTTTATTGGCTTTAGATGAAGGAAAATTTTGCGCTTATTGTCCGGAATTAGACTTGGTGACAGAAATGGATAACCCTGAAGACGCCGTTGAAGATATGGTGGAAGCTATAAAGGATTATGCGGAAGAATATATGAAGAATTTTGAAGTATATACGAAAAGCCCAAATAGGGCACATCATCTTCCTTATATAAAGGCTATATCTGCCTGCAAGACAGAGTGGGAATTGAGAATGTTAATAGAGATAAAACATGGCATCGTACACGTATGACCAGTTTAGAACCGTTCTTAAAAGACTGAATTTTGAGTATATACGATCGGGAAAACACGAAACATGGCATAAAACATTGCCCAATGGTACGATTTTAAGGGTAAGGATTAGTCATAAACATGGAAAAGACATACCACTTCTTCAGGTGTTTAGTTGTGTATTGCTTGGTATATTAGTCATAAACATGGAAAAGGCATACCTCGTTGGTTATTCCATGAAATGTTAAGACAGACGGGGATTGATAAAGATGAGTTTATAAGGGTTTTGGATAAATAGGTTTAAATAAAAATCCTCTCTTCAGATATAATCCCATCTGCCTCATCAGGCGGTTTACCCGCTTACGATTTACTTTATGTCCCTCCTTTCTTAACCACTTTGAAAATATCTTCGGTATCTCTTCCATTGCTTGTTTTTTCCACTGGGTTATTTGAGTCGGATGTACCCATATTCTCCTGCTATCTCACTGGCTGTCTTTTCCCCCTTTATCGCTTCTATCGCCACCTTCGCCTTAAACTCACTACTATACCTCTTCCTCTGCATCCCGAAAATATCCTCCCATTTTTTCAATTTTCATCTTATTTTTTTCTTGGATATTTTATCTTATTTCACTGTCCAGTTTTTGGGGTACATTATACATATCTCCTTGGTGGCGAATAGTGTTCTTATACCCATTACAATTCGTCTTATCCGTGTTTGTCCGCGTTCATCCGTGTCCTATTTAAATTGATTTGGATTGCACGGTTAAGTAGAATAAGGAAAATGCTATTAAGAAGGTTATAAAGAATTTTTATAAGAGAAGTATTCACACAAAGGCACGAAGGCACAAAGAATAATCTACGAATCTATGAGGATATAGGGATAAATCTCTTGAGAATCGAAGCGTGGATATTGCTACCGGGATTTATATTGTATTTGGACTCCGGTAAAGCGTAGATATATCTGGAAAGTATGAGATTGTCCGTATTTCACGTTTTACATGAAAATAAAAAGATTAAGAGAATAGAAAAAGAGGAGGTGAATATATATGGTAAAACTAAAAATTATATCCGATAAACAAGAAGATATAACGGAAATTATTAAGTCTGCTATTTCTGCTGAAATAAAGAGATTAGAAATTGGTTTAAATAGGACAAACAGGGAAATAAAAGGGTTTGAAGAAAGATATAAGGTACCATCTGAAAAATTCTTAAAGGAATTTACTGCAGAAGATTTACAAGGTGGCGATGATGAATACATTAGATGGACAGGTGAATTGAAAATACGGGATAAAATCCTCGATGAGCTGAAAAAACTTAAAGATATTGAATATGTTAATTGCTGAATATTTTCAAGATTTTACAAAAACAATTAACGAATTCTCAAAATCCGGCTTTATTACAACATCGGAACTAAAGATTGATCCCAGAACAGAAAAGATCGGCTTAATAAAAGCAATTATACAATTCATTGATGATTCGAGGTTATTTGTTACTGAGTACGTTGACCTGAGATACAAGATTGAGAAGCTTTCATATTCATTCCATTACCAGGATAAAAATGACAATATAATATTCCGATATGATAATGCTATACATAAATCAATGTTAAACTTTAGTAATCACAAGCACTTTAAGGGGACTATTCTCAATTCTGAGGTTCCGGAACTAAGAAATGTTTTAGAAGAGATAATAAGTAATTGTTTTAACAAATATTCATAATTATTTGGGTTCAAGCCTTATACTTCATTCCTTTTTTCCTGCCTTTATTATTTTCCAAAATGAAATGGGACACGGATGAACGCGGATGAACGCAGATTTTAAGAGTTAGGGAGTTGGAGAGTTACGAGTTAGGGAGTTTTGGTTTGTCTGATTGGTTTTGTTTGTTTGGTTTGGGTTGATTTGGATTACCGGGTGAAGGAGAATAATGAAAACCTTGTAGCCAGGCAAGACAACTTGCTGATGTACTTGTATCAAAATGATAGTGCAGGTTTTAACTTTTTCTTAAATTTTCAAACTCTTCTATTGTTAACCCTGCTGATAGTATTATTGATTTTAATGTCTTTCTTTTTATAATTTTTCCAGAATGAATAGGGATGTTGACACGCCTTTTATCCTCTTGCCTATAGTAAATCACATGGCTGCTTCCAGACTGCCGTTTAAATTTAAAGCCTGTTTTTGATAAGGTCTTTATAACTTCACTCGATGTGACAGCAGGAAACTTTGGACTCATACAGCAACTTTAAGAGATGTGACTGTTACCTCGTCTTCAGGTATAGGTTCTCCCTCTTTAATATAATCTGATATAAAGGCATTTATAGACGCCCTCATCTCTGTCAGGATTTCTTCGTAAGTTTCTCCCTCAACGTGACAGCCAGGAAATGCGGGACACATTGCGAAATAACCGCCCTCCTCACATGGTTCAATTATTACCGTAAATCTATATTCTTTATTGTTGGTCATAATACACTCTTCTCCTATAAGTTTCAGATACAAATTGTTTTTATGGTGTAGAGTATAAACTTAAGAAAAATAGCTGTCAATGGAAAATAAGGATTAAATGATTATAAGTTTGTTTTAGACAGTCCCTTACAATTGAATCCGTTTTTGAATTAAGTCTTATACTCATTCCTTTTTTCCGTGTTTATCTGCGTTCATCCGTGTCCTATTTAAATTGATTTGGATTGCATGGTTAAGTAGAATAAGGAAAATACTAATGTTTTGTCAATTTATTATGTATTACATACTATAGCAATATGTTTAAAGGAGTTTTGATAGGAGAACGTAAATAATGATAAATGTCGAAAATGTAGAGGCTGATATATTAAAAATGTTGAAACTGCTTCCTGAAAACAAAAGAATGGAGGTATTAGATTTTATAGATTTCTTGATAAAAAAAAGTAGCAACGAAGAATATCAGAAAGATTTAAGAACTGCTGTTGCAGCTGATGAGCGACAATTAGAATTCCCGATCAACGACAATTAAAATTCCCGTTTTATAAGAAAACCACTAGACTATCCAAGAAAACGAAAATTCGAGAATCAGGAGGGTACCTGGATGGTCACCGACAAGCAAGTGAGGATGCTTATGAAACTTATAAAAACGGAAAAGACACAATATTTAGCAGCAAGGAAAGCCGGTATGGACGAGAAGACCGCCCGGAAATATCTCCGCAGCAGAGAACTGCCAGGTCAACACAAAAAAGACCATACATGGAGAGGACACGCAAAGACCCATTTGAAGAAGTATGGAGTGAAATCAGAGATTACCTTGAAGCAAATCCAGGCATTGAAGGTACCACCATTTTTTCCTATCTTCAAAGAAAGTATCCCGGGAAATTCTCAGATGGACAACTGCGGACACTTCAAAGAAAGATAAAGATATGGAGAGCACTGGAGGGGCCCGGCAAAGAGGTGATTTTTCCACAAGAGCACAAACCGGGTCAACTTTCAGAATCAGACTTCACGGATATGTCAAAATTATCGATAACCATAGCTGGTCAGCATTTCAAACACTTGTTGTATCACTTTGTGATGACCTATTCCAACTGGGAGCACGGGACACTCTGTTTTTCAGAGAGTTATGAGAGCCTGAGCGAAGGATTACAAAATGCGTTACGGGAACCTGGAGGAGTTCCGGTAGAGCATCAAACCGACCGGTTAAGTGCTGCGGTCCATAAGGTCGGTCATCCAGATGAGTATACGCGGGATTACAATCGATTGTTAAAACACTATGGTCTAAGGGGCAGGAAGACCCAGGCAGGCAAAGCGAACGAGAATGGAGATATAGAGCAAAGGCATTTTCGTTTCAAGAAAGCAGTAGATCAGGCATTAATGCTGAGAGGCAGCAGGGAATTTTCAAGCCGGAATGAGTACAGGGCATTTTTAGATCAACTCTTTCAGCAGTTAAATGCTGGTCGTCAGAGTAGATTGATAGAAGAGCTGAAGGTGCTGAGGGGATTACCAGCAAGACGGCTGAATGATTGTAAGAGACAAAGGGTTAAAGTAGGTCCGAGTAGCACAATCCATGTCCAGCACAATGTGTATTCGGTACCGAGCCGTCTGATACGAGAGTGGGTAGATGTTAAAATATATGCCGAGTATATCGAGATATGGTATGCGCAAAAACATATCGAGACCCTACCAGGGTTAAAGGGGGAGTACCGGCATGCTATAGAGTACCGTCATGTTATTGATTGGCTAGTGAGAAAGCCAGGAGCTTTTGAGAATTACCGTTACCATGCGGACATGTTCCCTACAAGCCGTTTCAGGATGGCATATGATTATTTAAAGAAGAAGAGACCAACGAGGGCAGATAAGGAGTATCTGGAGATACTGTACCTGGCATCGAAGGAGAGCCAAACGGGAGTCGATGAGGCGTTACGATTTCTTTTTGATCAGGAGCGGGATATTTCTTCTGAAGCAGTAGAGGAAATAGTCAGACATGATCAGGTTGTACCAGCTATCACCGAGGTGGTAATAGACACAATCAACCTCTCAGCATATGATGAATTGTTAAGTGAAAGAGAGGTTTTTCATGGTTGATAGAAAATATCAAATAACGAATTACCTCCGAGATCTCCGATTGCCGACAATAAGGAGGCTTTACGAGGCCCATGCGGTAAAAGCAGCTCGTGAATCGTTAAGCTATGAGGTGTATTTATATGAATTGCTGGAAAGGGAGTGTGAAGTACGCCGCCATAAGAAGATAGAGCGGTTATTAAGGGAATCAAGACTACCGTTAGAGAAGAATTTAGATTCTTTTGACATGAAAAGACTGCCACGAAGAGTTGCTCAGGTGGTAAATAGCCTTTTAGATGGATCGTTTCTTGAGAGGAAAGAAAATATCCTGTCATTTGGCAACCCCGGAAGTGGGAAAACCCATTTGTTATCAGCCATAGGCCAGGAGTTAATCCAGAGGATGGGAAAAAGAATATACTTTAGCCAATGTTCTCTGTTAGTGCAGGAGTTGCTGACGGCAAAGAGAGAATTGAAACTTGCCCGTATACTGAAAAGATTTTCAAGGTATGATGCGATGATAATTGATGATATTGGGTATGTGCAGCAGAACCGGGAAGAGATGGAAGTGCTCTTTACCTTGCTTGCCGAGAGATATGAGCGAGGCAGTATAATGCTAACGAGTAATCTTCCTTTTTCAAAATGGGAGAAAATCTTTAGGGATCCGATGGTAACAGCAGCGGCAATAGACCGTCTGGTACACCACTGTGTTGTGCTTGAATTAAATATTCCAAGCTATCGAATGGAAAAAGCGAAACAATCAAAAATACAGAAAGGAGGTTAAAGAAACAGGGTCTTCTCCGTTTTGTGTGGGTAAATTATCAGTACAATTCTTTCTCTTGAGCACAAAAGATAAGGCTTTTTTGAAAAACAGGAAATTGTGAGGAATGAGATATAAAGAGGGAAGATTTATCGCATTGAGGGCTAACGAATGTACAAAAGAGAGGCCGTAACACAAGTACAATCCACCACTGACAAATGTGCTCAGGTTATTTCTCAGTATTGCCTTATCCTCCTTATGAGCAAAAAGAACAAGAAGACCCAAAAAATTTTTTTGCACAGTTGACGCCAGACAGCCTCTTCAGAAGGCGCCTTGAGAGATGGAATTGCCGCTGTATTATAGTTAACAGCAGTTGAAACCGAACAAATAAGAAACACACCGAGAAAGTACTTCAGAAGTTCTCTGAGCCATAGAGGCAACAAAGCCATTGAACGATCGAATTAACGTCTTAAGAGTTTCCCAA
>SOER01000022.1 GCA_021646405.1 Candidatus Loosdrechtia aerotolerans
TCCATGACGGAAGTGCACGGACACTGATGGATACGATCAATAACACGGTAAATGAGAAAGACATGCATGGCAGGACATCACATCTGAGCCAGCAGGAGTTACAAGACCTGGTTGAGTTCATGAAGGCATTGTAAAGCAGGCATGCGTAGAGGTGTTTTGAGAAAATTTTAGATGAGAAATGAAAGGAGAAGACCAACTGATGGGTAAGAAAAAAATGTCAATAGCAATGGCATCAGCCCTGGTGGCAGGTGCGTTGGTCTGTGGGGAGGTTCTTGCGGCTGGCAATCAGGTCATGGTTGGCGGATCGAAGCCGGGGAAGGCCTTATGGACTGATTATAGTGGTATGTCAAAAGAGATACAGGGTCCTGTCGATGTGATCTTATTCACCCAGTCACCGAGGACACCCGAGGGCGATCCCTATCAGAACTATCCTCACTATGTACCAAAGGGGAGCAGGATCGTATCATACAATTTAAAGACAAGAGAGTTGAAGGTATTGACCGATGATTTTGCATCAGCATTTGATCCATGCACCTATTGGGACGGTAAGAAGTTTGCTTTTGCCGGAATCCATAAAAAGGGTGGCGGATGTCAGATCTGGGAGATGAACGTAGATGGAAGCGGTTTGAGACAGATGACAGACTATAAGGGAACATGCCGCAGCCCGGTTTATTATGCAGCAGGAAGTATCGAGGAAGGAAAAGGCCGGATTGTATGGCGAGACAGGTACTTTGAAGGAGACTGGAAGGTAAGGGGTGATGTAGAGAAGACAGGGTTTATCATCTTTGCAGGATCTCCGGAAGGGGTAATGGATGAGTACCATCAGCCCTATGCCTATAACCTGTACCGGTTAGATACGCAGGGTGGACATGTAACCGAGAGGATAACGGGTCATGTGCTCTCAGGGATCGAGTATCCTCACCTGAACACGTCAATCGATCAAATCACGTACAACATAAGTTCCAACTTTGAGCCATGGTTGACCCCGGATGGAAACATCCTTTTCTCAAGTGTCCAGGCTAATGGAAGCAGGGCAGGAGGAGAAGGCCGTGTGATGATTTGCGTTGATAACTGGGATGGAGCATATCCAAGGCCGATTTACGGGAACTGTGATGGTGAGATTGGTGGTGCGTCCAACAGGTCCCAGGCAAAGATTACGTTTGGTGACAGGAAGCTGGTCTTTGTAGAATCTCCGTACAGGAACTGGGGGGTAGGTCAGCTGGCAGCAGTAAGCTGGGATTCACCATTCAATAATACGTATGAGAAGTTAAGCAAGGATGAGGGTGGATTATACAGGAGCCCTTATCCGCTTCCTGATGACAGGATGCTGGTATCGTATGCAGAACGGGGTGACTTTGGTATTTACTGGTTTGATTTCAAGAACTGCAAGGCAGGGGAACAGGTCTACAACGATCCGGAGTGGAACGAGCATCAGCCAGCCCCGATATATGCGAAGTATAAGCCAAGGTGGATCAACACCTTTACAGCAGGAGACAGCTTTGGTGTAACAACCGTGACATATCAGCCGTTTGACCAGGTAAAGGTGGAAGGATATCCGCACTCCTGGGGAACCTGGATCAGTTTTGATACAACATTAACCGACCTTCCGGTAGGTCCTTATCCTCACCAGAGGGCAAAGGAGATGAACCATGGGGATATCAAGGCGGTAAGGATAGTCCAGGGAGTACCGTGCGTAGAGCCTGAAGAGTCAAGGTTTAAGGTAGGGGCAGGAATGCACCTCTTAGGCGGAGACAGGTCAAGCACTAACTCAGGAACGGCATTCCAGCAGAGGAAGATCATCGGGTATCAGTATGTAGAGGATGATGGCTCGGTGGTAACCTCCCAGGTAGCTGATACTCCATATTATATCCAGATCCTGGATGAGAGGGGAATGGCAGTCCAGACGGGATTAACATGGGCATATTTAAGACCGTATCATGGCAGGATCTGCAGTGGATGTCACTATGGATCATACCGTGGAAGGGCATTCAAGAATCAGCACTCAAAGGCATTGTATAACTGGTGGTATGATGACAGGAGCCACTATGATTCACCATTTGCCTTTGCCCAGGTAAGGTTAGACAAGGAAGGTTTCTATCAGGGGGTAAAACATGGTGAGGATGTTGTGGTACCGGCAGACATCTACTATGGAGGTCCATCAGGAACAACCTCCCAGCCAGTAGAGGGATTGACCGAGGAGAAGAGGAGAACGGTAGACTTCCGGAGGGATATCCAGCCGATAATCGATGCAAAATGTGCTAAGTGCCATAATGAGACGAATCCGCCGAATTTAACGGGAGGAGTAAAGCCGGTTAGTGTAGACGGGATAGCGGCATTTAGTCAGTCCTACAATAGTTTACTGGAGCCTCAGAGGGGCAAGGATAAAAATATTGGAGGCAAGTATGTAAATCCATCAGCAGCAATCAACAGCTTGTTGATCTGGAGGCTGTATGAGGAGTCATTAAGCCAGTTTAGCCCCCGGGATGATGTATTCCCGATAGAAGGTCGGGTACTGCATGATAAACTCCTGACTCCTGAGGAGAGGTACTTGTTTGTAGAATGGATTGATCTGGGAGCACAGTGGGATAACATCCAGGGTCCTGACTTCTATGCAGGCTACAAGCGCTAAATAACGGTATATTTATAGTTGATCGTTAAGTAGCATATGCGATGTGAGAAGTAGGTAAAGAGCTGGGTTTGGTAGGTTTTTCTCTACTGCCCGGCTCTTTTCATTTTAAAAAAAGATATTATAATTATGTAAGGTTATCAAAAGGATGTTATGTGACATATATAGCTAAAATATCCTTGACAAGCATCACTGCAAATGTATAATGGGAAGACTTTTGATATCTTTATGGTAATATCTGTTAAAACCATTCGTAATAATAATGCTGGAAGGGGGTGGTTTGGATAGCCTAAGAGTTTATGATACTGAAGGTTATCAATTAATTGTTTTGGATGTGATAGGGGATAAATGCAAGTTAAATTGTGCGATAATAAGAGAAAGGAGAAGGTTTGATGCTTGAGATTTTGAAGAAGCCATTATCCAGAGTTGCAGGTCTGACTCTTGCAATAGCTGGGGTGACGCTGCTTACGTGTACTATGGAAAATGGTACCGCAAGAGCAGAAGGTCCTACGTTTCAGGATATAGCATCGCAAGTGTTTGGTCAGCCAGTTGGTCCTGATAATGATGGAACGCTCTATATATTCGGGTTAACCGCAAAATATACTGAGCCGGAATATGTTGAGGGGCGCGGCCCATATAAATCATTCTTAAAATTTTTGCCCTCTATTCGCTGGTACGACCCGGAATATTACTGGACTAACGGGAGCCAGACAGAAGGTGTATTCAAGAATGAAGAATGTGTACTTTGTCATACTGTTCAAACACCTACAATCGTAAACGATTGGAAGTTGAGTTCGCATGGAAATGCCGAGCTGAGAAGAGGTATTGGTGTAAAGAAAGATGGGCAGCCGTATGATGGTATAGTTGGCTGCGATACCTGCCATGGTAACAATCACCAGAAGTTATTCATGCCTACCTATAAGCACTGCGGTGAGTGCCATCCGCAACAGACTGCAGAACACAGGTCAGGCGCGTTAGGGTCACACACTCATGCGTTTACCGTAAATACGTTAGAATTTGCCTGGCAGTTAGGAAAACCTGCTGAAGAAGTTGCAGGTTGTGCAGAATGTCATGCTATTGCTGAAAACAGATGCGACGGTTGTCATACCAGGCATATCTTCAGCCCGGCTGAAGCAAGGAAGCCAACCGCCTGCAGATACTGCCATATGGGTATTGACCATGATGAGTGGGCCATGTATAATACCTCTATCCATGGATGTCTATACGAAGCTGAATCCGGAACAATGGATTGGAACAAACCTCTGAAGAAAGGAAACTACAGGGTTCCGACATGTGCATATTGCCATATGCAGGACGGAAATCACAATCCACAACAGTTCGGTACGATTTACAGTGATATGGGTATGTTTGAAGTTGACCGAGGAGCACCCAGATATAAGGCAAAAAGGGATGCCTGGATAAAGAAATGTCAGGATTGTCACTCACCGAGGTTTGCTGCTGACAAATTGAAAGAAATGGATGATGGTATCCGGTTGAGCTTCACCAAATGGAGAGAGGCTGCTGCTGTAATCGTTGGTTGCTTCCTGGATGGTGTTGTTGATCCTATGCCGGAAGGTTCTCCGCCTGACTGGTACGGTCACTATACATTCAGCTTATTACCTGGTGGTGATCCAAGATTTTATGCAACTTCAAACCTTGAGCGGTTAGGTCTTGAAATGATCTGCTACCTGATCGGAAATACTTACAAGGCATTAGCCCACATGAGTATGTATAACGCAACATACGGAAATGGTGGTGCCTTTGAAACAGACAGAAAGTTGATTGAAATCAAGACAGAGGCTGCTAAATTGAGAAGGTTTGCAGCGATTGAAAAGAAGATTGAGTTAGAGCATAAATCCGAGGCATTCTGGAAGCATGGTGAATATTCAGATCTCCTCCCCGGCTGGAAGAGGAAACCTGGCGATGTTGATGTTGAATGGTTCAAGAGAACTGATATTCCTCACCGTGCAAATGCAGATGCTGGTGTAGAAGTACATCACTAATCTTGAAAAATCTGGCGTGAAAAGCCAGATCTGTTAAATTACGATGAGGGTAGCAGAAATAAAAATTTGCTACCCTCATTGTGTTTATAGGTTTTTTATTTAGAATGAGGAGTTTGATTATGCGGACAACAGCATTAAAATCAAAGTTTTTTAAACCTCAAACATTACCTGCCGAAGCGCCAAGCCTGCCTGATAAGTCAGGACACTTTGGATGTTTTGGCGGAAAGTTTGTTCCGGAAACGATAATGCCTGCCTTGGAAGAATTAGAAAAGGCTTATGAAGAGGCGAAAAATGACCCAACCTTTACTGCAGAACTGGAATACTATCTAAGGGAGTATGTGGGAAGGCCTTCACCTCTTTATTACGCTGAACGATTAACAAAAAAGCTTGGCGGTGCAAAGATCTATTTGAAAAGGGAGGATTTAAACCACACTGGTGCGCACAAAATAAACAATACGATTGGTCAGATTCTCCTTGCGAAAAGGATGGGAAAGAAAAGGATCATTGCTGAGACAGGGGCCGGGCAACATGGGGTTGCCACAGCAACTGCCGCTGCAATGTTTGGAATAGAGTGTAACGTGTATATGGGTGAAGAGGACATCAGACGCCAGTCGTTGAATGTCTTTAGAATGAAACTCCTGGGGGCAAAGGTGATTCCGGTTGCTAGTGGCTCAAAGACACTCAAGGATGCAACCAATGAGGCATTTCGGGATTGGATGGCGTCTGTACGACATACGCATTATATCTTAGGATCGGTCGTTGGTCCGCATCCGTACCCGATGATGGTGAGGGATTTTCAGACAGTAATTGGTAAAGAAGTGAAAAGACAGATACTGGAGAAAGAGAACAGATTGCCAGACTGCCTTATTGCATGTGTCGGTGGCGGGAGTAACTCGATGGGACTGTTTCACCCTTTTATCGGAGATATACACGTTCGGATGATCGGTGTGGAGGCCGGAGGGATTGGATCTGATATTGGTCAGCACGCATCAACATTAACAAGCGGTGAAATCGGTATTTTACACGGCAGTGCCAGTTATGTACTGCAGGACAGTGATGGGCAGACACTCCCTGTTCACTCAATTTCTGCCGGGTTGGATTATCCCGGTGTTGGTCCGGAGCATAGTTATTTAAAAGATGCCGGAAGGGCAGAGTATGTTTCGGTTACAGACGATGAGGCAGTAAATGCCTTCCAGGAATGTGCACGGTTAGAGGGAATTATTCCGGCCCTTGAGGCGTCGCATGCAATTGCATTTACCATGAAATTTGCTCCACAACTCAGGAAAGATGAGGTAATTGTTGTGTGCTTGTCCGGTAGCGGCGATAAAGATTCTTTTGAGGTTGCAAAGAAACTTGGATATAAGATTTGATTCAAAGGCGGATAGGGTTATTTTTCTTAGAACGACGTATAGAATTCATTCATTGTTTATGGGTAATCGTATGAGGTGTTTATTAACAGATTTTCATGAATAGAATCGATGAAAAATTCCGTGAATTGAAAGGAAAAGGAAAACCTGCTTTTATACCATTTATTACGGCCGGAGATCCGGACCTGCAAACGACAAAGGATTTAATCTTAGAATTTGAGAAGAGGGGGGCAGACATTATTGAACTCGGTATTCCTTTTTCTGACCCTATTGCAGATGGTCCTATTATTCAGGCGTCCTATAGCAGGGCTTTAACGAAGGGTATTAAAGTTGTAGAAATACTCGATATGATCTCACTCCTTCGCAGGGAATCTAACATACCGATTGTCTCAATGGTATCGTATAGTATCGTTTATAAACAGGGATATCAGACTTTTATTGAAAGGGCACGTGATGCCGGATTGGATGGTTTTACTATTCCGGATTTACCTGTAGAAGAAAACGATGAGATATTCGAAATAGCAAAAAAATATGATTTCAAAATTGTTTGCTTTATTGCACCAACTACAACAGACCAGCGTATGCTTTCTATCACCCGGAAAACGCAGGGGTTTTTATATTATATTTCAGTTGTAGGGATTACCGGAGTAAGGGATACATTACCGGATGATATCCTTCAAAATATCAATAAATTAAAACAGAAAACAAATGTTCCAATTAGTGTAGGTTTTGGTGTTTCTACTCCTGAACACGCAAGGATGGTTGGGAATGTTGCCGATGGTGTGATTGTTGGTAGCGCTATTGTAAGGGAAATTGAAAAAAATATTACAAAATCCCGTAATGAATTGGTAAAAAATGTTGGTGGTTTAGTTGGTGAATTGGTACTGGGTGTAAAAGGTTGAGTTTCTGGCAGCGGGAAAAAACAGTGGACACCTGCTTAAGTTTTGAAATGAATCTGCTGTAGAATTAATGTGTTGTTGGTATATAACTGACATTCAAGAAGTTTCCTGCCAGGTTGTGGAAATTTCTTGTAAAGAATACAGTTGTTGAGACAATCTATAGCATTCATATGATGAAACCGGATATCACAGAGAAAAGGGGTGGCACGGACAAACTGGTTTGTCCGTGTTTATAGAATCAATTCCGATTTATCATGTTCGGTTGCATTTCTGGGTTACTATAATGCGTGGTAGAGGAGATAAAGAGAAAAGATACCTCCGTCTTAATCCCATATGCATCAAACTAAGGAATTTTCATGTTCAGTATAAAATGCTCTCTTAACACCATAAAAAGCCGAGATTCTTCGCGGAGTGAAGAATCTTGAAAGGTTTTCACTGGTAAAGAGAAAGGTACAAGAACTTATAGTGGTCAGGTACTTATCACCTTATTGGTTATTATACAACACCTTACAATGCAATATCCTGTTGGAAAATAATACGAATGGTGTACGCAAGTGATAAGTTTATTATTCTTAAAAATATTAACTTTTGTATTGACTTAAGTACAAGTTTAAGTATAATGGCAGTTCCAAATCATTGGGTAAATTTTGAATATTATATAAGACATATGCCTGAGGTATGTTTTATATGCATAGGAAATCTGAAAGGGGGTGGTCTGCAAGAGTCAGCGATGGAGTTGTTTTACCGAAAATGCAATCGAATGGCGATTGTGGAGAATGGACAATGAGAAAGGAGGAGAATGTAAAAGAATATGCGTAATTTTCTAAAAGTAACGTTGATGTCTGCATTAGTAGGTTGTGGAATGATGGGTGCCGCATCCACTTTAATGCTGAAAGAGGCAAAGGCTGTAGAAATTATTACCCATTGGGTACCTCACGAAATTTATGGTGCACCGGGAGAGCCTGATAACAGTGGTAAGGTCTTCTTCTCTGGTTTAGGCGCAACATATTCCGGGTATCCGAAGCACGAAAACCCACCACCATATCCGGGGAAGTACAGCAAATTTTGGAGAACATTGCCTGCTTATCGTTATTACATCCCGGACTATATGTATAACAGGGATGAAGTAAGACCTTCAAATCCAATTAAGGGTACCTTCCAGAATGAGCAGTGCCTTGCATGCCATTCAGTTATGACACCTGGTATTGTAAGGGACTGGAAGAAGAGTGCTCATGCAAGGGCAGAACCGGCTCCGACTGGTTGCGATACCTGTCATGGTAATAATCACCAGAAATTAACCATGCCATCATCAAAGGCTTGCGGAACCAGTGAGTGCCACGAGACACAGTACAACGAACAGGGGCAGGGTGGTATAGGCTCACACGCATCATGTTCCAGCTTTGCACAGATAGAGTGTGCATGGTCAATTGAAAGGCCGCCTGGTGATACTGCCGGTTGTACATTCTGTCATACAAGTTCAGAAGAGCGATGCAGCACCTGCCACCAGAGGCATCAGTTTGATCCAAAGGTTGCAAGGCGTGCAGAGCAGTGTAAGACATGTCACTGGGGTAAGGATCACAGGGATTGGGAAGCATATGATATCGGTCTCCATGGTGTAGTTTATCAGGTGAATAAATGGGATCCACAGCAGTTCGACTGGACAAAGAAGCTGGCTGATGCAGATTATGTTGGCCCAACCTGCCAGTACTGCCACATGAGAGGCGGCCATCACAATGTGCAGAGGTTCAGCACCGTATATACCAGTATGGGTATGTCCATGGCTGATCGTGGCGCACCGCTCTGGAAGGAGAAGAGAGATCGTTGGGCTTCAGTATGTGACGATTGTCATTCACCAAGATTTGCTCGTGAAAACTTGCAGGCCCTGGATGAATCCGTTAAGGATGCAAGTTTGAAGTATCGTGAGACCTTTAAAGTTGCAGAGGATCTCCTGAAAGATGGTGTTAGTGATCCAATGCCTAAAGATCTTTGTCCGGATTGGTCAGGTCAGCATATCTGGAGTTTAAAGATCGGTGCTTATCATGACGGTCCAGAGTATGGCGGTAAGACGGGTGAATCCGGTGAATTCAGGATGTCGAACGTTACAGATGTGGAAAGGCTTTGCTTTGAGAGCGTAGGATATTTCCAGACATACGTCTACAAGGGTATGGCTCATGGTTCATGGAACGATGCTACATACAATGATGGTTCATTCGGTATGGATCGTTGGTTGGTTAACATAAAGCAGAATGCTTCTCGGGCGCGGAGACTTGCTGCTCTTGAGAAGAAGGTTGGTATTAACTGGGTTCCGGAGGATTACTGGAAAACAGGTGAGTGGCTTGATCAGTTAACCGGTCCTTATATCGTAAAGAATCACCCTGGAAAAACCATTTTCGATCTTTGTCCGGATCCAGGTTGGTTAGATACCCACCATGCACCTGCTGAAGAGGTCGAGTATATCAATAGAAAGCTAGAGGAACTTGGTATGAAACACGAAGGTCATGGAGGTCACGGTCACTAATATAAGGGCATGGCGAAGCTACGGCAATGAGAGATTAGCAGGATAATAGTGTTTTTTCTCTTGTTGTTCTAAAAAAAGAAGCTGTGCGGGGTTTGCACAGCTTCTTTTTTTTTATAAACGAACGCAGGAACGAAATTGTACGGATTATTTCTTTTCTGTGTAGTAGTAGTAGTTAAATAATAACTAAGAAGCAGCGTAAAGTAGTATTAAATATTTAGTGGAGTGTAGGTGTTTATGAAACCATACAGAAGCATCGTTGGACTAGTTTTATTGGTAATCTTTTCTATACCTATCTCATGTAATAAGACCAAAGAGGAGATGGAAATAGCCGAGACCTTATTGAGGGAGAATAAACTGGATGAGGCTCTGACAACATATACAAGGGTTATAGAGGCCGATAATAGCCTGGTCGAGGCGTATTTTGGACGAGGAAAAGTTTATGCAGAACTAGGAAAACTTGAGGATGCTGCAAATGACTTTAGAAAAGCGATTGATTTAAAACCAAATTATATTAATGCCCATAAAAAATTAGCCGAAACATTTATTAAGATAGGTGCACCTCTTGATGAATATCAAAAACGCGTTAAAGCTATAGAGGATAACCCGAATAATCCTCTGACTTATGTTGATCTTGGCGTTTTTTACCATAAATTAGAAAAAGATATCGACGCAATAGAACAGTATAAACAAGCACTGGAACTCGATCCGGATAATCCCTATATTATGTATAATCTTGGTGTTGGTTATCTGGATATGGGTTTATACGAAGATGCAGAAGAAATCTTCACACAGGCAATTGAAATAAATCCGGAGTATGATAATGCACACTATAATTGTGCCGTAGCCTTACATAAACAGGGAAAGATTGATGAGTGCATGAACGAGCTTAACAAGACCCTTGAGATAAATCCGAAGTACTCGAATGCCTATGTTGTTTTTGGATTGATTAAGCTGAGAAAAAAGAAGTTTGAGGAAGCGATTGCCGAATACAATAAGGCTATGGAAATAGAACCCGATAATCTCATGGCACGTTATCAAAGGGCTATCGTTTTTGCTCTGCAGGAAAGATATGATGATGCACTTGCAGAAAATATGAAAATACTGGAGAAAGACCCAAAATTTGCGAATGCAGCATATAATATCGGTGTGATCTACCACAGAACCGACAGGCTTGATAAAGCGATGGAATGGTATGATAAGGTTGTAAAAAAGATTGATCCGCTCCATGAAGACTCATATTACAACAGAGGCCAGATCTATTCAGCAATGGATGATCACAGTAAGGCTTATAGTGATTATATAACGTATAGCATGATTACAAAATGGAGAACGGGTAAAGACCCGGCAGTTGTGTATAACGAAGATGAGATTAAGGAGATGTTTTTACATTCTAAACCGACTTTAGAAGGTCAAATGAAAGATCAGGAACTCGAATTAAAATCAAATTAATATGTTAAAACAACTATCAGTTAAAGGAGTTATCCTGCTCTCGGTTTTTTCATTCCAACACTTTGGATTTGCAAAGGATCCTTCTCCTGTCGGAGACAGGTATTTTTACGAAGGTCAATGGGATGAGGCTATCAAAGAATATGAGAAGTGTCTTGCGAAGAACAGAGAACAACCAGAGGTTTATTTTCGGTTAGGAAATGCTTATGCGAAAAAAGGAGAATTAGAGCAGGCTGTTGAGGCTTTTACTATAGCGACTCAACTCAAACCCGATTATCTTGAGGCATATCAACGATTATCCGAGGTTAGCATACAAATTGGGGTTCCGGAAAATGAGACGAAAATGTATTTGAAAGAAGTCCGGAGGAACCCAAATGATGCAGATGCCCACTTCCGTTTAGGTTTGTCATATTACAAACATAATATATTAGAGGATGCCAGGAGAGAATTCGAGACAGCGATTGGACTCAATCCGAAAAAAGCAGAGGCATACTTTCACTTAGGAGTTTTGCATCAGGATTATAATGCACATGAAAAAGCAATTGAGATGTACAGAAAAGCGGTTGAGATATCACCAGAGCATGACCACTACCATTTCCGTCTGGGGGCTGCTTATCACAAAATAGGGCAATTGAATGACGCTATCTCAGAATATCAACGGGTTATCGAATTAAATCAAAATTGTACAGAAGCATATACCAATTTAAGCAGTGCCTATCTCGCAAAAGATTTACACCCTAAAGCCATTGATACTTTAAAAAAGGCATTAGAACTGAGCACACCTGCAAGTATTGCCAGGATCCATTATTATCTTGGGAATATTTATGGTAAGATGAGAGAGTTTGATAAGGCAATAGCGGAATATAAACGATCAGTAGAGATTAGTCCCCGGTTGATTGCACCCCATTATAATTTAGGTATTCTTTATTTAAAGGAGAAAATGGCAGACCAGGCCATAGAAGAATTTACCAAGGTCGTTGTGTTAGATCACGATTATGCTGATGCTTATTTAAACCGCGGTAAGGCTTATGAACTGAAAGGCGATCTTAAAAGTGCACAGAACGATTATAACTCCTTTCAGCATGCAAAATCTGCGTTTGGAAGGGTATACAGAGAAGAATCCTCGCTGAATTATAATGAAGATTTGAACTTGCTGGAATAGGGTACTATCCTTTATGAATAGCAAAAACCGCTCCGGATGAGATGTCAGCAGGAAAGAGGCTGATCGCCCTGTGCTCTTCATAACCCACACAGTCATTTTCCTAATGCTTTTAACCTTGAACCTTGAACCCTGAACCTCATTGATTTTTCATCACCCCTACGGGGTTATTTTTTAAAAAACGAAAGCGTTGCTTTATTGCTAGTTCATCTTTCGGTCTTTATCCTCTTGATTCCCGGTCACCTTTTCTTGGCTGTTTTATCAGTGTCAGATTTATAATCTTTCACACACCGGAAACCAATACTCTTGTTTCTCTCCTCTGGTTTTCCGAACATCCTTACAGCACATCGCATTTTATATACGTAAGGGGCAAATAAAGAGCTTCCTTTTATAATGCGGACACCTGTGCTTATTTCAGGGCCTTTAGGATTCATGCTTGGGCTGGTGTGGAAATACTCAGCATGATACCAGTCATTGCACCATTCTGAAACACCGCCGGACATGTCGAGACATCCGTAAACACTTTTTCCCGTTTCAAAGCTTCCTACGGATAAAGGTGCATTTTCTCCGACATTACAGAACTTGGCGTCCCATATATTCCCCCACGGGAATCTCCGGCCGTCAGTTCCCCGTGCTGCCTTTTCCCATTCAGCCTCTGTAGGCAAACGTTTACCGGCCCATGCCGCATAAGCGTAGGCATCGTACCAGTCTATTCTGTTTACCGGGTAGTCAGGGTAATCGTAATAAGGATAATCCCAACTTGTGTGGGGAGTACCAGGCGTATGATCTTTATTTTCAGGTTCATCCGGGTGGCATTTACTGTGGTCGCTCGTTTCTTTCATATATTGTAAAAATTCCCAATACTGGGCGTTGGTTACCTCATATTTATCAATGGAAAATGCATCAAGATATACCTCATGTTGAGGACTCTCCTCAGCAATGAATTCATCCTCTCCGGAACCCATGATGAATTTTCCTGCCGGTACAATCACCATTTGATTCCATTTCTCCGCATTTTCTGTTAAGGCCTTTTTCATTTTTTTACTTCTTTCTGCTAAAACTATCTCAGTTCGTTGTTTTTTCTCGGCCGGGCTGAGTCCTTTCTCTAATTTGTAAATGTATACAGATACATCTTCTAATGTTTTTTGGTAATTTTTATCAGATTTCGTTTCCGGAGGTTGCGCCTCCAACAATTTTTTGCAGGTATCGAGATGGACAAGGGCTTTTACTGTATTTTTCAACTCCCAGTAAATACCTCCCATGTGATAATGAATAGATGGTATTTTGGGATCCAGCAACTCTGCTTTCTTATATTCTATCAATGCCCTTTCCAAATCTTTCATTTCTTCCCGATATCTGTTACCCTCTATAACATGGAGCAATGCCTGTTTTGTTATCTCTTCTGGTGTAGCGTCGGAAGGCAGTCCGAGATCATCTTTTGTAATCTCAGTCTCGGTGATTTTTTTACTCATATCAGAAGATAGCGGGGTAAGTGGTGTACCGTCCCGTTTACAGAATTTTTCACCGGGATTTCCCGCTTCTTTACACGTTGGGCATATAAGATCCTCATGATCATATTCGATAAGTTGTAAACCATCAATAGTGCAAAAACTGACATCACCGGGATAAATCCTGTTACATTGGGGACATATTTTATTTTTTAAAATGTTTTCTCTTACCTGAGATAGGGCTTTTTTATTTAGAGGGGGATTTTGTACTTCTTTTTTGACTTCCTCTGCAATAGATACGGTGTGTTGGATCAGTAAGGGTAAAGACAGAAAGAGAGAATACACTATTTTCACAAGAGAAAACCTCCAAAACAAGGGTAAAGATTATGTAAACTAAGCTCTGCGGCAATGAAAGAGATACGATAAAGCATCTCCTTGTCCCGCTGAACTAACAGATAAAATCTGATAACAACTTAAAAGGACTTAAGGTTTCTTTTCTGCCATCTCCAGGCCACTATTTTCTAAAGTTTTTTGACTTTCTTTTTCAGAAACCCAATCTGACCATCTTCCCCATTCGACATATTTTTTACCATCGGATAACCAGTATTGAGTACCGTCTCTTTCTCTCTTAAAAGAGAGGTTCTCAACATTGCGAACCTGGGTCTGTTTGACAACGTGAAAAAAGTAACAGTCGACCTGATGAAAATTAATCTCCGACGCATTTGTTACTTCTTTTAACTTTAAATCATCAATGGTCAGTTTTTTCTCGCCTAATTTTTTTTCATCTACCGGAATTTCATATGTGGTTATTTCGGTTACTTTAATTGTAGTAGGTGTAGGCTTATCGTCGATCCAGGGGATGGGCACGGTTCCCCCGTACGGCGCAAAAGACTGATGGTAACTATCCTTCTGTTCTCCAAGCTTGCCGAAGATGTCAATATGTTGTGCATAAACTGGCCCTTTACCTATAAAGGAAATACTAAAAAAAGCGGAGATACCCAACAGTGTGCCTATTGTCATATATTTTGAACAAAGAATACGCATACGAAATCCCTTCTTATAATAGAGAATAACAGAAAAATTGAATGAAATTAAAATGGGAATTTTACATAAAAAAAGTATATTTGTCAATTAGTATAGAATATTTACCTTTTGTTGACCCCTTTCATTAATATTACAGCTTATAAAAAAATGACTTGAACATCTATAAACTTTGTGGTAAAATCTGCGAGCTTTTTGATAGTTAAACGGAGTTATATATACCGGGCAAAGTATAACTTATTTACCTTTAATTTTCAGAATTTTCATATATGATAGATTTAATCAAGTAGCAACGGCAAAGGCCTTTATTATAAAACGTAAGAACAGTAGGAGGAATTTATGGCGCGGTTGAAGCAGTTATTGGAATTTGTTCGGAGAAGAAAAAAACTGGTAGGCTTCTTTACCATAATTGCGTTGGTTATCTTTTTTGTTACCATGAGGCAAGTTTATCATTACTCAGAGACTAGTGAGTTCTGTGCCAGCTGTCATGAAATGAAGATTCACTATGATTCATTTAAGGCGTCGAAGCATCATAATGAGCATGTTGAGAATTGCCATGCCTGTCACGTTGGACCTGGTTTAAAAGGTTATGCACATGCAAAGCTGAGTGATGGAACCCATGATTCTATCATGCACGCGTTTCAGGCTTACTCTGACGGTTCCTTTATCGAGGTTGCAGAGGACAGTCTTGAGATAATAAACGATAACTGCGTACACTGCCATTCTGAAGGTTTTACGAAAGATAAATCTCATATCGAATTTGCGACAAAAAGTAACAAACATGGTGGTACTGTTGGGACGTTACTGAACAGATTAGTATGTACAGATTGTCATTTAGGTGTTGTTCATCCTCACATGCCTGGTGACTTATTCAAGGCCTATGCAGGAAGGAAGATTAAACCATTTGGTACGTATGAAGAGACAGATTGCCTTGCCTGTCATAAATTGGCTACACCCAAGACCGTGAAGGAATGGACAAGGGGCGTTCATGCGGTAAAAGGGGTAACATGTATTAGCTGTCATGGAAATGATCACAGGGCTATTGTGAAAAAGCGGGGTTATGTTTCAGCAAGTGTCTGCGGGGAATGTCATCAGAATCAGTTTGTTGAATTTCGTGAGAGTGCACATTATAAAGGTCATCCGGTTGCTACATCAAGCCCGTTTGATGTGATAAGCACAAGGCTATTGAATATTCCTGGTTGTAAAGATTGCCATAAAATGAGTTTGGTCAGCGAGTCTGATAGGATCGGTGGAAGTTGTAATGCATGTCATACAAGTCATGAATTTTCGGTAGCCCAGGCAAAGGCATATGACGCTTGTGAGAAATGTCATATTGGCGGACCGGATCATGCTCAATTAAAAACCGGTGAGGGCTCGGTATTTGGAAAGGTCTTAAAACTACGCAACCAGGGTATCATAACGAAAGAGCTGGTTACCTGTCAATCGTGTCATGGTCCAAATAAGTCTCATAACTTTAGCAAGGTATCGATACCGCAGGATATAAATGTGTTGCTTTTCGGGGGGTATGGATATGTAAAAGCCCCGGCAGAACACCGATAGCTCAGTTAATTTGAGCTTGATTTACCAGAATCCCACCATACTATTAATATGGTGGGATTTTTTTTTATATTGTATTCGATAAAAAGAGGGAAAAACTCGGATGGGAAAGAACGTAGTACAAAAAATCTTAAACTCACATCTCGTATCCGGCAAGCTAAAAAATGGTGAGGAGATCGCTATCTCTATTGATCAGACACTTACGCAAGATGCTACCGGTACTATGGCATATTTGCAGTTTGAAGCTATGGGTATTCCAAAAGTAAAGACAAAACTTTCCGTAAGTTATGTTGACCACAATATGCTTCAGACAGGTTTTGAGAACTTCGATGATCATCTGTTTCTTCAAAGCATTGCACAGAAATACGGTATATATTTTTCCAAACCGGGGAATGGGATCTGTCATCAGATACACTTAGAGCGGTTTGGAGTACCAGGAGAAACCTTGCTGGGATCCGATAGTCATACCCCTACCTGCGGAGGATTAGGTATGCTGGCAATAGGGGCTGGTGGGCTTGATGTTGCTATTGCAATGGCCGGAGGGCCTTTCTATATTACGACACCAAAGGTAGTATTCGTAAAACTCATCGGGACATTACAACCGTGGGTGACAGCAAAAGATGTAATATTAGAGGTATTGAGAAGGGTAACTGTAAAGGGTGGTGTCGGTAAGATATTTGAATATGGGGGCGAAGGTGTAAAGACACTTACCGTGACAGAACGAGCCACAATTACTAATATGGGTGCTGAACTGGGAGCGCTTACTTCGGTCTTTCCGAGTGATATGCAGACAAAGAAGTATCTTAAGATGCAGGGAAGGGAAAATGTGTGGAAACCTTTAAAGGCAGACTCCAGTGCCAGGTATGATGAAATTATAGAGATCGACCTTTCTGCCCTGGAACCATTGATTGCCAGGCCCCATAGTCCTGATAATGTTTGTAAAGTGAGTGAAATAAAAGGTATAAAGGTTCAGCAGGTGTGTATCGGAAGCTGCACGAATTCATCATACCATGATCTTATGATTGCTGCAGCAATGTTAAAGGGGAGAAAGGTACATCCTGATGTGAGTCTTACTGTTTCTCCGGGTTCCCGGCAGGTGCTGGAAATGGTGACGAAAAATGGTGCGCTGGCCGATATGATTGCTGCCGGTGCGCGTATTGTAGAAGTTGCCTGCGGACCCTGTATTGGTATGGGACAGGCTCCGCCTTCGGGAGGCATTTCTGTGAGATCATTTAACAGAAACTTTGAGGGAAGGAGCGGGACGGCAAATGCGCAGGTTTACCTGGCCAGTCCTGAGACGTGTATAGCAACAGCAATTCATGGCGTGGTGAGTGATCCCAAAGATTTCGGCGCCCCGATAGTTATTAAATATCCAAAAAGCTTTATTATCGATGACAGCATGATACTTCATCCTTCTGAAAAACCAGAAGAGGTAACTGTTATCAGGGGGCCGAATATAAAACCCTTACCTAAAAAAGAGCCCATGCTGGATACATTAAGAGGTGAAGTGCTCTTAAAGGTAGGAGATAACATTACTACTGACCACATCATGCCAGCCGGAGCAAAGGTTTTACCACTGCGGTCAAATATTCCTGCCATTGCTGAATTTGTATTCGAAAAGGTAGATAAGGAGTTTGTAAAACGCGCCAAAGAAAAGGGTGGGGGCTTCTTAATCGGCGGGGTAAATTATGGCCAGGGTTCAAGCAGGGAGCATGCTGCATTGGCGCCAATGTACCTGGGGGTAAAGGCCGTTATTGCCAAATCCTTTGCCCGTATCCACCGTGCTAACCTGATAAATTTCGGCGTTCTTCCTTTGACCTTTGAGGACGAAAATGATTATGATTTTTTTGAGCTGGGAGATACTATTGAATTGCCTGATATAAAAAATAAGTTAAGGTCTAAAGCCGGGATTACCGTACAAAATGTGACAAGAAACAAGGAAATAAAACTGGTGCATACATTGTCTCCTCGCGAAATTGATGTTCTCTGTGTCGGCGGTTTGTTAAATTATCAAGCCTCGAGTTGAGGCATAATGTCTGAGGACGGGACCTGTTTTTTATATAATTTCTGAATAGTACGTAAGTATCTTTTACCAATAATCAAGGCACTATCGTATTCGTATATTTTGAAGCAGAATTGGCATTCAACATAATTATCTTTCTGATGCAAATTTGGTAAAATACTGCTCTCATCTGTTCGTTTTCCTAACTCAGGTGATTGTTTGATGATTTGAAAGTTGCTCATAAAAACTTTAAATTTTTTATCATTGCCACATGCAGGACACACAAAAAACGTATTTGTTATCATATATTCCCCCGATTGTAGTAATTATACAATCTCCATAATTAACACCCTATAGAAACGAAGTTCGACGTAACGAAAAAACAAAACTTTTAAATATTTTGTTCCAGGGATTGAAGAAAACAGGAATAGGATATAACCTTTTATCCTGTTGTTTGCCTAACCTCTTTAGGAAATTCTTCTATCTCTCGTAATTATTCAGGTTTCCGGTTCAGGGTTCAAAGTGTTAGAAAAAGGACTGTTTGGAGGTTATAAAGATTCACGGTGTCAGCCTCGCTTTTCCCCTGCTGAACCTTAAACCGGGAACCCTGAACCTGAGTAGCTACTATCTCTCATCTTTAAAAACCACAGGAACATACCGTAATCTGTAAAAGGAGTAGAACATCTAATGTATTTCAGCTGTTTCTTCTCCTTTTATAAACTTATTTACAAACTTTCATAACTTCCTTACAGAAGTATCCTTTTAGAAAATTTTATATCCTGTTCAATTCCATATGCTTAGTACTATGAAATGGGAAAATGGATGATGAGAGTAACTATTTTTATAGTGAGCGGGAACCAAAATAAAAACTTTATTGTTTGATACATCATATTTTTCAGTAAAAGATAGCTGTCATTTTATGTTTACGAAGGCGATAATCAGGAGGGCAGGTATGCGATAGTACATAAGTGATTGTTCGAATGAGAATGGATAAGATAATACCTTTCGGGACTATACAAATGTTAAAAGGTTTGAATGAAATTACGATTAAGAATTCTATAGTGAGAAAGTATTTTATCATGCTCCCCGTTCTAATAATGGTGAGCAGCCTTTATCGGCAGCTTTCGTTTGCTGATAGATATGATGATTCGAATAAGTACTATCTGGACGCCTATAATTTATACAGGTTAGGCAAGGTTGATGAATCCCTGGAATTGCTAAAAAAGGTAATAGAGATAGATCCCGACCATGCTGAAGCGTATTTTGGTATGGGCAGCATTTACTTCAGGCAAAGTAGATTTGCTGATGCTGTCAGGGAATTTACTAATGTTATCCGCCTAAAACCTGAATATGCACAAGCATATGAACGGCTTTGGTTAGCATATAAAAGATTGGGTATGAATGATGGGGCGGAAGAGGCATTTCGAAGTTATAGAAAAGTAATTGCGGAACGCACGCGAATCATGAATGAAGAACCACCTCAGGTTGTAAAATCTGCTGATCTACCATCAAACCAATCATCCGAAGCAGTAGGGGCACAATCACCCAGGGTAAAAGGAGAAACTCCTCAAGCAACAGGGATAAAGTCATCAGCGGAAAGAGA
The DNA here is from genome assembly GCA_021646405.1 of Candidatus Loosdrechtia aerotolerans. Classification (GTDB taxonomy): domain Bacteria; phylum Planctomycetota; class Brocadiia; order Brocadiales; family Brocadiaceae; genus Loosdrechtia; species Loosdrechtia aerotolerans. The sequence continues at coordinate 19,670 of SOER01000022.1, forward strand.
TCAAAAAATAAACGTTACGGAGTCTAAACCTGTAAGGTCGGAAACTGAAGTAAAAAAATCTTCCACAATAGAGATACCAAAGTCATCTTCCAAAGAGACAAAAGTAGCCAGGGCAAAACCGAAAGAATCCCTCAAACAACCCCCTGAAGTAACCTCTGTCATAAATTCCAATCCGGAATACCGGTCTCCGGTTGCAAAAGCAGAGGGAAGCAAGCCCAAATACCGATTACTTTTCAAACCGTTTAAGAGTTTTTTCAGTAAAAGCTCAGAGGTATTGAAAAAGTCGTTTGTTAGTAGATTTCTGAAAGGTTTTATTTATTATATTATCGTCGTTCAAGTGTGGTTATGTATTGTGGCCGTTCTGTTTATCTACTGGCGTAAAGGTTTTATTCTGAAAAGAGAGGAGGAATAAATGAGTCTAATAAATATTACATTGATTGTGTACATAATAGCATCCGTCGCTTATATAGCGAGGGAAGTCTGGAGGTCTGCCGGTACAAGATGGGTGTCTACAGGCCTTTTTATTTTAGCATTTTGTCTGAATTTGTTCCTGGTCATAAAACGGTCTATAGATGCCGGACATCCCCCTTTTTCTAATTTATATGAATCATTAATATTCTATGCCTGCTGCACGGCATTTGTATATATCATCTTTGAGTTTTTCTATAATTTTCGGGTTGTTGGTGCCCTGGCATCTGTTCTGTCAATGTTAATATTACTCTATGCAACGCTCCAGGATGATACGATTAGACCTATTATGCCTGCATTAAAAAGTAACTGGATGCTCGTTCATGTTATTACCTACATGCTTGGATATGCTGCATTTGGTATTTCATTTATAACCAGTATTATATTTCTGGTAGTTAAACCTTTTGCAAAGCAAAAAAAACGTAGCGGGGAAGGTGAAGAGATATCACCAATAAACTTTGATAAGTTGAGTTATAAAATAGTTGCTTTCGGATTCCCTTTTCTCACCTTAGGTATGGTTACCGGTGCGGTTTGGGCAAAAAAGGCATGGGGCGATTATTGGTCCTGGGATCCTAAGGAAACCTGGTCTTTAATCACCTGGTTTGCATATTTAGTATACCTCCATACTCCCCTTATTATGCCAAAAATGAATGTAAATAAAACGAAAACTTCGGTTATTTTAGCGTTTTGGTTACTCATCTCTTTTGGAATTGTAAATTTTACCTTTGTCGGCTTAAATTATCTGCCGTCTGCTGCAGATAGTGAACACATATATGGAGCTAAATAAGGTTTAAGCACAGTATTTGTTCTGATTGTAATCAGAGAATTTAAAAATGGTACTGGAAGGAGGATCCCGATAACCTGTGGAATCCGCAGATTTACGCATAATAATGGGGAGTGGCAATTTATGAATTGCCACTTTGGATTCCTAATCTTGACTTAAGGGATCTCAGGGTATTTCGCATAAGCATGGTAATGGTCATAGGGCCAACACCTCCGGGGACAGGTGTAATATATCCTGCAATCTCCTTGGCTGCATCAAAATCTACGTCACCCTTTAAAATAGGAACCATCTTTTGGGGATCATTTTTGCTGGGTTTTTCGCCAACCCTGTTAACACCCACATCGATAACGCATGCACCCGGCTTAATCCATTCCGGTTTTACCAAGCCAGGAACACCTGCAGCAACGATCAGAATGTCTGCGCGTTTACAATGATCGGCAAGATTTTTGGTTTTTGTATGAACGATCGTTACTGTTGCATCGGCCCCTTTTCCTCTCTGAATTAACATATTGGCAATTGGTTTTCCCACAATATTCGAACGCCCGACAACAACGGCTTCAGCACCGCTTGTCTCTATGCCGGAACGTACAATCAATTCTTGAATACCGGCGGGTGTACAGGGGGGGAATTTTACCTCTTCACCGCCTATCATAAGGCGTCCGACATTTACCGGATGAAAACCATCAACATCCTTATCCGGATCAATAGCATTGATAACCTTTTTCTCATCGATATGTTTTGGAAGTGGAAGCTGGACGAGGATACCATGGATTGAATCATCTTTATTATATCTATCGATAAGGGCGAGGAGGTCCTTCTCTGAAATATCGGCCGGTTGATTATCCTGTACCTCCTGAAAACCGAGCCTGTGGGCCGTTTTGATTTTCAGGGTAACATATGATATAGAGGCAGGGTTACTGCCTACCAGGATAGTGACCAGTCCTGGCACCACACCGTATTTTTCTTTAATTTGTGTGGTTTCTGTGGTGATTTCTTGTAGAATTTCTTCTCCGATATCGGTCCCTTTAATTAATTTTGCAGTCATAAACTTAAAATTCTCCTTTCTAAAATATGCATCCGTTTCATGGTATTCTTGTTGAAAAATAGTAAAGGGCTATAAAGAAAATATCGTATTCAAAAATCCTAAGAATGATAGTATAACGGCTTAAAAAATACAACTCTTTTCTCAATCTGTACTACAATCCATCAGCTTCTTGTTTTTCTGCGTGTTTTTCATGCCGCCATTTCCGTAAGTGTTTTAATATCAAGGGCCGAAGCTGTCATCAGCGAAAATGAAGCAGAAAGAAAAACAAGAAGTACCACTCTTGAGCTCCGGAGGAGCGGCATGTTGGTAACTCCTCAGGGTTCAGGGTTAAAAGCGTTAGGAAAAGGACTGTTTGGATGGTATAAAGATTCGGGACGATTAGCATCGATTGTTTCCACATATACATCAAGCTTAGGAATAGTGCTGTACTTTTTGGTGTTTGGTCGTGGGTGTGTGTGCAGGCTAAAGACCTGTGGCTGCATGAGTGGTTGCCTTTGGCAACCTGGTGTCGCAAAATGTAGCTGCATCCCTTTAGGGTGCGTTTCACGTGATTGATCAAATGCTTGTGAAAGTTCTATTTCAGAACATGGGCATAACTGTTTTCTAACAGTTCCTTTTTTAAATATTCCACCTTTTCCATCGCTTGTTTTATCTTAATAAAGATTAAGCCACGTATATAGCCAAATAATTTTATAAATCTCTGTTCATCTATAATGCACATATAGGAATCAACTGCCTTCTTGTAATAATCTGCCAGCTCTTCTTCATACAACATAGCTAATTCTTCATAAAGGTTCCCAATCCTATACAATGCATTAACCGGTATTATTCCTTCAAACTTTTCTATTATTTCAGAAAGTTTGACTATTGCCTCTTTGTAATAGATTTTTGCACCATCATCGTCTCCTTCGTCGTACAATGCTAATCCTACATAATGATATGCTTCAGCTACGGCATACGAATGCTCCTGTGCATCCCTCTTTCTCCCTTCTTTAAGTTCTTCTAATATATTTTTATATCGTTGCTCCATCGCTTCAACGAGACTGATACTGAGTGGAATATCGGCATCTTCCAGTTCATTTTGGCTCTCTACTTTTACACAGGGAAGGAGCAGTTTTGAAAGGCTTTTTAAACTTAACTCCTTTATATAATAAAAGTTACCTACAGAAGTAAATTTCCTGTTCTGTCCTGTATACCGTAAAATGATATCTATCTCTTCTTTTGTCATTCTAAATTCTTTACTCAAGAATAAGGATAGTCCGGTATCGCTTGCTTGATTCAATTCCCTGCGCAGCCGTAATAGTTTGGTAAGAATTGCCAATTTGTATGAGGGTTTTTGCCCGTGTAATACCGTTCTCCTGAAAAAAATAAGCCATGGTTCTCGGCAAGAGAACTTCGGACTTTTGGCAGTATTGTAGAAGACTTCTAAGGCAGTTTTAAGCTTATTCCTTTCCCAATCTTCAGATTCTCTATAGTTGAGTTCCCGATATCTTTTATCAATTCGATGAAAATATTCTTCTATGAGATCTTTCATTTGAATAAAACTTATTTTCCGAAAGAGCTTTAATTCATGGGGGCTATACTTTAGGGCGTTTCTATAAAAGCTGATTGCCTCTTCATTTCGTTGGTCGTGGTAACTTTTATCCCCGAGATATTCATACAATCTTTTGATCATCCTTATAGGCTCAAGTTTTTCCTTATCATGCGGGTCTGAACGATAAATTTCTTCAAATTGTTTAATTATAGATTCTGGTGTTTGAATTGATTCACTTATAAGAGAGTTTAGCCCTTTCGTATATTCAAGGAAGGAACTGCATCTCTGTCGCAGATCATCATCAATATCCTTACACATCATAGCCTTTTGTAAGCATTCTTCCGCACTACGAAACATACCAAATTCTACATATATCTTACTGAGGTGAAAGAGAGCTGATCCGCTTGTATTGCTGTTTATCTCCGGATAATCTTTATGCTGCCACGTATAGTTGCTCACTCCTGTCTTATAAATAATAGGGACAACCTCAAAGCGGTTATTTGTGATACGAACAACGTGTACTGTTATTTCTCCGGTTTCAGCGTGAATTGCCACGCCTGGAATTTCTTTTCCGTTGGGGAACTTCATCCAGGGATTTTTTTTAATAACACTGGCAGTAAAAACGGTGTCCTGCCCCTTTACGAGTTCTTTCGATGTTAGTATGGTATTCCATGGTAATTCATCTTCTTTTTCTGTACCTGGCCTGACGATTTTAAAGTTCCTTAAAATGTCAATTTCGTTTTTCTTGAAGAGGCTCCAGTTGCTTATCTTTCTTAATAACCTTTCATTTTGTGCCACATCACCGGGTAATATTCTGAGGCTCATTTCGCCGCCCAGATTTTTAACAATAATTGCACTGAGTGCTGCTTCAGGGATTCCTCCAACTCCTACAATCAAATCAATTTCGTTTCTTGCAGCAGCGAGAGTAGGGGTGAGGTCATCGTCCTTCACAAGGATCACTTCTGCACCAAGACCCCTGATCGTCTGAATCAGTTTCTTATGCCTTGGTCTATTCAGGACAACCACCTTCATTTTTTTGATCTTATTTTGAATGTTTTGTAGGCTAATTGTCCCATGCTCGCTCTTTATTACACTTTCGGCCATAAGCCATAAGTTCTTTGTAATACTGTGCGTTACATTAACACCTACGCCTTTATACTTATTACCAACAATGGTTTTAACACCATACATATCCGGAGAATTAAATAATCCTCCCCGTTCGCTGTATCCGACAGCAAAAATCGTTCCGCCTCTTGCTCTTTCACTGGTGATACACTGGTCATTTTCAAAGGCACTGAGCACAATGTCTGCTTCTGTATCTTTCGTACCGCTTGCAGAGCCAAATTGTTCCCCTATATAAAGCATTGGCATATCTTTTCGCTCACCCTCTGCATTTACTACGTATGCCTTCCACCAATTAAAGCTGTTATAGATATGCCTGAGCCACCAGATGGCCATGCTGCGTAAGCGAAAGACATTAAAACCTTCACCGTTTGTACTAAAGTACTTATGAGATCTTGCCGCAACAATGCCAACGGCGTGCCGTAATTCGTTTCTCTGTATAAGTTGAAGACCTGTTTCTGAAATTCTTAAATTATACTCTTCAGGGATATATGCTTCGGTGATGTAGGGATCTTCTATCTTTTTAGAATCAAAACTTATATCCTTTATAAAAGTAATATTGTTTTTCATTTCTTACTGAAAAGCTATGTTTTTCAATACTTTTTTCCTTCTTAAAAAAGTATAGCACTTTTTCCTATATATGTTAAGTATTTCTTTAATATTACGGTTAAATGCATGTAACCGAACTATTCCCGAAATAAGTCATTATTCGCGTCTTTAAAAACTGACATTCGAGAGGTTTTCAGATGAAGAGGTTCTCAAAAATATACATGTGTTGAGATAATTCAGGATGTGAGAGAGGAGAGAAAAAAGGTACTATTCCTCCAAAAAGTACAGCAAAATTCCTTAGCTTGATTGTATAGGGATTTTCATTTTATGTAAGCGTGTTTACGGGTAGGTGTTGTTATAAGGTTAATGATGTTACTATGATGCAACAGTGATTCTTTATGTTCAATTGTTTTTAATCCCGAAGGGATGCCATGATTATAGCAAAAGACCTCAGAAGAATTGTAAACCCCGAAGGGGTGACATACTTGTAAATAAAAAATGAAAATAACAGCTAACCCGGAACGGTGGTGCCAAAACCTTGTAGTAAGCTTGTCGAACTAACAGCTTCATAATGTCACCCCTTCGGGGTTATTAGTCTGTGGTTTATTCTTTTGCTACAATCATTTCACCCCTTCGGGGTTAAGTACATAAAAAACCTCTTGAATGTTGGTTTAAAGGGGGAGAGTGATCGTTAACCTGGTAATATTGACTTTATACCTATTATTAATGCAGAATTAGACATCAGGTCTGTCCTTTTGAGATACTGGAAGCCTGTATTTTCAAGCCACTCCCTGTATTCTGATTCATTATAAGACGCACCTTCCTGTGTACCAATGAGCATATTCAGGCTAAAAAGTGTTGCAAACGGGGGTTGGGTTTTGGTCTTATCGAGTATAAACTCGTGGATGATAATCTGTCCATCCTCCTTTAATGCATTCCAGCACTTTTTCAGTATCTTCATGTTATTTTCAGGGCTATAGATATGGAGAAGGTTTGAGATAAGGATTACATCGTAGATATTTTCCCCAAAATTGTCCTCCAGGCAGTTACCTGCCTGTGTAGTAACACGGTCTTCTATGTCAGCGGATTTAATAAACTCCCGGGTAAGTTTAATGACATGTTCTAAATCAAACACTACGGCACGGAGATGCGGATTTGCCTTTACGCAGGTGATAGCATAGGTACCCGGGCCCCCCCCAAGATCCAGTAGTATTTTTGCTCTTTCCAAATCAATTCTCTTACAAAGGTCTTCTGCTTTTACAGAAGCGATGTTATGCATAGCAGTAATAAAATCTCTGAGGTCATGGGGATCTGCTTCTTCAGGTAAATCCCTTAACGATACTGCCTTTCCCGTCTTTATCGTTTCAGGAAGCATCTCCCAGTTTTCCATCATGTTATGGAAATGGTGAATAAAATCGCCCTGATAGTAAGGTTTTTCTTTAATTAAATAGAGATCTGAAATCTGAGAAGTATAATAACGGTTTCCCTGTTTTGTAAGCAATTCAAGAGAAACAAGGGCGTTTAGGAGCATCTCCGTTGCCCGTTCATCGGTGCCAACAGACTGCGAGATGTCTTCAACCGTATGCTTGCCTTTTCTGATAAGAGTAAAGATGTCAAGTTCTACTGCTGTAAAGAGGATGCACGATTTCCAGTAACCACAACTCAGCTGAAGAAGATGTTCAAAGTAAGGATAATTTATTGTGTCCATTTTGAACCCCTATTTAATGTTAGATGAAGATAATGACTGTACATTTGCCTCTATTTCGCAGATTAATTTTTGACTCACTTCTTTCACTACCGTAGGGGCAGAATAATCAATGATATCTGCCTCAAAATCAGACAGGGTCTTCTCAAAGAACATGATCAGGAGATCATTTACTGTTTCGAGTGGTCCCGGTTCCATACTTCTCCTTGATAAGGTTGTTTCGTTACAGATGAAGGTTTTTGGGAGCGAGGATAATATGGCTCTGCAAACAGTGGTAATGATTTCAGAAAATATATCAACCTTCGGATCTTTTATCTTATAAGGTATTTCATATGTCGTAAAAGGGGCATGTGTATTAGTGTTCTGATGTATCATAGATTGATAATCAGGTGTTCCCTCAAAAAGGGTCTGCCGGTGATACAGGAGATGGGCAGTCACGGCGGGAGTAGTCATAATGCGCATTTCCTGCAAAAATTCAAAATTATTTCGTATACTTTCTAACGTAGAGTTTGGTTCAAACATAAGAAAGCCAAAGGTCGGTTCAATTCCGTATTCCCGCAGCAGTTGGATGGCCCTTTTATTCTCATCAACGGTAGTATGCTTTTTAAATCTCCTCAGTGATGCAGGGTCTCCGCTCTCCAGGCCCAGGAATACGTTGGTAAGACCAGCCATAACGAGTTTTGAGAGGGAGTGTTCCTCTATATCATTCACCCGGCATTCAAAACCAAAACGAATAGTTAGATCATGGGCCAGGATAAGTTCCGCCAGAGTAGCAGCCCGTTCTTGGCCGGATTTTCCCGGCCCAAAGAAATTGGCGTCTGAAAAATAGAAATCTTTTAAAGAATATTCGGTAGAGAGGGTGAGAATTTCTTCAAAGATATTTTTTGCACTCCTGCCACGCCACTGATTTGTTCTTCCGTAGAAAGGATTTAAATAACAGAAGGTACAGTGCCCGTAACAACCGCGACTTCCCTGTATATACGTTGCGATGTTTTTCTTCTTATAGAGATCTATATCTTGTCTATAAGGATAGGGAAGCTGGTCTAAGTCTTCGATAGGAGACCGGGGATAAAACGTAACTTTTCCGTCGGTATCTCTGTAGGCAAGTCCTGTAATTCTCCCTTGAGAGAAGGGGAGAGATGATACAGAAGCAGAGGGAGATTCCGGTGTCATTCTTTTTGATATGAGGTGTTTTGCAAGATCAAGGGTTGTAAACTCAGGTTCACCAACAGTTACAGAATCAACACAGGGAAAGCTGTTAAGAATTTTCTTATAGGCAAACGTAGGATAGTACCCATAAAGATTGATATGTGTCCGTATATTTCTTGATTTTACTCCTGAAAGCATGGTAAAGATATCCCGCATCTTTTCCCAAAGATAGAGGGTATGAACACACAGGAGTGAAATATTTTTCTTTGAAAGATGGGTAATTGTCTGTTCTACTGACCAATCGTAAAGATGTGCATGAATAATTTCTACCTCTATAGCATGTTTCTTGAGCACTGAAGCTATATATCCCGTAAAGAGACAGGCCGATAAAGGGGCATTCACTACATCCTCGCATCGGTTTGGATCTTCAGGGCGTGGGGGTTCTAACAGGATTACAGACATAGTGTAGAGAGCGTTAAAAAAAACTACGAATATGAAACATTTTTATTTAGAATGCTGCAGGGTTTGCACTTTTTTTGCGGCTTTTTTCCAAGTCTTGTTCATAATATTTCATTACACCTTTTAATGAACATAAATTGCCGCACATGGTACAGGTATCCTCGTCCATAGGAGGCCGGCTACCCCGGATTTCCTGTGCCCGCTCCTTTGTGATGGCAGTTTCGTATTGAGTCTTCCAATCCAGGTCTCTGCGAGCAATACCCATTTTAAGATCCAGATTTTTTACTTTTTCTTTTAACTTTACCATATCACCTACATGGGCTGCAATACGGGCAGCCATGACACCATCTCGAACATCGTCAGGGGCCGGAAGTGCAAGATGTTCGGGCGGTGTAACATAGCAGATAAAATCGGCTCCGTAACAGGATGAGAGGGCCGCACCAATAGCCGATGAAATATGATCATATCCAGGGGCTATATCAGTAGTAATTGGGCCAAGCATGTAAAATGGAGCGTTGTTACTCATGCGTTTTTGTATAAGTACGTTAGCCTCAATTTCATCAATAGGGATATGTCCCGGACCTTCAACAATAATTTGCACACCTTTACTTTGAGCATATTCAGCGATTTCAGAATTTATAATAAGCTCTTGTATTTGTGCGCGGTCCGTACTGTCATGGATAGCACCGGCCCTGAGGCCATTTCCAAGGCTCAAAATGACATCATGTTTTTTCATGATATCTATGAGACGATCAATCTCTTCATAGAGCGGATTTTCCTTCTCATTATGATTCATCCATGCAGTAAGGAATGAGCCACCGCGACTAACGAGCCCGCCGTACCGATATCCTTGTTTTCTCAGCCGTTCAAGTGTTGTGAGATTAATACCGCAATGGATGGCCATGAACCCAATACCCTCTTCTGCCTGTTGCTCAATAACATCAAAGAGAAAATCTGATTCCATATGCACAACAGAACCTTTTTTTGCAATAGTCTCAATAGCAGCCTGATAAAGCGGGACAGTACCCACGGTGAGAGAGATGGAGTCCAGTACACGCCTTCTGATCTGAGGTAATTCCCCCCCGGTTGAGAGTTCCATTAGGGTATCAGCACCATATTTTTCAGCGGTCTGGGCCTTCTTTACCTCCATATCGATATCGATAATATCGGGGGAGGTACCGATACTGGCATTTACCTTTGTCCTGAGTCCTTTTCCAATACCAACAACGCGGGATTTCCTGTGAGGATTTCCGTAGATAACAATCTGCCCTTTTGCAATACCTTCACGGATAAATTCCGGAGATACATCATCGTAAACAGCCGCCTCTTTCATGGCATCCGTTATAACACCTTCGCGTGCAAGCTCTAACTGAGTTTTCATGTGATTTTTACTCCTAAGGTCATTGGGGGGTTAAGCAGAGCGAAACCCAACAAATCATATTAATAAAATTTATATTATAATATCTTTGTTTATTTTATCACGAAAAATTTTTAGTACTACCTCTTTGTTGAAATTTCTTGTATCAAGCCTCTTATCAAAAGGGATGATGCCTAGTATAGGAAGGTCTGTTAATCTTTTTAACTCATCGATGTTTGTTTTTTTAAGGGTATCATCGGGGGTTTCAATAGATTCGTTTACGATGATTCCTTTTATATCTAATCCATGCTGACGTGCATATGATACGGTAAGCAAGGTATGGTTTATTGTGCCAAGGATGTTCCGGCAAACAACTATTAACGGGAGTTCTAGTTCATTTGCCATGTCTATAATAAAATAATATTCATCAATAGGAACCAATAGTCCCCCAATTCCTTCAACAAAAAGGGCGTCATGCCTTTCAAACAAGGTATCAAATGCTGAATGCACCTTTTCCAGGTCTATTTTTGTATTGCTCATTCGTGCTGCTATTATCGGAGCCAATGGTTGTTCGAGGCTAACAGGATTTATAAGTTCATACTCGTCATTTACCTCTGCTGCATGTTTTAAAAAAATGGTATCATCTGATATAAGAGTATTCTGTACCTTTTTACAGCCTGTTGCGATTGGTTTCATAACACCTACATTTATTCCTCTGCTCTTGTAAATGGCCGCTAAACCGCCCGCAACAAGGGTTTTTCCGACACCCGTATCAGTCCCCGTAATAAAATATCCCCTTTTCATACCATTCCTCTCAATGCCATTAGCGATTCCATCTCCAACACACTTTTAACCTGTTATAGCCTGTATTGACTTATAGGTACTGCCAATTAACGTATCTAATTCATGAGGCTTAATAATGAACGGAGGCATAATGATAATAATATGACCGAGTGGCCTGATCAGCACACCATATTTCCTTGCCTCGATGCAGACTTTAACTCCTATCCGTTCTTCCCAGGGATATGGTTCTTTCGTAGTTTTGTCTTTAACTAATTCAATGGCAGCAATAAATCCGCACTGCCTGACGTTTCCAACATGTTTCAGTGATTCAAAAGTCTTTAGTATGTTACATACCTGATTAATCTTTGTCTCCAGGTTTTCAAGTATACGGTCCTTCTCAAACAGTTCTAAACTCGCTAAAGCTGCGGAGCATGCCAGTGGATTACCCGTGTATGTATGCCCATGAAAGAAGGTCTTTAAACTGGAAAATTCTCCTAAAAAGGCATGATAAATTTCCTGTGTGGTAAGTGTGGCAGCCAGTGGCATATAGCCTCCGTTAATACCCTTGGATAACGTCATGATATCAGGAACAATATCTTCATGCAGGCATGCAAACATTTTTCCTGTTCTTCCAAAGCCTGTAAGTACCTCGTCTACAATAAGGAGGATATTGTATTTTTTGCATAAAGTGCGTACACCCGACAGGTAACCTCTTGGGTGCATAATCATCCCGCCGGCTCCCTGAACCAGGGGTTCCATTATGAGGGCAGCAATACGGTGGGAGTTTCCCTGTAAGATATTTTCTAATTTCCCAAGACACTTCAATGCACAATCCTTGCGCTCCTCTCCAAGCGGACATCGATAACAGTAAGGTGACGGGGCAAAATGGGTTTTAAAATACAGGGGTCTGAAAGCTCCGTGAAACAAGTGTATTCCACCAACACTCATCGTTCCAATGGTATCACCGTGATAACCATGCTGTAAGGCTACAAATTCTGTTTTATCCTTATACCCTTTATTCTGCCAGTACTGAAAGGCCATCTTAAGTGCAACTTCATTGGCGGTAGAACCGTTGTCAGAATAAAAAACCTTCTCCAGCCCTTTCGGTGTAACTTCAATAAGTTTTCTGGCAAGTTCAATGGATGGTATATTGGATAGTCCTAAGAGTGTAGTATGTGCAACCTTAGCAAGCTGCCCTTTTATAGCATCGTCAATTTCCTTTCTGCGGTGACCATGCAGGTTACACCACATAGACGATATTCCATCAATGTATTCTTTCCCGTCAATATCTTTGAGAAGGGTACCGCTTCCCTCCTCTATGATGAGAGGGGATTCCTTGAGATAATCCTGCATCTGGGTAAAAGGATGCCAAAGATATGTCTTATCCCATACTTCTAATTGCTCTTTCCTGGTTTTATTTTCCATATATTTTCGTATATTTCTATTGAGGGTATGTGTGTATGATAAATACTGCACATAGCCTCTTTATTTCTTTCGTGGGAGTAAACGAATACATACCGTATCACCTTTCTTCACCCCAAAATATCTTTGAGCATCTCCTTGGTTGACGGAGATTTCAAGAAAATCCGTACTTCCGAGGAGGGCGAGTGGTTTGCCTGCTTTTACATCCGTATATGTTTTCTGTAATCCTACCAGCTTCTTTTTTCCGACAGTTACTTCTATATCTTTTTGATTCTGTTTCAAGCCTTCTATATCTTCGCCGGTAATACTCGTAATAAGATTTCCAAATCTGTCCACTGAGATGATAGTGGCCTCGATGTGCCCTATCCTTTTATAATGAGGTTTTGGTATATCGAAACATTCCAGCCGGTCAACCCTGGTGCCAAGCTGCCGGGGTTTTAACCCCAACGATAGGTGGGCTGCTACTGGTGCAAAAATATCACGGCCGTGAAACGTGTTGCTTGGAGCTGGCAAGAAATATTTCCTGTTTGTTACCTGAATGATGCGTTCCGGTTTTTCTTTCCCGGCGATAAAGCTAAGGAGTCCATTATTCGGTACGAGAAAGAGATAATCGTGCGTTTCAACACACACAATGCCTCTTGCACTTCCGACACCCGGGTCAATAACAGCGACATGAATAGTTCCCCTGGGAAAGTACTTATAGGATGTAAAAAGGAGGTAGGCGCCATTCATTATATCCTGGGGAGGATTGGCGTGGCATATGTCAATAATATTTGCCGAAGGATTGATCCGGGTTATCACTCCTTTCATGATACCTACGTATGCATCCTGATTACCAAAATCCGTCAATAGTGTGATTACCCTTCCCTGGCGCATTACTATAATTCACTTAATCGTATTAAATATATTTTCAGCTAATAGCAATGTTATAGTAATGACAAACTGTAGTAATTTCAAGGTTTTTTTCGGAGGGATTTTTGATAGAGGCTGGCTGTTTTCGTGGTTTACGTGAAGGTGGTGAATTTTTCCTTTGTTACTTTGCATATAGGACATTTATTTGGGAGTTCTCCTCTTCGTGTATATCCACAAACCCGGCAGATATGGATAGATTTTGGTTCTATATCATGATTTTTGTCAATAACCTTTTTAACTTTTTCAAGGAGTTTTTTGTGTAATCTTTCAACAAGATAATTCCAGAGAAGATTTCTTTCGGTGATTTTTTCTTTTCGGGATTTTGTCAATCCCTTGTATTCAGGGGGATACATTTCGGTAATACCAAACTCTTTTCCTGTAATCGCTAATGCTAAATTCTTCTTTGTATTACCGAACCCACATGTTACTATACTGCTTGTCGTAAATATCCTTTCTAAATGTCCGAGTTTAAGATGATAATTGCTTGCCTGAATATATTCTGAATAGGCAATGGCACGAAATAACCGGGCAACATTTGGAAGTTTTTCTGCTTCAGCCTGGGCGGCAAAATATCGATAACGCACGTGAGATTGACTTTTACCGCCAAAGGCATTCATAAAATGCTGCTCGTTCATTTCTTTTATGTGAAAGCGGTAAAATCTTCCTTTTTTGCCTCACAAAGAGGACATTTATCAGGGGCTTCACCTTCAAGGGTGTATCCACAAATTCTACAGACCTGAATTGGCCCAAGTACTGCGTCAGTATTTCTGTCGACAGACTCCTTTGCCTTTTCAAAAAGTATCTTATGCATTTTTTCTGTACCATAAGCCCATCGAAAACTTCTCTCCGCGCCCTTTTCTCCCTGGAATTTAGCAATCTCTATGAAGGAAGGGTACATTTCGGTGATCTCGTAGTTTTCTCCCATAATAGCTAATCGTATGTTTTTTTTTGTATCGCCGGGACCAAACGCCGCCATACTATTTGCCACAAATCCACCCTCGAGATGAATAAGTTCACGATAATGGTCACCTGCATGGACGTATTCTGCATGAGAGATAGCCCGGAATAGCCGGGCGGTATTAGGAAAATTCTCTTTATCAGCCTGATCGGCAAAATGGAGATAGCGCATATGTGCCTGACTTTCGCCGCCAAAGGCATTAATTAAGTTCTGTTCAGTCATTGCTTTCATAAATTTCCTCCTTCTTCTCCTCCTTCTTTAAGGTAAGTATATACTCCCGTAAAAGGTTAATTCTTGTGTTAACTGTGACAAAGAAGCCAAAATTCAGAATACTTAAGGCCCCGTGATGTGACATGAAATTTAAATGTCTTTCTAAAAAATCCGGTAATCCATCCGGATTAAAACCTGCCCTGCATGCATAGAAAACACCCAGAGAGTCTGCCTCTTGTTCAAATTCCTTTAAATGGGTATGTAATATCAGGTTTCCATCAGTACTTGTTCCGTTATCCTTGTGTGAAAAGATTTCAATAACATCGTGGTATAACCGTGCAACATGTTTCAAAGATGCGTGAGCAATTTCATGACCAATAATCCCTGCCAATTCATCCTCATTTTCTGCAAACTCTAATAAACCGTATGTCAGGTATATATATCCGCCCGGGGCAGAAAAAGCATTAACTGAGAATGATTCAATAATCGTACAGGTATAAGGGAGGGTTTTTCTATCCGATAGCAAAACAAGTTTTTGTGTAATGTTATTTACTCGTTTATTGAGTTCTGTATCTGTACACAGATGAAATCGCTTCTTTATGTACTCATCAACCCGTTTTCCCAACTCAATCTCTTCGTCATCGCTCATCTCCGGTTCGTTATCATGCAGGTGCCAGGTATCATCGGCGAAACCGGAGTACGATGAAATAAAAAAGATCGTTATACATAAGCCAATAGTGAATAATTTTTTCAATAATCTCATACGGTGAAAAAACACGCTTGAATGGTAAGGGTAACAGTGAGCCCATGTTATCTTTTATGATATCAATTTTTTGTCAGCTATACCAATGAATTATAGAAAGGTACATTCCGGCAATACTGCTCCCTGATGGTTTTACCATTCTCGATTGGACTGAAATATTTGATATGGTGACAATGGCGACTAGCACACGATACACTAGTCGCCTCCTGCACCACCTTGTTAGAGAGGTATCTTTTATCCCTTATTTCGGTTCAGGGCATCCGCAATTCTTCCTCTTCTATTCTCTCACCCCTGCGCATTTCTCCTTCTCTCCCTGGTACCACAGGAATAGTTAAAGGAGCGCTAACTCTTTCAGCTCCGGTATGGAATGGATTGACGGAAACAGTTCTTATGTTTATATTAAATCCATCGCCTTCTCGTGCTCCTCTTGGAGGATAAATCTGAATATTCCAGTTTGCTATATCGGCTGTGCTGATATCTTTATTGAGACTTATCGTATAGTATCCTTTATCTGCAGCATCCAATTCGCGCTGTCTTGCCGAATCTTCGGCCAATGGTATGGTTTCGCCATCAATGCTAACATCGAAATTTGTAAGATAATCTGTTCCTACTTGAACAAGTACTGAATTAGTCGGTAACATTTCATATTCACCACTCAGGTTTGGTGCAATTCTTACATGTTGCGCCCCGGGTTGAACGACTCTATAAAGCGAAGGTGCACGGGCGACAGGGGCCCTCTTTGCTGATTCACGATGTATAGCACAACCAGCGGTTGCCATAAGGAATGTGAAGGCTATGAGCGCCAAATTCTTTTTGTTTATTATTTTTTTATTCATCTGTTTTCCTCCTTTTCATGTAATTATTCATGGGATTACGCAGGATATATCCGTGGCAAGCATTCCAGATATCGATGTAATGGTGCAAAATACGAACCAATACACCCAGGGATAAAGTTTCAGAAACTTAATTCTTTTACACATTCATCTCCTTTCTTACCTCCTTTCGTAAAAGAGCCGGGTAAAATTCTTATATACTGCTTCCTGAATATATTGGACCGTATGCGGTATCAAAATTATTATTCGGTTCGTAAGTATCTACACAGGAAAAAAAAGTAGCCTGTTCCCCGTAAGTGATTCCAGCTTCATTCCGGGCTACCAGCCTGTAGTAATATATCAACCCTCCTGATAATTCACGTATGGTAATATTTACTCCGGTATCGCTGGAACCGATTACTGTTTGTTCTGGTGAGGTTTTTGCATCCCGTCCTTTTTCTGTACCATATTCAAACCATGCAACCGTATCTAATCCCCTGGCATTTACTGTCCCATGTAAAGTTACTGAAGTAGTTGTTATATCTGTTGCAGATCCTGTTATTGCTGTTGGGGGAAGGGATGTGGAACAAAGATTATTATCAAATTTTGATATAAAAACATCGTAACCGTCATTATAAGAGGCATCAGATGCGTTCGCAGTTGTCGGGAAATCTAATGATTCAGTCCAGCTCCCTATATATACATTCCCGTTTTGATCCATTACCATACAATTGCCGTAACTATCTTTTGTAATGAATACAGTTCCTCCGGGGATACTGGTATAAAATCCTATCCGCTCATCAATTTGTCCCTTGTTAGCGATAAAAGGTATCTGAAATTTTCGGACTTTCTGAATAACCTCTCCTGGTAATGGTTCGCCTGTATCTCGCTGTTTAGCCATGAGAGATTGTACTGAAAATAGGATAAGCAGGAGGGACATTGGTGCTAAAGAAAGCATGTTTCCTCTTTTCATTTTTTTCCCTATGTAAGAGCGTATGAAAATATGGATAATGTAAAAAAATCAACAACACTCTGTTGTTTATCCTGTTGTTTGAGTATATAATACTTGGTATCTGACAAGAGACACTTTTGGTTTCACTTTTCTGTACTAACGGGCGTTATAAATCTGATGAACATCAAAAAATATACCGTGAAAGAAAAAAAATGACTTTTATGGTAAAAAGCAAACTTGTAAGGGGAGAATTAAGATATATAAAGACAATAAAGCGTGACATATCACAGAGGTGTGCCGTCGCAAAAAGTGTGGCATGTCACATTTCTATAGAAAATAAATCTGTAAAATGTGGTTACCGGGTGAAACCGTGTCATTTCTCATGGCGAATGTTGAGATAAGCTTCACAGGGTAATAACGCACGTATTACCTGTTCTCTAAATTCCCCTTCTGAGAAATGACAGAGGGTACTCAGTTTTCCTATCTTGTTGGACGTTTTGTCCCGCCAATAATAAAACCAGAGGCAAGACAAATAATGGAAGTGATGATTAAAAAGGGCCATGGGTTCTCATGAAATTTTTGATCTAATCCGGCTTTCATTTCTTTTATCCTTTCTTCCCCACTTATCATAGCCTCATCTATGCTGTGTTTCGTTTTATCTATTACGCCTTTATATGTTTCTGCGGTTTGATTCATAAACTCTCTGACATTTGAATACTTTTCGCTAATTAAATGATTCAGTTCTTCCTTCTTTTCTCTTGCTGCTTCATCAAGGAGCTGGAGTGCTCTGTTAATTTTTTCATTAGCGCTGATCGCTTTCTCTTCTTTTACACCAGCCTCTGTTTTTCGACCCTCTTGGGCTTGATTAACCATGGTATATTTTCCTTTCCAATTTTTTGTCCTTATAATGCTTCCTATCCATAAATATTTATTTTGTACGTTTGCATGCCGATTCGAAAGAAAAACCTAAGAGAAAACCAACAAAAGCGGCAATACCCACCGATAACCATGGATTCTCACGGACTGTTATATCAATATCAGTCACCATTTCCTGTGCTTTTTTTTCCCCACTAGCCATAGTCTCGCTCATCATTTCTTTGATATTCGTATACTTTTCTCTGATCAACTGGTTGATTTCCTCTTTTTTTTCTCTTGATTGCGTATTTAAGAACTCAAGAACTTCATGTATTTTACTCTGATCCATAACACACTATCTCCTCTCTTAATTCACGTATTTTTATACTTACTCCTTACAATTTTGTATGCATCAATTTATCAGCCTTTGATAGCTTCATCCAGCGTTTCTGGGATACATAATAGAGATGTATTCCCAGGGGAATAAGGAAGTAGCAGATACCAAGTGCGAAAAGTGTTATAAGTTTCATATCCCTACTCCAGGGGATATAGTAGAAAAATGCCAGATGTATGAGAAAAAAACCATTAATCATGAGAATGAAGACCAGAAGTAACAGAAATATACCAAGGTATGCAGACCGCACAATTTTAATACCTTTTACATAGTAGCTTAAGGATTTAATCTTTATCAGATCAACGGACGTTTGTTCATATCGCTTTAATAAATCGGTAAAAGCAAAGAGAAGAATGTCGAGAATAATATTTTTTGTTCTCATAATCCGTTCCTCATTGACCTTTCTTGTGACCCTTTTCTTTATGTCGTTTTAATACAGTTCGTGCTGCTACTTCTTTTGCTCTTTTTCCGTATCTCCCTGATTTTTTGGCTTTTTTTTTCACATGCTCATATTGACGCTGCTCTTTCTCGCTCACACCATTTATATGTTCTTTCTTTGCTGGCATACTGTACCCTCCCCATTTATAATTCTCAATACAAGTATTACATAAATTATTCCGTTTGTTTTCAAAACATACGAAAAGCAGGTGTTCTTTAAAGGGATGTTGCATCTGAGAGGGGACTTTGTTCTTGATGTTCCAAGAAAGGAGGGGAACCCAAACAGATGCAACGGATCGCATCTTAAGAATTTTGTCGATTTACTCAATAGATATTAGCAATACGCTTGCCAAAGGACACGAAAAACCAAAATTTACAGGTGTGGGGTTTGAAATATAACTGTCGATAAAATCTGAAGTTATGATTATCAACCATGTTCTCTATTTCTTTTGATTACACCTTTCCATGCATCCTTACCGGTCGTTTCATGTTCGCAAATTTACACTTTCTTAAGTTTTCTTTTCTTGCCCTTCTCTGTGTGAGCTGATCATTCAAATGTCTTTTCCATAAATCTGAGGTTGATCTCGTTAATTCGATGAGGGAAAACCATTGATTAGGATCAAAGAACCACCGTTTAATGACAAAACCGGCTTCGGCAATCATAGCCTCGGCTCTCCTTATAGTAAACTTACGGGATATTTCGGTTCGAATAGTTTCGCCTTTTTCCATGGTAATGTGCAGATTTAGCCCTTTAATTTCTGCAGCAATCTTACAGTTAGCACGCAGATGCATTTCCATTTGACTCTTTTCACTATCAAAAAATGCGTAATGGTCAAAATGATCTAAATGAAAATTTGCGTCGAGTTTTCTGTTTACTACAGAAAGAATATTTTTATTAAATTCAGAAGTAACACCCTGGGTATCATTATAAGCAGGCTCTAATACCTCACGTGGCTTAACCATATCTAAGCCAAGAAGGAACCGGTCGTTTGGCTCCATTAACTGTGCTATATTTCTTAAGAAGGTTATAGCTTCTTTCTCGTGGAAGTTACCAATCGTGCTCCCAAAAAGAATAAATAATTTTTCACGTTCGGTAGGAATTTTTTCTATCTTCTTCGTAAAATCAGCCACGATGCCCAGTACTTTTAGATGAGGGTATTCACTCAGTAATTCTTTTGATGCTTCCTTGAGAACCAATTCATTTACATCAATCGGTATATAGCGTATATCTATTAAACTCGATTGGTATGCTACATTTAAAAGGGTTTTCACCTTCCAGCTTGCACCTGATCCTAATTCTATAAGATCACCTCCTTGAAAGTTCTCCATTATAGCAGAGGCTGAATCTTTTAAGATGGACAGCTCCATGCGTGTTAGGTAATATTCAGGTAAAAGACAAATCTTTTCAAAAAGATTTGAACCACAGGCATCATAAAAATATTTACTCGGGATAAATTTTTGTGAAGCCGTTAAACCTTTTAAAATATCTCTCCTAAACTCATTCATAGAGGTAACGTTGGTAGGACCGACTATTTCAATTCGGTCAGTGCTGGAAGCGTTGTACATGGATAGAGCCTCCTCTCTTACATAACATCTTCCAAAAAATACGCAAAGAAAAGATATCCATACAATAATAAGGATACAGAGTCTCTCTTGACCCTAATAGTACTTTTTCCCAATTACCGGCAGGGAATAAAGCGTACAATATTCTTTGAATTACGGATTACTGTGTCGAGAAGCGCTATTGTCTCATCAATTTCTTCTCCGGTAGTTTCAGTCCCGAGAGAAAATCTGATAGAGCAATGCGCTTCTTCCTCTGACAACCCCATTGCTAAAAGTGTATGCGATGGTTTTGGGGAGCCGGCACGGCACGCAGAACCGGAGGAAAGAGATACTCCTTTTTGATTCAGAGCTAATACTATTGATTCACCCCGCATACCGGGAAGGGTAATATTTAAGGTATTCGGCAGCCTTTTTATTCTATGACCGTTTAGTTTCACTTCAGGGATTAATTTTCGAATTCCCTCTTCAAGTCTGTTACGCATTTCCGTTACCCTATTCATGAAAAGAAGGTTTCCCGGTGCAATTTCAGCGGCCCTACCAAATCCTGCTATTCCGATTATATTTTCTGTTCCTGCACGTAATCCACCTTCCTGTTTCCCGCCGTGGATAAGGGATTCAAGGGAAACTCCGGTCCGGATATACAGTGCTCCAATACCTTTCGGACCATAGATTTTATGTCCTGATATCGATAAAAAATCTACACCAAGCGCTTCTACATCTACCGGAATCTTTCCCACTCCCTGTACACAATCGGTATGAAATAAAACCCCATATCTCTTTGTTATGGTTGTTAATTCCTTAATGGGTTGCAGTGTTCCGGTTTCATTATTTGCAGACATTATGCTTACAAGGCAGGTTCTATCGGTAATGGCGTTGGTTAAATCATCCGGATCAACCATCCCTGTATCATCCACCATAAGATACGTTACTTGAAAACCGTACTTCTCCAGCCATTTGCATGTCATGAGTACTGACGGGTGTTCTACCCGGGTAGTAATAATATGGTTTTTTTTGTGCTTATTTTGCCCGGCAAATGCAATACCTTTTAATACGAGATTATTTGATTCAGAACCACTTCCGGTAAAAATAATCCGCCGTGCCGTACAATGTATTAACTGTGCAATACTTCTCCGTGCTGATTCCAGGAGAACCTGGGACTCTTTTCCTTCTTTATAAATGCTGGAAGGGTTTCCAAAGTGATTATTCATACACCTTGTCATTGCCTCACAAACGTCCGGATGAAGCGGTGTCGTGGCATTATGATCAAGGTAGATACGCCTTTTCGTATCTTCTCTCTTTCCTGCTGTTATTATAGCTTCTACACATGAGCTGTGTTCGCCGGAGTTTATCTTAACAGCCTTCTCTTGCCCGGAAACTTTTGTCACGTTACAAAGAAGGGCCTTATAAACAGGAAATCCTGAAATAGGATCGTAACGGGTGTGATCCGTCAATTCATTGATATTACATTCCCGCCATGCCCTGGGTCCTACAGGACCGCCGCCTCCCATATTTGCATCTACGGTACCTTTCATAATATCATCGGTAACCACTGCCCTCATAATAACGTGTCCTCTTGCAGTTTGAACAAAAACCTGGTTACCATCTTTAATATCCCTTTCTTCCGCATCGCGGGTATTTATTGTCACTGTCGGTTCAGGCCGTTCTTTGTACAGGCCGGGAATGCCATGATGTTGTGAACGGAAGTCGGTAGTTACCCGGGATCCGGAGTTGAAAATCAAAGGAAATTCTTGTAAAAATTCTGGACTGGAAAGAGGTCCCTCCTGGGGCTCTGTATAGATTGGCAATGGATCATAGCCGTGTTCTTCAAGGATTATTGAGGCGATCTCAAATTTTCCTGTTGGTGTGTGAAACCCCGGTCTTCTGTCCGTCCGTAAAAGCCCCTTTTCCCACTTCCTGTACTGGGAGATCGCTGTAGGGACCTGTACGATTCCACCTTGTGCACGTACTTCTTCTAAGGTAAATCCGGATCCTTTTAAAACATGACGGAGTAACTCTTCTTCACTTTGCGGATAGAGGTGTCCGTAGCCTAAACGGCGTGCAAGTTCTGCCATGATGAAGAAATCATTCCGTGCCTCTCCCAAAGGATCAATAACCTTTTCCCGTATTCGAAAGATTGGTCCGTATACCATATACGATTCAATTTCATACATGGTTGTAGCCGGGAGTACAATATCTGCATAAGCTGCGTCAGCAGTGAGCTGGCGATCTATACAGACAAGAAAATCAAGGGCACGGAGGGTCTTCCTCCATATCTCTGGCTGCGGCCAGGCGGTTATGAGTGAAGCGCCTGAAATAATAAGAGAACGGATAGGATATGGTTTGCCATGAATGACTGCATCAGGCAGGGCTATAGGATGAGATTCCTTACGGTATAAATTATAGATGGGGAATCTGTCGCTACCTATTGTCCTGCGTACATCCGGATTTGGAATATGGCCTTCACGGTTAATGGGAAAGTGGTTTTCCCGCATGGTAAAACACCAGCCTCCGGGAACATCTAACTGTCCCGCAAGTGCCCACAATACATGGACTGCGCGTATTGCCTGTACGCCGCTGTCACTATATTCAAGACCGCTGTACATGACAGGTGATACTCCCCGCATACGGGAAATACGCCCCGCAAGTGATATAATCTTCCCGGCAGGAACGCCGGTAATATCCTCTACAACCTCCGGCCTGAAATGCTGTACATATTGAGAAAACTCATCAAATCCCCTCGTCCAGCCTCTTACAAATTCTTCATCGTAAAGCTCTTCAGCGATAAGGACGTTGCATATTCCAAGGGCCAATGCTCCATCAGTACCCGAGCGGACAGGTATCCACTCAGCGTTTGTTAATTTTGCTGCCATTGTTCGCCGGGGGTCTATTACCACTACGTGTGCCCCGCGCTCATGCGCCCTGATTGTCCTTTTTAGATCCAGAGGAGGACAGTCTGTGGCCGGATTCGCACCCCAGATGATAATAAGCTCGGCGTTTTCAATATCTGAAAACATATTCATGAGCATACTACCCATCGTTACATGGGGAGCAATCATTGCGAAAGAAACATAACACAGCGATCCTGCTCCCATCGTGTTTGGTGATCCGAAAGGGAATAACACGCTCGATGCTGATGAAATTGCTACTTCTTTTGGTTGATAGATATCACACAGCGAGAGTTCAAAATTTCCACGTCCGGTATATATTGCAGTTGCTTCGGGACCAAAGTCTCGCCTGGTTTCATTGAGCCTTCTGATAATACTATCGTATGCCTCATCCCATGATATCCTCTCAAATGTGTAAGTTCCCCTAGGTCCTTTTCGCTGCATAGGATAGAGGATGCGGTCTTTTGAATAAACAATATCTGCAGAATGCTCCCCGAGTTTACAGATAATACCAAAATCTGAACGCTCATCCGGCCGTACCGTATCAATTCGTCCTTCATGATTGTAGGTAACGGTAACCCAGCATCCAGCGGGACAAATTCCACATAACGCATGTTTCTCTCTTGTTGTTAATTTCTTGCCACGATGTATTGTTTTTCTTGTATTCAATGGAGATGCTCTCTTGTATGTATTAACACTTTCTATTCATTATCATAGAGCATTCTTTCATAAGAAAAACGTATTCCAAAATAATATATTAGAGAAAAAACAATTGGGATATGCTTCCGCTGTTATTTTTTTTAAAAGACTCGATGATTCTTTTATTAATTATAAGATATTGTATTACAGTACCTTACTACGATACCGATAAATTCTGGGAAAGTGGTTATCTTATTTGCGGGGAAAGGGATGTTTACAAATGTTATTTTACAGGAGTTGGATGAAAAAGATCTCATGGCGTAAATTTCAGGACCAACTTTAGCAATGTGTGGCATTTACACACGGGTGTAACCGGGGGTGTGTGACATGGCACAGGGTATACACAGGTGCTTGTTCAAAATACTTACAGGCCTTCTTCTGATATGTCTGCTTCAGTAAGGATATGTGCTGGATGATTAAATATATTTTTTCACCTTTTTTAATAATTTATTCATATGGAAAGGTTTTTCAAGAAAATCATTTGCGCCGCATTCTTTAACGGTGCTTTCGATACCCGGATGTGCAGATACCATGATAACAGGAATATTTTTTGTAGTTTTCTGATTCTTCAATTTCTTGCAAATAGTTCTTCCGTCTATGCCGGACAATAATATATCAAGGAGAATAAGGTCTGGTTTGTATTTTTTTACCCGCTGGTATGCCTCTTCGCCTTTCGTTACTATTTCTGAAGCATAAGCAAACTCCTCAAGGATTAACTGGATAACTTCTGATATATCCTGGTCATCATCGATAACTAATATCTTTTTCATAACCAAATTCCTGAATAACTACCGAACAACCGGTATTGTTTTTTTAAAAGGTACAGTAAAAGAGAAGATTGCTCCTTTACCTTTTGCACTCTCTACCCAAATTTGTCCACCGTGCTGCCTTATTATTTGTTGAGAAATATATAACCCCATACCTAGCCCCGGGAATGTTTTTTTGTTTCCTTCATTTACCCTGAAAAAACGGTCAAATATCTTATCCTGATATTCTTCTTCAATACCAATGCCGGAATCCTGGATGGCAATAGTTGCTTTATCTTTATCCTCCGAGAGTTCAATAATAACTTTGTCTGTTTCAGGCGAATACTTAATTGCATTCGAGAGAAGGTTTGTTACGACTTGAGAAAGACGGTCTTTATCCCCATAGATTTTTCTTGTTATTTTGCCTTTTGTTGTTATCGTGTGATTATTGGTAGAGGTTTGTATGTCTTTTGCAATATCTCGTATCCATGTATTTAAATCAAAGTGTTTCTTCTTGAGCTCCATTTTTCCGATCTGTATCCTCGATAAATCAAGTAACTCGTTAACAAGTTTTGTCAGTTTATCTGTTTGTTTATCAATTTTTGTGATGTAGAGCCTATACTTCTTATCCTCATTTCTTTCTATCATCTTTTTTAGAAGCTGTGCGAAGGCCTTAAGGCTTGTTACTGGGGTTTTCAACTCATGGCTTGCAGCGATGATAAACTCATCTTTTCGTCTCTCCTGCTCCTTGTATTCAGTAATATCACTGATAATATTTACTACCATTTCCAAATTTCCCTGTGCATCAAATACAGGCCTCGATTTGATTAACACCCAACAGATAGTATTCTTTGATCTATCTTTAAAGGAGAATATTGCCTCCGGGTCTGGTTCTCCATTCAACACCCTGTTGGTCGGCAGCTCCTTTAAGAAAAGCGGGTTGCCAAGTTCATTGGTAATTTCAAATCGCCTGCGATATTCCTTCCAGAGACCAGCTAAATCTGAAATTTTTAATATTTCTTGAACAGGTGGAAACCCGTTCAGTCGTGCACTGATATCATTCGCATAGATTAATTTGCCTTTCTTATCAAAGACAAAAATACCATCAGCAACTGTCTGAAAGATGATTTCCAACTGGCGCTTTGAGTTCTGTAATTCTATTTCGGCTCTTTTCCGGACAGAAACGTCCCGGGATAAGACAACAATGCCTTGAATAATTCCATTTTCTAAAACCGGGCAATAGGATGATTCAATGTAAACCAATGTTCCGTCGTTTCGGCAAAGACACTCATCTGTCCGGTATACTGGGTATTTCGATTTGATTGCTTCAAGAATGGGGTGACTCCCTTTCACAGGCACATCCCTGTTTTTCTTGTATATCAGGGTATAGATATTTTTACCGGTAAGCTCATGTATAGTGTACCCAAACATATCTGCTGCTGCTCTGTTTATAAAGGTTATATTTCCCTTTAAATCAACTCCATAGATACCTTCATTCGTAGATTCCAGGAGCAGCTGTATCTGGTTCATCAATCGTATACGGTCTTCCTCTGCACGCTTACGTTCTGTAATATCGATATTAACGCCGACCATTCGTAAGGGTTTACCTCCTGTATCATAGAAGGTTTTACCCTTTGTAGCAACCCAGTGGACACTGGTATCCGGCCAGATAACACGATATTCCGTATCAAGTTGTTTTTGTTCTTTTATGGACCGAAAAACGTCCTGCTCCGCACGCTTCCTGTCATATGGATGAACAATTTCCCTCCAGTGTTCGTACGTTCCTTTAAATTCACCAGGTTTTAATCCATATAACGCTTCAAGCTCTGACGTCAATGCTATCTCATTCGTCTGTATATTCCAGTCAAATGTTCCAATACGAGCTGCTTCCTGTGCAAGTTTTAGCCGCTCCTGACTTCTCTGTAATGCCTCTTCAGCCTGTTTGCGTTTTATTTGCTCCTCCCGTTCATTCAATGCCAGACGAACTGAGGGCACAAGCCGGGATAGGTTATCTTTTAAAATATAGTCCTTGGCACCGCTTTTCAGGGTTTCTACTGCTAGTTCTTCTCCCCGGTAACCTGAGATGAAAATGAATGGTATGTCGGGGCACCATTCCTCCACTATCCGCAGGGCAGAAATACCATCAAAAGAAGGGAGCTTATGATCTGCCAGGATAATATCAGGTTTAAATTCTTCCAGCGCATTTTGATAGGTATTCCTGGTTGTTACCCGGAGTAAAACAAATGAAAAATTTCCTTTTTGCAGCTCACGTTCGATGAGCTCTGCATCGGTAGGCGAATCTTCTAAGAGTAAGATATGGATTTTTTTATTCATGGATGCTACAATGCCGGTTGATTTAAAAGTAACCAATAGAGTCCCAACTGCGAAACCGCCTGAAAGAATTGTTCATAATCTATCGGTTTGACAACGAAACTGTTTGTGCCTAACTGGTAGCTCTTCAGTTTATCCTCTTCCTGGTTGGAAGAAGTAAAGACGACAACAGGGAGCAGCCTTGTCTGTTCGTGAGATCTGATTGCTTCAAGAACTTCAAGGCCGTTTACTTTAGGGAGTTTCAGATCCAGGATTATTACTTTAGGGAGAGATGTATTTCGCCTGGCATATTGACCGGTAGTAAAGATATAATCGAGCGCTTCTGCTCCGTCTTTTACAGAAAACACCTTTTCATCAAGGTTGTATTCCTTTAGTGCCCGCAGGATAAGTTCTTTGTCATTTTTGTTATCCTCAATGAGGAGTATTTCACCTTCCTGTATGTTACTCATCATCATTTTCTTCCTCCTATTTCCCGTCCCGGTGTTGTTGCCACAAATACCGATTGGGATGGCAGAGAGAAATAAAAGACTGCGCCATAATCTTTCTTACTATCGGCCCATACCCTGCCATTATGCCGGGATATAATGCGTTGAACAATAGCAAGGCCAACACCGGTTCCCTCGAATTCTTCGGGGTCATGGAGCCGTTGAAAAACAGCAAATAACTTATCCTGGTACTTCATATCAAAGCCGACACCATTATCCTTTATAAAGTAAATAACATACTCTTCGTGTATCTGGCTGCCAATCTCAATCAGCCCAACACTTCTTGTTTTCGTAAACTTAATGGCATTTGACAGGAGATTTATCCATACCTGTCGAATTAACGAGGCATCAGCCCTAACCTGAGACATTTTCTGGATGTTACATTGAACACTGCGTTTTGGTACTAATTCTCTTAATTCCTCAAACACTGACTGAGCAAGGCTTGTCATATCAATGTTTTCCATTTTTATTGTTTTCTTTCCCAATTGGGAGAAAGCAAGCAGGTCATCGATAAGCTTCCCCATCTGTTGGGCACCTTCCCGGATGGTCTGAACAATCCGCTTACCCTCGACATCCAGTTTATCGGAATGGTCTTTCACCAGTATTTTTGAGAAGCTGTCGATTGCCCGAAGGGGGGTTCGGAGGTCATGGGATATGGAGTAGCTGAATGCCTCAAGTTCTCTGTTTGAGGACTCTAATTGTTCTGTCGTTTGTTTTACCCTGCTATAATCACGCGCTGCAGCAAAGACACCCAGCACGTTGCCTTTATCGTCCCGGTAAACCGAGGCATTATAGAGTACATCAGTAAGTTTGCCACCTCTTGAACGGATGGTTAAGGCATAGTCAGTAACAAAACCCTGCTTGAATGCCTTTTCATATCCCTCACGCGCCTTATTCGGTTCTGTGAAGTAATTCGAGAAGTCGGTACCAATGAGCTGATCCCGTGGGACTCCTGTAACTTTAATAGTTGCTTCATTTACATCGGTAACCTTTCCCTCAAGACTAATCGTGACGAGCGGGTCCAGAGATGCTTCGATCAGGCTACGGGCATACTGAGATGCCTGCTTTGTTTCAGTCACGTCGCGTGCTGCAGCAAATACCCCGCGTACCTTTCCCATGGCATCCCGGTATACCGTTGCATTGTATAAAACATCTACTACCTTCCCTGAAGAATGACGGATAGCAAGAGGATAATCCCTTACCGATCCTTCCTTAAACGCTTGCCGATATCCCTGGCGGGCCTTTCTCGGCTCGGTAAAATAGTTTGAGAAGTCAGTACCAATAAGCCATTCCCTGCTGACACCGGTAATAAACTCTGTTGCATGGTTTACGTCAGTGATCTTTCCTTCGGGATTGATCGTTACGAGGGGATCAAGACTTGCCTCTATCAAACTTCTGGCATACGCAGACGTTGCATGGAGCTGTTCTTCTACCTTTTTCCGTTCGGTAATATCACGGG
The DNA here is from genome assembly GCA_021646405.1 of Candidatus Loosdrechtia aerotolerans. Lineage (GTDB taxonomy): Bacteria > Planctomycetota > Brocadiia > Brocadiales > Brocadiaceae > Loosdrechtia > Loosdrechtia aerotolerans. Next base: position 48,509 of record SOER01000022.1, read on the forward strand.
CTGCAGCGAAAATACCCAGGACGTTTCCCTTATCATCTTTATAGGTAGTTGCATTGTAGATAACATCGGTTATCTTTCCCGAAACGTGCCGGATAACCAGGGGGTAATCCTTTACAAACCCTTCTTTTAATACTTGCAGATATCCTTCGCGTGCCTCTTCAGGTTCTGTAAAATAACTCGTAAAATCGCTGCCGATAAGTTTATCCTTCGGTACACCGGTTACCTCAACCGTTGCGGCGTTTGCGTCAGTAATCTTTCCTTCCACACTGATCGTTACAAGGGGATCAAGCGAGGCCTCGATAAGATTCCTGGCATACTGGGATGCCTGTTTCTGTGCAGTAATATCACGGGCTGCGGCAAATACCCCAAGGATATCACCCTTCTCATCTTTATATACAGAAGCATTGTACAGTACGTCTGTTGTCTTCCCGGTTACATGGCGAATTGTCAGGGGATAATCGGTAACCTTTCCCCTGGAAAATACCTGCATATATCCCTGGCGGGCCTTTTCCGGTTCAGTAAAATAGTTGGAGAAATCACTCCCGATAAGTTTAGTGCGGGACATGCCGGTTGCGAGAATCGTTGCCTCGTTAACATCGGTAATTTTTCCTTCGGGATTAATAGTAACAAGGGGGTCAAGACTGGCCTCAATCAGGCTTCTCACGTACTGAGAGGCACGTTTTTGACCTGAAATATCCCGGAGGATTTTTGAGAAACCGATAATCTTTCCCTGGTCATCTCTGATTGGGGATATACTCAGAGAGACATCGATCAGACTACCATCTCTTTTTTTCCTCTGTGTTTCATAATGATCAATATATTCACCGTTCTTGATCTTCGTGATAATCTCATGAAACTCCTCGGTGTGCTGAGGGGGATAGATGATATCAACCGATTTACCAATGACTTTACATGCAGGGTAATCAAATATCTTTTCAGCAGCCCTGTTCCAGCTAATAATTTGGCCATCAAGCGTCATACCCAGAATTGCATCATCGGATGATTGCACAATAGCTGCTAAAAGACTGCGCTCCTGTTCTATTCGGTGTGAATCATTTATGTGCTGAACAGACAATTTTGTTTTTTCCCTTGATTTGGAGGTTTTTAAATTAGTTGAGTTCGGTTTTTCTTTTTTCATAATTCTTTCCATAAATTTTTACTCGCGTATATTTTTATGGGGTCAGGTTAAACGTTTTCTTACGTATGTGATGAGGGTTTCATGTATTTCTAGTATGGTATTAATGGTTAATTTTAGCAATCATCTCTATACTAATCAACTATGTTATATTAGAGAGATATAAAGTAACTATTCAGGTACTTTTTGATATAAGACATAAAAAGTGATCAAATTCGTTATTTTTTGCTGGATTTAGTAGAGTTATTCACTTAAGGTTTAAGTATGAAAGCTTTAACACCAGAAGAAGCACTG
>SOER01000023.1 GCA_021646405.1 Candidatus Loosdrechtia aerotolerans
AACATTTTTGTTTTCGCATAATTTTATGATCCTGAAATTGATTACAAAATACTTTCTCTTTCTTTATATTATCGCATAAAATTATGCTTTTTAAAGATTGGCCATAGGCCAATCGCGTAAGTCCTAAATATAAAATACTATCAACTCATTTTACGGCACACTTTTTGATCCCTCACAGTTTAAGTTTAAAGATAATTCTCCCTATCAGAACAAATTTTTCTTTTGAGGTTTAAACCAGAGAATGAATCGCATCAGATCATTGACGTATTATTTCGATTTGATATACCACCTCGTAAAGTGTGATTTTAGTTTGCGTTATAAAGGGTCAACGTTCGGGGTTCTCTGGTCAATCATGCTCCCACTGGCGCAATTGTTAGTACTCGTTTTTGTCTTTAAAAAGGTCATCCCGCTTGACATAGATGCTTATCCGGCCTTTGTTTTTAGTGCACTACTACCGTGGACATGGTTCAGCAGCAGTCTTAATACAGCAAGTAGACTCTTTATTAATAATCGCGGTCTTCTGTGGCGGCCAAATTTTTCACCAGTTAATCTCATTATCGTAAACACCCTGTCAAATCTGCTCATCTATCTCATAGTGATGCCAATTCTTTTTGGTGTATTAATTTTTTATGGACGGGCGATAACATTAACGATCCTGATACTTCCTCTGTTAATAGTGATCCAGGGTATCTTTATAGTCGGTCTTGGTCTAATCATTGCGACCCTGAACGTCTTTTATCGGGATGTGGAACATATTGTGAATGTATTCCTTATGCTTCTTTTCTATCTGACACCCGTTTTTTATTGGTCTCAGGATATTAGCAAGGATTATTATATCCTCTATAAAATAAACCCGGTTGCAGTCTTGATCCAGAGTTACCGATCAATCTTCTTTTATAGCACATACCCGGACTGGAGCTCATTATTGCTTTTAGGTATTGCAAGTATAGCTATGTTTGGCCTCAGTTATTTTGTTTATAACCGCCAGTTGCACAACGTTATTGACACAATCTAATGGTAGTCTAAAGAATAAAAAACTTATGGTAACAGGAAACGCCTCAAGCATCCCAACTATCGGTAACAAAGCTGAATAGCACTTCATAAAAACGTAGGAGTACGAAATGCCCCCCATTTTAATAGTGGAATCGGTCTCGAAACAATTCCAGATACAACATAATCGGCCTGTAACTCTTAAAGAATCGATAATCCGGCGGTTAACTGGGCGTTATGACAAAAGCAGCACATTTTTTGCCCTCCGGGATGTCTCATTTTCGGTAGAGAAAGGCAGAACGCTCGGCATTATTGGTCATAACGGTGCTGGTAAAAGTACCCTTTTACGTTTGCTCTGTGGATTGGGAAGACCTACAAAAGGACGTATCAAACGTTTAGGACAGATTAACGGCTTACTTGAATTAGGGAGTGGTTTTCACCTTGATATGACCGGAAGGGAAAATCTTATTACCGGTGGTATCCTCAGCGGTCTCATGAAGCGACAGGTAAAAGAACAGGAACAGAAGATTATCGAATTTGCAGAATTAGAAGAATTTATTGATCAACCAGTTAGAACCTACTCTTCCGGTATGTTTCTGAGGCTTGCTTTCGCTACAGCTGTCCACTTCGATCCTGATGTCCTCATCATTGATGAAGTACTGGCCGTTGGCGATTCACGTTTTCAGAAGAAGTGTCTGGACCGGCTTGCATCCTTTCATACCGATGGTAAAACCCTGATCTTAACTTCACATGATCCTGACCAGATAAAGAGCTTATGCGATGAAGTACTTGTACTGGAAGAGGGTCGTAAAGTAATGCAGGGGGATACGGAAAGTGCTATGAATTGTTACAATGACTTAATGCGCCAGCGTACAGAAAAGAGATCGGCACAACTCTTTGGTGAAACACTCCAATCAACCTTAACGCTAGAACAAAGTAACCGTATGGGGACGCAGGAAGCCACTATACGTATTGTACGCATGTATGATGCACAGGGAAAGGCTACCAGTGTTATGCGCAGTGGTGACAGTCTTACTATAGAACTCGAATACAGTATTACGGAATCACTATCCGATTTAGCCCTTAGCCTCGGTATCTATAATCAGGCGAATGTTAAGTGTTTTGAAACGCAAATAACATCAATAAATACCACCCTTGGTCATCTGACACAACAGGGTAGTTTCAGCTGTCAGTTGCCCAAATTACCGTTGATCCCTGGACTGTACTATATTAATGTTGGTCTCTATCCCATCACTTGGGACTACGTTTATGACTATCACTGGCAAATGCATCCCTTGCATGTTGTAAACGGAGATAAAGTACCATTATCCGAGATTTCTGGTGTGGTCTCCGTATATCCCAATTGGTCCCTTATACCAAAAGGTTAAACATCTTGAACATATTGAAACCGGTAAAAATAATGGATATTGAGCTTAGTCATAAGCTCGTTACTATTGCAGGCATAGATGGCTACAAATCTCTACAGGCAATAATCCGTCTGCACGGTACACCGGTTGGATATATAACAGTACCTGTAATCAACGGCTGTTGCACAGCATTATCCCTCAGCAAGGTTATCGCAGAACAACAGGGACAGGCTATCATACATCATATAGTAAGTGACAGATTAGTGGCATCATCCCAGCAGGAAGGGCTGCAGGGCAGAGATCTGTTTAACATACCGCATCCAACATACAATGGACATTTACCACTTGTTACCATTGCGGTTTGCACCCGTAATCGTACAGCCGACCTGGCGCGATGTCTTGATTCCCTGAACTGTTTGGATTACCCCGCACTTGATATCCTTATTGTAGATAATGCGCCAAGCGACGATACAACAAAACAACTGATTCATACCAGGTATTCAAATGTCCGTTATATCTGTGAGCCAAGGCCAGGTCTCGACTGGGCCCGTAACCGGGCAATTCTTGAGGCCCGTGGAGATATTATCGCCTATACGGATGACGATGTCGTAGTTGATCCGGGATGGATAAAAGCCCTGGCTACCGTCTTTGCTGAAAATCCGGAGGTTATGGCGGTAACAGGACTGGTTGTACCATATGAACTAGAAACTGAAGCACAAATTCTTTTTGAACGGTATGGCGGCTTTACGCGAGGTTTTATATGCAAAAGGTATCGTGCAGAACGAAACAGCCGTATGCAACTAAAAACCTATTATGGCAATGTTGGCCAGTTTGGTACCGGTGCTAATATGGCTTACCGTCGCAGCTTGTTCGATAAAATTGGTTATTTTGATCCGGCCCTGGATGTAGGTACAGCCACCAATGGTGGCGGGGATCTGGAGATGTTTTTTCGCGTACTGAAAGAAGGATACACCCTATTCTACGAGCCGAATGCCCTGGTACGCCATTGTCACCGGCAGACTTTTCGTGAACTGAAGAATCAAATCACGAGTTGGGGCACCGGTTTCATAGCATGCATAGTACGGTGTGCTGCTGCCTACCCGGATGAACGTTTCTCTCTTCTCCGCCTGTGGTCCTGGTGGCTGCGGCGGAAGATACGTAGCCTGTTACTCTCCTTTGTCCGGCCTGCTCACTTTCAGCGTAGTTTAATTCTGACAGAACTATGGGGAGCTTTTATAGGTCCGTATCGTTACCTGAAAGCCCGATATACCGCTCGCGCTATTATGCGCACCTTTGGTGCTGTTCCACCGGTATCAACCCCGAAACGGTTTGCATCGGAAGAGATCGTCCCGGGTCTTAATCACCAAAATGCTATAGCCGTACGGAGTATCGAATTAAACCAGCCCTTACATGCATTAACCGATGTAACCGATTATCCGAGGGTACGCATCTTTGTAAGACAGAATGATTGTCCCATAGGAAGCATAGATATTGTTAATCATTATCAGCCAGTCACTGAAAAACATCTCCAGGAAACTATCAGTGAGAAGTTTGCCATCAAACTGCTCAAACCAATCCTGATTCAACACCTTTTATCGTTGCAGGACAGAGCAACGGAAGATACATCTGCAAAATTGCCTAATGATATTTCTGTATCAGTAGTGGTAGCAACCTATGACCGGCCAGACAATCTCCGTAATTGCCTGCAATGCCTGTTAAATCAGAAATCACAAAGATATATCGAGATTATTGTTGTCGATAACAATCCTTCGTCCGGCTTGACACCACCAGTCGTCTCTGAATTTCCGGATGTAATACTTGTGAACGAATTGCGCAAAGGGCTGGCATATGCACGCAATGCGGGTTTTATTGCCAGCAGGGGTGATATTGTCGTTGCAACAGATGATGATGTAACGCTACCCCGGGAGTGGCTGGAAAAACTTATCGCTCCCTTCTCACAGGCAGATGTTATGGCTGTTACCGGGAACGTATTACCGATAGAACTTGAAACCGATGCACAGCATCTCTTTGAAATAGCGGGAGGGCTTGGACGGGGCTTTGAATTACGAGTGGTAAATGGTGATTGGTTCAAGCGATCCAGAAAGGCCGTACCAACATGGGACCTTGGCGCTACGGCTAACGCCGCTTTCCGTGCTGCTATTTTCAGCCATCCTGATATAGGCTTAATGGATGAGACACTTGGGCCTGGTATGCATTCGGGTGCTGGTGAGGATGCTTACCTTTTCTATAAAATACTGAAAGCAAATTATACAATCGTATATGAACCAGCGGCATATGTCTGGCACAAACATCGCAGAGACATGGCCGGACTGAGACGTCAAATCTATAATTATAATAAAGGCCATGTTGCCTACCTCCTGACAACACTATTTAACGATCGTGATTTCCGGGCAATCGTGAGACTCGTGTACGAATTACCAAAGGGCTATTACTGGTATATTAAACAACGCCTCCGCCGGAAGATCGGCTATCCTCTGCCATTCATTTTTCTTGAAATTTTAGGGCATCTGGCCGGTCCCTGGTCTTTTTTGAAATCACAGTACCGTGTAAAACGTGAGGGTCGCAGCGGACGGTACATCCCGGTTCTGCAACGCCCGGGCAGAGAGGAAAAATTATTTACAGCAGCAAATAATATATAACAGAAATAATGTTTTGTAATTTTTTATGAGGTATTATGGATAATCAACCACTAATTTCTATCATTATGGGTTTTCTTAATGCCGGTAAGTTTATCCGGGAATCCATAGAAAGTGTATTTGCGCAGACCTATCATAACTGGGAGCTTTTGTTGATCGATGACGGTTCAACAGACACGAGCACAAAGATTGCCCGGCAGTACGCAAAACAAAATCCTGCGAAGGTATATTATCTTGAGCATAATGCTCACCAAAACCGGGGAGTATGTGCCTCACGAAACCTTGGTATCAGGAATGCAAAAGGTGAGTTCATCGCAATCCTTGATGCCGATGATGTATGGTTACCACACAAGTTAGAGCGACAGGTGTCAATTTTACACTCACAGTATGAAGCCGGTATGGTATACGGAGCCGCCCAATATTGGCGCAGCTGGACAGGCGATCCGGAAGATATCCAACAAGATTTTATACCAGAATCAGGTGTACAACCGAATACTCTTATCAAACCGCCAGCATTGCTTACCCGCCTTTATCCGTTAGGAAGTGGTTCTGCGCCCTGCCCCTCTGATCTCATGCTTCGCCGTAAAGTAGTAGAGGATATCGGCGGATTTGAAGAAAGCTTCCACGGAATGTGCCAACTCTATGAGGATCAGGCATTTTTAGCGAAGGTATACCTTAAAGAGCCGGTATTCGTATCAAATGAGTGCTGGAGTAAATACCGGTTGCACCCGGATTCGTGTGATTCTGTTGTGATGAAGGCAGGACAATATCATTCTGTCCGAAAATATTTCTTAAACTGGCTAGCAGAGTATTTGTCCAATCAACAGATCAGGGACGTTCACGTATGGAAATCTCTTCATAAAGCACTACGGCCTTATCGTCATCCAATCCTGTATTCCATGTTGAATCACATCTCCTACCTTAAGGGGCAGAAGAAAAATATCTTAAAACGCATCATGAAGCGAATACTTCCCTTTCCTATACGTAACTGGTTGCGAAACCTCCGGCAGTACCGTCACCGTCCCGGGGTCGGTTCGGTACGTTTTGGTGATCTGCGACGGACAACACCTATCAGCCGGGAATTTGGTTTTGATCGGGGACTTCCGGTTGACCGTTATTATATCGAAAATTTTCTTGCCACTTATGCCGGTGATATCTCTGGTCGTGTACTGGAAATCGGGGACGATTTTTATACACAAAAGTTTGGAGGTAACAGGGTGAGTAAACGGGATGTTCTTCATGTAACAGAAAGCAGCCCACAAGTTACCTTTATCGGCGACTTAACCTGTGCCGATCATATTCCGTCAGACATCTTTGATTGTATTATCCTGACACAAACGCTCCATCTGATTTATGACGTGCGTGCAGCGTTAAAAACCCTGTATCGCATACTAAAACCGGGAGGCGTTCTCCTGGCAACCTTCCCGGGTATCAGTCAGATTTCTGAAGACCAATGGGGAAACTCCTGGTACTGGGGTTTTACTACCATGTCGGCCCACCGGTTATTCACAGAAATTTTTCCACAATCCGGTGTAACGGTCAAGGCTTACGGGAATGTGTTGACAGCGGCTGCTTTTATGTATGGATTGGCAGCAGAAGAACTGAAACAGGAAGAATTTAATCACTATGATCCCATATATCAAGTCCTTATTACTGTAAGAGCTATAAAGAGCGGGGGAATAGCATGAGGATACGTGGATTGCGCACATTACGTCGCATTGCCCGGAGGATCAAAAAAGGCCCGGGCAGAAAGGCGCTTATCTTACTCTATCACCGTGTGGCTGACGTATCATCAGACCCATGGTCTTTATGCGTTACACCCCAACGCTTTGCCGAACATCTTGAGGTTTTACAAAAACATACACAACCGGTACCGCTTCAGCAGTTAGTTCAAGCCCTTCACAGTGGACATCTTCAGGATAAGACAGTAGTCGTTACTTTTGACGACGGCTATGTTGATAATCTTCTGAACGCCAAACCGTTATTAGAACGATATACTATCCCTGCAACAGTATTCTTATCCACCGGATATATAGGAAATACCCGCGAGTTCTGGTGGGATGAATTGGATAGGCTCCTGTTGCAACCCGGTATACTACCAAATAAGCTTTCTTTAAAAATCAATGGAGATGTCTGCCAATATGAGTTAGGTGAATCAAGTAAGTATACCGAAGAAGCTTTTCGGCGTTATCGTTATTGGACAGCCTGGGGAGAAGATATTCCCAGTATGCGCCATTCTCTTTATCGCTCACTGTATCATCAACTGCACCCTTTACCGGAAAAAGAACAACAAAGTGTACTCAATGAATTACTCATATGGGCCGGTGCTGAACCGGTTAGCCGGCACACCTATCGCCCTCTTTCGTATCATGAAGTACATGCTTTGGTACAGGGGGGAATCATTGAGGTTGGTGCACATACTGTAACCCACCCAATACTCTCTGTACTCTCGTCAGATAATCAACAGGATGAGATCCGGCAAAGTAAAAACGATATTGAAAGAGTCCTGGGCTGTTCACCGGTAAGCTTTGCATATCCGTATGGCAGAGAGTGCGATTATACAGCAGGGACATCCGGTATTGTACGGGAGGCAGGGTTTCATTGTGCATGTTCTAACTTTTTTAGTGTTGTCCGCCAAGATACCGATTACTTTCAGTTGCCCCGTATTCAAATGAAAGACTGGAGTGGAAAGGAATTCTCAAGACATTTATCAGAATGGTTCGCTCTATAATAATGCATATTCTTCTCTTCTATGCATAGGTATAATATTATGACAAGCAATCCACTCGTTTCTGTTATTATGATATTCTTAAATGCCGAAGTGTTTATCAAAGAGGCTATCGAAAGCGTACTTGCTCAGACGTACAACAATTGGGAACTCTTACTGGTAGATGACGGATCAACGGATAAGAGTTCTGAAATCGCACTACAGTATGTAAAGCAGTACCTCGGAAAGATACACTACCTCGAACATAAAGGTCATCAAAACTGCGGTATGAGTGCTTCACGTAATCTAGGTATTAAAAATGCACGGGGAAAGTATATTGCACTTCTGGATGCCGATGACGTATGGTTACCACAGAAGCTAGAACAACAAAGAGTAATTCTCGATTCACAACCTGACGCAGCCATGGTTTACGGGTCTACTCAAATGTGGTATAGCTGGACAGGAAATCCGGAAGACATCCGGCGTGACCGTGCTCGGGTGCTAGGTGTCCAACCCGATACTATGATTAAGCCACCGGCATTACTTATTCTCTTTCTAAAAGGGGAAGCCAAAACACCGGCAACCTGCGGCGTGCTTATGCGGCATGAAATAATTAAGGAAGTAGGGGGATTTGAAGAGGCATTCCGTGGTATGTACGAAGACCAGGTATTTTTTTCGAAAGTATGCCTCAGGGCACCTGTATTTATAGAGAGCGGGTGTTGGGACAGATACCGGCAGCATCCCGATTCCAATTGCTTTGTTGCAATGAAAAAGGGAGAATATCATCCTTTGCAACTAAACTCAGCTCATCTGAATTTTCTGAACTGGCTGGCAAAATATTTGCTAGATTATGGGTATGAGAACACTGAAGTCTGGTATGCCCTTCAAAAAGCACTATGGCCATATCATCATCCGATCTTATATCACCTTTTTGAGTGTACCCGGAGGCTCACGATAATAGCCAAATCCGTTTGCATTCGTACAGGACGTTTTCAGTTTCGCTCTTTATTACAGTCATTACACCGGAAGTTCTGCCACAAAACCACACAATCACAAACAAATGATATGTAACATATTCCTCAGCAGCTAAGCAATATCGCCTGCAATAATCCTAAAATTCCTTATCATTAAATTTCATATAAGTATTCTCAACTTTACTACAACACACGTATGATACCAAAAGTTAGTGTTATTATCCCTACATATAACCGTGCCCATCTTCTTCGTATGGCAATCGTCAGTATATTAAACCAAACATTTCAGGATTTTGAAATATTGGTAATAGACGATTGCTCAAATGATGGCACGCAGGAAGTTATCAGGGATTTTCATGACAAGAGAGTACAATACATACGCCATAAGGTAAACAAAGGAGAAGCAGGTGCCAGAAATACCGGTATACTCAACTCAAATGCTGAGTATATTGCATTCCTGGATGATGACGATGCATGGTTACCGGAAAAACTCATGCTGCAGGTTAATTTATTAAAAAAGTGTCCGCCGGAGGTAGGCGGAATATATACAAGTTGTATCGAAATAGATGGAATAAACAAGAGAACATCATGGCAAAGGACAGCCACAAAAAGAGGATATATCTATTATGATATGTTTATTGAAAATTGTGTCGGAACACCATCTACCGTCATTGTAAGAAGAGAATGTTTCAAGAAGGTAGGTTTATTTGATGAGAGTTTGGGATTTGGAACGGATTACGATATGTGGATCCGGATTTCAAGGGAATTCCGTTTTGAATATATTAAGGAACCCCTGGTTAAGTATTATGTCCATAATAATAGAATCTCTTCTAATCTGGAGATAAGAATCAGATGCATGGAAAAGATACTGAAAAAATATTACCGGTTCTTTACTTTAAACCGTAAGGGCTACAGTCGTTTTCAGAGACGTCTCGGTGTACTCTATTGCTACACGGGAAATAACAAAAAAGGCAGGAGAATGCTTTTAAATGCTATTTTAATATATCCATTTGAGATAAAAGGATATTTTAACCTCGGATTCTCTATACTGAATACGAATAATTTCAGGAGATTAATGGAGTTACAGAAAAAATTTTCAATAATCCACAAAGGTAAAGACATATCCTGACTGGAGAAATAGTTTCATTGAAATTTAAAATAACATGTTAAATTTATGTTCTGCTATCAAACCTTTGTGGTGATGTAGAAACTATTCTTCAGCGTGCACGGGAAAAATTTCCTGAGGCAAAGTCAAGAATTATTTTTGAGTTTATCCAGTTTACGATGAACCAAAACAAACCAAAACACAACATATGTGATATAAGCATTCTTAACTTTACTATAACAGCACGTTTATGGTACCAAAAGTTAGTGTCATTGTCCCTACATATAACCGTGCCCATCTTCTTCGTATGGCAATCGTCAGTATATTAAACCAAACATTTCAGGATTTTGAAATATTGGTAATAGACGATTGCTCAAATGATGGCACGCAGGAAGTTATCAGGGATTTTCATGACAAGAGAGTACAATACATACGCCATAAGGTAAACAAAGGAGAAGCAGGTGCCAGAAATACCGGTATACTCAACTCAAATGCTGAGTATATTGCATTCCTGGATGATGACGATGCATGGTTACCGGAAAAACTCATGCTGCAGGTTAATTTATTAAAAAAGTGTCCGCCGGAGGTAGGCGGAATATATACAAGTTGTATCGAAATAGATGGAATAAACAAGAGAACATCATGGCAAAGGACAGCCACAAAAAGAGGATATATCTATTATGATATGTTTATTGAAAATTGTGTCGGAACACCATCTACCGTCATTGTAAGAAGAGAATGTTTCAAGAAGGTAGGTTTATTTGATGAGAGTTTGGGATTTGGAACGGATTACGATATGTGGATCCGGATTTCAAGGGAATTCCGTTTTGAATATATTAAGGAACCCCTGGTTAAGTATTATGTCCATAATAATAGAATCTCTTCTAATCTGGAGATAAGAATCATAGGTATGGAAAAGATACTGAAAAGATATTACCGGTTCTTTACTTTAAACCGTAAGGGCTACAGTCGTTTTCAGAGACGTCTCGGTGTACTCTATTGCTACACGGGAAATAACAAAAAAGGCAGGAGAATGCTTTTAAATGCTATTTTAATATATCCATTTGAGATAAAAGGATATTTTAACCTCGGATTCTCTATACTGAATACGAATAATTTCAGGAGATTAATGGAGTTAAAGAAAAAATTTTTCAATAATCCACAAAGGTAAAGACATGTTCTGACTGGAGAAATAGTTTCATTGAAATTTAAAATAACGTGTTAAATTTACTCTTGCATTGATCCCTTCATATATGATTGAATAATGTGTTTATAATTTTATCTTTTTACACATCCTTATCTTAGAATATATGAATATCAGGAAATATTTCTCTTGTTTATGTCTGTTTTTGCTTACGCTTATTACTCTAACCTCCCTTACATATAGCCGGGAATATATTCATCATGAGATGGAGGTATTACTGCAACCGGATGAACACAGGTTGTCTGTTAAGGACACAATCACCCTTCCCGAGGCAATAGTGCCAGTACATGGTGGTGATATATACTTCTCTCTCCATAGCGGACTACAACCTGCATCAGCAAATAAGGGGGTACGTATTACCCCTGAGATCAGAAAGCCTGATTCAACTGTTCCTGTACAGGCAGGATATACACACGTGGAAGATTACCGGGTAACATTGCCTGCCGGCGTGCATTGCTTCACCGTACATTACCACGGAAAGATACATCACCCGATACAACAAGGAGAACAGTATGCCCGTAGTTTTAGCGAAACGTTAGGAGCAATTTCTCCGCAGGGTGTTTATCTTAGCGGTTGTTCTTACTGGTATCCAAGGTTTAACGATGATTTGATAACCTTCACCATGAATGTTCGTGTACCTGATGCCTGGAATATGGTTACTCAGGGCGAACGATTCTTACACACTGAAGAGGATACAGGGGTACACATAGGCTGGAGATCTGAAGAGCCACAGGATGAACTGTGCATTGCCGGGGGTAGGTTTACTGAATATCACCGGGATACAAACGGGGTGCAAGTCATGGCATTCCTACGGACACCGGATGAAACTCTGGCAGATAAATATCTGGAAACTGCAACTCTGTACCTCGGGATGTATCACAATCTCATTGGCCCATATCCATATAAAAAATTTGCTGTTGTTGAAAATTTCTGGGAAACGGGATACGGCATGCCCTCGTTTACCCTCCTCGGTACAAAAATCATCCGCTTTCCATTTATCCTGCATTCTTCTTATCCCCATGAAATCCTTCACAACTGGTGGGGAAACAGTGTCTTTGTTGATTATCAAACAGGTAACTGGTGTGAAGGTCTGACTGCCTATTTAGCCGACCACCTTATTCAGGAACAAAAAGGGACGGGAGCAGAATACCGGAGAACCGCCTTACAGAAATATACTGATTACATTATCAAGGGTACCGACTTCCCTCTCGCAGAGTTCCGTACTCGTCACAGCCCTGTTACTGAAGCAATTGGATATGGAAAGGCCATGATGTTTTTTCATATGCTGCGTCTGCAGGTTGGCGATGATATCTTTACCCGCGCCCTTCAAAAATTCTATCGTGAGAATACCTACCGCCGGGCCTCTTTTGATGATATACGCCGTATTTTCAATGATGTAACAGGCAAAAATCTTCAACAGGAGTTTGACCAATGGATAACAAGACCTGGTGCTCCTGTTTTACGGGTGAGGGATACATCGGCACAGTCCGGTACTGAAGGATATGTACTTTCCGCCATTATTGAGCAGGTACAATCCGGCCCTGCTTATACATTACAGATACCTATTGCAGTTACTATGGAGGGCGAGGAGTATGCCTACCAGGCTACTGTCACCATGGATACTAAACGACTGGAATTATCGCTCCCTCTCCCGTCACGGCCTTTACAATTAGATATCGATCCAGAATTTGATATCTTCCGAAGATTGGATCCCTATGAGATCCCCCCTGCGTTATCGAATTCATTTGGAGCAGAGAAAATACTCATTCTTCTCCCATCAACGGCTTCGAAGGAATTGTTACAGGGATTTCAGGATCTTGGCGAATCCTGGCAAAAATCACGACCTGGCAAAATCATGATAAAACAGGATAATGAAATAGATACACTTCCTTCAGATCATGCAGTATGGCTTCTGGGATGGGAAAACCAGTTTTTACCACAGTTCACTCCGGGCATTTTAGATTATCATGTAACTGTTTCAGACCAGAGTATCTCGATTAATGGGAAGGCTGTCGAGCGCAACAAACATGCAGCAGTAATCACAACCCGCCATCCGGATAACCCGAATCTGACCCTGACGCTACTGGCGGCAGATACTATAGCTGCCATATCGAAATTAAAAGAGAACCTGCCATATTACAGCAAATACAGCTACCTTTGTTTTGAAGGAGATGAGCTCCATAGTATCATAAAAGGCAACTGGCCGGTAATAAATTCACCCATGTCGGTTCCGGTATTACAACCGCGGGAACAGATCACAAAAGTGGAAAAAGGGAAACAGGCCCCCCGCCAGCCCCTGGCCCATCTGCCACTACTCTTTTCTGAAAAACGCCTGTTGCGGGATGTACAGTATCTTGCAAGTGAGAAATTGCAGGGGCGTGGTTTCGGTACACCCGGATTAGATATGGCTGCTGATTATATTGCCTCAGAATTCCAGAAAGCCGGTTTACAACCCTTTGATAATACAGATAACAGTTTCTTTCAGGTCTGGGAGGATAGTGGTGACGAACCAGTGCGTCAGGTTATATTAAAAAACGTGATTGGAATTATTCCGGGAAGTGACCCGGAACTGGCAGAACAGAGTATCGTTGTGGGTGCACATTATGACCATTTAGGGTCGGGCTGGCCGGATGTGCACAAAGGAGATAAAGGGAAAATACACTATGGTGCAGATGATAACGCCAGTGGTGTTGCAGTATTACTTGAGTTAGCAAGATTATTTGGAAAAAATTGGAAACCCTCACGTACGGTAGTTTTTATCGCCTTTACCGGTGAAGAGGCCGGATTAAGAGGGTCCCGTTATTATGTCACCCATGAGCAGTACCTTCCCACGAACAAGATTGCAGGCATGGTAAACATTGATACGGTAGGAAGGCTGGAAGATAACAAACTGATGATTTTTGGAACCGGATCGGCAAAGGAATGGGGCTATATATTCATGGGGGCATCGTATACTACCGGAGTGTCTGTTGAACCGATACCTCACGATTTTGGGGCAAGCGATCAAAAAAGCTTTCTTGACGCGGGTATTCCTGCTGTTCAGCTTTTCAGCGGTCCAAACCCGGATTATCACCGCCCTACCGATACTGTCGATAAGGTAAAACCTTCCAGTATGGTAAAAACGGCAAAGATACTCAAAGAGGTGATTGAATATCTCGCCCACCGCCCGGTCCCGTTAACTTCAACCCTGGAAAAATCAAAGGGCCAAACGCCTGAAGGTCCGGAAAAAGCATCTGCCGGTAGAAAAGTCAGTTTGGGTACTGTGCCTGACTTTACATACCATGACAACGGATTCCGAATTAAGGGTATAGTACCAGGATCACCTGCAGAAAAGGCGGGACTTCACGACGGTGATGTTATCCTCACTATGAATGATATCCGGATCAGCGGTCTTCCCGATTTCTCCGGGTATTTGAAGAAGCTGCAACCGGGAGAAAGGATTTCCATCACCTTTATGCGGGACGGAAAACGGTACGAAACGGATGCCATAGTAGAAGAAAGATAACCTTACTCCCTTGATCTATTTTCCTGTGAAAGAAATGCGCAGTGAGAACACACATAATCTCCAAACTACAGTAAAATATTTTTTACCAGTATTCCTGGGAATAGCCTGTATTCTGGGAGGTGTCTATGGTTGCACCAAACCACAAGCAAAAACAATCGTTATCGTTTCTCCCCACTGGGATGGTATAAAATCAGAATTTTCCAGGGCATTTACTGCGTGGCATGAAAAGAACTTTTCAGAAACAATCGAAATCGACTGGCGCAATATCGGTGGTACCAGCGATAGCCTGAAATATGTAATTTCACGTTTTCGGACTGAACCACGCGGTATTGGTGTCGATATCTTCTTTGGCGGCGGTATAGACCCGTTCCTCGAACTCAGCAGCGAGGGTCTCGCACAGCCTTACCACCCGCCGGCATCCATAATGGCAGGCATTCCCTCCACTATTGCCGGGATACCTGTCTATGACCCTGATTACCATTGGTTCGGCACTGCCCTCTCCAGCTTTGGTATCGTTGCCAATGACCGTGTCATAAGAACCATTCACCTCCCCACTGTAAAGAAATGGTCCGATTTAACAAATTATTCATTGCAATCCTGGATCGGGGCAGGAGATCCGCGCAGTAGCGGAGCAGTCCACTATATGTATGAAATTATTTTGCAGGGATACGGATGGAATAAAGGTTGGGAAATTCTTTATCAACTAGCAGGGAATGTTCGGTCCTTTTCTAAGAACTCCTCTATCGTAGCAAAAGAAGCAACATACGGGAACGTTGCCTATGCAATGGCTATTGACTTTTACGGTCTCGTTCAGGTAAGCTCGGCGGGATTAAACACTATGCATTTTATCCTGCCTGAAGATTATACGGTAATAAACCCTGACGGAATTTGTATTTTAAAAGGGGCTCCCAATCAAATTTTTGCTGAACGTTTTGTAGATTTTGTTCTCTCAGAAGATGGTCAGAAATTATGGATGCTTCCTGTACATCATCCAGAAGGACCATCCCGCTTTTCGATAGAACGGCTCTGTGTACGGCCGGACCTGTATGACCGGTTTTCTGCTATTACATCGGTTAGGATGAATCCTTTTAAGGTTCAGACTACATTCCGGTATGATGCGCATCTTGCCAGCAAACGATGGACATTACTAAACAGGTTAATTGGCGCAACGATAATTGATGTTCATCCCGAACTTGTCGCTGCATGGAAAAAATCACAACATGACCTAAAACGCCTTCACGAGTTTAAGAAACCGTTCGTATCTGAGGAGGAACTATTTGCAATACTTGAAGAACTGAACGACACAGATAAAACCCGGCTCTATAATAAAAAGACCATCGAGTGGCAAAAAAAGGCCTTAGCAAAATTTCGAAAACTGACAAAATAATTTTTACTTATCATTGTATTTTTATGAAAGTATCCCTGAACAATATAACGAAAACGTTTAACACAACCACTGCTGTTGATGCTGTAACAATGGAAATTGAAGATGGCGAGCTTTTTTTTCTGTTAGGTCCCTCTGGCTGTGGAAAAACAACCCTTCTCCGTATTGTAGCCGGATTCTATCTGCCGGATGCTGGTGAGCTGAGGTTCAACGGGAAAGTTGTAAATACAGTCCCTCCCAATCAACGTAATACAGGAATGGTTTTTCAAAATTACGCACTCTGGCCACACCTCACCGTTGCTGAAAATGTTGCATACGGTCTCGATGTACGTAAATTACCAACAGGAGAAAAACATCGCCGTGTGAGGGAAATGCTCGAGGTAGTCCGGATGGATGCTTATGCTGATCGTATGGCTAACCAGCTCTCAGGCGGCCAGCAGCAGCGTGTGGCTCTGGCACGTGCTCTGGTGATCAAGCCAAATATTGTCCTCCTCGATGAACCGTTGTCTAACCTTGATGCCAAGCTGCGATTGGAACTCCGTGATGAGATAAAACGTATCCACCGTGAGTTTAACGTTACCATGCTGTACGTAACACATGACCAGAAAGAGTCGCTCTCCCTCGCCAATCGCCTTGCAGTTCTGGAAAACGGCAGGATCATGCAAATAGATACCCCGGAGAAGGTCTACCGGAGGCCGGTAAACCCTTTCGTTGGCGCATTTATCGGGGAAATGAATTTCATTGAAGGCACCGTCAGGACGAGACGAAGGGATATCATAGAAATTGAGACATCCATCGGAATCATCTATAGCTCGATAGAAATTGACGTGGAGCCTGATAAATCAGTCCTTTGCGGCATCCGTCCCGAAGGTATACACCTATCAGAACTCAATGGCCAGTTTATGATAAAAATAGAAACAGTTACCTATCTTGGTGAGATACAGCAATATACCTTTATTCTCAGGAACGGAGCAAAATGGAAGGCTATTGAAATAAATCCGAAACAGATACGAAAGGAGGAGCAAATGATGAATATAACTATACCGCCCGAGAATGTGATCGTATTTAAAAAATAATAAGCGCAGGAAAGGTTTCGACTGATAAATTGTCTGAAAAGTTTAAGCAAAAAGATGTAGCCGCATCCCTTTAGGGTGCGCCTCATGCTAAAGCACCAAATAACAAATTACAAATAACAAACAAATTCCAAACAGCATGATTTGGTGATTGGAAAATTGGAATTTGGAATTTATTTGGGATTTGATGTTTGGAATTTCTATGAAAGCACCAAATCACAGAACATGGAACAGTGCTGTACTTTTTTTGGAGTTTGATCGTGGGTGTGCGCAGGCTAAAGACCTGCGGCTACATCAGGGATTACCTTTTCCCGGTTTCATCCTGAACTTTTCAGATAATTTCTGAGTGTCTCAAATTCCTGATTTCAAAATTTTTTCCTTCATATGTATACCTATAAAAACGAATCAATTATTCATAGTATAATCTTCGGCATAGTCTTGTTATTTTTAGGGGTATTCCTGATCTATCCCGTTTTTTACCTCTTTAAAGTGACATTCTGGGGTGCTGACCAGGGAATCTGGACCTATTTTCAATTAATTGTATCAAGCCCGCTCCAGAGAAGGTCCCTCTACAACAGCCTCTTTCTGTCCACATTCATTACCCTTCTCACAACACTTATTGCACTGCCAATGGCTTACTGGTTCACAAGGTACTCCTTTCCGGGGAAAGAGTGGGTACAGGCGTTTTCACTCATCCCCCTCATCATGCCCTCCTTTGTTGGTGCAATTGGAATGAAACAACTGCTTGCAAGGTTCGGTTCACTTAACCTATTTTTGAACAAATTCGGTCTTATCTCGCTACAGCATCCGATTGACTGGCTCGGGAGCAGTGGATTCTGGGGTATTATTATCATGAGCACACTCCACCTGTATCCGATCATGCTTTTAAATCTCCAGGGAGCACTGGCTAATATCGATGTATCACTCCTTGAGGCAGCAGAAAGCCTTGGTGCGAGTCCGATATACATCTTCAGGACGGTAATACTACCGCTTATTGTACCAGGATACTTTGCAGGAGCAGTTATTGTTTTCGTCTGGGCATTCACTGACCTCGGGACTCCACTTATCTTTGGATTTGACCGGGTTATACCAGTACAAATCTATCATAATCTTACAGAAATACACACAAATCCAATGGGGTTTGCCCTCGTACTATTTTCATTGTTCCTTATCCTGCTTCTGTTTCTCATCTCAAAAAAATTTTTCGGCGGGAAAGGTTATGAAATGTCTGTCAGCGGATATATATCGGGCATTCAAAAACAAGCCTCAACAACCCAATCCTTTTTGATCCTCTCGGTTGTTTGCGGAATCATATTCCTGGCTTTATTACCTCACATAAGTATAATCCTGCAATCACTTGCCGGCCGATGGTTTTTTACCATAGTACCGGAACACTGGACATTAACCAACTACCAATACATTTTCTCGTATCCGCTGACGGCAACAAGCATCAAGAACAGCCTATTTTTTTCTTCAATGAGTACACTCCTTGATTTGGTATTTGGTGTACTCATTGCTTACCTTGTTGCGAGGAAAAGAATACCGGGTGGAAATATCCTGGATATGTTGGCAATGTTACCTTTGATATTGCCCGGTCTGATAATAGCATTCAGCTATGTTGCCTGTTTTCATTTTCCCATTCAGCCTGGTATGTCATATCCGTTTTGGTATTATTGGCTCCATCAATTCCTTGATCCAACGGTGAATCCGACAATCCTCCTTATCATGAGTTATGCAATAAGACGGTTACCTTACACAGTCCGGGCGGCATATGCAGGTTTTCAGCAAGCTCATATTACCCTGGAAGAAGCATCGCTCAACCTCGGGGCATCCACCTGGTATACCATACGGAAAATAACCTTACCACTCATGACAACGACACTCATTGCGAGTGCAATTATGGCATTTTCTTTTGCAATGCTCGAAGTAAGTGATAGTCTTATCCTGGCACAAAAGGAAAAATACTATCCTATTACGAAAGCTGTATTCTCATTAATTGAATTCATTGATCCTAACGCCCCTGCCATAGCCTCTGCTTTAGGTGTTTTGGGAATCGCCATTCTGTCTTCCGCAGTCTTTATCGCAAGTAAAATGCTGGGGAAATGGTTTGGATCTTTATTCAGAATATAAGAAAAAACAAATCATTACAAATACCCTTAAATTATCCTTGAACTCTCTTCCCTTTATATGGTTGAATATTCATAACAGAAGGCAGGTTAGCTCCACAAAAATCACACCTACAAAACAACCGGGAGGTAGTGGCATATGGATAAAATAAAAGAAAAGGTAAAGGATCTGAAAGCACGTTTAGCAGAAATAAGTGACCTCAGTAACGCCGCAGCCCTTCTCCATTGGGACCAGCAGACATACATGCCGCCGGGTGGTGCAGAGGCACGTGCCCGGCAATTAGGGACTCTGAACCGTATTGCACATGAAAAGTTTATTGATAATACGATTGGTGACCTTCTCAATGAACTTCAAGAATATGCCGGCAGCCTCTCTTACGATTCAGACCACGCAAGCCTCATACGGGTAACAAAACGTGATTATGATAAAGCACGCCGAATACCTCCTTCACTGATATCGGAAATTGCGGAAGCCAGTGCAAAAGCATTTGATGCCTGGCAAAAGGCCAGGGCAGAATTCAGGTTTGCCACTTTTGCCCCCCATTTAGAAAGAAATATTACATTAAAAAAGCGCTACGCTGAATGCCTGGGTTATACCAACCGTATTTATGACCCGCTTCTCGATCAATACGAACCCGGCATGACGACTACCCAGATTGAGACGATTTTCATGAATATGAAACAGGAAATCGTATCACTTCTCCAGGCCATTACACCAAAAATGGATATTGTAGATAGTTCTTTTCTCCATCAAGCCTTTGATGAGGCAAAACAATGGGATATCGGAGTAAAAGTAGCACGACTGTTTGGTTATGCGTTCGAATGCGGACGCCTTGATCGTTCTCCGCATCCATTTACTACAAGCTTTTCAACAAATGACGTAAGAATTACCGCTCATTTTATGCAGGATTATTTCCCTGCAGCTTTTTTTGCAATACTGCACGAGGTCGGTCACGCATTGTACAATCAGGGTATACGTTACGAACTTGAACGTACTCCCCTGGCGGAGGGTGCATCACTAGGTACCCATGAATCACAATCACGTCTGTGGGAAAACCTTGTTGGGCGTAGCCGTGCATTCTGGAAATTCTTTATGCCCCATCTGAAAGATGCCTTTCCGGAAGAATTTCACAATATCTATTCTGAAAATATGTACCGGGGAGTTAACCGTGTTGAACCATCATACATACGGGTCGAAGCAGATGAGATTACCTATAACTTACACGTTATTATTCGATTTGAATTAGAAATTGCCTTGCTTGAGGATACAATAACAGTCGATGACCTGCCCTGGATGTGGGATAACAAGATGGAGGAATATCTTGGTATAATTCCACCAGACGATGTAAGGGGAGCACTCCAGGATATTCACTGGTCATCTGGCAGCTTCGGTTACTTTCCAACCTATTCCATTGGCAATATTTTTGCCGCGCAACTATTTGACCACATAAAAAAAGAGATTCCGGATATCGAAGCATATATCGAGAAGGGAGGATTCCAAAAATTGCTTGATTGGCTCCATGAAAATCTTTATATCCATGGCAGAAAGTTTACCCTGAACGAACTTGCAAATAAAATCACCGGTAAACCATTACAAATAGACCCATTCATACAGTACCTAAAAAACAAGTTCGGCGAGATTTATGCCTTATAGCACGCCTCAATAAAAATACCTTTTCAGTAATTGAAATTACCCTTGCACTCTACCCTTCCTGCTGCTGTATAATACTCCGTATTTTCAGTCTGTGCATCGTAAAAATTTTCTCATATAGAACAGGGCTTTAGCTAATACAAGGGGGATTGTTTTGCAGAAACACGGTTGCTTTCAGTGGTGGCGTAAGGGTGATTTAGACGGATTCTTTGGGCTTTTTATCGATAATATTATTCAGCTTATTCTTATTGTTGTTCTCTGCACTCAGTTATTGGGAATGCCGGGAGAACTTATTTACGGCAGGATACTCCCGGGAGTAGCAGTAAGTCTCCTGATCGGTAATATCTTTTATGCCTTTCAGGCAAGGTCTGTTTCACTGCGTACCGGACAGCCCCAGACAACGGCTCTCCCTTACGGTATCAATACAATATCCCTCTTCGCCTATATTCTTTTTGTAATGAAACCAGTTGTTGAGCAGACAAACGATGTAGAATTAGCCTGGAAAGTAGGCCTGGCCGCCTGCCTTGGCTCGGGAATTATAGAATGCGGAGGTGCATTTATTGCCGGCTGGATAAAACGTATAACTCCCCGTGCCGCACTCCTCACAACCCTAGCCGGCATAGCTGTTACCTTTATCTCCATGGACTTCTGCTTTCGCATCTTTGCAGATCCGCTAGTCGGTTTTGCACCCATTGCCTTTATCTTTCTTCAGTATATCGGGCGCCTTCGTTTACCTGCGGGAATTCCGGCAGGGCTCGTTGCTGTAGTCACGGGGACAGCACTTGCGTGGGGATTAGGAAGGATGGACAGTGCCGCATTAACACAGGCCATGGATGTTCATATTCAAATACCCAGACCTTATATCATTGAATTAATACATACGGTAGCTTCACCTTACCTGTTAACGTTCCTGCCTGTTATTATACCCATGGGGCTTTTTAATCTTCTTGGATCACTGCAAAACCTGGAAAGTGCAGAAGCTGCCGGTGATACCTATTCGGTGAGAGATTCACTCGCAGTAAATGGACTGGGTACCATCGCAGCGGCATGTTTTGGAAGCGTTTTCCCTACGACCATTTACATTGGTCATCCAGGCTGGAAAAAGATGGGAGCCGGGGCAGGATACTCAGTTGCCAATGGCGTTGTTATTACCGTCCTTTCCCTTCTCGGACTTGTAGGATTCGTTTCTGTTCTGATTCCGGTTGAAGCCGGGGCTGCTATCCTTCTCTGGATAGGAATAACGATAACTGCTCAGGCATTCCAGGCGACACCAAGGGAACATGCGCCAGCAGTAGTTGTTGGCTTTCTTCCGGCTATGGCAGCCTGGGCACTTCTTATCCTTGAAAGCGGCTTACGGAGCTCAGGGATGAATATTGGATCAATAGGACTGAAAGCACTCTCGGCTCAGCTCCCTATTGCCGGATTAATATCCCTGGAACGCGGTTTCATCTTTACCTCTATAATCCTGGCAGCCCTTACGGTAAGCCTCATCGAGAAAAATTATCTGGCTGCAGCTGCCTGGTCCTTTGCTGCAGCGCTCATTAGTACTACTGGGCTCATGCATGGCTATAAAATCACAAATGGTGCAATAGTGAATGCCTATGGCCCCTCCTATACATGGCCGTTTAGTCTGGGCTATCTTAGTATTACGGTGATATTTACCGCCGTATGGCTATGGCAACGAAGAAAAAGCAACACCACACCTTTTTTTTGATATTTGGCATACGTTTTTCTAGTATGTATTTAATCAGGGGTACGGAAGGACAACAAAGTGTATGAAATACCATCCATAATGTTGTACCACAAAAAATGTTTTACAGTTATGTGGGGCAATCATACTCTTAATTGAGCAATATACCCAGGTTAACAGGGAAAGAAATATGATTCAATTCTTCTTGAGCCAGAAATTTTTTGGTAATACCTTATTTGATTATCTTGTCAGCGCCCTTATTTTTATTCTGTCATTGATAGGTATCAGGATATTTCAAAATGTTTTTCTTAAACGGCTTATGATATGGACTAAAAACAGGAATATTATCATAGGGAATTTCATCGTTTCAAGTATTGAAAAATCTATTATTCCACTATTGTACTTCTGTGCTTTTTATTTCGGATTAACATACTTGAAATTGAACCTGTCCGTAATAAAAACAGCTACTGTTACACTCATTATAATTATTACCTTTTTTACCGTACAGTTCGCCTCTGTCTTTGTGAATTCCCTGCTAAGGCACTATTGGTTAAGGACAGAAAGGAAAGAAGAAATCGCACCGGGTATAAGTATACATGTAATGACAACTATTATTAATATTATAATTTGGGGAGTTGGTGCAGCACTCCTCCTGGATAATCTTGGTTTTCAGATTTCGGCAGTCATTACCGGACTCGGTATAAGCAGCATTGCCATTGCCTTTGCAGCACAAGCTGTGTTAAGCGATTTTTTCAGTTATTTTGTTATCCATCTTGATCGTCCTTTCGAAGTTGGCGATTTTATTACGGTCGATAATAAAACGGGGATTATCGAGAGTATTGGCTTAAAAACGACAAGGGTCTTGAGTCTGAGCGGAGAACAAATAATTTTTCCAAACTCGAATCTTACAAACTCCCGCATTCATAATTACAAGAAAATGGAAAAAAGAAGAGTCCTCTTTACAATAACCGTACTACATCAGATACCTTTACAAAAACTGAAAGAAATACCCGCTATCATAAAAGCAATTATCAAAGACATTCCGGATACATTATTTGACCGGGCACATCTTCAATCGTATGAAGATTCTCATCCGGTTTTCGAGATTACTTACTATGTTATTGGACCGGATTACCATAAATATATGGATACTCAGCAGGAAATTAATTTTCGCATATATGAGGATTTTGAGGCCCGTGGAATTACCCTGAGCAGACTCTCTTTTTAAAAAAACGAATAAATGCCCCCCCTCATAAACATATCAGTACCGTGTTTCTGTTAAGGAGTACTTCATTATGATAAAAATCAAAGTGCACTCAATTTCTTCAAGGTTACTATGCTTCATGGTATTATTCATAACCGGAATTGGTTGTGCCCCTGTTATATCGAAACAAACCAGGCAACAAGTAAATCCGGATCTCACTTTTCTGGAGGTATTAAAAGATCCTGAACGTTATAAAGGACAGACAATCATTCTGAGCGGGATTGTTCTTGAAGCAAAGAACACGGACGAAGGTACTGTATTAGAGATTTTACAGACTCAGGCAGATTACCGCGGAGAACCGGAAGATATCGACAGATCCAGGGGAAGATTCCTCGCACGGTATGATGGTTATCTGGATACAAGCGTATATGAAAGAGGGCGTGGGGTTACTATCGCAGGTACAATTGAAGGAACGAGGATTCAGCCACTAGGAGAAGTAGAATATATTTATCCCTTCATTCATGTTAAAGAAATATACCTGTGGCCCGCCCGAAGAATGTATCCCTATCCATACAGTTACTATGATAGATACCATTGGTGGAGAAGCCCTTTTTACTATCACCGCCACAGACACTTTCCACGGAGAAAGCTTGATAGAGAGGACTCAAAAAAACAGGAAATTGGTATAGGAAAAGGAGAGCGGCGTGAGTTCAGACAGAGAAAATCAGATAAATCTAGAAAAAAATGACGAACAGAAATATGGGTTTCCTGAAAATTGGCATATTTTTTGATGATTATTTTAAAATAAATTAATATAATCCTGCACTTAATAAAGGAGGGAGGTATAAGTATGAGCAGAACTTATCCATTCGTAGTATCAATAGTATTCGTAATAGGTTTTTTGTATGTAGGATGTACGCAGCCAGAAAGAAAACCCATGATGGAAGAATCAGCAATCGATATCCAGGAAACCGAAGAAGTTGAAGAAGTGGAGACAGAAGTAGGTAAGGCGGTAAGATTTGCTCATGAGCTTTGGGATACTATGCAGACTGCAGAATACCAGGAAAACTGGCATATGTGGCCAGGCAAGGAAGCCTTTTATTCAGGGACAAGACCACATGGGACCTTGTTAACTACGTACGTAAACAATACAGCTTATGATGCGATTGTAAACGGTGAAGAACAACTGTCCAATGGATCGATAATAATAAAAGAGAACTATACGCCCGATAAAAACCTTACCACACTAACCGTCATGGAAAAGAAAGAAGGTTATAATCCCGATGACAATAATTGGTTTTGGGTTGCCTATTCTCCGGATGGCAGTATCAAAATGGCAGGTAAGGTCGATGCATGTATAAGCTGTCACGGAAAAGAGAGCGATAATGATTATATCTTCACCAGTACCCTTGATGAGGAATATGAGGAAGAATTTGAATTTTTTGAAGAAGACTAACGGGATATAGTAAAACAACCATAGATAAAATTGAGTATGGGGAAAACATGAAATTTGGTTCATTAAAGTTCAATAAAGAGGAAATCATAATAATAGTTCAGCACAGAAAAATCCGTTGTGAGACGTCCAATCTCATCTAGAATATTTTTGACTGAATACGGTTAGCAAATGATTCACAATTTCTTGAATATCTTTAAAGGCAGAGTGGCCTTATTGAAAAAGTCGTTGTTTTATGGAGTAAATACTGAACTTGAATGTTATGTTAAAGAAAATTATATAAGAAAGCTGCAACTTGGGAGTGGAGAAAATATTTTGGCTTCATGGTTAAACACTGACCTGGAACCTCGAGATGGGGTATTCCTCCTTGATGTAACTAAGCCACTTCCTTTTGAGAAAGATGTTTTTGATTATATATTTTTTGAGCATTTAATCGAACATTTAGAATATCTCCAAGGTATCAACTTATTAAAAGAATGCCATAGAATACTGCGGCATGGAGGTAAAATACGTATTGCTACTCCCGATCTTGAATTTATTGTTAAACTCTATCATATAGAGAAGACCGAGTTATTAAAAAGATACATTGCTTTTTACGTTGATAATTTTTTATCTAATATTAAAATTTATGACGAAACTTTTGTTATCAATCTTTTTTTTAGAGAGTGGGGACATAAATTTATCTATAATTTCAAAATTCTGAGTAATGCGCTTAAACAAGTGGGATTTGTTAATATTACACACTGTAAAGTAGGGGAGAGTATGGATAAACATCTTCAAAATATTGAATCTCATGGGAAAGCTATAGGAATAGAATTTAACAATTTAGAGACTTTTGTTATTGAAGCTACAAAAATCGGTTCTTCTCCCAATTAATGGAAAAATACCTTATTATCGTTTTTATTCTCTACCTTCTTGTAACTGTTGCGGGTTATTGGCTCGACTATCTTAATCTTTCTCATCTGAAAAAATATGGTGCTATCGTTCCACATGCATTCCAGGGATATATCGATCAGAACATCCTCAATAAAACAAGGGATTATGTAGTAGAAAATACAAAATTTAAGATTGTTTCATCTGTTTTCCATACGATACTCCTTATTGTTTTCCTGTTCGGCGGTCTGCTCAACCTGTATAATTCATGGATCGTCTCTCTGGAACTCCCCTTCATTCTATCGGGATTAGTCTTTTTCTTACTTCTCTTTTATGGCGAGTCACTGCTCTCTATTCCCTTTGATCTTTACCATACTTTTAAAATAGAAAACAAATACGGTTTTACCACAACAACCTTCAAGCTATGGATAACTGATTTGGTAAAATCATTCATAATATCCACTATTCTCGTGGCCATTCTCATATCAACAGGCCTTTTGATCATTCAGAAAAGCCCTCATTTCTGGTGGTTATGGGTCTGGTGTCTCTTCCTGGCATTCGGTATCTTAATGATGTATATTTACCCTTATATAATAGAGCCTCTTTTTAACAAAGTTACACCCGTTGAAGATGAATCGCTTCGGGAAGGTATACGGAACCTTATGCAGAAGGTTGGTCTGAAGATAAAAAAGATCTTAAAGATAGACGCCTCAAAGAGAACGAAACATACCAATGCCTATTTCACAGGTATTGGAAAGGTAAAAAGGATCGTCCTCTACGATACGCTCCTTGAGAAAATGAATAACGATGAAATTCTATCAGTACTTGCACACGAAATAGGACACTGGAAAAAATGGCATCTTATAAAATACCTCATTCTTTCAGAGAGTATTGCTTTCATTGGAATGTATATATCATATCAGGTACTTCAAAGTGATTTTCTCAGCAAACTTTTTTTCATAACGTATGATACCTTCTTTGTAAAGGTTATTCTTTTAAGTTTCCTGGGATCCATAGTTGCTTTCCCGTTTACACCCGTATTTAATTATTTTTCAAGAAGGAATGAAATTGAGGCAGATTTCTATTCATGCGAGCTTACAGGAAACAGCAAAAGCATGATAACCACCCTCATAAAACTCTCAAAGGATAACCTTTCAAATCTTCACCCCCATCCTCTCTATGCAGCATTTCACTATTCTCACCCGCCTGTGCTTGAAAGAATAAGAATTATCAGGGAAAAGAGAATGGTTAACCAAACAAAACATAGTGAGTAACCCTTTTTCCATAAACTGTTTTTTGCCTGTTCTTAACCCTGAAAGGGTGAAATGATTGTAGCCCAAATTGTTACAGAAATTATAATGTTTTACAGTTCTTATCATTATTAGGAGGTGATAGCTATGAAAGGGATTCTTTTATTCCTGCTCGTAATACCACTAGCAATAAACTTTATCTTTTCAGGATGTGCAAAACCAAAGAAGGATACCGAAGCGAAGAAAGATAGGCCACCCGAAATGGTAAAAGAAGAATCTAAGGCTGAGGATATTGCCAATACCCTCTGGACTACCATACAAAATGAGGACTATCGGGAAAAATGGAATATGTGGCCCGGTAAGAAGGCCTTCTATCCCGGAACGGGACCAACGGAACCGCACGGGATCTTGTTAACTACCTATGTAAACGATATAGCCCATGATGCAATTGTAAACAAAAAAGGCCAAATGCCTTACGGATCAACAATTATAAAGGAAAATTACACGAAGAACAGAAGGATTATATCAATAACGGTAATGCAAAAAAGAGAAGGGTATGCCCCTGCCAAACATAATTGGTTCTGGGCCCAGTATACTCCCGGAGGAAAGGTTATGATTGTAGAAGAGCATGGCCGTACTATAAAATCAGCCGGAGAGATCGGCATATGTATCAACTGTCATGGTAAACAGCAGAACAATGATTACATCTTCACAAGCCCTTTGAGGAACGAGGTACCCGGGGATGAAGAAGAGAACAGGGACGAAGAGAAAAATGACTAGAATATCCTGTTGAAATGCAGATTTTAATCAAGCCGGCAAAACAAAAACTACCGGACAGGAATATCATAATGATAAGGGTGGATACTATTTTTACTCTCATGTCGTGATCACGATTCGTATTTGACTTCCATAAGACACAAACCCTTCGCCGGTGCGGTGGGACCTGCCAGTTTTCTGTCCTTTGTATTGAGAATACCCTTTATATTTTCCCATGCAATTTTTCCCCTTCCAATTTCTATCAATGTACCAACAATGGTCCTTACCATATTATATAAAAATCCATCTGCCTCAATAGTAAAGTAAATATAATTTCCCT
This sequence comes from Candidatus Loosdrechtia aerotolerans, assembly GCA_021646405.1. Classification (GTDB taxonomy): domain Bacteria; phylum Planctomycetota; class Brocadiia; order Brocadiales; family Brocadiaceae; genus Loosdrechtia; species Loosdrechtia aerotolerans. The sequence goes on from SOER01000023.1 coordinate 28,310, forward strand.
CTTTCTTGATATCCAGCCTCTTTACGGTACGTACTCTGTCCTTCTCATACCGGGCCTTTGTTGTAAAAGAGGTAAAGTCATGGGTTCCGGTAAGGTATTTTGCGGCTGCGATCATTTTATCCATGCATAATTGAAACCCGCACACGTAACAAAACTTACGATTCAGGGATGTCCTTATCCAACTATTGAAAAGGGTATATTGATATACCTTGGATTTGGCACAGAACTGGGCATGGAAGGTTTCTGCCCCATCGGCTACCTTTTTTACGGTAATATCAGGTGGCAGATAAAAATTTATTGCAGGAAGCAACCTATCAACAGAAATATTCGAATGGGTCTTAAAATTTGCGACCTGACCAAAGGCATGGACCCCTGCATCGGTACGACTGGCACCGTACAGTTTAACTTTTTCCTGAATGACCTGCTCTATTGCATGTGAGAGGACTTCCTGTACTGTTTTTTCTTTTTTTTGCCGCTGCCAGCCGGCATAATGGGTACCGTCGTACTCTATCAAAAGCAGGATATTTCTCATACAGTATCTTAAAATAATTACCGAATATAATACAGGTAAAATTGAAACATAAAAAATAAACTCAATCAATGAAAAAGAACTCAACCATGACTTTATTTCATTTGAACAGGGATTGAAAGATACTATTTTTTTTGCTATCATGGCAACCCATTATTTCCAGGTAGGTATTTTTAACAAAATCAGCCTCTTTGGAAAGGAGAGCAGCGTGGAAAAATCAATTATCTCAACAAAAACTGCACCTGCAGCGATAGGACCATATTCTCAGGCTGTTAAAACAGGGAACCTTATATTTGTGTCAGGACAAATCCCTATCTTACCTTCAACCGGAGAACTTATTCAGGGTAACATTCAACAACAGACAAGGCAGGTATTGGAAAATCTTAAACATATATTAGAAGCAGCAGGTTCATCCCTTGATAATGTGGTAAAGACAACCGTCTTTATGAAAGATCTCAACGATTATGGAGCTGTGAATGATGTATATAAAGAATTTTTTCAACAAAAGCCACCAGCCAGAGCGGCAATCCAGGCCGCACGTCTGCCAAAGGATGTTGATATAGAGATTGAGGCCATAGCCGTCAGCACTTAAAAAGAAATTTGACTTCACTTATAAAAACTGATACATTATATACCATTTGTATTTACACCGGAGCCTATATCTATTACAATTATAAGAATTTACTGTATTTAGTTTTTTCAGTATTCGGGATTTTTCATGTATCTCTCCTTCTCAGGAGAGAATAACAACACCTATGGTGAAGAAGAATCTTATTTTTTAAGTTGGTCTATTTTATATGTTAAACATAACAACAAAAACAAAACACAGGGATATCTTTCCCGAGGTTGTAAATTTGCTCAATAATTCAAAGAATTTTTTTGAGCGAATCGGTGCCTCAGCTATAGAAAAGAAGGTCGCAGAAATGCAATCACAACTTGAAGAACCCTTCTACTTATTAATCGCTGGTGAATATAACTCCGGTAAATCCAGTTTCATTAATGCCCTCTGCGGGGAACGCGTCCTTACTGATGGTCCAACTCCTACAACCAATCGAATTACCCTGCTAACCTATGGTGATAATGTCGAGGTTAAGGAGGTTGACGATCACCTGTGCAGGGCAACGTATCCCATGGAGCCATTAAAAGATATTACCCTTGTTGATACCCCTGGTACAAACTCGATTATTCTGGAACACTCAACCCTGACAGAGAGTTTTGTACATAGAGCGGAGCTTGTGCTCTTTGTAACTTCCGCAGATCATCCATTTACCGAAAGTGAACGTCAGTTTCTCCAACTCTTAAAATCAAAATGGGGGAGAAAGGTGCTATTTATCCTCAATAAAATAGACCTGAAAACAACGGAAGAATACAACGAGATTATTAGTTTCTTAGAAAAAAACTGTTACCGGCTGCTTGGTTTTGAACCAAAAATCTTAGCGGTATCTGCTAAGGATGCTTACAAAGCAAAGATTGAAGGGGATAAAGATCTTCTCGAGAAAAGCAGGATCCCAGAGGTTGAAAATTTCATATTTGATAAATTAGACTTAGATACAAAAATCGACTTTAAACTGGTCAGTCCTCTGAAATACCTGTTTAACGTGTTTACAGAACTCCAGCAAAGTCTATCTGATAAGGTCAATAAATGTAACGCTGATATTAAAAGCATTGAACGGTTTGAAACACGGCTCAAGAATAAGAAACAGGATATGCAGGAATACGCTGTAAAATACAAAGATGAGATTAAGCTGGTGTTTTCACGATTAAAAGAAAAACTGGAAAACTTCCTGAATTCATATATCAATGTTAAATCAATTATTTTCTCCAAGGTAGGCCGGGAAAAAATCGATGAAAGGTTTAAGAAAGAAGTGTACGGACTCTTAAACCCGCAGGTTGATCTGGATCGGATTATTGACGATGTAGTTGATTATGTAGCAAGAAATAACCGTGCACTGTGGGAATTAGCAAAAGACCATATTGAAAAAGAGGCAGGGCTTGATCGAAGGGTAGGCAGCATCCTTGACGGGTATACGGACTATCGCCATGATGACCGGAAATATAATATTGAAGTAGCCTTAAAGTCACGGTCGAAAGAATTCAGAGAACTAGACATCGATCGGGAATCAGCAAGGCTCAGCAGTAGTGTTCAGACCGGATTTGTCAGTTTTTTAGTAAACGAGACGTTTGCTGTTGGTATCGGGGTTGGCGGTATTATGGTACTCCCCTGGATTATCCCACCCCCTGTCACTATAGGAATCTCGGTGGCATTAGCAGCTATCGGATTCGCTATCTTTCCGAGAAAGAGAAAGAATTTTCGTTCTGAATTTATAAAACGAACAGATGCAATCTGTGAGCGTTTTGTCGAGTTTATGAAGTTTGAAATCGATAAGGCAATTGACCGCGTTATTGAGGATATTAGCAATAACATCTCATCATACCGGGATCTCCGCTGGACAGAAAGAGAAGAAATCGTCAGACAAGTATCTGAAGTAAACGTGTTATTGGAGAACGTAAAAAACCTTATGCGAAAAAGCGGTTTAAGCTAGGGGGAAAGATATGAGACTAGTAAGGGTACTTCCCATTGTTGTTTGTTTTATTCTGATTTCCTATCCGGTATTTGCAGCAAGCAACTACTGCCTGAATTGTTTTATTCAAATTGCAGAAGAAGAAAAATACTGTGTTGCATGCAAGGCTAAGTTATCCATTGATGAGTTAAAAACAACGGAAGAACGTCTCATTCACGCCGTTACGGTAGCCCGAAAAAACTATCAGAATGCCCTGAATGAGCTACGGGAGCATTACCAGAGAACCGGTAATCAATTGCGCCTTCAGAAAGCGCGCAGGGAACTTGATGCATTAGGAAGAGTACCGCAACCGCTCTATACAGACGAAGGACTTGGAACCATTCAAACAGGGATAATATTACGTGATATTGAAGATGCGAATATCTTATTTAAAGATGCAATGATGTACGGAAAGTCCCTGTGGAAAGAAAACCGCCTTACAGCCATAAAACGGTTGAAAAAACTCATGCAGGAATATCCGGAAAGCGATAAGGTGGATGATGCCGCTTTCGAAATCGCAGAACTCTACGCAAGCAGTTATTTTAACGACTACGAGAGTGCAGCAGTATACTATTTAAAAAGTTATCAACTGAACCCGGAGATTAAAAAACCATCGCTTTTTAATGCAGCAAAGATGTACGATAAACTGGCAGATTATAAGAGAGCCAGGGAAATTTATCAACAAGCAGCCGTCTACGGCCCTGATGCAAAATCACGGGAAAAAGCAAAGAAAAGACTATCAGTACTGGAATAGAACCTACTGCACGGAAGTGAGAACCTATGCTCTTTGGGATCGGATATGATATTCATAAACTTGTTGAAAACCGGAAATTAATCCTGGGGGGAGTTGAATTCGATTACCATCTTGGACTCCTTGGTCATTCAGATGCGGATGTAGTTCTCCATGCGGTATGTGATGCACTCTTAGGGGCTGCAGCGCTCGGGGATATTGGAGAACACTTCCCGGACAGCGATGAAAAATGGAGAGGGGTGTCGGGCAAATCCCTTCTTCTAAAGGTTGCAGATCTTATCAAAGAACAACGTTACCGGGTAAACAATATAGATGTAATGATCCTCGCGCAAAGACCAACAATCGGAGTAAAAAAACTGGAAATGAAAAAAAATATTGCAGAGTGTCTTCAGATTGATACAAGGAGGATCAACGTAAAGGCAACAACCATGGAAGGGGTAGATGCTATTGGCCGGGGCGAGGCCATTGCTGCCCAGGCAATTGCAAGTCTCTGTGAAGATACGGAAAACGCATCCGATGATGTATCATAACACAGGACTTATTCATCCCGGGGAAAGGCAGGATGCTTCGCACTTCTATAACGGTGAAGGAAGGTTCCAAAACCAGTCACTCCTTTCAAAAAAAGAGCCCTATAACCCATAGATGGTACAATATTTCTTGTAATTTTTAAAGGATACAACTACTTTATTATGGCTATATGGAAAAGGAAAAAGAAGAAGCTAAAAGAATCTGAAGAGCATCCTCAAGAAACAGAAACAAAAGAGATACCAGAAAACCTTCAGGAAACAGAAACAAAAGAGGCACCGGAAACTCCTCAGGAAACAGAAATAAAAGAAATACCCGAAAATCTTCAGGAAACAGAAGTAAAGGAAACATCTCCGGAAAACGCTTTCACGATAACGAAAGAAGAAGATACCACGTTAATAACAGGGACAGAAGAAACGCCTGTCAGCACTGCTGCCCCTGAAACAGAAACAGAAGAGCCATACCAGCAGGAAGAATTTATTACCGAAAAAATGCCCGAATTTGAAGTCGCGGAAACAGTTCGGGATGATAAGGACAGTGGTGTGATACTCTTCGGAAGGAAGATCTCTGGTTTTGTAGGGAAGGGATTCTGGAGCGCATTGTCTATTGCTGTCCTCCCCCCCCTGTTCTCATTCGCTTTTGGTATTCTCATTATAGTATTTATGCTCATATTTCCACTCCTGGGTGCTATCCTCGTAGCATCTGTACCCGTAGTACTGGTAACCCTGTTCATCTTTTTTATTGCAATACCCGTACTGTTTCCCTTACTGATATTATTCCTGCTCATTACCGGAAAAGGGAGATTGGTTATCGGTTCAGAGGGAAAATGGGTCGGTATCGAACTATTTGGAAAAAATTACTCGATAAAATAGGAAATAAGGGATGGATAATTCAGAGGAAATTCCAAAAGAATAGGAATGAATACCTATAAATTTTGCATAGTTGCCGCTACTTCCTGGTAATTACCTCAATACCTCCCATATATGGGCGTAAAACTTCGGGAATAATAACAGACCCATCCTTTTGCTGATACGTCTCAAGGATCGCAATCACAGTTCTCGGGAGGGCCAAACCGGAACCATTCAAGGTATGGATAAACCTTAGCTTACCATCTTCATCCCGAAAACGTACATTAATGCGCCTTGCCTGGAAATCTTCAAAGTTGCTGCAGGAAGAGACCTCCAGGAACTTCTCTAATCCTGGTGCCCAGACCTCAATGTCATAACATTTCGCAGCAGCAAAACTTAAATCTCCTGTACACAATATTGACATCCTGTATTCAAGTCCCAAAAGTTGAAGGACCTTTTCTGCATTGCGTACCAGTGATTCCAATTCATCGTATGACGTCTCCGGCCTTACCAGCTTCACTAATTCAACCTTATTGAACTGATGAACCCGGATAATGCCTCTGGTATCCTTGCCATAAGAACCCGCCTCACGCCGGAAACATGGGGTATAGGCCGTGTAAAAGACGGGAAGATCTTTATAAGAAAATATCTCATTACGATGGATATTCGTTACGGGCACTTCTGCTGTGGGGACAAGAAAAAGATCATCAACCGCAGTCCGGTACATATCATCCTCCAGCTTTGGCAGCTGGCCAGTCCCTATCATAGACATACGATTAACAAGGAATGGTGGAAATACTTCTGTATATCCGTGTTCCCCCGTGTGGAGATCCAGCATAAAACTAAACAATGCCCGTTCAAGTTTTGATCCAAGGCCTTTGAGTAATATAAAACCAGACCCGGCAATCTTAGAAGATCGTTCCAGATCTAAAATATTAAGGGCACTGCCTAATTCCCAATGGGGAAGCGGGGTAAAATCAAAAGTTTTGCGTGTTCCCCATGTTCTGATACAAACATTATCATTCTCGTCCCTGCCAACGGGAACATCCTCTGCAGGAATATTGGGTATACGGAGATGCAGGTTATGAATTTGGGACTCCAGCTCTTTTAGCTTTTCTTCATAAGATTTTATATCATCGCCAATCTTTTTCGTCTCTTCAATAATCTGAGAGGCATCCTGTCCCTTCTTTTTGAGCTCACTAACCGCCCTCGATTTTTCGTTACGCTTACTCTTTAACTGTTCGCATGCATGAATAGCAGACCTGCGTTGTACATCGAGTTCCAGGAGTTCATCAACATTTGCGACAGTTTCACGTTTGTTACTGATTGCCTCTTTAACCTTTTCAGGATTGTTCCTGATAAAATTTATATCAAGCATTGTATTCTAAGAGCCTCCGGGGTCCCCCTCTGGAGTGGAATCAAGGGGGAGGATTCCTCTTCCGTAATAAAGTACCAGAGATTATTCATTCCGCTTTACTTCATTCAGAATGATACGTAAGGTAACGACCAATCTTCCTCTGTGAATAAGAGGAAATTATATGGAATCACTTTCATGAAAGCAATGGAATTTTATTTGTAGTAAAAAACATGATTTTTTATTATACTGTTTGTGATAGTACCTGAGGATTGTCTGAAAAGTTTAAGCAAAAGTACCAAAGAAATTCCAAAAAACAATATCCAAATCTCAAATAAATAACAAAAAAACAAATCCCAAATTCCAAACAGTATGATTTGGAGATTGGAGAATTGAAATTTGGAAATTATTTGGAATTTGATATTTGATATTTGGAATTTATACTCAGAAGGCGCCTCTCAAGTTAGAGTAAGGAGCAAGTAAATTTATATGTATAGGCATGACAAAATCTCACGCAGGACATTTCTCAAAACGGGTATTGCTGCAGGTGCAGGTTTTTACGGGTTATCCTATTTGAGTAGTCTGAAAAAAAGGCCTTCTTTTAAAAAACGGAAGGAACATCAGCTAAAGCCCGGACTCGTGGTTGCCCATGGAAACATTTCTGATCCGGCCCGGGAACTTCATACAATAAGAGAAATGGTACGGCGTGCCCTGAATGCCTTAGGCGGTATAGATAAACTCGTTTCCAGAGGTAACAGGGTCATTATCAAACCCAATATCGCCTGGAATCAGAGACCGGAATTCGCCGCCAATACCAATCCGTTTGTAGTAGCAGCCCTTGTGGAATTATGCCGTGAGGCAGGGGCAAGCGTAGTGAAGGTCATGGATAACCCCTGTTCGGTAAATCCTGAACCATCATATAACAACAGTGGTATTGCCACATCGGCACGTCAGGCAGGTGCCGAGGTAATTTACCTTGATAAAAACCGCTTCACAGACTTTACCATCCCCGATGGCAAGATCTTAAAATCATGGTCTTTTTACGAAGAAATGGTCTACACCAATGAGGTTGATGTGCTTATTAACGTACCCATTGCCAAACAACACGGTACATCGCGTCTCTCTATGGGATTGAAAAATGTCTTTGGTATGATCGGAGGTGACCGCGGTAGCCTGCATACTGATATCCATCCAAAGATTACCGATCTCAATAAATTCGTCAAGATAGATCTTACCGTACTCGATGCCTTCCGTATCCTGAGAAATCATGGCCCTACCGGTGGAAGATTAGATGATGTTGATAATTCTCCGGACCGTGCACGGCGCATTATTATCAGTACCGACCCCGTTGCCGCAGATGCCTATGGTGCCACCCTGTTTGGCATTCAGCCCGAAGAGGTAGGATATATCCGTGAATCCCATGAACAGGAATTGGGAGAGATCGATTACAGGCGAAAAGGCTTCGAAGAATTATACGTCTAATAATGAATCCCCCTGCCGCGAGATAAGAAATACCAAATACGAAGCATGAAATACGAAACAAATTCCAAAATACAAAAAATAGGACGCAGATGAACGCAGATAAACACTGATAAAGAAAAGAAATTTATTATCTGTTTTTATCTGTGTGCGTCCGTATCTATCCGTGGTTAATTAATATGGTTTTTTAGAGAAGGTTTATGAAATCTGCGTTTCTCTGCGCAAATCTGCTTCCTATTTTTGGTTTTTAAGATTTGGAATTTAATACTGTTTCATTCCGGATCCCTCAGACAATCTCCTATTGGAAAAGGTGTTTAACAAGTTTCGCTATTCCATAATAAGTATAGCGGGCAGCATCCTCAAATATCGCAGGCAAGTAGAACGAGATTAAAAGGCCTACGATAATACCGATGAACACAAATCCCATATGACGCTTACTGCTGACCTTAAAATCAGAAACGGTCCCCTTGTCTCTCTCGCCACTTTTGTGAAGCGGCTGGGCTGCAGCCTGTCTCAATAGCCAGAGAATAGCACGCAATATTGGCAGCATCAGGTTGGCCTGTACTATTTTCAATTGGTAAAAAAAAGGTTTTTCCCTGTATTTCCTGATCAACTCTTCAAGGGTTTGCAATATCCTGTTTATTTGAGGAATTACTATTCCCGCCTGAAGACTATCCATATCCTTTTCCTTAGGATCCCGGATGATATCTTTATCAAAAAGCCGGTACCTTGCATCGATTTCGTTTTCCTTTTCATCACACCACCTGGTATAATCTTCCCAAAAATTATCGGTAAAGATCCCTTTATCCATCTTTCCCTTCAACATCTCGCGTGCATTGTACTTTCCTATTATATAGTCATTTTTTCGCCAACGAAGATCCAATAGCCCGGCAAAATTCATCATCTTTATACCTGCAAGAGAGCCGTAATTCTTACTGTGATAAATTCTCACAATGTTAATCCGTTCCCGTATCTGTATGTCAAAGGCAGCACGGATAGCCTCATCAAGGGAAACAAAAGATTCAATGTTTTTCATAAGCCCCTTCTTATTACCGAGTAGTTTTTTTTGAATCCACGATTCAATATCTTTACAAACCTCGAACGAAGACTTCAAAGATTCGCGAAGCCTTTCCCATGCGAATTCAAACTCCTTCCACGTCTCCGGAGAAAGCTCTTTCCGGTTGAGTTTGTAATCGTCTTCAATCCAGAAGGAAACTTGTCGAAACAAAAGCTGGGCATCTTTAACACTTTCTACAGCCCTGTCATATTTCATAAGGAGGTCATTATCCTTACCTATCGTATTATTACTTACACGCTCGATTATTTCTTTTGAGATACCCTTCTGTATCTTACCGTCTCTGATCTGTGAGCAGCATTCATTGATTATCCTCCGGGGATCATGAAGATGAATATTCTTCATAATTGCTTTATGTTTATCCTTAAGATCCTTCTCCTTTTCAGACCGCTCTTTTTCGTCTTCAAGTCTTCCCTTTCTTAAAAACCGGTAATGAAGTATAGTAATACACTTCAGATAATCAGGGAGGAGATACCTCAGACGTGCAGCCTTTATACCTTCATTCATTTTTCTGAACACACTGTTACCTTTTTGCGGCAGCTTTTGATATACGGAAGAGAACAGACCTTGTATTTCCGATATAAGGTCATTTACCTGTATAACCTGATAATTCATTTTCTGAATACGCCTCAGATCATAATAAATCCTCTCAGCCTCTTCTACCTCAAAAACGGTCAAAAGGGTTTCAACCGGATCAGGAGGGTGTTCAGGGTTTGAGCCCCATTCCTGATGCAGAAGTCTGTTATCAGTTGGTTGTGGTTCTGCAAAGAAGTACCACCATTCCCCCCCGATATTACTTGTCTCCATATAATCAATAGCATGTCCAAGGGGCTTATTATCAAGCCAACCCCCGTCCAGATACCAAAAACGAAGCGGCATTTCTTTGTGGGTAACCCGTTTATACGTCCCTTCAGGAAAACTCGGACTTCGTGTAAAGTGTGGTGGGAATGCAGCCGGTGATGAGGTAGTTATCCTGGCAGTTTTCGTTATCTTCTCTAATATTGCAGTATTTCTGCTGCTCTCCCTTATATCACGTGCACTAAACTCAAAGACCTCTGTATGCCGGATGGTGGGGATCACCTCTCCAAATTCGGTTTCAGTTGCAGAACCGTACTCAACCGGTACGGCATCAAAGAAGCCATGCATATTCATACAGGTTATAAAAGTCCTCAAGTCATTACATAATCCCTCACCATCTTTTTTAATCAACAGGAATTTCTTGATTTCATGCTCGAGGATATCATTATTCAGGAATGAATGGACATCCTGGCCTCCCTTGTACTGAAGCATTGATAAGTCTTTAATATCGAACCATATACGCCGCATTTCCTGTATATGGAGAGAAGGGTCACCGGTATTTATCAATGTAGTTGACATAAGCAACGCAACCAGACCACCTGTAGACGTACCAGTGATAGCCTGTACATTTATGTCGGGTAGTTCCTCCCTTCTGGTTTTACAGAACTGGATAAACCGTATAAACTCCTCCGCCATACCAGCCTCATATATTGCGAAGGAAATACCACCATAAAAGGTTATACCAATATTGATTTTCCTTGCTTTATTCATAGGTAATACCTTTTTCAATTTCATGGAAAATGAAAAGGTAACCAACACTCAAAAACATTACAGAAACAACTGCGAAGCATCGTAAATAATATTGCATACTTAAATTGCGTTGTTACCACTGTGAAACAGTGATAAAATCTTTAGCAATTTCTGAACCAGACGGAAACAAATTTCATTTTTAAAAGTAACCCCTCTCTAAATCACACTATTTGGAATTTGGAATTTGGAATTTCTTTGGTACTTTTGCTTAAACTTTTCAGACAGTCCCTAAGTATGAAACCGAATATATCCCCAACCAACGAAGGACTATCCCGCCGGTTGCTGCGAGCGTCCTTCCAGAAAGAATCACAGCGGTTTTGGTGGTAAACTTCACCACGAAAAAGAGCTGGACATTGCTCATCATGACTGATAAACTCCATATTATAGTTCTCAAGGATGAAACTGAATATACCCTCAACTGATGGAAGATGTGTTCAGACGAAGAGGTTCTCAACAATAAATATGCATGCATTGAGACAATTCAGGATGCGGGAGAGGAGAGAGAAAAGACAAAAGTTCCCTCCCCCTTAATCCCCATCCGGATGGGGATTAAGGGGGAGGGAAAAGGATATAGCTCTGCACCAAGGCCTATGTTAACTTTGATGATACGATATATCAGCCTTTACAAGAAATTCCACAACGTAATAGGAAACCTCTCGAATATCGGTTGCATGCATGTTGTGTGTAAAAAAACTTTTTGGACAACCCCGAAGATGAAATAGGGTTTGGGAACAAGATGACCCGGTTTGATAAATTCGTTTGATTGTTTATGAAAGTAAAGTAGAGCATTCACTTCCTTTAAGATATTTTAGGAACATCATTACAACAAGAACAAGAAGATGAATATTCTTTTAGTTGAAGATGAGGTCAAGATCGCTGTCTTTATCCGTCGGGCTTTGGTAGAACAACACTACAGTGTCCATGTAGTTCATAATGGTCATGACGCCCTCATTCAAGCGGAAATCCATCCTTATAATCTTATCATTCTAGACATTATGCTTCCGCAAAAAGACGGATTTACTCTGTGCGAAGAATTAAGAAACAACAGAGTAACTACTCCAATCCTGATCTTAACGGTCAGGAACAGTCTTCACGATAAGGTCAGAGGACTTAACCTTGGAGCTGACGATTACCTAACCAAACCCTTTGAAATCGAGGAATTGCTGGCAAGAACCCGTGCATTGCTCAGGCGCGATAAAACTGATAAATCAACCGTTTTAAAAGTCGCAGATTTAAGCCTCAATCAGGTCACCCAGGAAGTAACACGTGCCGGCAAATCCATTAAACTAACCTCCAGAGAATACACTCTATTACGTTATCTTATGCTGCACGCAAATGAGGTTGTAACACGGACCATGATTACAGATCATGTCTGGGGTGAAGACTCTGCCGCTTTTACCAATGTTATTGACGTTTATATCAATTACATTCGCAACAAAGTCGATAAGGATTTTGACATACCTCTTATTCATACTGTACGGTTAATTGGCTACACTCTGAAAGAACCCGGGGTTGTATGATAATTATCAGGCCGAATTCTATCCGGATAAAGATGGGAGTTCTTTCCACGGTTGTTTTGGGTAGCATTTTAATCCTGTATAGTCTGTACCTTTACTTCCAATTGCAGGACGTCCTGTACAGCAACCTCGACGCCGAGTTGAAGATTAAGGCGCATGAACTTGGTAAAACCATCAAGGCTTTTCAGGATACAAAAAGTCCGGGTGGCGATATTCATTATGCGGCGATCAAGGTTTTGAGTTTTGACGTCAACATGGATCAGGACGGCCCTGTTGCCCTGGCAGACCAGCAGTGGTTTCGCCTCATTAACAAATATGACTTATACAAAGATTACATTTCCGTCTTATCCCTTGGCGGACAATTCCTTGCCCAGAGCGCAAATATGCCCCCCGAACTGCAGGATCAATTTGCTGGATTGTTTACAAAGCATCACCGTATCCGTTCAACGTGGGATAGTATTTCCTATAACGGGAAAAAATTGAGGGTACTTCAAATGATGATGTTTGCCCGGGATAAGCCTCATTATCTTATTCAAATCGCAACACCAATGACAACAGTTAATCAGTTGCTTCAGAATCGTCTTTGGGGTATAGTAATCAGCATCCCGGTTGTAATGATTCTCTTCAGCATGGCCGGGTTCATGTTCGCGAATCATATCCTTCACCCTGTTCGCAAGATTACAGAGGCCGCTGAACGTTTGACACATGAAGATCTTTCACAACGTGTTAAGGTAACCCATGTTGATTCTGAAATGTTATTCCTTGTAAATGCATTCAATAAGATGATTGAGCGTCTTGAGACATCCTTCAAACAGATGGCAAGTATTATCGCTTATATAGCACATGAATTAAAGACTCCTTTGGCTATTATCCGGGGAGAAGGTCAAACTATTTTATACCGGCAGGAACAATCCCCGGAACAATACCGTGATGTAATTCAGAGCAGCATTATGGAAACTGAAAGGATGCTTCGGGTCATTGACGATTTGCTCATTACTACGAATATCTCTTATAATAAGGAAATTTTTCATATTCAACCGATAAAGCTCACCCAATTCCTGGAGGATATTTACCAAAAAAGCCAAATCCTGGCCGAACCGAAGAATATTCATATAGACTTTCGACGCCCTGAAAGGGATATAACCATCAATGGAGATTCGATCCATTTAAGACGGTTTTTCTTCAACCTTATTGATAACGCTATCAAATATAGCTCTCCCGGGAGTGTTGTTAAAATTTTTACCAAACTTCAAGACGATGGCATTTTTATCTCTGTTCAGGACGAAGGAGAGGGTATTGCACCGGATGACCTGCCTTATATTTTTGAACATACATTTCAAAAGAAGCCGCATGAAAACGAGAATGACAGAAAACCGGTGAGATCCGGCCTTGGGCTTCACCTGTGCCGGGCAATTGCAGAAGCACATCATGGAAAGATTATCGTTGACAGCAAACCCGGAGAAGGTTCCACCTTTTCATTATTCCTGTCCTTAAAGAAATAGCTTCTGTTATTTTTAACACCAGACCAAATATTAAAAGATTTTAATTTCCTTCTAATCTTACCTTAAGAAATGCAGTGTTATAATCATAGTAGGATAATTCAATAATTTGATACGTATAGTAAACCGCTGCGTGAGGAGAGAAGGTGGTAAGACCGCATTTTGGTATAGATTAAAATTAGTAAGTATTTAATATTTTACAAAACGATAATAAGGAACAGGAGGAGATTGACATGAAGAAAATGATTATAAAAAATTTACAATGGATAATCTTTGCTATATGTATTTCACCTTTAATATTAATTCCCGCACAAAGATGGAGCCAGGGACAATATGCACCGGAACAGCCGACTACTCAAACTCCGGAACAGCCATCTGCTCAAACTGAAGTTTCGGATGATCAGGTTAATGCTATTGCCAGGGCACAAATTCAGATTATTCAAATACAACAGAAGTATAGCGCAATGCTCACAGAAGCAACAGATGATAAGGAACGGCAAAATGTTGTTCAGATGGCTAATGAAGAAATGGTTGCTGCTATTCAGGGAGAAGGGCTTAGCGTTGAGCTTTATAATAAGATTACGACTGCGGCCCAGAATAATCCTGAGCTGAGGAAACGCATTTACAGGGCGATGCAAGATCTTCAATAAATACAATAAAGAGTAAAATAATAGAACAGAAGTTCTTTGTAGTATCCGGAAGCATGATGCCCGGAGCTTAATAGGAAAATCCGTTTTAAATGGATTAACCCAACCGAGTAGGAGACGAGATTTATCCCATATGCATCAAGCTAAGGAATTTTGCTGTACTTTTTTGATGTTTGGTCGTGGGTACGCGCAGGCTAAAGACCTGCGGCTACTTGTCGTTGCCGCAAAATGTAGCCGCATCCCTTTAGGGTGCGTTTCACGATAGCATGCGAAGTAGCGATATACTTTTTCTTGATGTAGAGAGAACGTAAAGGGTGCGCATAGCTGATAGCATAGTGAGGAAGGTACCTTAGCTTGATGCATATGGGGTTTATCCCCGTCTCCTTTCACATCGCTCAGACTTGTATACAAAAAGGTAGCGATTAAAATACAAGTTTAATAAAAGCCCTGGGCCATTTCTTCACTACAAAACACATCTGTAAGTTTTTGTTTCAACTTGACCATTTTAAAGAGAGGAGGTTGTTGTGAACCGTATTTTACATACTGTTTTAGTATATTCTCTTATCGTTGGTTTTGGTAATGCATGTTTTGGCGGGAGCATATGGGCATATGAAAAAGATTGTGGAATGAAGCGTAAAGGCAGCGATGAATCAGCCGAGCATGTAATTCAAATAAAGGAAGAAGAAGGTGAGAAGGCAGAGGTTGTAAAAGACCCTGTATGTGGTATGGAGGTTCGTACTCCGGAAAAAGCATTATCAGCCGAATATGAGGGTAAGGTTTATTACTTCTGTTCCAACTACTGTCAAAAAACCTTTAAAAAGACTCCGAAGGCCTATGTCCCCTATGATCCCTCAGAGTACGAAGAAATAAAAGGGTATATGCAGTAAAGGTAAAGTGAACCACGGATGAACACTGATAGAGAGCAGAAAGCTCCGGAAGAGCGGCGGCATGTTAATAGAATGGTTCATGGCTCATAGTTTTTAGTTATCAGCTATGAGCTATCAACTATATCTTCTCTACTGCTCCTCTGGAGCTCAAGAGTGGTACTCATTGTTTTTCTATTAATATATCGCTCCCAACGGAGCTTTCCACTGCAAGTATGTTTTTGAGAACCCCTTCATCTGAAAAACCTCTTGAATGTCAGTTACAAGGATACTACCATACTTTTTATAGACCAAATACCACCTTTTTGGTTGCGGCCAAAGGCCGCACCAGGTTTATCCGTGGTTAATTAATACTGTAACACAACCTGGTAAATCCGGAACGTAAGTACCATAATTATTCTTTCCTTTTTCAATAACTACTGTATAACGCATATAACCTCGTTTCTTACTTTAGTCCTGCCTGTTTTCAATTATTTTGTAAATCCCTATCGTCTAACACACCATATTTTGCTATCATAATGTTGTGGTGACGATAGCCTAACAATATGAACAATAGATTTAGAACAGCATAAAAAACATATGGGTAAGAAAAAAAAGAAAAAGAAGGTTACCCCGTTTAAACAAAAACTGAACAAATTGTATAGGGTGGTGGAATACGAAATTACCAGAAAAGGACTACCTGATCCTCAGATCGTAAGCCTGCCTGCAAAAGTCCAGCAGGAAATAGAAAATGTTCACTTTATGGTGCATGAAAATCCCTGGAAGGCCATTAGAAAACTCAAAAAATTAATTGAGACCTATCCGGATATTCCCCGGCTTTACAATTACCTTATCGCAGCTTATTCAGTCATTGGGAAACTAGAAAAAGCAGAAGCATTAGTGTTAGAGAGTTACAAAAAACATCCGGATTATCTCTTTGCAAAGTTAAATTATGCCGAAACCTGCATGAGTAAAGGAGAGTATGAGAAAATTCCTGAAATTTTCAACCACAAGTTTGATCTAAAACTTTTATATCCTGAAAGAAATGTATTTCATATCAGTGAAGTAGTCAATTTTGCAGGGACCATAGGTTATTACTATATAAAAACAGGCAACCGTAAGGTTGCTGAACTTTATTATAAAATACTAAATCAGCTTGAACCAGAAAGCCCAATGACACAAAGACTGAAAGAGGGGCTTATCTCATCAGAAAGCCCTGTAGATTAGTAATTACTCAGGTTCAAGGTTTAAGGATCAGGTAAGGAGCAAGACTGACCGCCCTGTGCTCTCTATAAACCTCCAAACAGATATTTTTGACGGCAATGTGCCCCATATGCATCAAGCTAAGCTTCAGTAATTTGCTCGCTTGTTGTTGGCCTGTTCCCAAACCATGCGCAGAGCCTGCCTCTTCCTCTTGTTCCCAAACTCTGTTTGGGAACACAATGGGTATCGAAACTCTGTTTCGAGGATAAAACACGAAACAGAGTTTCGTTTGAAATGGTGTTCTCAAACAGATGCTTTGGCATACTCAGCACATGGTTTGGGAACAAGCCTGTGGCAGGCGCCAGCAGGCTAATAAGACTTAGCTTGCTGCATATGAGGCAATGCCCTACCCTACTTGGTTTTTAACCCTGAACTCTGAACCTTGAACCTGAGCAGTTACAAATCTTCTCTGTTTCGGCGAGAGGACTCGCCGAAACATCGAAAACGGTATCTTTTAGAAAAGTACTTTTTAGGCACCCCCCCGGCAGTACATTTTATGGAACGTATTTTGAAAAGATATAATCGTTATCTTTCATGGACGTATGACACATATAGCAGCCGGCAACGGGGTCATCAATCTTTGATTGCAGCGACTCGCTGTCAAATCCATCAAAAATCCAACCTCCTGCTTCTGCTGCCGTTGAATCCTTTTTCATTGCAGCATACCAGATGATATCCCCCTGAGAGATTACCCCATCCTCTTTCACCGGCTCATAGAATCCGACAATGACCTGGCTTCCATCCGGATACGTTCCGCTTGTTTTATTAGCCTGAAATCCGATATCATTAACATAAATCTGTTGAAACCCATACAGCGGACTCTCTTTATCCAGAATTACCTTGAAATTAGAATGCTGCCATGAACGGAAATCTACAGGAAAGGCAAAATCATTTGGTTCTGATTCCAATGATGCTTCATCCGGTGGATTAACTTCACCTGCAAACTCGGTAAAAACATACTCCCTGTTCTTTTTCGCCATATGACAATTGTAGCAACCACCAATAGGGTCACTTACGGTCGATGTGAATGTCTTACCATCAAAGCCATCGAAAATCCATCCACCAGTCCTTTCTGCTGTTGAGTCTTTTTTCATCACTGCATACCAGATAATGTCTCCCTGGGCAATATCATCCCCTTCCAGTATTGGTTCATAGAAACCAAGCAGTATGATACTCCCATCCGGATAGCCGCCGCCATTTTTATATGCCTCCAACCCCGTATCATTTACGAACACTTGTTGAAATCCATACAGAGGGCTTGTCTTATCCAGAATAATTTTAGACGTTGCATGTGTCCAATTTTTATAATCTTTCGGGAATTCCAGTTGAGCAGCCTCTTTTACTGCAGGTTTAGTTTCCTCTGTAACGGTGTTTTTTGTTGTACATCCAATAAAACTACAGGTTAGAACAACAGCGAGAACACACAAGAATCTTTGCATCATTGCTTCTCCCTTCTTTCTCACAAAATAGTTTCTTATAAATGCACACAATATTTCAAACGAGAATACAACCACCTTCCATCTACTCCGGGTATCCAGCACTATCTTTATCCTTAATTTATTTCCTCCTTTGTAAAATTTTTCAGGATCTCAAAAACCGTGTACAGAGATTGTTCATAAGTACATAAGTTTACAACTATCTGTCATTCCGGGCCTGACCCACCATATTTTTCTGGTGTTTCAATACTTTGCAACACCTTCGTTTTTGGAAAAAACCTGAAAAGCTCCGTTAGGTGTGATATGTTAATTCGAGACCCATTGTGTTCCCAAATGGAATTTGGGAACACATAGACAAATAATCTGTGAACCATTAATAACTATCAGTTTTTATTAGTAATATACTTAAGCCTTTTATTCTTTATATCATAATAACTGATATGTATACTCCCTACTGAATCGACTGCCAGAGAAGTATACTTCCCTACACTTCCCTTACTATCAAGTGTCTTTAGCTCCCAGGAACCCAAACTCTTGACTGCATATTTGAGATCTTTTTTTGTGACATCAAAATAACTGATATGTACTCTACCCGATAAATCAATTGCTATAGAAGTATACGGACCTACATCACCATTACTATCCACCGTCTCCGCCTCCCATGAACCGGTAGAGTATACCGCATATTTAAGATCTTTATTCTTATCATTATAGTAAGCGATATGAATCTTACCCGATGAATCAGTGGTTATCGAAGTATATTTTCCCACACTTCCTTTTTTATCTACTTTTTTGCTCTTCCAAGAACCAGAGGCATTGGTTATATACTTAAGGTCCTTTCTGCTCTCATCATAATAACTGATACGCACATTATTTGACGAATCAACAGCAATTGAAGCAAATTTCCCTACTTTTTCGATGCTATCTATCGTTTCTTTTTTCCACGGACCGGAGAAACTTATAGCTGTAGCATATTTAAGATGCTTATTCGTTGCACCATAATAAACGATATGTATCCTGCCTGATAAATCGACTGCTATTCCAGAAAACCTTCCTACATCTCCCTTACTATCTACCGTCCTCTTTTCCCATGAACCGGAAGCATTGGTAGCATACTTGAGATTCTTTCTCTTGCTGTTATTATGGTAGTAGCTAATATGAGCTTTATCTGAGGAATCAAGCGCTATTGATGCATAATACCCTGCCTCTATTGATGAATCAACCGTCTCATAATTCCACGAATTGCCATCATAGTATGCATAGTAAAGATGATCGCCTCCATAAACAATATGAGGATAGTTATTACTGTCAATAGCCATTGCCCTCGGGTAAAAATTTGAAATATCTCCGGAAGAATCTATCGTCTCCATATCCCATTGATCAGTGTCTTTCACATAAACAACTGTTATTGTATCTGTTCCTGTATTACCGGCTTTATCCGTAGCTGTTACTGTAATCACATTATCCCCAGGTGATAATTTTATGTTAGAAATAGTCCAGTTTGTCGTTCCACTTGACGTTCCAACTCCACCGTTATTATCACTCCATTCGATAGCACCTATGCCACTTGTGCTGTCTGATGCAGTACCTCCAAGGCTTATTGTACTATCTGAGGTTGTATAATCAGATTTATTCGTAGGTACAGTAATTTTTATAGTAGGTGAAGTTCTATCTAAAATAATAGTATCTTTTTCCCCTTCTGATACATTACCGGCCGCATCTTTATACCATACAAGTACTCTCCTCTTACCATCCTTCCTCTTTATTCTATACTTAACGTTAGCGTTGTAATTAGTAGTGGAGGATACAGATTCCCATACAGTATCAAAAGGAGATGGTTGAGTAGAATTTTCAGAGCAATAATAACCCACTATTCCAACGTTATCTGTTGCGGAAAGACTTACAGTAACATTCTTGGAATTCGTATATGTATCGCCTCCGTTTATGCTTATTGAACCGACAGGTGGAATTGTGTCAAATACATCGCCTAGATTAATATCGACTCGTACTGGGATGCTGCTGTCATATGTAGATCCGTTACCTATAGTTAATAACAAATGAAACCGAACAGGAAATAAAATTGTTTAAAAGGATACTTCTGTACGTTATGAAAGTTTGTAAACAAGTTATACGAGGAGGTATCCTATGCTTCAATTGGATCCGAAATG
>SOER01000024.1 GCA_021646405.1 Candidatus Loosdrechtia aerotolerans
AACGAGCCCAGGTGAAGAGGCTTTGTCAAGAGATTCAGGAAGTAACGGGAGAATCCGTTGAGATAGCCTTTGTGGATCAAGGCTACACAGGTGATCAGGCAAAAGAGGATGCCAAAGAGCATGGAATAGAGCTTCAGGTGGTGAAGCTCCCTCAGGCAAAGAGAGGATTTGTACTTCTCCCCAAAAGATGGGTCGTTGAGAGATCCTTTGCCTGGAAGAGCAGGTTCAGAAGGCTCGTAAGGGATTATGGGCGATTGCCTGAAGTATTGTCTGGCCTTCATTTCCTTGCTTTCGCCATACTCATGCTCAGAAGATTTGCAGAGGTGATATTTCAAAGTGCATAACACGCTCTAGGATATTCAATAAGATATGACAATACCATACGATAATTCCTCACTATCAGAGACCGATCTTTGTTTTGCATGTGTTGCAGAAGCCGGGTCCTTTCCTGTCGGTATCCTGTATGGAGTTTGAAAAGTGCATGATGCACTTTGGGTCTTTGCAGTGTCCCAATCTGTAGGTATGTCCAATCTCATGGATGGCCTCTTTTACCGCGCGTTCAAAAAAGAGTTTTTCATTTTCCGGCAGGCCATAGTATTTCTGGCGGAGTCTTACCAGTGATATAATGCAGACGCCACTGAAAATATCAGCTTCTCCGAACACAAAGTTTAATTCGGGTACATACAGATCTACATCAGCGACGCCCAGTATCAATTCATCTTCTATCCTCACCTGTCTTAGCTTCTCAAGGATCTCTGTGGAATGGTACTGGTTCCTCTTTGCACTGAATGCATAGTGTGGTGTGGCCTGTTCCTTAAATATCCTTACACCGAGACCGAATGTGTTGGCTAACTCAATCTGGAGGAGTTCAAGGAGCTCTTTCCGGACCGAGCCGAATGGGATAATTGAAAGGAGTTGGAATCCTGTTTGTCTCATGCGTATAATATAGCACATGATCTAAAAATGTTTCAAATGATTTAAATATACTTCAATAGGGTATCATTCGAACGGAAAAAATAAAAAAAGTTATTGTGGATTAAAGGTTTAAATTTTCGTATTTTTATATAAATTTATTTATTATAGATTTTGCTGAATTTTATTTATAGAGATTACTTTAAGAAAAGGGTGCAGAATGCATATTCCCGATGGATTTTTAGATACGAAAACGTGGATTGCAATGGGGGGGATTTCTGCCATATTTGTTGGGATTGCAGTCCGAAAGATGAATAAGAAGATATCCGAGAAACACATTCCCCTCCTGGGGGTTATGGCGGCCTTCGTTTTCGCTGCACAGATGTTTAACTTTCCTGTTGGTGGCGGAACGAGCGGCCACTTCATGGGTGCAACCCTTATTGCTATTCTCCTCGGTCCCTGGTCCTCTGTACTCATCATGACAACCGTGCTGATTATACAATGCCTGGTCTTTCAGGACGGCGGTATTACTGCCCTTGGTGCAAATATCTTTAATATGGGTATTGTCGGGGGGTTTTTCGGATACTATATTAGTGCCGTCACCCAGTTCTTTATCCAGGGGAAAAACGGTATCCTCGCAGGCGGCCTCGTTGCAGCATGGTGTTCTCTTGTGTTATCTGCCGTTTTTTGTGCTGTTGAACTGGCAATTTCAGGCACAGCGCCCTTCAGATTTGTTGTGTCAGCTATGGCAGGTGTCCATGCGATAATTGGTATTGGTGAAGGACTTATTACCGTTGCTACACTGAGTTTACTTATGAAAGTGAGACCGGATTTGCTGAAATTACAGAAAATATAGAGTACGTTTGGAATAGAAAAGAGGAACACATGCTATGAAATTATCGACGAAAAAAAATGTCATTATGTTTATTCTCTTTGGTCTGTCTTTCATTGTAGGCCTTGTATTTCTTATCGTGCCATTTACCTCTCAGATGCCAGACGGGCTTGAGAAGGTATCGGAACATACAATCGGCTTTGTTAAAAAAGATGATTTTGCGTTTTCTGTGAAAGCCCCGATGCCTGATTATGAGGTACCAGGGGTGAGAAATAAATTTAATACCCGACGGTATGCAGGTGTTATTGGTGTAGGTCTTGTGTTTGGTGTATCGATTTTGATAGGATATATACTGAAAAAGAGAAAAAAAAAGAGAGGGCAGGATGCATACGTTCATGATGAATAATAATTGTACGCCCTGATACTTGAGGCCTTATCTAATCAACCTTAACGATAATAGCCGTTAAGCCAGATTCCGAGTTTCTTACATAAACCCTTGCTTTCTTTCCTTCTACGGGTATCCCTTTTATACAGAAGGCAGAACTTGTATCAATTATTTGTCCCAGGACGGTGATCGTACTACTTCCTGTTCCTGTAATAGTCCCTTCCAATCTCGTAAGGCCTTTTATTTCAACCTTTTTTGCTACAAATGTACCATTCCTTACAAACCCTTTTGCCTCAACTAAATCACCGATTGCAATATCATTTACACTCAGCAGATTATTACAATGTTCCAGTCTTATTCTGGCCTCACTTGCATCTATATCGAGAGTATCATTGAGAATGGAAATAACAGGGCCTATAAGCGAGCTTACTACACCGCATATTTCAGATATACTATGGTTGTCTTTTTGTCTGGTATTACCATAACTATTATTATGAATCAGCCCTGTGAACAGACTCAGGCAAACAAGGAACATAGCTACAGGAACAAATGCGCTTTTGTGTTTCATCTTTCTCCCTTTTTGAAAAGAAAAATTTCGTTCTTTATGATATACTCCGGATATGCAAGATTAGGTTTTGCCTTTTTTCTTTCTTGAACAATGATTACTGTGTTCTCTTTACATTGTATATTTGTTTGCATGAGAGTCAAGATAATACTCTTTATATAAGGCCGGTATATGATCAGGGTGGGATAACGCTCGAGAAAAAAACATGTTACCATATCATCAGATTATCAGGAAAGCATGGTCTTTAAGAAAAAAATATATAGATTTTTCCGTTACAAATGTATATCGTTTGGTAAATTCCCATGGGGACGCGTTACCGGAGGTGACTATTGATGTTTACGACAGAAATTTCCTTATCCAATATTTTCAACCATATGAAGAGCACACAAAAAATAAGATCCGCACCACCCTTAAAGAGATCTTTAAACCTGAAAGTATTACAGAAAAAGTACGGTTAAAAGGTGAAGAGGTCAGAACCCATCTCATCTCCGGCTCAGAGATTCCAAAGGATTTTCCGGTACGGGAAAACGGTATTACGTTTACTGTATCATTCACAGATGGAGGAGGTACCGGACTGTTTCTCGACCAAAGGGATAATAGAAAAAAGATACAAACCCTGGCGGAGGGTAAGGATATACTAAACTGTTTTTGCTATACCTCTTCTTTTTCACTCTATGCAAGTTATGGGGGAGCCAGGAGGACGATCAATGTTGATATATCAAAGAGGGCAATAGAATGGAGTAAAAAAAATTTTTTACTTAATCAGCTTGATATAAACAACCATGAATTTATTGTGGGGGATGTATGGGATTGGACAAGAAGGTTTCAAAAAAAGGGGAGAATGTTCGACCTGATTATTATGGACCCACCCAGTTTTTCTACAAGCAAGACAAGGGTGTTGAGTATAGAAAAGGATACTCCTGAATTGATTGCACTTGGACTCAATATCCTTCGCGAAGACGGGATCCTTGTCTTTTCTACCAATATAGCCAGGGTACATTTTTCAAAAATTTTCCAATTATTAACAAAGGTAAGAAATTTTACATCCAGAGGTTACAAAATTATTGGTGTATCATCGCAGGGGTTTGACTTTCCTGAAGACGGAGTTCATATAATTGAACCGTATTTGAAGTTTATTCTGTTAACATGGTAATGACAAATCTGCGGAGGTAGTTTTAAACCTTTTTCCTGGGCGCAGTGATATGAGCAGAGGAGCTATATAAATGGAAAAGATTTTAACACGGGAAGAGATGCGGGAATTAGACAGAAGGGCTATAGAGGAGTATAAAATTCCGGGGATTATCCTCATGGAAAATGCAGGACGGAATGTTACTGAAGAGGTTATGGAGATGATTCAGGATAAACCCGGTACCATGAAAGTAGCTGTCTTGTGCGGAAAGGGGAATAACGGAGGTGACGGGTTTGTCATTGCCCGGCATCTTCATAATCGTTCCATTCCTGTAGATGTCTTTCTTTTTGCAAATATTTCCGATGTTGTAGATGGCGGAGGGGATGCAGGTATAAACCTGCGTATACTTCTCAATATGAAGATACCGGTTAAGGATTTCCCTGAAATGACCGATATCAATGATACGATAGTGGAACTCAATAGTTATGATATCCTCATTGATGCCTTATTCGGAACCGGTCTTTCAGGGGAGGTACGGGAGCCCTTTCATGCACTTATTCATGGTATTAATAGCCTGAATAAACCCGTAGTATCTGTTGATATACCTTCCGGACTTGATTGCAATACCGGCAGGGTCTTAGGTGTTGCTATTAAGGCCACAAGGACAGTAACCTTTGCTGCAAGTAAAAGGGGGTTTTATATGGAAGACGGGCCAATCCATACCGGGAAGATTACGGTAACAGATATTAGTATTCCAGGAGAGTTAATCTGACATTCAAGAGGTTTTTTATCAAGTTAAGGAAATTTCTTGTAAAAGTTGATAGAGTATAGCATCAAAGTTACCATGAGACCTGGTGAGGAACTCTATCCTTTTTCCTCCCCCTTCGATAGTGAAATCCGAAACACGAAATCCGAAACAAATTCCAAAATACAAAATTCCAATGGAAAAAAACCGTGTTTTGAACATTTGAAAATTGAAATTGAGAATTTGTTTCGTATTTCGGATTTAGCATTTCGGATTTCACTATCGAAGGGGGAGGGAACTTTTCTCTTTATCTCCTTTATCACGTATGAGATCGTCTCAACAACTGCATTCTTTACAAGAATTCCTGCAGTATGACAAGAAACCTCTTGAATGTCAGGTTAATGGATATGGCACCTTAGTTTTTGAACGAAAGTGCTGCTCATGGTTTAATCACGAATTTTCAAAGTTCAGTTTAATATTCTTTGTTAAAAACCGTGACTCCCTCTGATTGCGTCTTTGCATGATATGAGCTGCGCACAAGAGGACCTGCCTCCACATGTTTAAACCCCATACGCATTCCTTCTCTCCTGAACAGTTCAAATTCTTCCGGGTGATAATAACGCTGAATCGGTAAGGCATCTTTTCCGGGTCTTAAATACTGTCCTAAGGTAAGGATATCACAGCCTGTATTCCTTATGGTCTGCATAACGGTGATGATCTCATCCCGGTTTTCGCCAAGACCTAACATTAATCCTGATTTTGTTGTTAGAAAGGGCATTTTTTCCCGTGCATAGGATAAAAGTTTCCGTGAACGATTGTAATCGGCCCTGGGTCTTACCTGCGAGTAAAGGCGGGGTACTGTTTCTATGTTATGGTTCAGGACATCGGGTCTGGCACTGAGTACCGTTTCTAATGATTCAGTAACACCGCCGAAGTCAGGAATCAGAACCTCTATTCTGCAGTCTTTCATACATGACCGAATGCAATGTATCGTCTTTGCATATACCGATGCGCCTCCATCCGGAAGGTCATCACGGGTAACAGAGGTAATGACGACATAGTGTAGCTCCATTTTTTTTACCGCTTCAGCAATCCGGTGTGGTTCATCCTCTTGTATTCCGGGGGGGCTTCCTTTTTTCACTGCACAAAATCCGCAGTGTCTGGTACACGTGTTGCCAAGTATGAGGAATGTTGCCGTCCGCTGCTCAAAACACTCACCAATGTTTGGACACAATGCTTCTTCACACACCGTGTGGAGCCTTTTCTCTTGTAAGATATTTTTTATCTCATAGAAATTTTTTCCTGTTGGTAGTTTTACTTTTAGCCAATTCGGGTGCATGGTATCTATTATAGCGGTTTTAATAATATATTTATATTTTTACCGGGGAGAATGTAAAATACGCAGGGCATCGGGAATGTAGCTACCGGATGAACCTGTTCTATTTCAACGTCCATTGCTCTTCATGCAGGAGGATTCTCTTTTTTCTTTCTTAAGATAGCTTCTGCTTCATCTGAGAGCCCTTTTCGCCACTCCCGGTATTTTCTGGGGAATGGTCTGTCTATTTTTACCATTTTCTGTAAGTAATTAATCCTCGATTCTACCATTAACTTAGCCAGTTCTGTATTGTCACGTATGTATTTATCTATCAGGGCAAGTATTTTATCTTTATTTTGATAAAATTTTTCCACGATCTCTACGACATGTGGCATATCATGAATAACATGGGTACTAAAGAAATAGAGTGTTGAATCTGAAAAATCCAGAATGTCTTCATTCTTATCAATAATAAGGCAGGCGGTATTATCTACGGCATGGAGTTTACCATCATGGGAGAATAGTATATTTCCCAGGTGCCTGTCACTATTTCCAATAACGAAATCAAAGACCTTTAATCGTTCGAAATCTTTTTTCTCTTCACTGGTAAATTTATCTATCTGATATCCGTCTTTCGCATCGGGTATCCAATCCTGGACCGCTCCGTCATACCGTACATTATTAATTATGTCATCAATGACCATTGTCTTTGGTACGAGTCCAAGTCCCACTATCTTATCGATCTGGTAAACAATCGCCTCCCGGATTGGTGTATCCGGATTAGCAGCTGACCAGTAATGCCGGATATCACATTTAAAGAGTACTGCAGTGCAGTCTTTAAATTTTATCTTTTCAGGTCCGCGTGGTCCTCCCATCCACCGGTCATAGGTTACATAGTCTACTTCCTTACCTTTTATACTGCCAAAGATACCCATTTTTTTCCCCTCTTCAATGATATCATTGTTATAATTTTCTGTAATTGTCATTGTCCGTTTTCTGTCTTGTTTGAAGAAGTAACATAATCTATCTCCGTGGAGACATACGTAGGCAGGGGGGTGAATACTATCTGCGTCCTTTCTTATTCTCTTCCTATCTTCTCCTTACACAATTTTCCCCTGTGATTGATTTCCTGAAAGATCGTCTTTCTGTCTCCCGGAACTACATATACTTGAAATACGGCTGAATAGTGATAGGTAAGTCTGTTATAGATCTCATCGATGGGTATATATGCATGAATTAATTCCTGAAGAGAGGTAATAGTTACTTCTTGTATTCCGCAAGGTGTTATATAGGTAAACGGAAGCAGGTCATTGGTAATATTGAGAGAAAATCCGTGCATAGTATAACCAAGCGCAATCCTTACACCAATAAATCCGATCTTTGCCTGATCCACCCATACACCCGTGTACCCCTCTCTTCGTTGACCCCGAACACGAAAATCTGATAGTGTTCTTATCATTACATCCTCAAGCATTCTCAGGTACTGATAATAATCATTGGTATAGGTACTCATTTTTACAATGGGGTAACCAACCGCCTGACCCGGGCCGTGGTATGTTGCCAGCCCACCCCGGTCTGTTTTATAAACGGAAAATCCATTTCGTTCATAATCCTCCTTATTTGCTATTAAATTTGCCTCTTTATACCTCCGCCCAAAGGTAAAGGTAGGGGGATGTTGAAGCAGGATAAGGCAATCGTCTATCGTGTTAGAAATCCTTGCCTCTAACAAGATTTTTTGAAGTTCCCAGGCTTCACCATATTCCACCGTATCCATTCGGAGGAGAAGACTTTTCCTTTTCATATGATCTTTCCTTTTTGTAGGGGGAGATCTCCCATTTTTCTAAAATATCTTTTATTCTCTGGAGGAACTTATCGGCATTGGCACCGTCCATAATTCTGTGGTCAAATGAAAGGCTGAGGTACACCATGGAGCGAATGGCTATCGCATCTTCTCTTACAACAGGTCGTTTGACTACAGCACCAACACCGAGAATAGCTACCTGTGGCAGCAGAATAACTGGTGTTCCGAGTATGCTTCCATTTATACCATAATTGGTGATAGTAAATGTTCCACCCTGAACGTCTTCAGGTTTTAATTTCTTCGTGCGTGAACGCTGTGCTATATCCTGGGTTTCCCGTGCCAATTGGATAAGATCCTTTTTATCTGCATCTTTTATAACAGGGACGATAAGTCCGTCTTCAAGGGACACGGCGATTCCTATATTGATGTAGTTCTTCTGAAGAATACCTTCGTCTAGTAAAGAGGAGTTTAGTATGGGATATTCTTTCAGGGCACGTGTTGTTGCAAAGGTTATAAAAGGGAGGTAGGTAAGATGTATTCCTTCACTTTTTAAACGTTCCCTGTTGAATTCACGGTATCGTTCAACAGATGTCATATCAACCTCAAACACCGTTGTTACATGAGCAGCTGTTCGTTTGCTCTGTATCATTCTCTCGGCAGTAATTTTTCGTTTGGGACTTAATGGAATCACTGTCTCCTTCTCAGTAACCTTTCCTTCTTCCTCAACAGGAGGAGCTGTGGGGGCACCCCGTTTTGAACTCACATAATCCATAACATCCTTTTTGGTTATCCGGTTTCCTTCGCCGGTACCCTTGATCTCCTCTAAATCCACATGATATTCTTTCGCTAATTTCCGTACGAGCGGTGAATATCTTCTTTCCATCTCTTCCGCTTTTTCGGCCTCTTTTGTAACTTCCACGCTTTCAGTCCTTTTTGGTGCCCCGGGTCTTTCACCAGGCGCACCAACACCTTCTTTTTGTCCGGCAGTCTCAGCAACCTCAATTTGAGCAATTACTGTCTGTACGGGTACGGTCTCTCCTTCTGTATGTACAATTTTTTTTAAGATGCCCGTAACCGGTGAAGGAACCTCTGTATCAACCTTATCGGTACTTATCTCAACCACAGGTTGATCTTTCTTAACCTGGTCTCCTTCATGTACGAGCCATTTGGTTATGGTTCCCTCTACTATACTTTCGCCCATCTGTGGCATAATTACATCAATAGGCATAATGCGAACCTCCTCATAAATTAGTAGCGCATTAATTTTTCAACTGCAGATATGACATCTTCAGCTTTCGGGATAAAGGTTTCTTCCAGCGGTGCGCTATAGGGTACGGGTGTATCCGGTGCGGTGACGCGGAAAACAGGCCCATCCAGGTACTCAAAACACTGTTCGTTTATTAAGGCAGAGATCTCGGCACCAACACCACCTGTTTTGGTCTGTTCATGTACAATAACAACCTTATTTGTCTTTTTTACGGTAGTGAAAATTGAATTTTTATCTAACGGCAGGATAGTTCTCAGGTCAATGATTTCACAGGAGATTCCGTCCTCCTTCAGCGTTTGTGCCGCTTCAAGTGTGGTATGGACCATTGCCCCATAAGTGATAATTGATATGTCTTTTCCCTCGAGGGCAACGCGTGCCTTTCCGATAGGTACCGTATATTCTTCCTCCGGGACAGGATCTTTGATACGCCGGTAGAGATATTTGTGCTCACAGTAAATAACAGGATCGTTATCCCGGATAGATGCTATTAATAAACCTTTGGCGTCATATGCAGTAGAAGGGGCAACGATTTTGAGTCCGGGTACATTAAAAAAGAATCCCTCGATACTTTGCGAGTGGAATGCACCGCCGTGGATGTTTCCGCCATAGGGTGCACGTATGACAATGGGGGTAGCTGCTCCCCATCGGTAATGGTTTTTTGCAGCTACATTTACTATTTGGTCAAATGCACAGGAGATGAAATCAGCAAATTGCATTTCTACTACAGGCCTCATACCCACTAATGATGCACCAATAGCAGCACCGGTAAACCCGGATTCTGATAGAGGGGTATCCAGGACACGCAATTCTCCGTATTTTTCATAGAATCCTTCTGTAATACGGAATGCACCACCATATACCCCTACATCTTCACCGAGAATAAATACACTTGGATCCCGTGTCATTTCTTCATCCAGCGCTTCTCTAATTGCTTCCAGGTAAGAAATCTCTCTCATACGATCATGTACTCCTTTTTACATTACGTTTTCATCTGCTTCAACGGGTGTTGCATAAACACCGGTAAAGGTCTCCTCCGGATCAGGAAATGGACTCTCGATTGCAAATCTTTCAGCCTCATCAATCTCTTCCTCTACCCGTGCATCAATATCATCGAGTTCCTCTTTTTTGGTAATGTTATTTTCCAGTAAAAATTTTTCTATAGTCAAAATCGGATCTTTTTTCTTCCATTCCTCCAGTAACTCCCTCGGTACATATTTAGCACTATCGTGTTCTGAATGACCATGCATCCGCATCGTTTTGCATTCTATAAACGTAGGTCCTCCGCCGTTCCTTGCATATTCATATGCCTCTTTTGCTGCTGTATAAACTGCTGCAACGTTGTTTCCATCAACAATCTTATTCGGCATACCATAAGCAAGGGCACGTTCTGCGACATCTTTGATAGCCATTTGCATCCGGAGTGGTGTGGAGTAGGCATATTGATTATTGTTGCAAAAAAATACAATAGGTAATTTCCTTACAGAGGCGAGGTTCATCGCCTCATGAAAGTCGCCACGACTTGTTCCGCCATCGCCGGTACAAGCGGCTACGACCTTTTTTTCTCCGCGGATCATGAAGGCGAGTGCTGCTCCTGTTCCTACAGGGTAGTTATCCGCCAAGTGACTGGGGAAACCAAAAACGCCATGGTTGAGATCTCCGATATGGACATTTCCATCCTTCCCGCCGGAGACGCCGGTCTTTTTCCCTAAATAATGAGCCATAATCCGTTTTGGAGAAATACCCCGGACCAGAAAGGCCCCCATATCCCTGAAGTAGGTAGCAGCAATATCGTTCTTCTCAAGTGCGTAGGCATACCCTACTGAGACGGCCTCTGTACCATTGCTCGTCCATGCACCACCTAATATCTTTCCCTGATGGTAGAGCGAGGTGATCCTTTCCTCCAGCCTGCGTGTTAGCCTGAGATAATAATACATCTGCAATAAATCATCCCGTTTAATATCCATATCCTCTCCATACTCTAGCATGAGGCGCACCCTAAAGGGGTGCGGCTACATTTTGTGGCAACTACAGGTAGCCGCATCCCTTTAAGGTGCGCACACTCACGACCAAACATCAAAAAAGTACAGCACTCTGGTAATTATGGTATCTACCAGATGAAACCGAACAGAATATAATAAAAACCAAACAAAAATGAACCAGGATTAATTACACCATCACGGACAAACAAGTTTGTCCGTGCCACCCGGTCTAAAATACTGTTCGGTTTCATCCCTTGGATACTATATATACTTACAAACCACCGGTAATAGCCCGGTCAATTTCCATCTGAGCTTTTAGTTCCATTACGTGATTGGTAAGTTCCTGGATATGTCCTTTTTCCCATTCTGCAAGGTTTAACAGTATTTTACGGGTAGCAGGTTTTGTCGCTTGCAGTGCTGCCCGGTAGTAATAATCGTAGGATTCCTGTTCCCTCTTGATTGCCTCCATAAGAATTTCCATTATAGTTGAAGGTTCTGAAGTTTTATCTACTTTCATACAAACTCCTTCCCAAGTAATTCTTTATATAATAATTGAATGTAACGGCCTTAAACTTGTCAGTTGGGGAGATCCAATATTCTTATGCTGAATTAGTACCTTGAAGATTTCTCCCATGCCTTCCGGATGGAAAAGATTCTTTACCTTCATTATCGTATTGAAATCGTTACCTGCGGTATTTAAGTCTTCCAGGATACCCAGGGCAATTAGATAATGAGACTGTTTTGTAAAGCCGGTAACCTCTAACCCGAACGATTTACCGGCTTCTATCAGATTAGTAAAGTCAACATGGGCTGTAATATCCTGCTCACCCAGTCGTTCATAATAATCATGGTTTACTGTATGTTTATAAAAGCATCGTACCGTTCCATCCAGGTTACCTTCCCGATATATTCCATGAGCTGTATCTCCGTAATCAATGGTTATTACAAAACCCCTTCTTAATTTTTCGGAAATGTGTTGCAGCCATTTTGCTGCATGTAAGTTCACTTCATATGTTTGTCCTTCTTCCGGAGAAACCGGAATTCTTTCAAAATATTTTTTTAACGTATAAACAGATACCTCATCTTCTGTTTCGTAAAATTTTACGCCATTATAACTCACATATATTTCTTTTAAAGTTTTATTTTTTACCCTTAACCGATGTACAGGGAGGGCATCGATAAATTCGTTTGATAAAAAACATCCCCTGACCTCATCAAATGGGAATCCGTCCTCAGTACAGGTATGCCATGAGATCTTTTTCTCTATTGATTCAATAGGATTGAAAACGAATTTTTGCCTCTCTCTTGTGCAGGGATTAATTTCTATAATACGATAGTGGAGATTGTTGTAGAGTACCGGATATTCTTTCCATATGCATTGCAAAATATCATGGCATAGCCAGCCATCATTGGCTCCTATTTCGACAATGGTAAATGCTCCTTTCCCCATAATTTCCCACATCTCTTCCAGTTGTTTTGCAAGAAGCTTGCCAAACATTGTATGGACTGTAGGGCTCGTATAGTAATCACCAAACCTTCCTATCCGCTTCCTTTCAGAGGTATAATATCCATAGCGTGGATGATAGAGTACCACTTCCATGAATTCCGCAAAGGTTATCTTTCCGGTATTATTTATTTTTTTTATAAGAAAATTTTTCAGTAATTGCATAAGTTCAGAAATATAAGTGTTTTTACAGGGTAACTGTGTTTCTTTCTAGTAACACCATCATTTCAAATTAAAAAATTATAGTGTAAAAAATTTTTTTATATATATAATATTAATCAATTTTATTCGTAATGTCCTTATATTTGTATCTGATTTTTCGTGCTCTATTAAGGAATGTTTGTGAATGTGTAAAAATAAGTACAACATTTTATTGGAAGATCTTCCTTTAAAAATATTTTATAAAGACAGAAGTTCAACCTACATATCGTGTAACGAAAAATTCGCCAGATTTTTAGACAAAAAAGTAGAAGAAATTACAGGTAAGACGGATTATGATCTCTTCCCTGAAGAAATTGCTAAAGAACACTTAAAATATGATAATGAAGTTATAGAATCAGGTCAAAGAAAAGATAAGGAACAGAAATATGTCAAGAATAAGAAAGAATCCATTTTCCATACTATTGAAGTTCCCGTAAAAAATGAAAAGGGTGATATTATTGGTATATTGGGTCTTTCTGTAGATATTACTGAAAAAGTAATCTTTGAAAAAGATGCTGAGTTATCCAGGCATTTTGCATTAATAGGTGAATTAGCGGCGGGTGTGGCTCATGAGATCAATAATCCTATAACAGGGGTTATTAATTGCGCTCAAATTATCCTTAATAAAAGCAATGAAGGGAGCAGGGAAAAAGACCTCGCAAGCCGGATTATCAGGGAAGAGAACAGGAATGGGATTAAGTATTTGTCATACTCTTATTAAAGATCACGATGGTGATCTTATAATTGATAGTGTCGAGGGAAAGTATACCAGGATTACTATTACTTTACCGGCAAGATTAAAAACTACCATGGAAACTCAAAAGTAGAGTAGGATACAAAAACCTAAAGTTCCTTTACTACTTGCCCCGTCTTTTTTTGCCACCATTCTGCAAATATACGACGATGGCACCAATCCCGCATGTGAGAAAGGTCCTCGATGCAAAGTAAAACAAGACCTTTCTTTTTTTCAGGGCCTCCTGCATGCCTGAAATCCATAAATTCTTGAAAACGTTCTTTTAGCTGATCAACAGAGAGTGATTCCAGCTTGCTCAGATACACTGTCCTGTATAACGGATATGAATAATAAACCATCGTTGATGTTGGGGCAAGTTCTTTGATGTGAAAAGGAACGTCAAAGGCTAAACTGGCAGGAACGTACAGGGAAATGCCAATTGGCATAATATTCAAATCTGCTATCTTTTTATTTGCATAATGGCTTGTATATATTTGCATCCTATTATTTCCAGTTTAATAAATGAAAACCTATAAACCAAAGCAATCACCGTACCGCTGCGTAGTAAAGCAGTTAAAAGAGAACTTGTATTCCGCATAATTTAAAATACAGATCCGGAGATAAAAACGAAGAATTTAATATACCTTATGTATTTCAATAATTGAAATTTGAACGAATATGGACAGAATATTACAGAAAGGTAACTATTCAGTACCCGGGTACAGAACTGTTTAACCTGTGAAAATACTTTTTACAGATATTGTCCATCTGACTTGCATTTACTTTTTCGTCCCAGTAGAATAAGAGATATTCAGGAAGTAAAGCTGGTATCTATTTACCCTTATTTATTGACTTAATCCAACGAAATGAAAAAAAGATCAGTAAGAATTATTACTCTGGCATTAATCCTTGCCATAATGGGGATATTGACCGTGGTGCGGTTAGATCTTTTAAAATTGCGTAAGAAGGATATCAAAGCGAAATCTGCGGAGCCTGTCACAATGACAG
Source organism: Candidatus Loosdrechtia aerotolerans (assembly GCA_021646405.1). Lineage (GTDB taxonomy): Bacteria > Planctomycetota > Brocadiia > Brocadiales > Brocadiaceae > Loosdrechtia > Loosdrechtia aerotolerans. Next base: position 14,377 of record SOER01000024.1, read on the forward strand.
TTAGGGCGCAACGCATTGAGCCTTCATATTTGGTTGATAAAATAAAGGTTTCGGGTACTATCATTCCAAATGAGGAAGTTTCGTTAACGAGCGAAATATCCGGGAAAATTACCGATATTTATTTTAAAGAAGGAAGTGCTGTTAAAAAAGGTGATGTATTGGTAAAGATTAACGATGAGGATCTGCAGGCGCAGCTCAGAAAAACAATCTATCAGAAAAAACTTGCCGAACAGATAGAGCGACGGATGCGTAAACTTATCAAAACGGGTATTATTAGTCAGGAAGAATACGATGGCGCACTAACTGAGGCAAATTCATTAGGTGCAGAAGTCGCCCTTATTAAAGTTAAGATCAGTAAAACCGAAATAAAAGCCCCGTTTGATGGTATCGTTGGTTTGCGGTATGTAAGCGAGGGGGCATATATTTCTACCGATACCCGGATTGCTGAATTAATCAGTATCAAGCCAGTTAAGATCGACTTTTCTATTCCGGGGAAGTATGGGAACATGATAAAAGAAAACAATACCATAACCTTCACGGTAGAAGGAGGTAACAAACCGTACCGTGCTGAAATCTACGCGTCGGAATCGAAGATTGATCCGCAGACACGGACGCTCCGGTTGCGGGCACTCTATCCGAATTCCAGAGGCGAAATCTTACCCGGCGCCTTTGCTCATATCGAATTAACGCTTAGAGAATTTGAGAATACTGTTCAAATCCCTACGGAAGCGCTTATTCCGGAACTCGGAAAGCAGAAGGTTTATATTTATAAAAATGGCAAAGTCCAGCCCGCTTATGTTAAAACAGGAATCAGGACAGAAGAGAAAATACAGATACTCCAGGGTCTCCAACCGGGTGACGTACTGATTACTTCAGGAATATTAAAGATTAGACCCGGTGTTTCTGTGAAACTACAAGAGGTAAATTAAAGGATTTTTTTGTGAGTCTTTCATCTGTCAGTATAGAACGCCCGGTACTTGCTATTGTAATGTCCATTGTTGTTATCCTGTTTGGGATCATTGGATACCGGTACCTGGGAGTCCGTGAATATCCAAATATTGATCAACCGGTAATTACCGTAAGTACCACGTATATTGGGGCTAATTCGGATATCATAGAATCACAGATTAGTGATCCTTTAGAAGAATCAATTAACGGAATTGCAGGAATTCAATCACTCACTTCCGTTAGCCGTGATGGCCGGAGTACCATTATTGTGGAGTTCGGTCTGGATACCGACCTTGAAGCCGCAGCAAATGATGTACGGGACCGTGTATTCAGGGCAATCGGCAACCTGCCGTCGGATATTGACCCGCCTATAATTTCCAAATCAGATGCGGACACAAGACCCATTATTTTCCTTAACATTACAAGCGATAAGCGTTCCCTTCTCGAACTTTCGGAAATTGCAGAAAAAACGTTTAAAGAACGCCTGCAAACCATACCCGGCGTAAGCGAAATAAGGATCTGGGGAGAAAAAAAGTATGCCATGCGTTTATGGATGGACGCTGCACGGTTAGCTGCATATCAGTTAACCCCTCTTGACATAAGAGACGCACTTCTGCGGGAAAACGTTGAATTGCCTTCCGGTAGTATTGAAGGGGGGGCCACAGAATTAACGGTAAGGACTCTCGGGAGGCTGGCGACACCTCAGGAATTTAATAACCTTATTATCAGAGAAAACGGCGGGGGGGTAGTACGGTTCCAGGATGTCGGTTATGCTGAACTCGGTCCTGAAAATTTAAATTCCGTATTAAAAAGGGACGGCATCCCGATGGTGGGTAATGCAATCGTTCCACAGCCTGGTTCCAATCATATTGAAATAGCTGATGAATTTTATAAACGGATACAACAGATAAAAAAAGACTTGCCCGATGATATTATCCTGGATATTGGTTTTGATACTACGAAATATGTCAGGGAGTCCATAACCGAGGTACAGCAGACTATTTTTATTGCTTTCTGTCTTGTCATATGCATTATCTTTTGTTTCCTGAGGGATTGGCGTACCACAATTATTCCATTACTTGCTATTCCTATTTCACTCATTGGCTCCTTTTTTATTATGTATCTTGCCGGCTTTTCTGTAAATGTGTTAAGCCTTCTGGGTGTTGTACTGGCTATTGGCCTTGTTGTGGATGATGCAATTATTGTGCTGGAAAACATTTATACCAAAATCGAGAAGGGTATGAATCCGGTAGAGGCAGGAATAAAAGGTTCATCGGAAATATTTTTTGCTGTTATTGCAACCACACTTACCCTTGCAGTAGTTTTTCTCCCTGTGATCTTCCTGAAAGGCATTGTCGGAAAACTGTTTTCTGAATTTGGTATTGTACTCACAGGGGCTGTAGTGATATCTTCTTTTGTAGCGTTAACCCTTACCCCAATGCTCTCTACCAAAATTCTTAAGAGACGTGAAACCCATACCTGGTTTTATAAGAAGACAGAACCCTTTTTTATTGGTCTGACGAATGCTTATCGTAATTCCTTGGAAGCGTTTATGAGAAAGCGCTTGCTTGCTTTTGGGATAATGATATTGGCCATCGGATTCATATTTGGAATTGGAGTATTACTTCCTTCCGAGCTGGCTCCTCTGGAAGACAGAAGCGGCCTGCGACTCCACGCAACGGCTCCCGAAGGGGCGTCTTATGAATATATGGATATGTATATGGATGAGCTCATTGAATTAATCAAGGAAGAAGTCCCCGAAGCAGAAGGAATAATTAGCATTACATCTCCAAATTATGGCGCATCTAGTTCTATAAATTCGGGTGTTGTAACCTTAAGATTGAACGAACCAGCTGAAAGGACAAGAACGCAGGAGGAAATTGCCGATTATCTGGGAGGAAAAGTTCGGCATTTACCCAGTGCAAGAACGTACATTTCCCAGGAACAGACTATTGGTGACCGCAGAAGCAGCTTACCGGTTGAATATGTTATCCAGGCGGCAAATATAGAGAAACTCAAGGATGTTCTGCCCGCCTTTCTTGCACAGGCATACAAAAGTCCGGTTTTTCAATTTGTTGATGTTAACCTGAAATTCAATAAACCGGAACTCAAGGTAAAGATCAACCGCGAAAAGGCTAAAAATCTGCATGTATCGACGATGGATATTGTTCAAACGTTGCAACTTGCATTCACCGGGCATAAATTCGGATATTTTCTTATGAACGGTAAACAGTATCAGGTCATTGGTCAATTAAAAAAAGAGGATAGAAACGAACCCCTGGATCTGAAATCCCTCTTTGTGAGAAATCAAAGGGGTGATATGGTACAACTTGACAATGTAGTTTCTCTCTATGAGGAGAGCAGCCCTCCTCAACTGTATCGTTATAACCGTTATCTTTCTGCAACCATTTCAGCCGGCTTGGCAAAGGGAAAAACAATTGAAGATGGCATTACTGAAATGGATGCTATTTCGGATCGTGTACTTGATGAGACTTTCAGTACAGCGCTTTCTGGCCTTTCAAAAGATTATGTAGAAAGTTCTTCAAGTATGTCCTTTGTATTTTTTCTTGCCCTGGCGTTAGTTTACCTCGTTCTGGCGGCACAATTTGAGAGCTTCAGGGATCCCCTTATCATTATGTTTACCGTTCCCCTTGCAATAGCAGGGGCAGTAGTGAGCCTCTGGTATTTTAAGGAAACGCTGAACATTTTTAGTCAAATTGGTATTATTATGCTCGTTGGCCTGGTAGTAAAAAATGGTATCCTTATCGTAGAATTTGCGAACCAGAAGAAATCACTGGGACTAAATAGTATTCAAGCTGTTCAGGAAGCGGCGACATTGAGATTCAGACCCGTTTTAATGACCAGTTTGTCCACTATTTTAGGGGCCTTGCCTATTGCGCTGGCGCTTGGTGCAGGGTCAGAAGGCCGTACTGCAATGGGAATTGCTATAATCGGAGGCCTTTCCTTTTCCACAATTTTGACACTCTATGTAGTTCCCGCCATATATTCATACTTTTCAAAAGATTTGAATATGCAAAATACCTGAAGTAATTGCAAGACTAAAAAATAGAAACAATAAGCCTCCTTCCGGATGAATCCGTGGTTAACAAAATTGAAGTAAAATCAGCATTGTCCGGTTAAGTATTTGCGTGGTCATAATTTTTTGTATGTTCTTTGAAGTTGTGTTGAGAAAAGTTTCCTAAATCAAGATTTCGAGCCTCATTGTTAATCTTTATTCTCAGTTCCCTGACTCGTTTAATAGAAACTTTCTCTTTGAAATTATTATGACAGTAGATCGCTAACAATAAATAGGTTATTAACCCTGCAAGTATTTGTACCATGAGCCCATATTGCGATCTTGCTATAAGGTGATAGACTTTAAGATGGCGTTTCCACCATCCAAAGAATATCTCGATATCCCAACGAAGCTTATAAATAGACACAACCTCTTCAGCGGTGATGTCGTATCGATCTGTAGCGACCCAATATTCTTTACCATCAACACGGTATCCGATAAGTCGAACCGGTTTTTTTGTTTGATTTACATGAGGTGTTCCAAGCAGAACAGTAGCATCATAGAAGACAAGAGAATCAGGGTTTACAGGATTAGTCTCTATAACCGTTATATGGGTTTTTCTTTTGATGCGGCATACAAAGTGTTTTTCTTCAGTTTGCCATAAGTCAAAATCCTTAATAAATATAAATTATCAGTGTATACATATTTTTGAAAATAAAATAAGCCGCGACTTATTATAATACAATTGGTTGTGGCTTATATCTTTTCTATGAATACCAATTTCATAATAAACTCACGCTAGGGTATGCTTCTAGATAAAAAAAACCTATTAACACTGATAGAGTTAACAAACTTTTCCAATTCTGGGGACACATTGGGGACGGTTTTTTAAGGGGGCTAAAAGTCATAAGTGCTTGACACATAAGGAAGTAAAAAATGGAGACGAGGGGGATCGAACCCCCGACCTTCTCGTTGCGAACGAGACGCTCTCCCGGACTGAGCTACGTCCCCATTACTGCATTCCTGAGGTATTAGGATAATGTATAAACGATTGATGGTGTATGTCCTTACACAATTATATACTTCGTAAATTAAATTACAAATATTTCTTTATAAGGAATTTCCCGTATTAAAGCATATCGTGTACAGCCACGCCGCTTTCTACTGCTGCGGCTGCAACTGCCGTGGCTACGTTCTTGTGAACTTTTTTATTAAACACGCTTGGTATGATATAGTCTTCAGAGAGGTGATCTTCCTCAATGACACCCGCAATAGCATGGGCCGCTGCCATTTTCATATCATCATTGATCGTTGTTGCCCTGCTGTTTAAGGCCCCCCTGAAGATTCCGGGAAAACAGAGGACATTATTGATTTGATTATGATAATCTGACCGTCCCGTAGCGATGATTCGTGCAATATCCTCAATTAGATCGGGCTCAATCTCCGGATTGGGGTTTGCCATGGCAAATACAACGGGGTCCCTCCCCATGCTTTTTACCATATCTCTCGTAAGTATATTGGGTCCGGAAACGCCAATGAAAACATCTTTTCCTTGTAAGGCATCGGAAAGTGTTCCTTTCTCGTTTTGTGGATTTGTAATCTCTGCCAGAGCTGTCTTGGTTGGATTCATGTTCGTTTTTCTCTCCTTATAAATAATTCCGGCAGTATCGCACACCACGATATTTCTGGCCCCGGCATTCAGAAGTATCCTGGCTATTGATATCCCTGCAGCACCTGCACCACTAATAACGACAGAGATATCCTCCATTTTCTTTTGGACAAGCTTTAATGCGTTAATAAGGCCGGCCAGGCAGACAACAGCAGTACCGTGCTGATCATCATGAAATACCGGGATCGTGAGAGATTCCTTTAGTCTTTTCTCGATTTCAAAACAGCGTGGTGCTGAAATATCTTCCAAATTAATGCCTCCAAAGGTAGGGGCAATGGTTAGTATCGTTCTAACGATTTCATCTACCTCCTTACTCCTGAGGAGGATGGGGAACGCGTCTATATCCCCGAATGCCTTAAACAGCATAGACTTACCTTCCATAACAGGCATCCCTGCTACCGGTCCGATATCCCCTAATCCAAGGACGGCCGTACCATCAGTGACAACTGCAACGGTATTTTTGATAATCGTATATTCCCGGGCTAATTCTGGTCTTTCCTGAATTGCCTTGCATACCTTTGCTACCCCCGGGGTATACACCCTCGAAAGGTCTTCGAAGGTAGTGATACTAATACGGTTGCTGATAAAAATCTTTCCTTTCTCATGGAGTTCGAAGACCTTATCCTTAATACTGATAATCCCGACCAGGCCTTTCCCGATGTTTGAGAGTGCATCTGCGATATTTTTCACTTGTTTATCCGTACTTACATAGACCGCCAGGTCTCTGATCTTAAACCCCTTTTCTGCCCTGATGATCTGGATATTCCCCATGATCCCACCACATTTACCAATGGCTGTAATGGCTAAACCTAAAGTACCAGGAATATTTTTTAATTTTAACCGGAATGTTATAAGGTTTTCAGTAAGCTTCATAAGTATACTTCACCTCCTGAAATTTAGCAGAAATGAGTACGCATCTGTCAGGTATTATGTGATTACCCAGGTTCCCGAAATGTTTCGATATACTTGATATACTTTAAGACTCAGGAGAGGGGCGAGACTGATTACCATATGCATCAAGCTAAGGTGCCTTTCCTCACTATGCTATCACCTATGCACACACTCACGCTTATATACCAGAAAAGAGTATAACGTTATTCCGCACTCTAGCATGAGGCGCACCCTAAAGAGATGCGGCTACATCCTTTTGCTTAAATTTTTCAGACAGTCTCTTAAACCTGGAACCTTAAACCTAAGTAGTTACGGTATTATTAAGAAAGCCTTAAAACAGAGGTAAAAAGACTACATCTTGATTAGAGATATTTTAGACGTATAATAAATAGAATTCTATACTATTTGCATCTTTTAAGGCAAGGGGAAATAGCGTGAAAATACTTGTAATATCAGATATTCATGGTAACCTTAACGCAATTAATGCCATTAACGAAGACGCTGATCTCGTCTTTTGTTTAGGCGATCTTGTAAATTATGGACCCAATCCTAAAGCATGCATTGAAAAGGTAAGAAGTCTAACCGATACCATAGTCCGTGGGAATCATGATAATGCAGTAGGAAGGAACATAGATTGTGGCTGTTCTGTACAATACAGAGAGCTCAGCAATGCGGGAAAGGTTTTTACCGATAGTGTTCTTACTGCAGATGAGAAAAACTTTCTTGGTAACCTGCCAATAACACAGGAATTAGAAATAGAGGGAAAAACATTTTTATTATCACATGGCTCTCCGAGCGGGGATATGTATAAATATCTTAAGCCCGATACTTCTGATGAGGTGTTAGAGGATAAGCTCAGAAATGTTCATGCAAACTTTGTTTTTGTTGGTCACACCCATTTTCCCATGATCCGTAAGATTAAGGGGATAACCATGGTAAATCCAGGCAGTGTAGGTCAGCCCCGTGATGGTATTCCTATGGCATCGTATGCCCTATGGGAGGACGGCCATATTGAGATAAAGCGGGTTCCTTACGATATTGAAGCATCAGTTGAAGAGTTAAAGATGACAAGCATACCTCCCCGGAAGATCGAGATACTCGCAAGGATTTTAAGAAAAGGCGGGATGTAAAAAGCACTGAGTAGTAGTGGCTACTGGATGAAAGACAAGACTTGCATATTTTAATCTTTAAAGTATAATTGATAATTTATTATATTGTATCTTAAGATAAATTTTGTCTGGAAGATCGTTAGGGTAGGTTAATTATGTCAAACGAAGATGAGAAAGATACGAAGCCGTCCGAGAAGGTGGAGGTTGTACAGCCGTCCGAGGTGTTATTTGCTGAACAACAGGCAATAATTCAATCTCTCAGGCAAGAAGCAGATGCAAACAAGAAAAGGGTTAATGAGCTTCAAGACTCGTTGCGCCGGCTTGCTGCCGATTTTGATAACTATCAGAAACGGACAGTAAAGGAGCGACAGGATACTGAGCGTACAGCTACTGCATCGTTGATCACAAAGTTATTGGATGTCTATGAGAGTTTGGAAAAAGCACTCTGTTCTCAAAGAGACATGGCGGGAAATGAGGTTATAGAAGGAGTAAGACTGATCTACAAAGAATTTTCCCGTATCCTGAAATCGGAAGGTCTGGAACCTATACATTCTGTAGGTGACCCCTTAGATGTTTATAAGCATGAGGTTTTGATGAGAAAAATTGATGATAATGTCCCTGAAGATACCGTTATAGAAGAAATTCAAAAAGGTTATTTATTAAACAAATATGTATTAAGAACCGCAAAAGTAGTAGTATCGCAGAAATCTAAACAGGAAAATATTCAGAATCAAGAAAACACAGAGGAAAAAGGAGGTTAGGATATGGCAAAGATTATTGGTATAGACTTAGGGACGAGTAATTCTGCCGCCGCCGCTTTGATAGGTGGTAAACCTACGATAATCCCGAGCGCTGAAGGTGCAACCCTTGGTGGTAAAGCATTCCCTTCTTATGTGGCGTTTACCAAGGATAGCCAAAAGCTTGTTGGTGAACCTGCAAGGAGACAAGCGGTTAGCAACCCTGAAGGGACTATTATGGCAATTAAACGAAAAATGGGTACCGATTACAAGGTTGCCGTGTATGGCAAAACCTTTACTCCTCAACAAATATCAGCATTTATTTTACAAAAGATAAAACATGATGCAGAGGCATTTTTGGGTGAACGGGTTGAGAAGGCAGTAATTACTGTTCCTGCATATTTTAATGATAATCAAAGGCAGGCGACAAAGGATGCCGGGACCATTGCCGGGCTGGACGTTGTACGTATTATTAATGAACCAACAGCCGCAGCGCTGGCCTATGGATTGGATAAGGTTGAGAAATCTCAAAAGATACTCGTATTTGATCTTGGTGGTGGTACCCTGGATTGTACTGTCATGGATTTTGGCCAGGGTGTGTTTGAGGTCGTTTCAACAAGTGGTGATACCCAGCTCGGTGGTACAGATATGGATAACGCCGTTGTTGATTATCTAGTTGATGAATTCAAGAAGGAATACGGGATCGATCTCAAAAATGATAAGATGGCAATGCAGAGATTAAGAGAAGCTGCAGAGAAGGCAAAAATAGAACTTTCTACAACGCTAACAACGGATATTAATCTCCCGTTCCTTACCGCCGATGCATCAGGACCAAAACATTTTACGCATTCTTTAACAAGGGCAAAGCTGGAGCAATTGGTAAATCCAACTGTTAATCGATGCGGACATTCAATTGAACAGGCTCTAAAAGATGCTAAATTGACACCGAATGATATTGACAAAATTATTCTTGTTGGCGGTCCTACACGCATGCCGATCGTACAGAAGTTTGTGGAGGATTATTTGGGGAGAAAGATAGAACGTGGAATCGACCCTATGGAATGTGTGGCAATGGGTGCTGCAATCCAGGCCGGTGTATTGGCCGGAGAAGTAAAAGATCTCGTTCTTCTTGATGTAACGCCGCTTTCTCTTGGTATAGAAACCCTTGGAGGTGTGTTTACCCGCTTAATTGATAGAAACACAACCATTCCGACAAAAAAGAGCCAAATCTTTACAACCGCAGAGGAAAACCAGACAAGTGTTGAAATCCATGTTCTTCAGGGCGAAAGGGCTATGGCGAGGGATAACGTGACGCTCGGAAGGTTTCACCTTACCGGAATTCCTCCTGCACCAAGGGGTGTTCCGCAAGTTGAAGTAAGTTTTGATATCGATGCAAATGGTATTCTCAATGTACATGCAAAAGACCTTGGTACCGGAAACGAACAGAAAATAACCATTACCGCTTCAGCAAAGTTGAACAAAGAAGAAATTGATAATATGGTGAGACAAGCACAAGACTATGCAGACCAGGATAAAAAAATAAGAGAGAGGGCTGAATTGAAAAACAAGGCAGACAGTCTTGCTTACGGTGCGGAGAAAACGCTGAAGGATATGGGCGATAAGGTCGATGCTGCACAGAAGCAAAAGGTTGAGTCTGCTATCAGGGACCTGAGAGAGGCAATAAAATCTGATAATGAGGGAGAGATTCAACAAAAGATGGATACCCTGACGAATATTCTGCATGAAGTCAGCTCAAAGATGTATCAGGCAGCCACGGAGACCGGACCAGAAGGTGGACAGCAGCAGCCTCCCGGCGGCGGTGAGAAAAAGGAAGGGAAAAAAGGTGGCGAAGAGGATATCATTGATGCTGATTACGAAGTAAAAGAATAATATTATTATGCTCTATCGATTTTAAAAAAAACGGTAAGGCATCATTAACCTGGAGATAAGGGGCCAATTCTCTTTGAACAGTATATTGTCAAAGGATGGCCCTGTTTTATCTTATTTGCAGGGATACATTTTCCGGAATTTTTTGTGAAGCAAACAGAGGGGATCTGGTGTAATCACTTCATACATACCATGCCTGAATTATTTTCAATAAGATGTGAAAAGCAATATAAATCGATATTGCAGTTACTTCTCCTTTGTGTTACCTATTACCGATGATTAACCTGGCATATACTGGTCTTATCCAGATAGCAATCGCTTACACCCTGGATCTTGTCATCGGTGATCCTCAATGGGTATATCATCCGGTCCGTTTGATAGGGAGATTTATCGGGGGTATAGAACGTATTTTACGAAGACTCTTTCTGCCTGATCGCCTCGCCAGTATACTGTTAACTGTTATTGTTGTGGCAGGGACGTATCTTATAACCTATGGTCTGATAGAAAGCGCAAGACAGTGGGGTTCTTTCTGTACGATACTTTTTGGAGCCGGTGTTATTTATTGTGCAATTTCTGTGAAAAGCTTAGGTAATGAGGCGAAAAGAGTAAAGACCTTTCTTAAGAAAAATGACCTGGGAAGTGCACGAAGGGCGTTATCATACATTGTCGGACGCGACACAGCACATCTTAATGAGGAGCAGGTAATACGTGCCTGTGTGGAGACCGTTGCAGAAAATAGTGTTGATAGTATCCTGTCACCATTATTCTACTCCTTTCTTGGGGGGCCCTGTGCGGCAATGGCATACAGGGCTGTGAATACGCTGGATTCTATGGTTGGGCATAAGGATGAAAAATATATTCGGTTTGGATGGGCATCAGCGAGGCTGGATGATGCAGCGAATTATATTCCGGCAAGGATTTCTGCCCTGTTGATTCCTGTTGCTTCTTTTCTCTGTGGTTGCGATTATAAGGCATCTTTGAAGATTGCATTTCGCGATGGTCGCAAACATCAAAGTCCGAATAGTGGTATTCCTGAAGCTGCTGTTGCCGGGGCTCTGGGGATACAATTAGGGGGACCGAGTACCTACCAGGGTGAGATTTTAGAAAAACCCCTTATCGGAGATGCCCAAAATCAATTGACTTTAAGATCGATAGATATGGCGATTATGATAGTACATATTACCTCCCTTCTGTTTCTGGCTTTTGGAATTGGAAGTGTTATGTGTTTGCAATATCTCCTTAACTGTATAACCGGGCCTGCTGCGATATGATACACCCCTACACTATTGTGGAGAGTCTGGATCCAAGATCCAAGATCATTTCATTCCTCTTTATTATTCTCTGTCTGATTACAACACCTGTTACCCGTCTTAAAGATTTTGGGCTGTATTTTCTCCTGATACTCGCAATAGCATCTCTCTCAAAAATTACGGTGGGACAGGTACTGAAAAAAGTGTTTGTTTTAATCCCTTTTGTTTTTTTTATTGCGATATTTGTACCCTTTATAAAGGAAGGAAATGTGTGTTGGGCACTCAGGATAGGGTATTGGGAATTTCCGGTAACATATGAAGGTATCTGGACATTTCTGAATATTGTCATCAAATCCAGTTTATCAATACTTCTCCTTGTAATTGCCTCGTTAACAACAGCCTTTCCGGATTTTCTAAAAGGATTGGAGATGCTCCGTGTGCCACGGCTGTTGGTAATGTTGATGTCATTTATGTACCGGTATATTTTTGTGCTTCTCGATGAGGCGAAAAGGCTGATACGGGCCCGGTCTCTCCGCTATTTTGGTTCCCGATACAGGGAACAGTTTCGAATAATAGGATATATGGTTGGAGTGTTATTTATCAGAACATTTGAACGGGCCGAGAGGATTTACGGAGCTATGGTAGTCAGGGGATTCAATGGTGAAATGCCAAGCATGCAGCACTTTACATTTTCCTATAGAGATTTTTTATTTATCCTGGGTATAATCATATCATTACTCTTCATTGTATCGGGTATTATTTATAACGTTGAACACTGGAGAATTGGTCACTTCCACCTATGGCAAACATTATAAAAGTATCAGACCTTAGATATTATTATCCTGATGGTACTGCTGGGTTAAAGGATGTCAGTTTTGAAGTGGAAGAGGGAGAAACACTGGTCATCATCGGTGCTAACGGAACAGGTAAATCGACGCTGTTTTTGAACCTCATGGGTATTCTGGAGGGTGAAGGATGTATCAATATTATGGGTTTAACAGCAAACAAGAAGAACATAAAGGAAATACGGAAAAGGATGGGATTATTATTTCAGGATCCCGATGACCAGTTATTCTGTCCTACCGTTCTTGATGATGTTTCATTTGGGCCTTTAAATTTAGGGTGGGATCCCGATGAAGTAACCGCAGTATCACAAAAAGCATTAATGATGGTAGATCTGGAAGGTTATGAATCACGTACGTCCCATCATTTAAGTTATGGCGAAAAGAAAAGGGCTGCAATTGCCACGGTATTATCTATGGATCCGCGTATTCTATTGCTTGATGAACCCACAAGCGGGTTGGATCCCAGAAGCACATCAAAATGCATTAATATACTGTACAACTTAAAATCTCAGGGTAAGACACTGTTAATTGTAACCCATGACATTTTTCTTGCTCAGGAGATAGCAGATCGGATACTCGTCTTTAGTGAAGAAAAAAGGCCCGTGGCTATAGGGAATTATAGAGAAATATTAAGTAATCGCGATTTGTTACTCAAGAATAATCTTATCCATCAACATCAACACCGTCACGATAAGGAAGTACATGAACATGAGCACCGACATGATTACACCCACAAACATTGACAATATAAGTTTTACAGAAGATGTTTGTGCCGATGGGATATGTTGTTTCATGAGTATACCACGAAATCAAAGCCACCTGGGTAAAGTGAAGTTCTTTCTGAAACGGGGAAATGCTTCGTACGGTATTAAGCTCCTCTATACAGCTCCTGAAGTAAAGGATATAGTTTATAATCCGTGCAGATGTTTAAATTTCTCTCTCCGTGAGATTCCTTCATCACACGGTACCAAACTGCAGATGGTACTGCGATGCAGTATAATAAATAAGAGATGCAGGCCTTATACTTGTAAGGCTTTTCCCGATAAGGCGGATAGTTTTATGTATGATCTGCTTGCACCGTGTATCTATAATGAGTACAGAGCGTCCGGAAGGTATGTGAAACTGAAGCATAAGCATATTTTTCACCTGTTTTATGCCTTTAAAGATGATCGAAAATTATTAGGTAAAATTTTTCCGGGCTATACAGCAGAGGAGGTTCGGAAGAAACTGAGCCAATGCAGCGGTGTTGGAAAGGTCTGTGCTGTATGGGACGAAAAAAAGCCGTCAGAGTATTTTCTTCTCGAGATACCCAAAGTAGACTCTATTGTCTATGTTTCTGATGTCCATCCAAGGATTGAAGGTGTAAAACAGGCATATAATTGCTGGCAGGGACATATTGAGAGCTGGCTGGAAAGGCATTATGGCAGTAAATGGCAAGATTCTTTGGATTATGCGATAGAACAGGAAGGTAGCAAACGAAAAAAGTAAGACAATCATTTCTTAGGTTTTATCGAATAAAAAATGTAAGAGATGGGATAAACCTATGGGTACTAAGCCTTCGATTCTGCTTCGCCCGCTGAATAACAATGATATTCCGGAGTATTCAGACATGCTGTATAGCTCTTTTAATACCTGGTACCGGGGGCATGGATGGAGGAAGAATTATTTTGGGTGTAAGCCGCAGGAAACAAGAATTTTCTATGATATCTACAATGATCTTACTCCAGATTGCAGCGTTGCCGCGTTCTCAATGACAACAGGGCGAATGATGGGGGTGTGCTTTTACCATCCCCGTGAGTACCATGTTTCTCTTGGGATAATGAGTGTACATCCAGCTTATTGGAAGCAAGGGGTCGGCAGGGCTCTTGTCAATCATATTCTTAAATTCGTTCAAGATAACGACTATAAATCGTGTCACATTGTAAGTAGTGCTTTCAATATGGATTCATTTTCCCTCTATAATCGCCCTAAATTTGTTCCGCGGGCTATTTACCAAAGTATGGTCATTGCGGTACCGGAAGTGGGCATAAATAAAAATGTTCTCGATGATGATCGGGTTAGGGATGCAAACCCTGGTGATGTTATAAAGATGGGTGATCTGGAAATGGAAATCAGTGGGATTAAGCGGGAAATAGATTACCGGTATGCTATAGAAAATCCACGTAAGGTATTGCATGAATTGGTGTATGAGAATAGTCAGGATGGAATTGATGGGTTTATGATATCGGTAAAACATCCAGCCCTTAACATGCTTGGGCCATGCGTAGCACGTACAGAAGATATTGCAATTACACTTATAGGAAAGGTGTTAAATAGATTTAGAGGAAATTCGGCCTTGTTCTTAGTACCTATGCAAATGCGCAGGATAGTGGAGAAGATGTATGATTGGGGTGCCATTAATGTTGAGACTTACCTTATGCAGGTATGGGGTGAGTTTCAGGATTTTAAAGGTGTTAATATGCCTTCCTTTCTTCCGGAAACCGGGTAGGAAAAATATTAATGTATAACAATCTATATCCAAAGAAAACCACAGGAATTAACAGAAAACAGAGCAAGTTATAACTCTTATGTTGTAATGTCGATAATCAGCCAGGCTTTTTTGAGGAGGTTTTTCCATAGGATATGAAGGGGCAAAGTGTTCTTTATTTGTCTTGATACTTGTACTTTATGTCGTTTATAATAATAGGCAACCAGGCTGATATTAAAATATCTCCAGGAAGTTATAAGTGTTCAGGGATAGATAGTAATAAGTTTTCCTTATTTTTGCGCAACATATGTGGATATAGGCATATTTTATCAGGGACCTTGTTTATCCTGGTATGAATAAAAAGAATACGATACTTACATACATCCAGATTTTGGTTATCCTTTGTATCGTGCTATTCGATGGAGGGATACATTTTGCTCAGGGGGCTCAGGAAACCCTTACCGCAGAACACCAGTGCGGGTGTGGATCAGGATCTGGTTGCAAGGAGTATTGCTGCTGTAGTACATCGTACGGAGACCAGAACACCTTCCGTGATAATAGCAACAGACAGAAGAGTGGCTTCCTGGTTTTTATCAGTAGTGTTAATTGCAAATATGGAAATAATCCGCTTACCACGATAACCTTTACCACAAAGTACATAGGAGTGAATCAACTTGAATTCATAAGAGAATCCTTTCTCTGCTTCCTTTTTTTACCTGTTCAATCACATCCTTCCGAGATTATTGCATCTCCCCCAGAAAAACCACCACGATTTTTCATATAAACACAACAATCCAATCAGTCAGGAGCTATCACTGCGGAGTCGTGAATCAGGAGACGATCCCTGATGTAGTCGCAGGTCTTTAGCCTGCGCACACCCGGGTTCAAATTTTGGGAAAAGTACAGCAGTATTCCTCGCTCTAACACGAAATGCACTCTAAAGCTGACATTCAGGAGGTTTCAGAAATATCCATGCGGGTGTTGAGATAATTCAGGGCGTGGGAGAGGAGAGAGAAAAGACAAAATATCCCACCCCCCTTCGATAGTGAAATCCGAAATGCTAAATCCGAAATACGAAACAAATTCTCAATTTCAATTTTCAAATGTTCAAAACTACGAAAAGGGGCAATCATGCAAATACTAAATCTTCGGTTTGGATATATAGTTCCATTCCTTGTGTTTTTTTTCTTATTCTCTATTCATGATGTGAGGGCAAGTCATGGTCCCGGAACTGGTGGTGCTACCACCGTACCGGCTATTACTTTGAAGAAAGAGGCATTTTCACTTGGTTTAAGAACAGAATGGACGGAATTCGAATCTATCTCCCGTTCAAGGATTCTTGAAAAAGCGGAGCAGTCAGGTTCTCATTTTGATGCCGTTGACAGGACATTTCTGCACACGGCGGAACTTGGATATGGAGTAACTGATGACCTGACCCTCGGGCTTATTATCGGGTGGTTTGAGTCGATTAACTTCCGTGAAGCAGAATCTGATCACGATCATGCTCATGATCATGGCCATGATGAGGCAGGGATACTTCGGGGAGATCCGGATGGTATTACCGACCTCTGGCTTTTTGGCAAGTATCGTTTTTATCGTGGACCTCAGGGGCACTGGGCTGTTCTGGCGGGTATTAAATTCCCGACAGGGGAGGAGGATAAAGAGAACAGTGCGGGTGAAAAGATAGAACCCGGAGACCAGCCCGGAAGTGGTTCATATGATTTTTTAGCCGGTCTGGCATACTCACGATGGCTTACAAAAGAATGGACCCTGGATACGAACATCCAGTATATCTTTCGAACAGAGGGTTCGAGGGATTTTAAGGTAGGTGACCGTATGGACTGGAACCTTGCAATGGCGTATCAGATAATTCCCAGAAATACCTATCCAAATATTGCACCTGTTGGAGAAATTAACGTAAGATATCTTTTCCGGGATGAGGAGAACGGAAGGGATGAACCCAATAGTGGCGGTACTACGGTCTTTCTTTCACCGGGAATACGTTTAGGGATTACCCCTCATTTGAACGCAGGGGCCCTGGTTTCATTTCCTGTATTCCAAAATCTGCTTGGAGAACAATTGGAAACAGATTTTAAAGTAACAGTTACTGTTGGTTATAATTTTTAATGATAGGAGTTATGTATGTTGAATAAAAACATTCTCTTCACAGGTATCTTTTTTCTCACCATTATTGGGTGTGCAAGTACGAATAGTACGGTGAAAAAAGAAGAACCGAATGTTGTCGATCCCGTTTGTGCATACTTCGCTGATATGGGATGTATAAATATTACCGTAGATGAGAATACCCCACGGTCAACATATGGGGGTATGACATATTATTTTTGCAGCAGGGATTGTAAGGTTGATTTTGACAAGAACCCATCAAAATACCTTAAAACTGCTGTAGTTCCGGAAGATGTTATAGATTATGTATGCCGCGCAAAGATTGAAGAACAGGGGGGATTTGTTACTTGTGTGTGTCAGGATAATACCTACTACTTCTGTTCCGATCGTTGCAGGGCAAAGTTTATGGCGGATCCTGATCGTTATGGTATGCATGAATAAGACACTTTCATATATCCAGATTTTGATTCTTATATGTTCGATGTTGTGTGGCGGGGGGTTCACAGGAAACCTCCCGCAGAAATCTCAAGCATCCCTGTGTGCAGAGCATCAGTGTGGGTGTGAATCAGAATCTGACTGCAGGAAACATTGTTGCTGTAATTCTTATGAAAGGCAGGATATCGGTAGTAAACAGAAAAACGGTTTTCATGTTTTTATCAGTAGCATCAAATGTAAATATGGAAATAATCCGCTTACCGCAATAACCTTTACCGCAAAGTATATAGGAGAGGATCAAATTGAATTCATAAAAGCATCCTTCCTCTGCTTTCTTCTTTCATACGCTGCGCCATACCCTTCTGAAACCATTGCATCCCCCCCGGAAAAACCACCCCGGTATTTCATCTGAATACTCATATCCATTTATACAATCGTACTAATCTGATTCTTTAATTTTCTTTATAAGAACGGCAGATGTGAATGCCTTATATCTGACATTCAAGAGGTTTCCGCCAGGTTGTGGAATTTCTTGTAAAGAATGCAGTTGTTGAGACAATCTCATACGTGGTAGAGGAGATAAAGAGAAAAGATCCCTCCCCCTTCGATAGTGAAATCCGAAATGCTAAACACGAAATACGAAACAAATTTTCAATTTCAATTTTCAAATGTTCAAAACACGGTTTTTTCCATTGGAATTTTGTATTTTGGAATTTGTTTCGGATTTCGTGCTTCATGTCCAGTTATCGGGTTGAAAATATGTGGGCAAGGATGAGCCGGAGGGGGATGAAGGGCATATGGATCAAGCTAAGCCAGTAGAGACGCAAAATCTTGCGTCTCTACTTGGCCTGCCACTGGCTTGTTGGGCTACTACCGGCTTGTTCCCAAACTCTGTTTGGGAACAAGATGAAGGGGCAGGCTCAGCGCATGGTTTGGGAACAGGCCAGCAACAAGCGAGCAAGTTACTGAAGCTTAGCTTGATGCATATGGGATGAAGGGGGAGGGAAAAGGAGATCTTTCCTTACCAGGTCTCGTGGTAACTTTGATGCTATACTCTATCAACTTTTACAAGAAATTTCCTTAACTTGATAAAAACCTCTTGAATGTCAGATATATTGTCATTCTGAACACATTCACGGAGTTTATACTGAGCGAAGCGAGTGTGTTCAGTGTAAACTCTGCGAAGCGGAGTGAAGAATCTTGAAAGGTTTTTGCGATTTAAGACTCAGGGGTGGAGTGAAGCGGGCTGTCAGGTGTCCTTCATAACCTTCAGGCAGTTCTTTTCCTCATACCTTTAACCCTGAACCCCGAACCCTCTATTTTTATCCGTGTCCATCCGTGGTTACTATATATGAAATCTGCGTATATCTGCGTCCTATTTTTGGTTTTTGAAATTTGGTATGTGCCTTATTTCAACGATTTTATTACCTTTATGCCACTCTCAAGGGCCTGCTTATTGGTTGTGAATAATTCTCTTTTTTTATTCTTTAACATCTCGCGTAACTGCTTCATGATGTGATCAGCAGAGAATAGTTTCCGGATGGCCAGATAAGCACCCAGTATAATAATATTCGAGACGAGCACATTCCCTAACTTGCTTGCAAGTTCCGTTGCCGGAACTTTATAAACCTTCGATTTAACAGAGCTATCTACCTTAACCATCGATGAGTTTACAATAAGCAATCCTTCAGGTTTTAGCATCCCTTTAAATTTTTGATATGAGGGCTGGTTCATGATGATTAACGTATCAGCTATTTCAATAAGGGGGGAGAAGATTTCTTCATTTGAAATGATAAGATGATACACTGCCGTTCCGCCTCTGACTTCAGTACCGTAGGAAGGAAAAAAGGTTACATACTTGCCCTCAATCATGGCGGTTTGTGCAAGCAATTTCCCCAGCAACATCATCCCTTGTCCGCCAAAACCAGCTAAGATTATCTTTTCTGTCATAGTTAAATTCAATTTTTGTGTTCCCAGTCCTTTACTACCCCTAACGGAAAGGTACGGGTCATTTCCTCGTCAATATATCTCATCGACTCATTCGCATCCATTCTCCAGTAAATAGGGCAGGGGGACAGGATCTCTATGAGGGAGAACCCTTTCTTTTCCCTTTGAGTCTTAAAACCCTTTTCAAGTGCTTTTTTTGTCTTTCGAATATTTTCAGGAGATGAAATACTTACCCTTTCCAGATAGCTGCTGCCGTCGAGGACAGCGAGTAATTCACAAATGCGTATGGGATGACCGTAGTTTAGCGGCTCCCGGCCCGAAGGCGTGGTTATTGTTTTTTGTCCCAGTAATGTCGTCGGGGCCATCTGGCCATTCGTCATACCGTAAACGGCATTATTTACAAAGATAAACGTTATGTTCTCCCCTCTGTTCGCGGCATGAATAATCTCGGCTGTCCCGATTGCTGCAAGGTCACCATCTCCCTGATAGGCAAATACCATATGATCCGGATGAACTCTCTTAATACCGGTAGCTACGGCAGGTGGACGGCCATGGGCTGCCTCGCACATATCGATATCAAGGTAATTGTAAGCGAGGACCGCACACCCTACAGGCGCCAGACCGATTGTTCTCCCCCTGATATTCCACGCATCGATAATTTCTGCGATTAACCGTAACACGATTCCATGACCGCAACCGGGGCAAAAATGTGTTGGTGTATCGATTAATGTTTTCGGTTTCTTATAGAGTGATTGCATATTACTTAACCTCTACCAAAGGTAGTATCCTGTTAACCTTATCTATGAGATTACTCGGCACTACCTCTGCTATTTTTCTCATAATCTCCAGGGATGTAGGTACACCTCCGCCTGTCCGCCCATAGAAATGAACAGGGCATTTTCCCTCAACCGCCAATCTTACATCTTCAACCATCTGGCCCGCACTCATTTCAACGGTTAAAATACACTGTACCCTTTCGGACATGGTTTTAATCACCTGCTCCGGGAATGGCCATAACGTTATCGGGCGGATGAGGCCTACTTTAAATTCAGATTGATGGCTCTTTTTTACAACTTCCTTACATATACGCGCTGAAGTGCCATAGGCAACCAGAACAATATCGGCCCCATGGATATTAATAGCTTCGTAGCGGACCTCATGCTCCCTGATCGTTCTATATTTTTTCTGCAGGTGGGCATTAAATTCTTCCAGCTGTCCCTTAATGGGATAAAACGATTTTATGACATTTCTCTTTCGCCCCTCGGCCCCTGTTAATGCCCAGTCTTTCAGAGGAAAGACCTCCCTCGGCTTCTTGCTGAATTCCATTGGTTCCATCAATTGTCCAATCTGTGCGTCCCCCAGAATCATGACAGGGTTTCGGTGTTTATCTGCCAGGTCAAAGGCATCGTACACAAGATCAGCCATTTCCTGAACAGAACTCGGCGCAAGCACAATCAGATGATAATCGCCGTGTCCTCCTCCTTTAACGGCCTGAAAATAATCGGCCTGCGATGCCGAGATGTCGCCTAACCCGGGTCCTCCCCTTTGGATATTGACAATTACACAAGGCAGCTCACTCCCGGCCAAATAGGAAATCGCTTCCTGTTTTAAACTGATCCCCGGACTGGATGAAGACGTCATTGCACGGCCCCCGGCCGCTGCGCTTCCGTACACCATATTAATAGCCGCAATTTCACTTTCTGCCTGAATAAATGTACCCCCCACCTGAGGCATTCGTATTGCCATATAATTGATCAGTTCATTCTGGGGTGTAATGGGATATCCATAATAATATCTACAACCTGCCTGGATTGCCGCTTCTGCAGCAGCTTCATTTCCTGTTAATAATTGTTTCATTATAGATATACCCCTATGGAAAATGTTTTTTCCGGATTAAAGAGGCAACGTGGCCTCACAATAACGAAATCGGGAATTCCCGGGTTTTCTCTCCTTATTAACGATAAATCTCTATTGCTACATCGGGGCACATGATTGCGCATTTTTTGCAACCGTCACACTCTGCATCTTCCCGGAACTTTACAGGATGCAGTCCTTGCTCATTTATTACTTCGGATACCACCAGTGATTTATTATGACAGACCGGTACACAGAGAAGGCATCCCTTACAATAATGCTCTTTTATCTTAATTACGGCCATAATTTGGTTGACCTCCCCAGTTTAATTTTTCCCTCAATACACCATAAAACGTTCTCGTGCCCGTGTCAATCATCTGAACCTCGGTGTCCGATCGCATGACCTTCACCCTGTCATTCACCTCTAACTCCGTATATACCTGTCCGTCAACAGTAAGGCCGGTGCCACCCAGATATGAAAGAAGCTCCATCTCGATCCTTATATCACCAGAAACAACTAATGGCCTGTTTGTAAGGGTATGGGGACATATCGGTACAATAACAAATGCGCGTAGATCGGGCGTTAAAAGTGGCCCTCCCGCTGACAGGGAGTGTGCTGTAGAACCCAAAGGGGTCGATACAATTAAACCGTCTGCCCTGTATGTAGCAACATCCTCTTCATTAATACATAATTTTATAGAGATCAACCTTGATAAAGACGACCGTGAGATTACTGCATCATTAATCCCTACGCTCTCCTGTATTGTCTTGCCTGCACGTTCAACCTGACATAAGAGCAGCATTCTCTTCCGTACGCGGTAATTACCCTGAAATATCTTTTCCAGAGAAAAACATACCTCCTTTTCCATAACCTCCGCTAAGAAACCAAACCTTCCCATGTGCACACCAATAATAGGTATCTGGTTTCTTCCGAGGACCCTGCATGTTGCGAGAATTGCCCCGTCGCCACCAAATACTACTGCAATCTCGGCACCGGCCTTTCCAATGCTTTTCTCTTTCGACAAGTCAATAATATCAATACGAACGAACCTTTCAAACCAGGGTTTTAGTCTGGAGACCGTATCATAGATTTCTGTCCGGCTCAAATCGCCGATAACGAAGATCTTTTTCATTCTCTTAAATGGCTAAACTTCGCTTCCTTGCCATGCTAAACTGATTATGGATATCGGCAAGTTCAAGCGATTTAATAAATGTACTGGCAATTCCATTCTCGTCCAAACCCAGGATTTCTAATATTTGATTTCGGGATCCATGTTCCACGAACCGGTCAGGAATACCCATTCTCACAATTTTATTTGCATCTTCTCTTTCATCGGTAACAAGCTCAAGCACCGCAGAGCCAAATCCTCCCATAAGTACATGGTCTTCCACTGTTACGACGAGCTTATGGCTCCTAACCAAATCCAGGACAAGCTCTTTATCGAGGGGTTTGGCAAACCTTGCATTCACAACTGTGACTTCAATGCCTTTCTTCTTAAGCTTTTCCGCAGCCTGTAAACACCGGCATACCATGGCACCATAGGCAAGAAGTACACCATCATTTCCTTCCCTGACGACCTCAGCCTTCCCGATCTCGACCGGTGTGCAATACGGACTCAATCCTTCCTCGGGGATATCCTCTTTCGGATATCGGATCACTACAGGTTTTCTCATACCCAATGCAGCTTTCAACATAGATTTCAGCTCATTACCATCCTTTGGTGCCATTAAAATAATACCGGGAAGGTGGCGAAGATAAGCAATATCAAATACACCGTTATGTGTAGGTCCATCGTTACCAACAATTCCCGCACGGTCCATGGCAAATACAACGGCATTCCGCTGCAGGCAGATATCATGGAATACCTGATCATAGGCCCTCTGTAAAAAGGTCGAATAAATTGCAACAACGGGTTTTAATCCGTCAACGGACAATCCATTCGCAAGACCAACCGCATGCTGTTCACAAATTCCTACATCGTAAAACCGGTCCGGAAATTTTTTCCCAAAAGAAACGATACCGGTTCCATCGGGCATGGCAGCCGTTATGCCCACAATCTTGTGATCGGTCCTTGCAAGTTCTACAAGGGTATCTCCCATAATATTCGTATACGATATCTTTTTTTGATCCTTTACGGTAATCTTTCCATCACATACCTCAAACTTACCCGCACTGTGGTACTGTGTCGGGTTTTGACATGCAGGTTCAAAGCCCCGCCCTTTTTCTGTAATTACGTGCAAGAGCACCGGTCCGTCAAGATGCTTAATACTGTGCAGTGTCTCAATTAATATTCCAAAATCATGCCCGTCAATTGGTCCAAAATAGTTAAATCCAAGATCCACAAATATTTGCCCCGGCGTAGTGCCTCTTCGTATTGACTCAAGAATGTGCTCCAGCGTCTTTCCGACCGGCTTACCAAATACCGGCAGGATGTTCAGGAGATTATGAAAATCCTTCTTCAGATCGGTATACAGCGGAGTAGTTCTGACCTTGTTCAAATACTTTGAAAAGGCCCCAACCGTGCTTGAGATGGACATCTCATTATCATTGAGTATCACTAATAAATTCTTTTTCAAATCACCTGCGTGGTTCAGTGCCTCCAGAGACATCCCGGCCCCTATAGCACCATCCCCGACAATAGCAACAATGGATCGTTTATATCCAAGAATTTCATTAGCACATGACATTCCAAGTGCTGCCGAAATTGCATTTCCACTATGACCACACGTAAAAGGGTCGTAACTGCTCTCGTACTTATCGGGAAAACCACTGATACCTTTATATTGCCGCAGGGTGGGAAATTTCAATTTTCTCCCGGTAAGAATCTTATGAACATACGCCTGATGGCCAACATCCCATATGAGCTTATCCCTCTTGAAATCAAAACAGTAATGGAGTGCAATCGTCAATTCTACAACACCGAGATTAGAAGAAAGATGTCCCGGGTTTTTTGAAACAACGTCCACTATGAATTCCCGGATTTCCATTGCCAGTTTCGGCAAATCCTCTGGCTTTACTTTCTTTAGATCTTCCGGACACTCAATACAATCCAATAATTTATTCATAATTTTATTCACTCAATGTAAAATGTACCTTACCTACTTTTACTCATAGTGAGGATAGATAACAAGATGTAAATATTATAAATCATTTCTCTATGTAGTTTCAATTTCGAAATCTTTTGTTGTGAAATTACCATTTCCATCTTTTATCAATATTTGAATCTTTTTTTCCGCATCCTCCAGCATGGTAACACACTGGCTGTACAGTTTAATGCCATTCTCATACTCAGATAAGGTCTCATCTAACGATAAATCTCCTTGCTCAAGGCGCTCAACAATATCCTCTAATCCTTTTAAAGCATCTGCAAATTTTATGTTATCCATAGATATTCTGACCCTCACAAAAATCCATTTTTTTCTCTATCTTAAATATTCAGGTTATCAGGTTCAGGGTTCAGGGTTCAGGGTAGGGTACACATCCTCCCGGCATATGCACCTGTCCCCCTCTGATGCTGAAATCCGAAATACGAAACTTGTCCTGAGCGGAGCGAACGGATCCGAAACAAATTCCAAAATACAAAATTCCAATGGAAAAAATCGTGTTTTGAACATTTGAAAATTGAAATTGAGAATTTGTTTCGTATTTCGGATTTCGCATTTCACTATCGAAGGGGAGGGATCTTTTCTCTTTATCTCCTCTACCACGTATAAGACTGTCTCAACAACTGCATTCTTTACAAGAAGTTCCAAATATCAAATCCCAAATTCCAAATAAATTCAAAATTTCAATTTCCAATCTCCAAATCATACTGTTTGGAATTTGTTTGTTATTTGGGATTTGTTGTTTGTTATTTGGTGCTTCCGCGATTCCCTCCTCCTAAAGGACAAGCAGGATGAAAGGGGATACCTTCCGTCTATAAATAGAAATGCGAAAAATGCTTATGACCAGGTGTTTCGTCCAGCTGTAATAATATTAGCTTTAAAATCTTTTTTCCTATAATTCTATTATAAATAAGTCCCCAATAATATCCAGTACTATGTTCTGTACTATTTCAATATCTCAATTATCGAGGATACGATCTTACCGTGAAAAAGGCGCGTTTTTATCTTCATACCAACCGTTAATTCTTCAACTGATCTGATGGGTTTATTATCATCCCCGGAGGTAGTAATAGAATATCCCCTGCTCAGTACCCGTAATGGGCTTACACTATCCAATCTGTTTGCAAGGCCGCTTAACCGTTCACGTTCTAATTCTACTTTATGTTTACTTATTGTCACAAGCCTTTGGCCGGCATCGTCTAACCTCTGTTGTAACCGAAGGATTTTATCAATGGTTTTTTTCCGCGAGAGGTTATCCCTGATCCTCAGGAGCCGGCTTTTCGCAAGGAGTATTTTATTATATAGTACCTGGATAAGTCTAGTTTTAATTTTTACCAGCGAATCTATGAGCTGATCATGCCGCGGGACCACCAGTTCACCAGACTCTGTTGGAGTAAGTGCCCTTTTATCAGCAACCAGATCAGAAATAGTAACGTCTATCTCATGTCCTACAGCAGAAATAACAGGAATTTTTGAGTCATATATGCTCCGCGCAACCACCTCTTCATTAAAGGCCCATAAATCCTCTAAACTACCACCCCCCCTTCCTACAATCATTACATCAATACCGGGCATGGTATTCAGGTGGCGGATTGCCTCAGCAATCTCTTGTGCTGCACCATCCCCCTGTACCTTTACCGGATACACGAGGATCTCTACCCGGGCAAATCTCTTATTGATTACCGTAATGATGTCCCTGACTGCGGCACCTGTGGGGGATGTTACAATAGCTATCTTTCCCGGAAAGGGAGGGAGTGGTTTCTTACGTGCCGGATCAAACAGCCCTTCCTTTTCAAGCCGTTCTTTCAGCTGTAAAAAGGCCAGTTGCAGCGCACCAATCCCCTTTGGTTCGATATGTTCAATAATAAATTGGTACTGGCCGCGGGCATCATATACAGTAAGAAAACCAAATACGAGAACCTCCATTCCATCCTTTAGTTCGAATTTGATGGAATGTGCAGCAGACTTAAATATAACCGCCTGAAGTTGTGCGCCGGTATCTTTCAGTGTTAAATATATGTGCCCGGATAATGGTCTTCTCACGTTTGATATTTCACCCACAACCCATATATGAGAAAATGCCTGTTCGATTATCGTACGAACCCTTTTCGTGAGTTCGGAAATCGTTAGTACCCGTTTCTGACCTTCTGCCGGATTTAACAGCAAAGGTATTCTCTTTGTAAAATCCATTTATTCATTCTCTTTCACTTCAATCCTTCGTATACTCTCTGCTTTTCCTGTTTGACTATCTACGACGATCTTTGCTCCGCTGATACGGACATCTCCTTCCGCTACCTCAAAACGGGTTGGCATCTGGGTCACAATTGCCCTGAGTACACATTCTATTTTCCTTCCTAAAACTGATTCATGGGGACCTGTCATCCCCAGGTCGCTAATAAATGCCGTACCTTTAGGTAATATCTTTTCATCTGCTGTAGGTACATGGGTATGAGTACCAAAAACGGCGCTTACCCTGCCGTCTAAATACCACCCCATTGCAATCTTTTCAGAAGTTGCTTCTGCATGCATATCCACAAAAATTATCTTTATTTCTGCAGGCAGGGTCTTGAGGATATCATCAACGGCCCTGAAAGGGCAATCAACAGGCTTCATAAATACGCGCCCCAGCAAATTAATCACGCCAATCCGGATACCCAAATGCGAGTCTTTTACTACATACCCTTTTCCCACCGCAAGCGGCGAATAGTTAGCGGGCCGAAGGATGTTTCTGTTTGTCTCTAAAAAATGCACGATGTCTTTCTTATCCCAAACGTGATCACCCGTAGTAATAACATCAACACCGCACGAGAACAGCTCTTTTGCTATCTCTGATGTAATACCGGCACCGCCGGCTGCATTTTCACCATTTGCTATACAAAAATGTATACCTTCTTTTGCATTAAATGCCTTTAATTTATTTTTTAATATGGTACGTCCGGGCTTCCCTACAATATCACCGATAACCAGGACGTTAATTTTCATTCAACATTCTTTCCGTAAACATGGTTAAACTTCTCCCTCAAGCGTTTTTCGACATTAGCCGGAACAAACTGGCTTACGTCCCCACCCAGGCTAACAGCCTCTTTGACCAGGGTGGAATTTAAGAATGAATAGTGCTCACTTGTCATTACAAACACGGTCTCTACTTCCTTGTTCAGGGCACGGTTCGTCAGCGCCCTTTGAAATTCATATTCAAAATCGGATACGGTACGGATTCCCCGCAATATGATATTCGTTTGTTGTTTCCTGAGATAATCGACTAACATACCATAAAAGCAATCGACCTCCACATTCTTTAAATCCCTGATGTTGGTACGAATCATCTCCATGCGTTCATCAACTGAAAACAGGGCATCTTTCAAAGGATTGCATCCCACGGAAACAACCAGGGTATCAAAGATAACACAACCTCTCCTGATGACATCAAGATGCCCGTTCGTAATCGGATCGAATGTTCCTGGATATACTGCTTTTTTCATATGATGTATACGGTATTCCTAAAACCAAAAACGCCTTACAATTCTTTGCATTCCTTTTGGGCTTATATCGAACCGGAAGGAATTATCGTCCCTCACCGGATCCAATTCGAGGACAATACTTGCCACCCAATCATGGAAATAACGGGATAATACGAAACTTGTCTTAAGATTCTGGGGTTCCTGTTCTTCATCCCCATCTGCTTCTGTTTCCAGGGATTCCAGGTCGTACTTTTCTACAAACATTACACTCCATTTTTCACTAATATGGTAATTTGCGCCGAGGATGATCGTAGAACTGACATCCCGGATAAATCTGTGCCCGATGAAATATTCCCAGTCCGGGGGTTTATAAAACTCTAATCCCGCAGTGAGAACATCAAACTGGAACTCTTCTGTATTAAACTCATTCCGTTCAGAAACAAAGGTTATAATATCAGTTAACCGCGCCCTGAAATCTATATTGATAAAATCATCTTCCCGTATAATAATACCATTTATGCCGTCCGTAAAAATGCCCTCATCTGTTGGAAACATATAGTAATCAACATTCAACTCCAGAAAGTCTGACGTCCTCTCATACCCTGGCTTCCCCCGTTTCGTCTGTACTTTGTTTTTTACACCTACGACCACAACTTGCGATGAATCCAGCTCATCGATTCTGTCGTGCCGGAACAACTCATTGGGATCTTCCGTAACAACCGGACTATACCGGTAGCGCAGTTCAGGAACAAAGATATGACGCAAACGATTGATATTGAAAAAATCGCTGTAAACACTATATGTCCTCCAGTGTGTTGAACTCCAGTCCAGACCAAAAGAACCAATAAAACGCCCTGTTGCAGGACCGTTTGGTTCATCAAGAGAACCCGATGTATCGATACTTTCTGAGTAGCCGGTGATCCTTCCTTCTACAAACGGGTTTATATTAAAAAAGCCAGGCTTGAAGGGCATGGTTATGCGATTCACGCTATCAGCCCTCACAAGGGACTGAGGTTCGGGAGAATCATCTGTCCGGTCGAATATATCATCAAAAATGGTATTCTCAAAGTTTGCAAAGAGGGTGGGCTCTTCAATGGTATCACCAAAATTTGTTACGGAAGATTCAGAGGTAAATATCAGGCGATTATCCCAAACAGGTTCTCCAAGGATCCGGTACGCTACTTCAGGATGGCGCTCTGCAAACCTCCTCTCCCGCAACGAGTCCACAAGGGTATCGAAATCGTTTACCTGTTCGCTGACCAGGAATGTTTCCGCAACGGTATCGTGAATCCTTCGGAAATATAATACTGTTTCACGGTCTTTCCCTTCCCTGAATTCCTGCGGGAAATATTCTCTGAGAAATCCCGAATCGCTTAAATAGGAAAATTCTGCGTCCATTCGAATGTCATAAGGAAGTTCCTGCCTGTGCCTCCAGAGCATTGTACCGCGACTCTCCTGTTCGACAGGAATATCATTAATATCAAATTCCCCGCTATCGTTTATATAGTACGAACTGACATACCCATACATATCCTCTCTTCTGTATTCATAATCAAGACCTGTACCTACACCTCTTTTTTGTAAATAATCAGCGCTGAAGATAAGATCACTCCAATCACCCTGTGCTCCGCCTGTTAATGCAAATACATCCCAGTCTGTCCTGAGAAACGGGCCAAAACGTGACGAACTGCCAAATTGCCAGTCTCTTAAGATTCGCTTCCTCTCTCGCACGTTAAAGGATAAGTATGGTATATAGAATAAAGGTTTATCATTGATATTAAATGTGTTCTCCCTGGACGTTATAACAGTATGATCATCCCTCCGGATCAGCCTGATCTTATTACCGTGAAAATGGTAATGCGGATGGCCAAATCCACAAGTCGTTAAGGTACCATTTTTCATCTCATACTCTCCCCGGGTAACGTGCCTTATTTCTTCGCTGTTGATATAAACAGGCATTTCTTCCATAAGGGATGATTTACCCTCTTCGGGTTTCATCATTTTTGACGGAATTGCCTTTATCTGGCTGTTAACAAAAATCCCCTTATCTTCTCTAATATTCTCAAATATTTTATCCGCAATAAATATATCATCTTCGCGGCGCATGGTCACATTTCCTTCTGCGTACACTTCGGTAAGAGGCATTCTCAGGGACTTCGAATCTTCCATCTCCTCCCGTCCAAACCATAAAATCACGTTGTCGGCATCAATCGTTATATCTTCTTTACTAATCATCACATTCCCGAGCGCTACGACAACACGTTTATCATCTTCTACCCAGGAGTCAATAGTATCTGCAACAATATCAACCATCTCTTCTTCCGGAGGAACACCGGGTACAGGGGCTCTTTCCGGCATTTTGGTAGAAAAGTATTCTTCCTTCTTCTTTGACCGGATTTCTTCGCCACGCAGAATTGCATCTGTTTTTTGCGGCTCTTCAAAGGTCTTTATTGGTTGTTTTTCAGCATCAACCACAATACCCGTCGTCGTTATAAATTTTAAATACACCTGCTCATATTTCTCATAGTTCTCATCCCGGAGAATCGTTACGTTACCCTCACTATATACCTCTACGATAGCCTCCTCACTTTGTATCGCCTCATCCTCATGAAACCAGCAAATAATCGTATCGGCAGTTATCTGGAATGGCACTTGTAATACCGCTGCATTGCCTTCGGCAACAAATACCCGAATTCCCTCTTTTTTCCATGTCTGAATATGTTTGGCTGATAAAGAAAAAGGGTTCTTTTCAATATGTTTTACGGATAACAATCCTTCCGCATAACTATAGGTATAACCAATAATTACCAGGAATAAAATGAAAAAAATGCGTACTATTTGCATAAAGAATCTCATGCTTTTGAGAAAAAGTCTCTTATGTGACGGATTACATAATCCTGTTCTTCCCGCATGACTTCCGGAAAGATTGGCAGTGCAAGTGTCTCTTGTGCGGCTCTTTCAGAAACGGGTAAATCACCCCTTCTGTATCCCAGATACTCGAAACACTTCTGTAAGTGAAGAGGCACCGGGTAATAAATAGCCGTTTCTATCCCGTGTTGCTCAAGGTACGTCTTTAATTCATCCCTCTTTGGTGTTGCAATAACGTATTGATGAAATATGTGGGTATTATATGATGCTGTTCTCGGTAATGTAAGGGGTAAATCTTTCAGATGTCCGGTATAGTAGGATGCAACCTGTCTGCGTTTTTCCGACCATATATCCAAATACTTTATTTTTACAGAGAGAACAGCAGCCTGTATGGCATCTAATCTTCCATTAATGCCAATATGAGAGTGATAATACCTGGACTCAGCCCCATGCACCCTTAACGTTTTGACAAGTCCCGCTAATGCGTCGTTGCTGGTCGTTACCAGTCCCCCGTCCCCGTAACCACCGAGATTCTTTGTAGGATAGAAAGAAAAGCAGCCGGTATCCCCGAGAGACCCTGCATGTTTCCCTTTATAGAGAGCCCCAATTGCCTGTGCAGCATCCTCAATAACCGATATGCCACGGGTATGAGCAATCCCGAGAATGGCATCCATATCGGCACACTGACCATACAGGTGAACAGGAAGTATGGCCTTTGTCTTTTTGCTGATTGCCGGGGTTATCTTGTCTGCCTCTATGTTGTAGGTAAAAGGGTCTATATCTACAAAAACAGGGACCGCTCCCAGCCGGGCGATTGAGCCTGCCGTTGCAAAGAAGGTAAAAGGCGTGGTAATAACCTCATCACCGTGTTGAATATTACATGCCATGAGGGCTAACAAAAGTGCATCTGTACCTGAAGACACACCAATAGCATGCTTTACAGAACAATACTGTGCTATCGTGTACTCAAATGATTCGACAAAAGAACCGAGGATAAAAGACTGGCTGGCTATTACTTCTAAAACAGCTTTGTTTATTTCTTCCCGAATATTCTTGTATTGCCGTCCTAAATCTAGTGAAGCTACTTTCATTAACCTCTTACGTATAGGAATATTATTACCATATTGAACAGATCAACGGTGGTTCATAAATTTGCTAATCTCTTACAGTTGCATCATGAGAGTTTGGAATTATATTTCTCTGCGGGGACTTTGTCAATCAAAAAGAGGTTCTGACACTCCTAACTTGTGTCAAATATTAATCTTGATTTTTATTCACTCTTTTCTGTAAAATTCGATTCGCAGGCTAAATATCAGCCCCCATAGCTCAATTGAATAGAGCGTTGGCCTCCGGAGCCAAAGGCTGCAGGTTTGAATCCTGCTGGGGGCGCTTGTTTAGGGAAGGTTTCCGGGGTTTATCAGGTTGAGCTTTTAGTCTTCAACTTTCTTCATTTTTGACTTGTGTCTAACACCTAAGAGTCCATCTATTGACAAATCTTCATCAAGTAACGGCCAATGAATCCCATAACCGCTCGCACTAAACGAATATTGCTTCCCGTCTATCCTGAAAGATAGTTCTGTATCTGATCAGCATTGTCCGGTTAAGTATTTGCGAAGCAAATACTCAACAAAATTTTTTGTATGGAGGTAATTTTTTGCTTGACTTTTTGAAATAAATTTCTATGGTAAAATTTTTATAACACTTTAACTATAAA
>SOER01000025.1 GCA_021646405.1 Candidatus Loosdrechtia aerotolerans
GTATATAAGCCCTTCGGGCTTTGTTTGAAAATAGTAACGGCGTTTTTACCAGAAGTATGAAGATTTACCCACACAAAACTGAGAAGACCCGTATTTCTTACACCATAAAATATTGTGCAAAAACTTATGGTCAGGTACTTAACCTGCGGCCGCAGGTCTTTAGCCTGCGCATACTCCCGCTCAAATTCCAGAAAAAGTACAGCACTATTCATTTGCTTGATCCTCTGGTTCTGGAGCTTATCCTTATCCACATTTTTAAAATACCGTAAAACAGAGTACAGGTCGCTCCTCTGGAGCTCTCTTTGTGTTGTGGTTTTCTTTCTACAAACAGATCGCGCTCCTAACGGAGCTGTATCAACAGAGGGAAACGTAATCCTTTGGGAGATATTGATACTGATAAAGTACTTAATCCCGAAGGGGTGAAATGATTATAGCAAAAGAATAAACCACAGACTAATAACCCCGAAGGGGTGACATTATGAAGCTGTGTTTTGGCACCACCGTTCCGGGTTAGCTGTTATTTTCATTTTTTATTTACAAGTATGTCACCCCTTCGGGGTTTACAATTCTTCTTAGGTCTTTTGCTATAATCATGACATCCCTTCGGGATTAAAAACAATTGAACAGAAAGAATCACTGTTGCATCATAGTAACATCATTAACCTTATAACAACACCTCCCCGTAAACCCGCTTAGTTAAAATGAAAATTCCTATACAATGAATATAACTGCTCAGGTTCAGGGTTCAAGGTTAACGGTTTAAGGATCAGGTAAGGAGCAAGACTGACCGCCCTGTGCTCTCCATAAACCTCCAAACAGTCCTTTTTCTGACGCTTTTAACCCTGAACCTTGAACCTGAGCAGTTAAGAGATAAGAATGTAACAGAGTAACAGTGAAAATGTGTCGTGACACGTTATCGCGTCTCTTCCTGTGTGTGACATGTCACGCTTTTTCATTTCTATGGTAAGGGGTTGGTAAGGGGTTTCTTCTTTTTTTCCCCTGAAATGCGCCAATTTACTACATGTGACTTGCTATAGAAAACAAATACGGTAATTGTTACAGCCGTGGCATACCTTTTGAGAAGTAGGCTAATGCACTCGATATCTTATTGATTATATTGACGCATTACAAAGAAAAATGAGAATAGCAAAAAGGTATTTTTTTTATCGAATTGAACAGCATACGAGTAAAAGCCGGTCTTATGAATGGCGCTTTTTCATACCACAGATAAACAACCAATACTTCGGAAGATATTCCAAAACCCAAACCGATATTTTAGAAGATATCCCGAGATCCAAATTTAATACCCTTGGGGATAGTGTATCAGATGCTTGTAGTGATAGATCTTCTCTAGGAATCAGATTGCTGCACAACTTCTGTTTTTTGTTACTCTTATAAAGCAAGAGGTGTACTAAAACGTTTCGATATATTTCATGAAGCCAGTAGATTGATTATGATGAAAAGGGCAACACGTATTATGAATAATTTTTCTTGACCGGATAGTACGTAAGGATATCTCTGTTTAATTTTGTTTTTCAGGAGAAGGTTTTATCATATACCATAACAATCATGAATAAAAGAACAATAATAGCGTTGATGGCTTTCTGTTACATTGGTCTTTTTTGTATACTGTCTGTGAATCTTCACGCTGAAAATCGGCCAGATAAGAAATATACCCTGGGTCCTGAAGATGTTCTCGATATACGCGTCTGGGACAATGATGATTTAAATCGTATCGTTGAGGTTTCACAAGACGGGGAATTTACCTTTCCCCTTATTGGCCGGGTTCAGGCAAGTGGTCTTTCGGTTTTTGAGCTTGAAAACCTTATAAAAAAAAGACTGGGTGATGGTTATCTCATCGCACCTCAGGTAACTATTGTTGTAGTAGAAAGCAGAAGTCAAAAGGTATACATCCTTGGTGAGGTAAACAGGCCGGGAAGTTATCCTATAAAAGGGAGCATTCATGTCCTCGAATTAATATCACAAGCAGGGGGCTTGACAGATAGTGCTGGGCGGATAGTCACTATCGTGCGACCCAAACCTTCTTCACAACGCAGCAATTCTTCGTTGGTAAAAGAAGGGAGAGAAAATGAGATTATTACACTCGATTTGGGAAAATTTGACGCCAGGAACATGCTGAATACTTTTTTTGTAACCACAGGTGATACCATCCATGTGGATCCAGTACCGAGGATTTTTGTAACCGGAGAAGTTATAAACCCGGGTGAGCTTAAATGGGAGAAAGGATTGACAGTCAGGCGGGCTATATCCCTTGCGGGAGGACCTACTGAAAAAGCATCTCCCGGACGTGTAATAATTGTTCGTATGAAAAATGGAAAAGAAAAAGAGTTCAAATCGAAAATGGATGAATTTGTAATGCCTGATGATATTATTAAAGTACCCGGGCGTTATTTCTGATAAATTTTATAGGGGCAAAGTAGGTACCGAATAATGAATCCAGAATATCTCTTACAGCAAGCAGCACACTCACGGCAAGTACATTTAATTGATTGCTTTAATATCATTAGAAAACATAAATGGGTTGTTATTATTTTCTTCCTGGTTGTAGTCTCTGCAGTTACAGCGGTAACATTTTCTGCCACGCCTGTCTATAAAGCTACTGCACAGATTATCATCGAAAGACGGTCTCTTTTTACCAGCGGGATGGTGAATGTTGCGAACATGGATCCCTACGATCAGAATTATCACCAAACACAATATAATTTATTAATGAGCAGAAGCCTCGCAAGGCGTGTGATCGAAGATTTGGACCTGGCGGAGGGTTTTGCAGCACTGCCAAATACTTCATCACATGAATCTGCTGATATTTCTGGTTCATCAGAAACCCAAATACCATCTTATATTGTTAACTGGTATTTGTCAAACCTTGAGATTGTACCTCTTCCAGGTACCCACCTCCTGGATATTAACTATCTGAATTCCTCACCTGAAATGGCTGCACGCATTGTCAATGCACATGCTCACGCGTTTATTGAGAGAAATGCTCAAAGGCAGCGTTTGGTCTCATTTCGCACGCTAGATTGGCTTAAGACGCAACTTCTGGCCCAGAAAATGAAAGTAGGAACATCTCAGCAGGCAATTTATGAGTATAAATATCAACAACTAAAATCGTTTTCTCCTGGTGATGAAAGTATTTTTTCACTGCCGGAACTTATGGAGAGCTATGTTATTCAGGACCTCCGCAGACGGTTATCTGAATTTCAGGCGCTGAGGCTGGAGATGTCTACCAAATATGGTCCTAAATATCCGAAAATTGTTGAGGTCGATGCTAATATCAGGCGATTAGAACAGAAACTCACAGATGAAGTGTACAGGATAAGGGATTCAATAAAAATGGAACTGGATCGAATAGTGGCCCTTGAAGAGACTGCCCGGAAGAATCAGCATTCTCTCCAACAGATGTCTGCATCTCCTGAAAAAGCTATTAACTATAACCTGCTGCATTTGGAGGCAGAGAACGACCAGACAATGTACGATATCTTACTAAAACACTTAAAAGAGATTAGCCTTACCGGTGATATGGAGAGGGACAATATTCGTATTGTGGATGAGGCAGAACTACCACTCTTTCCAACCAAGCCAAGGGTATTCTTAAATATCTCTCTGGCCGTGATATTAGGTTTGACATTTGGTACAGGGCTCGCCTTTTTCCTTGAATATATGGATAAAACGGTAAAGACCCCTAAAGATATTATGCAACATCTGGGATTGTCAGTACTTGGTATGGTACCTTATGACAGGTCTTTAAAGCGAAATAAGATGCTTGCTTTACCACCGGGTGATTCATGTGGCAGTGGGAACAGTTTTAAAGATAGTTATTACAAATATGATGTTTCTTACGGCCTTATTGCTAAACTGCCATTAATGCAATCCCGGGCATCTGGTCAGGTATTTTTAGTAGAGAGTACCATTGCCGGTGAGGGGAAGAGTACCGTTCTTGCTAAATCTGCCATAAGTCTGGCAAAAGGAGTGCTGCGGGTAATTATGGTTGATGCCGACTTGCAGCGGCCTTCTTTACACTACCTATTCGGATTAGAGAATGGCAGGGGGGAAAGCGGATTGATAAACGCCATGGAAGGGATTCTGTCACAGGGACTGAAAAAGGGAAGCTTACATGAGTACAGCATAGATGATCTTTTTTCACTTATTGCCTTAAAAAAACAGAGCGGACAGCTTGTCATTACCAATGATACACAGTCCATGTCAGCTATCTTTGAAAATGGCCGCCTTTTTCATATGCAAAATCAAGTTATTTCAAACACCAATCAGCCTCCAAGTACCAATCGGCTTGGCAGCATACTCATACGGGAGGGGATTATTACAGAAAGTCAACTGAAAGATGCCCTGGAAAGAAATCAGCGTACAGGCCAACCGTTAGGTTACATTCTTATTAATGCAGGATATATTAATCAGAGTCAATTACAAAGGCCTTTAAAGCTGCAGATAGAGGAACGCCTCCAGAAATTGTTTAGCTGGAAACAGGGTACTTTCGCTTTTAAACCGGGCAGGGTAGAAACATACGAAGACAAAAGAATCTATTTTGAAGAAGATTATGTACCGCTTATCAATCGCTTAGGCGCTTTAGCAGGAAGCCGTTTAATTGAAAAGGAGGTCTTGTCTTATGCGAAGTCTGTCCATGAGTCAAATCTGACACTCCTACCTGCTGGTACTGGCGGAGGAAACGTAAAACTCGATGGGCCTCTCTATTACACGTTACTTTCAAAATTTTTAACCATTTTGAAACAACACTACGATGTAGTACTGGTAGATGGTCCTCCATTCCAGGAAGCTGCAAGCAGTGTAACGCCTTTACTTCCTCTGGTGGACGGGGTAATTTTTGTAATAAAAGCTGGGAAGGCATCAATTGAGAGTATTCATAGGGCGACCACCCATATTAAAAGTGTTAATTCAAATATTATTGGCGTAGTCCTGAATCAGACAAAAACAGGATATAATGATTTGTCATAAGTAGCACAGGATTTTTAGCATATCATGAAGAATAAAATTATCCAGAATAATTGGTTGATAACAGGGGGGCTTGATTTACATGAAGAATAAAATCACCCAGAATAATTGGTTGATAACGGGAGGATGTGGATTTATCGGTAATAATCTCATCAAGAGATTAATCAAAGACAGATTAGGGAAGAAAATTTGTATCCTTGACAATTTAAGGGTTGGAACAATTGAAGATCTCGAATCAGTCCTCATTGAGTTTGGAAATTTCAGCAGAACATCAAGTGATACAAAAATTAATTATACTTTTGAGATGGAGACGCATTCAACCATAGAACTCCTGGTTGGTGATATCCGTAACAAAAAGATTGTAGAGGATGCAATTAAGGATGTAAATGTAGTTGTGCATCTTGCTGCAAATACTGGTGTGGGGGCATCAGTTGAAAATCCAATACAGGATATGGAAGTGAATGTGACAGGTACTCTTAATTTACTTGAGGCATCAAGAAAGAACCACGTAAAGCAATTTATCTTCGCCTCGTCCGGAGCAACTATTGGTGAAGTAGAGCCGCCAGTCCATGAAGGAAAGGTTCCCAAACCAGTTTCACCCTATGGGGCAAGCAAACTTTCTGGAGAGGGTTATTGTTCTGCCTACTACCGTGCTTTTGGTATAAAGACGATTTCTTTGCGTTTTGGGAATGTCTACGGTCCCTTGTCAAGACATAAAAATAGCGTTGTTGCAATGTTCATGAAGCGAGCTTTGAATGGTAAAACCCTCGAGATATATGGTGATGGTAAACAAACTCGTGATTTTATTTATATCGATGACCTCGTGGATGCTATTATCCTTGCTTCGAAAACAGAAATAGGGGGAGAGGTTTTCCAGATCGCTACCTACAAAGAAACAACCATTAATGAAATAGCCGATGCTGTGAAAGAGCTAATTGAAAAAGAAACCGATGAAAAGGTAAATATTGTATATAGAGACTGTAGACCCGGTGATGTAAAAAGAAATTTCTCTGATATTTCAAAAGCGAGAAAGATATTAGGTTTTGAACCAAAATACGATTTAGTTGCAGGATTAAGAAAGACATTTGAGTGTTTTGTTCATAAGTGATAATCGTTGTTTGTTAGATCAAAAAGATTTGGTTTATAATAGACAACTATGTGGTATAGAGCAGGCTTTTGCTTGCACATTTCTGTATTACATCGCCTTTTTTAATTTTTTAACGAAATAATTTGTAATTATTCAGGTTCCCGGTTCAGGGTTAGGGGCATATGCATCAAGCTAAGCCTTAGGAGAGACGCAAAATCTTGCGTCTCTACCTGGCCTGCCACAGGCTTGTTCCCAAACCATGTGCTGAGTCTTTGCCGAAGCATCTGTTTTCCTCTTCCTCTTGTTCCCAACCTCTATTTGGGAACACAATGGGCATCGGAACTCTGTTTCGATGACGAAACACGAAACAGAGTTTCGTTTGAAATGGTGTTCCCAAACAGAGGTTGGGAACAAGCCAACTCTGAACCCTGAACCTGAGTAGTTACAATAATTTACTCATTTTAAAAATAGCCATAACATAAGAGAGATAAATCAAAAATGACCATTCCGGTACCGAGCAAAAAGACCGATCGTACTTCCCAGAGCATCATTCACCGTACCTTGAGTGGTTTTTCCTGGACGTTTTCAGGTACAGGTGTGCGGGTTGGTTTGGAGCTGTTGGTGATGGCCGTGCTGGCCAGGCTTCTTACTCCCAGAGACTTTGGGGTTGTTGCTGTAGCTGTGCTCGTAGTGAGACTCGCAGAGGTATTCGCCCAGATAGGTATTGGTCCGGCGATAGTTCAACGGATAGATCTCAAGGCGATACATATGCGTGCGGGCTTTACTATTTCATGGCTTTCAGGCCTGTTTCTCATGTTTCTTGTTTCATTCCTTGCTCCGCAGATTTCTTCTTTTTTCCAAATGGAAGAGCTGATACCTGTTGTTCGGGTTACGTCAATTGTATTCTTTTTTCACGGGATATGTTTGGTAGCAGAGTCCCTCTTGCAGCGGGAGTTTCAATTCAGATGGTTAGCAATAGTCCAGGTAGTTTCTTATGCGATAGGCTATGGCGGTGCTGGAATTTGTTTCGCATTCTTAGGGTTTGGCGTATGGAGCCTGGTTTTCGCTTTTATTTCACAAATGGTAGTGAAAAGTATTTTTTTACTGATAATCAAGCATCATCCGATGCGACCATCGCTTGAACGCCGTGCTGTTGCCGATCTGATGTATTTCGGCGGTGGATTTACCCTTTCCCGGATTGGTAACGCAATTGCAGGACAGGGAGACTACCTGGTCGTAGGGCGTTGGCTCGGAGCAGATGCACTGGGGTTTTATGGGAGGGCTTATCAATTAATGACGATACCTGCAATGCTCTTTGCCAAGATTATTGACACGGTGCTTTTCCCTGCAATGGCAAAGATTCAGATGCAGCAAGACCGTTTAAGAACCGCATACAGAAGAGGAGTAGCATTAATTGCCCTGATTGTTTTACCTGCAAGTGCAACTGCATATATGTTATCCCCTGAAATAATTACGGTAGTTTTTGGGCCTAAGTGGCTTGAGGCCGTTGTGCCTTTCAAGATCTTTGCTATGGCTATCCTGTTCCGTACAAGTTACAAAATGAGTGATTCTCTTGCCAGAGCGACAGGGGCAGTTTATAAAAGGGCCTGGCGGCAGGGTGTCTACGCTGCCCTCGTTTTAGGAGGTGCCATAATTGGCCAGTATTGGGGTATACACGGGGTTGCTTATGGGGTTTTTTTTGCTATTGTAGTGAATTTTATACTCATGGCCCATCTGAGTTTGGCAGCGTTGTCATTATCCTGGAAGGAGTTCTTTGTTGTTCATGTATCTGCATTACCCCTGACGGCCATTGTCCTGTTAGAAGTATTTAGTATAACTACTGTGTTAAGAAATGCAGCAATGCCGGCACTGGTAATCCTTGCTTCATCGATGGTGTGTGTCCTTGTTACTATAACCCTGCTTTTCTACCTTTCGTCTAAAAGTATGCTGGGAAGGGATGGGATATGGATGCTCCAGACGTTATCAAATTATATCCCAAATAAGATAAATCCGTTTAAGAACAGAGCTGCCCTTTAACAAATTTTTGACATGAGAAGAAAACTTCAGTGGAGAGATAGATATTTGCGTGCCTTGTATGCCGCTCTTCCGGAGCTTAACATTGGTATTAAGGAATTTACAAGATATGAGTATTTGTAGTATACGTATACTTACTTACTTTTCATCGTATAGTATATAAAGAACTTTAAAGCTGCGGTTGCAGAGCGAAGTGTCTCTTCGCCCTAGAGTGAAAAAGTTCTGTAAGTCCTAATTTATCAGTGAGAGATCAATGATTATTGAAATAACAGGAGAGCCGGGAGTAGGAAAAACGACTGTATTACGGGAGATTTACGATAAGATTAAGAGTAAACCGATACTCTTTTCAGACGATCTGGTCTTAAAACACTTTAAACTCAATTTTATTGCACCGGTGTTTCTGCGCCGGATTTTAACCGATATACTATTATTTTTAATGTTTTTGCCTCACTTCAAAAA
This sequence comes from Candidatus Loosdrechtia aerotolerans, assembly GCA_021646405.1. GTDB lineage: Bacteria > Planctomycetota > Brocadiia > Brocadiales > Brocadiaceae > Loosdrechtia > Loosdrechtia aerotolerans. The sequence goes on from SOER01000025.1 coordinate 8,567, forward strand.
ATATAAAGCCTTGCTGTTCTCTACCATCAAGGGGTTGAAGGATACCAACGAAAGTAAAAGATTCAAGATGAATATCCTGAGAAATACTATACTCAAATTTGGCAGATTTGAATTTATATCAAAATATTTTACCCAAAAAATCGTCCTTGTTGATGAGGGAATATCCCATATTCCATTTAACCTTATAGATTACACCGGCAGGAGGAACATTGACCCTGAATCAATATTTACACCTTTAGCAACGGTGGTTTCTCAGATAAAAGTTATCATACTGCATCAGAAATTAATAAATATCAGTCATCGTCTTGCCCGGCGAGGACATAAAAGAATTAAACAGGGTAAGGATTATTCATTGGAGCAGTTTCTTCATAGGAACAGTCAGTTAGTGGAGGCATACAGAGGAATGCCTGCAGGGATATTTTTAAGTAAAAATATGTTAGAGTTAGATGACAAAATTGATTATGAAAGTATCATTCACTTTTTTGAGAGAACAATTGAAAAATGAACGCTTCTATCCTTAATCTCTCAAGGCAACTTATTGATGCTCTTAATTTGCATTCGATCGATTACTGCCACTGGAAAAATAATCACAACCTTATGAAAAGTTTATCCGGTGAAGATGATTTGGATTTGCTTATCAATAAGAACCAGTTTTCTGATTTTATAAAAATTATTTGTTCACTGGGATTTAAAGAGGCATACAATGAAAAGATTACCTTTCCTTTTATATACCATTTTTATGGGTTAGACACAGAAACCGGTATACTACTTCATTTGCATGTACATATAAAGATGATTACCGGTGAGAGCCATACGAAAAATTATCATCTGCCATTGGAAAAAATGATCCTTGAGAACACTACGAGTCACTCATCAGGGTGCAGGATTCCACAACCGGAAGTGGAATTGATTATCTTCATCCTCCGATACTATATTAAGATTTCATGCTTGCCCGGAGCAATACTTCTTTGGAAGAGAATGAAAGCCTTCAGCAGTGAATTTTTAACCCTGTATCAAAATGTTGATTTAAACAGGGTGGACATTCTTCTTCAATCGTATTTTCAATATATTTCGGTTGAATTTTTCAGGAAGATGCTCGATGAATATACACAAAGGAAGGTTTTGAGAAAAAGGTTGTTTCTCGGTCTTGCATTGAGACGGAAATTATCCCCTTTACGCCGGATGGGGGTTATTTCCTCATTCTTTGCACGGTATTATCAGATATTGTATCGCGCGTTGAATAAACTTGTTTTCAGGGAAAAAAAATTTCTTACTACCCACGGGGCAATTATTGCAATTACCGGCCTTGATGCTACGGGTAAATCAACCATTACGTCCGAGTTGAAACGCTGGTTAGGTACATACTTTAATACACATTTTATCCATGTAGGACGGCCTAAGGTAAGATTAGAAACGGTATTGTTCCGGGCTGTACTGTGGTTAAAGAAAACAAAAGGTTCAAAACCAGAATCTTTTATTACGAAATTACAAAAACCGGGCGTTATTTTTGCTATCCGCTATGCAGTCCTGGCATATGAAAGATTCCAGCTTTTGAAAAAAGCGAATCGTCTGATGGCCCGGGGTTACATTGTAATCTGTGACCGGTATCCGTCCGTGAATTTTGGGAAGATGGACAGCCCCCGGATTGGTGAGAGAAATGGTAATGCTTTTATAAACTTTATGGGAAGGTTGGAGGACAGGTTGTACAGGACAATACCTCTTCCCGATGTAATATATAATCTTAAAATACCAGTTGACCTTGCTATTGAGCGGAATCAGGCAAGGATAAAGGATGATAAGGAAACCGATGACCAATTGCGTTTACGCTATAGTGAAAATGCCGACCTTCGTTATAATGCCTTCAATTTTGAAGTAATAGATACGTCACGTAAACTCCCTGTTGTACTGAGAGAGTTAAAAGAGAAAGTATGGGAAAAACTCTAAAAAAGCATGTGCTGTATTCAACAAATCTTACAGGTAAAATTTTTCTATGAGATCTCTAGAACATAATCGAAATACTGTCATCTCTGGTTTGACGATTGCTACATTTGCAACGCTCCCTTTGTATCTGTTTCAATCCGGTGGTTTTCAAATTGTAGATGCAATAATAATTTTACTCTCGGCTGCACTATTCATAACGATTACTTATTGTGAAGTTCAAACAGGGCTATATTTAATAGGTCCATTTATACCGTTTATTTCATGGGTGGTTATTGTCAATTCATACTATGCAACGGAAGCTATTTCAGAAACAGGATATCTCCTCAGTACTGCACAACTTATTTTTGGATTCTATGTATTATTTTTGTTCTCTATAGCATTCAAGCGGATCTTATCAAATCTTTGGGGAATATCCTGTCTCTATTGGGGCTTGTTAGCATCGTGTCTAACCCCGTGGTTAATGAGAGCAAATAGTAAAACACTAAGAAGCGCTTTATCATTCAATAATCCAAATCAATTAGCGTATTATTCAATATTAATACTCTCCATGCTCTTGTTCGTTAATCTTTTGAATACAAAAACACGAAGGAAAAGTATAGTACACTGGATATTGAATATTACCATTATCATAATCTGTAATATCTTTGTTCTGGTATCCGCTTCAAGGGCCGGTACTGTTGTTGTAATTTTATTAGATATTTGTTTACTCTACATACTCTTAAAAGAGTATATAAAATTGTTTGTGTCATTAGCCGTCATGCTGGTTTTTCTTTCAGTAACGCTTTCAGTAGTGAGTAAACACTATGGAGCCGTTTTTACTCCAAGATCTCAGAATACAACAGAAATTAAGGATACAACACAAATGAGTCGTATAGAGGCAATAAATTATCGATTTTCCCGTGGCGGTAATGTAATAGAGGTTCTCGGTAAACGTGTATCGTATATTCAAAATGATGATACCTTTAGTATTTTATTCGGTAACGGTGGGCGGAAATTCGTGCGTCAAAAAGAAAAAAGTATTGAAGATTTGTCTATGAGAGAGGTACATAATGCGCCCGTGGAGATTTATGATTCCTACGGTATTGTGGGTGCTGTGTTATTTTTAGGAGGTTCAGTATTTTTTGTGATGAGACTTGGAACTTTCCCCTCTAAATGGCTTTTTTTTATAACATTGCTGTTATATAACATATCCCATAATGGTATACGTTTCCGGAGTATGTGGGTCGCTATTGCATTGGTTTCTATCGTTTCTCTCCTCAAGAAAGACCAATTGAGTACACAATATCAATTCACAAAGCTGCGGCCTGTGGATTATACACGTTGAATGTCTGTTGTAAGATATCATGTGTGTTATGTTTTGTAGTATGACTTTTTTTATAAGAAGAGATAATGAAGTTTTTTTCTGCTTTCCTTATATTTTTCATAAGTATTTACTGTTATAACAGTCTCTGTAACTATAGTTTTGCATTTAAGAACTGTTTCGCAGGCACCTATTACGTCTCACGGGACGGCAGTGACAGTAATAATGGAAGTTTATCTGCCCCCTGGGAGACCATAAAAAGCAGTATCCCGAAATTACAACCAGGAGATACCCTCCTGGTAAGAGGCGGAACGTACTATGAGAGTGAGATTGTAACCGATATTCGGGGAACTGAGTCAAACAGGATTACCATAAAGAATTATCCCGGAGAGGAACCTGTCATTGATGGCGGGTATAGAGAGTTCAGGGAAGTGCCTAATTCCGATTGGGAACTCTACGATTCTAAAAGAGATATCTACCGGTCAGTAGATACCTATCCGGATGCAGGCATGGTCTATGGATATTTCGGAAGCGATAATGACAATTACCGGCTTGTTTCTTATGAAAGGTACAATGACCTGAGTTCAGATAACGAGGATTATACCAATTCTGGCAATATCTATATTGGTCCGGGGGTATTCTGGAAGAGTTCTGACAAAAGGATATATATACGATTACAGCCCGGTAAGCAGGCAATTTTCATGGGGTATAAGATTTCATCGGACACTGATCCCCGTTCAACAAAATTGTATATTTTCCCCCATCATGAAATTTTCACGTTTAAAAAGGGAGGTTCTTACATTAATATTGAAGGCATGAATCTCCGATATCAGAACAATATCCTTGAATTTAAATCAAAATCACATCACATCTCTATCAAGAATTGTACGATGAGAGGTGGCAGGACACCCGTTCTTGTCTGTGACGGTGCTCATAATCTTTTATTTGACGGCATTACATTCAAAGGCAGTGTTCCGCCCTGGATTGCCTGGAGTGATGTAAAGTGTGGTGCTAAGCCGGGGCATAGTTTTCAGGGGCCAGCAATAGGTATTCAGCGTTCTGCAAACACAATTGAGATCAGGAATTGTCTGTTTCATAGTACCTGGGATGGTATTAATGCAACAAAAAAATCATTTAACCTTTATATTCATCATAATGAGTTCAGGAATACAAGGGATGATGTGGTTCAATTAGGGTCGGGATGTTATGACGTTGAGATCAATGACAATAAGATGATCTTTGTCTCAAAAGGGGTCTCCCGGCATGGATCAGGTTCCTCCCGCAAGCCCGGAACAAAATACGTTCACCATAATATCATCGACTGCAGTAAGCCGATGTTGGGTGGCAGGCAAGATCCCAATAAGTTACTGGATGAAAAGCGTCGTGGACCAGACAATGATGGAATGGTATGGGCCCGCCCGTTCGGAAGTCATCGGGCAGGTGGGTATGGCAGAGGTGATCCATGGAAGATATATAATAATACGGTAATTCTTGGACAGGAGATTAATAACAGGGGAGCGGGACATGAGTATGTCCTGAAACGGTTTTACCGCAATTGTCCTCAGGAGGTTTACAACAATATCTTTATCCAAACCATGGACCACTGGCTGGCGAGAGAATCAAGGGTAGCGGACGGCTCTCAAATCTATGACGGGAATGTTTATTTTCGCACGGTGGATAATCCAAAGAATTATTTTTTTTTGTCATGGAAAGACAGAAGGGATTCGAAAGATTTTACAAGTCTCGAGGCATTTAAATCGTCACTCTATTTTCATGTTACAAAAAAATATTATTCTCCCGGATGGGAAGCTTCTGGTGTTGAAGCTGATCCGCAACTGGATGATGAATACCGGCCAAACCCTGGTAGTCCCGCGGCAAAAGGAGCAGTTCCTCTGCCGGCAGGCTGGCCAGGTAATGATGGGAAAAAATACCGGGGAGCACTTCCTCCAAAAGATTAATTCATAGAACAGGAGAATTACACGCATATGAAAAAAAAAGCCCTCTTTGTCGCCAATACAGGATTTGCATTGTTTAATTTCAGGATTCCTTTGATGAAATCCCTTTCTGAAAAAGGATGGTCTGTTATTGCAGTAGCCAATGATGAATCTGATTTTACTGATAAATTCTCAGAAGAGGGTATAAAATTTATCAATATCAGTATTGATCATAAAGGGAAAAACCCTCTTGCTGATATGGCACTTATTTGGAGATTGAAGGCACTTTATAATCAAGAATCCCCGACGCTCGTCCACCATTTTACCATCAAACCTGTTATTTTTGGCTCGTTGGCTGCAAAACGGGCAAAGGTTCCTGTTATTGTAAACACGATTACGGGTCTTGGTTATGTATTTAATAAAGGTGGTCTTCTCATGCGTACTGTTATAAGGCTGTATAAATATGCTTTATCTGGCCGGCCACAGGTAATTTTTCAAAACCATGACGATTATCGGTTATTTCTTGCAAATCATATCATCAGGAAAACAAATGCCCGTATTATTCTTGGCTCTGGAGTTAATACGGAAGTTATTTGTCCACGTGTTACTGAAAGGTCTCATAACGGGATGCAATTTTTGTTGGTCTCGAGGATGCTCTGGAGTAAAGGTGTGGGTGAATATGTTGCAGCAGCAGAAAAAATCAAAAAACAGAATCCAGGGTGTAGTTTTATTATGGCGGGTGGAGCTTCCGGTGGTGGAGCAAAGGGAAATCCGGACGCAATTCCTGAAAAATGGCTCCGGGATGCTGAGGCAAGAGGAATTGTTACATGGCTTGGACGTATCCCCTTTCATGATGTTATAACTCAGTTAGATAATTCAGATGTGTTTGTTCTCCCTTCATATTATCCGGAAGGGGTACCACGGTCATTAATAGAAGCAGCAGCAAAAGGAAAACCACTTATTACAACGGATACACCAGGTTGTCGGGAGGTTGTCATTGACGGCAATAATGGTTTTTTAACCCCGCCCAGGGATGTTAATTCATTAGCAAATTGCCTGCTAACGTTTATTCAACATCCGGAGTTAATAGAAAAAATGGGAACAGCAAGCCGAAAAATGGCAATCGATATCTTTGATGAACGAAAAGTTCTGGATCAGACTTTCCAGGTATATAAGGATGCCGGAGCCCCGTTATAAATGATATGAAACACGAGATTCGAAATACGAAACTTGTCCTGAGCGAAGTGAACGGATCCGAAACAAATTCCAAAATACAAAAAGGAGACCATCCCCCATATGCATCAAGCTAAGGAATAATGCTGTACTTTTTCTGTTCCCCACACAAAGCCGCAAGGATACCAGGATATATGGTATGTTCCTATTCTGTATTCCTCACATTCTATCCTTCATCATTCTTTTATATCTCGTTCCAACGCTTTGCGTTGAAATGCGCTCCAGGACGCTCTGTGTCCTGCTTTGGATAGTTATAGTACTCCACGGATGAAACCGGACATAAGTACCTGACCATAAGTTTTTGCACAATATTTTATGGTGTAAGAAATACGGGTCTTCTCAGTTTTGTGTGGGTAAATCTTCATACTTCTGGTAAAAACGCCGTCACTATTTTCAAACAAAGCCCGAAGGGCTTATATACGAAAGCCCAGGGCAACGCGCCCTGGGTATAGATGGGATTCATGTAATTTTCTGTCACCCTTTCAGGGTGAATTCTCTTGTTTTTTCATTATCCCAGGGTAAAAATTTACCCTGGGCTATCAGAGAAAAGCCCTTTGGGCTTTAAAAAGGATTTGGTTTTATAGGTTTTCATAAATACTCCTTTCTCTTGGCAAAGTAGTATACCTACTCACGACAATTTTAATGAAAAAAGTTACCTATATCCTACATTCCGCACGTAAAAGTCATAAGTTGTTGAAACTCCTTATGAATAAAAACGTACAAAAATTTGTGGTCAGGTACTTATCTTCGGCAACTTGTTGCCATAAAATGTAGCCGCATCTCTTTAGGGTGCGCCCCGTGATAACATGCGGAATGATGCAGTACTTTTTTCTGGTATAGAAAGCGTAAGGTGGCGCATAGATGATAGCATAGTGAGGAAAGGCACCTTAGCTTGATTGTATAGAAATTTTCATTTGTTCAGTATAAGATGCTCTCTTAACACCATAAAAAGACGAGATTCTTCGCGGAGTTTACACTGAATGAAGTGAATGTGCTCAGAATGACAAATTCCCTGCTGACATCTCATCTAAAGTGGAATGAAGGATTTCAGGATGGCAACCTGTATTCTGTCACCCTGAGTGAAGCGAAGGGTCTCATCCTTGATGAAAGAGATTCATTCTTGCACTATAGAGGAACACCATGTATTGTCATAGGGTATATACCAAAAGTCGGATGTCCGGGGTGTAACAACTATACCATGGAGTGTGTTGAGTAAAAGTCCGCCGGAGGCGTTAAGTTTTTGCATATGAGACACCCCCCTTGGCCCCTCTTTTCTCTCTTATCCTTACCCGCATCTTTTTGTTTTCCCCGTAGGGGAGAAATGATAATAGGCAGGCAATTTATTGCCTGTTTTAGATTTAAATAAAATGAAAATTCCTATACGATCGGGATAATAAAAAATCTTTACTATTTTCTATCGTATTCTCTATTCTTCTTAATATTTGGCACACCTCTTGTATGATAGTGCATACAGTGTCGTGAAAAAAAATTTATATCGTGGTATTTTATGTACTCCTTTTTATCCAAATAAATATACGATAAAAATGCAGAGGGCTTAACTTCCTGAGGCAATGATGATAATAAGTATTTTTCTATTTACCCTCTCTTTATCAGGAATTTTACTGATTTTCTTATTCGATCCTATTCTGGTCTGTATTGGATATCTTACCAAACGGAAAAAGGTTATTACCTATCCACCCATACGTCCATCGGTAAGCCTGCTTATTGTAGTCCGTAATGCAGAGAACCTGATTGTCGATAAGATTAAGAACTCTTTATCTATTCATTATCCTTCAGATGATTATGAAATAGTTATTTTTTCTGACGGTTCTACCGATGGGACTGAAGATAAAATAAAATTCTTTCCTGATAAAAGAATTCGTTTCTTATCTTCCCCGGTTCATGAAGGGAAAAATAGTGGAATTAACAAAGCAATCCCTTATTGTACAGGAGAAATAATTGTCTTCTCCGATGTAGATGCTATTATTGATAAGGATGCTATAATACACCTCACAAAATATTTCAGTGATCCGGAAGTTGGGGGAGTTTGCGGGAATATTCATGAGAAAGCAAAAGATGTCCAGAGTAACTACGTCACCGTTAAAAGCGTGATTAAAAGGCTGGAAAATCAAATTGTAAGTACCACGTCAAATAAAGGAAAACTCTACGCGGTTCGGAAAAGCCTGTTCCCTGTAATACCTCTGCAGGCAATAGATGATCTGTATGTATGTTTATCAGTTGTACACCAAAAGTATAAATTTTTATTCGCTCCGGAAGCTAATGCCTTTAGTAAAACATTTCCGAAAAATTCAATCCATGAGATTAAAAGACGCCGCAGGACTATAATAGGAAGCCTCTGCGCTGTGTCTATGGTGGAAGAGTTATTGAACCCCTTTAAATTTGGCATATTCTCTATACGGTTAATACTCAACAAGATCATGAAAAGGTTACTCGCTGCTTTTCTCCTGTTCCTGTTTTTTAGCAGTCTCTATTTATCTCCCTTTTGTTATGCTGCAAAAATACTGATGATAGCACAGACAAGTTTTTATATGCTTGCCCTTTCATACAGGATAGTGTTTCAATACACCCCGGGTTCCAACGTTATCAAAGAGGTAACCTCTGTTGTCTATTATTTTTGCATCGGAACTTATGGGAACCTCATTGGAGTACTCGATTTTATCATGGGGAAACAGATAGTAAAGTGGGAACCATTGAATACAGATGTATCAAGTATGAAATAATGATCTCAACAGAGAATAACACCGTACCCTGAATTCCCTCGCTTTTATAAATTTGCCTGCATTGAGAAAAGAGAGCCCCAGGTTACAATAGCTTCTTATCTGAAACGGGTAAAGCGTTATGGCTTTTAAGAGTGCTTTCCTCCCTTTTCGGACATCTCCGGCGCAGCAATAAAAGATCCCGAGATACATATAAAATTCGCCATGACCTTTCCTATTGAGCATAAAGAACCGGTTGTGCTTTTTGAAGAGCATCTCCATTCCTTTGTTTCTAACCGCCAGATCAGCAGAAAGCGCATTTTTATGCTTGCAATATAAAACCATAGGTTTTTCTATATAATCAATGTGAAAGTCCCTTGAGATTCGGATCCACATATCGTAATCAGTCCCAAAGGCTATATTCTCATCGAATAGATCTATCCTTTTAAAGCACTCTTTCTTTAACATGACCGTTGATGGTTTTCCAATATAATTCCGAATAAACATATCATAATAAATGTATCCCCGTTTGCTTGGAATGCTCCGCTGCAATACCTTTCTCTTCGTTTCATCTACTGTTAAAAAACCGGTATATATACATCCAACTTCTTGCGGGCTATTTTGTAGCAGATCAATTTGTAATTCAAGTTTCTCTGGCAACCATTCATCATCATCATCCAAAAATGCTATATATCTGCCATTTGAATGCTTTATTCCGGTATTCCTGGTACCTGCCTCTCCTTTATTTTTTTCATGCCGTATATATTTTATTCTTGTATCATGAAAATTTTTTACAACCTCTTGTGTATTATCCTTTGAGTTATCATCTATCACGAGTATCTCAAAATCCTGATATGTCTGATTTAACACACTGGCAATCGCTGAATAAAGAAATTGAGCACGATTATGGGTAGGAATGATAACACTAACTACTGGCATTTTACAACAACTCCTTACCTTTACATTTACCATATCGGACTGATCTTAACAATGCAAAAGGTCCGGCTACATTACCTATCGCTTCAAGTATGAAGAACGTTAACGGGTACTTATTTTTACCATACAAGCGTTGTATGAACCGGCGGAAATGCGTCTTCGGTATTTTAATCAGTAGCTCTGGCAGCGTACGCAAATCACGATCACAAATCAATGTAGTAAGATGGTAAACAACGTATTCTTTGCTATAATGGTAAATCCATCGGCAGAGAGATCGTACATCTCTGTGATATTTGTACCAAACAAAGGCCGATGGCTCATAGATGAGTGTATATCCTGTTTTGAGAACCCTGTAAAAAAGATACGGATCCCCCCCGCAGCTAACAGGTATATCAGTGCTTAACATTTCATCTGTCAAACCTATTTGAGGATGGTTGAAAATAGCAGCACGGAAAGCAACGTTTGTCATCGAACCAAGGTCCCATACTGGTACGGCGCAGCGCTGGAACGATTTAAACCAATCTCCGTCTCTCTCTATTGGCTCAAAGCCACGCCTCTGTCCGAAGTGCTTTTCAAAGAGGATTTGGGCAGTAGTCTCAAGTTCTTGTGGTAAGACGTTACCAGCTACAATCATCACGTCGCTTCTGGCAAATGGTGCAACTAATTTTTCCAGCCAATCAGCTGGCATTGTAACCGTGTCATCAATAACGATAATAATATCACCTTTGCCCACCATGAAGTCTTTATTACAGGCATAGACCCGCCCATTACGGAATTTATTTACCAGCACTACGTCTGGAAATTCAGCTATTACAGAGGTAGCAGGGCTCAAAGCCGGGCTATTATTTACAACCGTAATATCAACGTGCCGGGATGATTCCTGAGCTACAAGACATCGTAAACAATCACGCAGGCTATTGGACTGGCCATATGTCCTCACTACAACCGAAACCGGGATATCCGGAGATAATTTTATACGGGCAGCCATTGTCTGATCTTCAGACAAAGAATAGAACCGGACCAATGCTGCCTGTGCAGCGGATTGTACAGGGTATAAGCCCGGAGTATTACTCGTCTCAAGGAGTTTATAACCAAGGCTATCAATAAGAGCATCCCGTAAGCGTGCCGGTCCAACGGATTTGTGGTAATTTGCAATATCTGTCATGCCAAGAAGATTGCCACCCCGGGTTACAAAGATCCGCACATGATTATAATCTGTTATATCCGTAAGTGCATGAAGAGGGCGGCTTAAATCAATGGTACGTACAGCAATAGCATTTGATTTGTAAGGAACTGCCGGTTGTTGTCCGGTTGTTTCAGGTATACGTATCTGATTAACAGGACCAAAGACATTTTCAATCTCAGCCGCAGTGCGGCGTGCTTTTCGATAACGGAATAAATCAAATAAGGTATGATGAGTTACCATACTCTGAAGCTCAGTTTGAAATACATTCTGCGTGTTGTAGATTTTACGTATAAGCAGAAAAAGCAGACTGCGTATACATCCGTAACATATTTTCTGCAATCCTAACCGGATAAGGGCAAAACGCTCATCCGGATAGGCCAGGGCACTGCGTACAAGGTACGCCTGGAATCCTGTACCCCAGGTTGCGATTTGAGCCCGCAATTGTGCAGAATCACGGCGGTGACAATGGCGTACTATTGCCCTCGGCTCATAGACGAGCATATACCCTTCCTTCAATACACGAAAAAACATTTCAAGATCGCCTCCACCGTTAGTAACAGTTCCCACATCAAGGGCAGGATCAAAGAAACCAATATGGTCAAATAATTTACGCCGGTAAGCCATATTGGCACCTGTACCAAACCTGCCCGTATGGCCATAAATACTCGCAACTTTTTTGCCACTTTCCCGGTTTATGTGATACCATTTGCGCTCAAAACCCCGCCCAAAACTCCCGTGCTGTTCAAAAAGGATCTGCGCATCGGTTTCTAACTCATAAGGTACGACTAATCCTACAAGAGCCGCCACTTCACTATCTTCGGCAAAGACTTCAGCTACAGCGCGTACCCATCCCGGGTCAACCACCACATCATCATCAGTATAAGCAATGATCTCACCCCGTGCTTCGGTGATTGCACGGTTCCGCGCCCAATTGAGCCCGGGCCGGGGTTCATGAATATATCGTACGCCCTGATATTTTGTCCGTACCAGTTGTTCGGTAGCGGTATCGTTCGGCGCATTATCCACAACCAGGATATCAAGAGAGGGGTAACTAAGATGGTTCAATGAATCGAGGCAACGAGCCAGATCGGCAGTACGGTTACGGGTACAAACCGCTACGGTAACCAATGGCAGACACCCGTTGTAAGCTGCATGCGGTATATCAAACAGACGGGAGATATGAAGATCGCCAGGCTGTGAAGGCATCATCAGTCCATCGTACAGAAGATGGCGTACAATTGCCTGATGATGCTTTATCACGATATTTTTATTAAGAAGTGATGTTGAACAGTATCCGTCGGCTACAGGTATTTTAACAGAACCAATTGGAGTGCCGTGGAACCGAACCAATGCTTGTATGAACTCATATCCGTACATACAATCAATATTTTTGAGTGGCTGGCTTAGTTCAATATCAATTACCTTAATGGGTTTAAACAGGGTATCTGGTGCACTCTTATTTTGATCATTTTCCATTCTTAAAAATATTCTCTGCTAGTGCTCTTCAATCGTTACTTTTGTTATGGTATCACCCTGTTGGGTCGTGTCGACGACATCCTGTCCGCGGATCACTTTACCAAAAACCGTGTGTTTGCCATTCAGGTGTGGCTGCGGGGAATGTGTTATAAAGAACTGACTTCCATTGGTATTTGGCCCTGCGTTTGCCATAGAAATAACACCCGTATCGTGGGTTAACGGGTTACCCTTTACTTCGTCTTCGAACCGGTAACCTGGCCCGCCCATTCCGGTACCTGTGGGATCGCCTCCCTGGATCATAAAATTACTGATCACCCGGTGAAACGAAACACCGTCATAAAACCCTTCCCTGGCCAGGAAAACAAAATTATTAACCGTTTTTGGCGCATGCTGAGGATAGAGTTCTATCTCGATTGTACCCCTGTTGGTCTCAATTGTCACCTTGTAGGTTTTTTCTGGATCAATCTGCATTGCCGGCGGGCTACTCCACTGTTTCTGTTGCATGTATTATCCCTTTCTATAACGAAATAAAATGTAACTATTCATACTGTTAACGACTTCGATTATACCATTCCATAATGTATGAAACAACGTTATAAAAATTTCACAGCACATCCCATCTTCCGCAGTTATAAATGAAAGAAATAACAATTTTCCACATGAGGACCGAGTAAACGAATAATTTTTTGATGAATCGGTTTGAGGGGGAATATTCTCCTTGACCCTAAACCATGTACTGAGCCTGCCGAAGTATCTGTTTGAAAACAGACCAAACATGGAAAGACGGTCTAACATTTGCGAAGAGGGCACACACCTGATAACGTAATTCTCGCTATACTATAGTTTTTTTGCTATCTTACGACATGGTTTTGTACGATCTTATACGACTGTCATGAGGAATGAGAGGAATGAACTGGTATCAACTCCATATAAACGACGTAATGAAAAAACTCGGAACATCAGAGAAAGGGCTGACGGATGAGGAGGCGAGAGAGCGTCTTGAACAATACGGTCCCAACAAACTTACCGAGGAAGAGAAGATAAGCAAAATAAAGATTCTTCTCCATCAGTTTATCAGTCCATTGATTTATATCCTTCTTGTTGCAGCGCTTGTCACATTCCTGCTCAAAGAATATATCGATTCAACTGTTATCATGGCGGCTGTTGCCCTCAATACAATTATTGGTTTCTTCCAGGAATTTAAAGCAGAACAAAGTGTAAGGGCATTGAGGAAGATGCTCATTCCAAAAGCCAAGGTGCTGAGAGGCGGTCATGAAAGAGAAATACACAGCGAAGAGCTCGTACCCGGCGACGTCGTTTTTCTTACATCGGGGAGTAAGGCACCGGCAGACTTAAGACTCTTGAAAACCCTTGAATTAAGAGTCGACGAGGCCATGCTCACAGGTGAATCCCTCCCTGTAGATAAAGTAACTTTACCAATACAGGAGGATAATCTACCACCCGGGGACAGGGTAAACATGGTCTTTACCGGAACAATTGTCGTAAGCGGAAGGGGAAGAGGTATTGTAACTGAAACGGGAAACAGGACCATTCTCGGCCAGATTGCCAAAGATGTCAGGGAGACAGTGAAGACAAAAACGCCCCTCCAGCATAAACTGGAACGGTTTGCAAAGATATTAGGAGTTGTTATTATTGGGTTTTCCGGAATACTCTTTGGTATAGGGTTATTACGCGGAGCAGATCTCGCTGAAATGTTTATGGCTGCGGTTGCCACAGCCGTATCAGCTATACCCGAGGGTCTTCCGATTGCGGTAACTATAACCATGGCAATCGGCGTATCCAGAATGGCAAGGAGAAATGCTATCATACGGAAACTCCCTGCCGTAGAAACCCTTGGGAGTACTACCGTTATCTGTTCGGATAAAACAGGTACCCTCACGAAGAATGAGATGACGGTCAAACTCATTTACGATGAGAATCATATCTACGAAGCGGCAGGGGTAGGATACGAGCCCAAAGGTGAGATTCTCCGTGACGAAATACCCATTGAACCAAAAGACAGAGAAGGCATTTTATCTGTTTTACGCATAGGGTTACTCTGTAATGAATCCAACGTTTATGTTGAAGACAGCCAGTATAAGGTTGACGGAGACCCAACAGAAGGAGCACTTATTGTATCAGCCATGAAGGGTAAGCTCGAGCCCGAGGAAGAAAAGAGGAAATATCCACAGGTAGCAATTATACCCTTTGAATCCGAACATGGTTATATGGCCACCCTCAATAAACGTCAGGATAAAAAATATATCTTCGTAAAAGGTGCACCGGAAAGGATCCTGGACAGGTGTACCACATTTAAAACGAATAAGGAAGAGACCCTTCATATTGCAGATACTTTTGCAAAAGAAGGTCTCCGTGTACTTGCCTTTGCGTATAAGGAAGTCCCGGAAGATATGGAAGAACTTACCCACCGGGATATAGATTCAAACCTGACCTTTACAGGCCTTCAAGGTATGTTTGATCCGCCGAGACCGGAAGTAATACAGGCGATAGAGGGATGTAAACAAGCAGGGATCAGGACAATCATGATAACCGGTGACCATGCCGTTACTGCAACAGCAATTGCAAAAGAACTCGGGATAGCAGGGCCTGATGCCCAGGTTTGTACCGGAAAAGAACTCGAGACAATGAACGATGAAGAACTATTTCGCCTGGTAAAAGACGTATCGGTATACGCCAGGGTATCGCCGGAACACAAGTTACGAATAGTGAATCAATTAAAAAGGCATAATGAGGTTGTAGCAGTAACAGGAGACGGGGTTAACGATGCACCAGCCCTGAAAACTGCACATGTTGGTATTGCCATGGGGAAGATAGGAACCGATGTTGCAAAAGAGGCATCCGATACCGTTCTTACCGATGATAATTTTGCAAGCATTTTTGCAGCGGTTGAAGAGGGAAGGGTCGTATATAGTAATATTAAGAAGGTTGCCCTTTTTCTCGTTTCCTGTGGTTTCGGAGAACTGGTCGCCATTATCACAACGGTATCGATGGGTTACCACATACCATACACCCCGGTTCAAATACTCTGGTTGAACCTGGTAACCAATGGACTTCAGGACATGGCCCTTGCTTTTGAACCAGCAGAAAAGGGCATTTTACAACAACCTCCACGGCCCGCAAAAGAACGTATCCTCTCCGGTGTTATGATTCAAAAGACAATTATCATGGGGCTTGTCATGGCTGCAGGTACGGTTTTTCTCTATATTTCAGATCTGAAACTGGGGGCGCCTTTGCAAGAGGCACGCACAGAGGCTCTTACTGCAATGGTGGTCTTTCAATTTTATCAGGCATTCAACTGCCGTTCTGAAACCCGATCCATTTTCAGGATGAATCCTCTTGAGAACCCGTTTTTATTTTTCGGTTTGATAGCCGCCATCTTTGCCCATCTCGCCGTACTATATGTACCTGCCCTTCAATGGGTTTTTGGTACAGTACCACTGAAAAAAGTGGAATGGGCTGGTATCGGAGTGATAACGGTGTCCATTATTCTTGTTGTTGAAATCGAAAAACTGATACGAAGAAAAGTACGAAAGAAATAATTATGAAATCAAATATGATAAAAAATATTTGTTTGAGTGGATAGAATGAACAGGCCGCTCCTACGGAGCTGGCATTACTATAATTACATTGATTTCTACAAACAGATTGTCTTTGCCGTAAAAGACAGATGGAATTTTAAAACGTACTCTTTCATATTCTGTTCAGTCTTATCTGTTGAATATTCTCTGCAGAACACTATCGATGAAGAAAGCAAGAAAGAAAAAAAGAGGAGAACATCTCAGGAAAGCAGGAATGGCAGGAAGGGGGAAAGAGGAAATTGATAGGATGTGGGAGCACTCTATCTTTACAGATCAAGACCTTCTTGTTTTTTAAGCTTTTTAAGCCATTGTAGAAAAGAGAATCCTTTTTCCTGTATTCCTGCTTTCCTGAGATGCTGTAGTTATCGTAAAAACAGTAATCATGCAGACAAAACGGAAAGGCCCTGCAAAAACATTTATCTGCTGTTTGTGCTTGACGCCCATTCTGTTATACGATACTATGCAAACAGTGGCGGATCAGAAAAGTATAGCACCCATTAAATAAAACCGAAAAACAAATCCCAAATTTCAAACAGTGTGACTTGGAGATTGGAATACCATAAATATCAGACAGGTCAGAAGGGAGGTAGTAAATGTCTCTTCATTACGCACGCCCCGGTAAGGCTATCAATATCCGATATACAACCCTCCTGCCGGTTGTCATACCTGTTGTTCTTCTTGTTACCGCTGCTTATATCCAGTGGGTGACTGTTGGCCTCCCGGAGTTACCACCTGTTCCTGAAGCGGTTCATGAGCCGCAGGGCTTCCCGGCCTGGCTCCGCATCACTCACTTTATTAACCTGCTTTTCCTGGTACTGCTCATTCGCAGCGGCCTGCAGATCCTCATGGACCATCCCCGGTTGTACTGGAACGTTCACTGCACACCCGGTACGGAATGGCTGCGTCTGACGTCAGTCGAAATATCTCCGGACCACATCTGGACGGCAAAAGAGGATTCCCGGTACCTTTCACCCTGGGCTGGACTACCCGGCTATCGGCATACCATCGGCATGGCCCGGCACTGGCACTTCCTTAGTGTCCTGTTCTGGGTTGCAAACGGTATGATCTATGTAATCCTGCTGTTCGGGACAGGGGAGTGGCGGCGCCTGGTGCCGGACTCCTGGCAAATCCTGCCGGATGCCTGGGCTATCTTTGCCCACTATGCCACGTTTCACCCACCTCCGGAACCTGACAGCTTTTACCGTTACAACGCACTACAACAGCTTGTATACTTCGCGGTAGTCTTCGTCCTTGCCCCGCTGGCAATCGTGACCGGTCCCTCGATGTCTCCGGCCCTGACGAATCGCTTCCGCTGGTACCCCCGCCTGCCCGGCAACCGGCAGATCGGCCGGTCGATCCATTTTTTTATCATGTGCGGCTTCATCTTTTTTCTCGTCATCCACGTTGCCATAGTAACCTTAACCGGACTGGTCCGTAATATGAACCATATTGTTCTGGGTGTCAATACCTCAGAAATAACAGGTACTTACCTCGGCATGGCAGGTATCGGCTTTGTTATAGTGATGAATGCACTCGCTAACTGGACGGCATGGAGATACCCGCGGGCACTACAGCACCTTGCAAAGGGGATTGTCACTCCGGTCATGGCCTTCCTGCTCGGCCGTGCTGCCCCGTATGCCGAGTTCCACCAAAAGGACATATCTCCCTTCCTGTGGGCAAACGGCAAGGTGCCTGCCTGTAATGAGTGGAAATCCCTGGCCATTGATAATTTCCGAAGCTATCGTCTCAAAGTATATGGACTGGTGAATAACCCGGTAGAGTTGTCGCTCGAAGAGTTGCAGACGATGGGCAAAAAGACCCAGATCACACTGCATCACTGTATTCAGGGGTGGTCGGGTATAGCGGCATGGGGAGGGCTGCCGCTCGCCACGTTGATCCAGCTCGTACAACCGAAACCGGAGGCACGGGCAGTGGTCTTCTATTCCTTCGGCGAAGGTGCGGCGGGAGGCCGCTTTTACGACAGCCTGCCGATTGAGAATGCGCTGCACCAGCAAACCTTGCTGGCATACGAGATGAACTATTCACCACTCACGATATTGCACGGGGCACCACTGCGGCTGCGCGTCGAGAACCAGCTCGGCTTCAAGATGGTAAAATGGATTGAGGCCATTGAGTTTGTCGAGGACATCAAAACTATTGGTAAAGGCGAGGGTGGTTACAACGAAGACAACGAATACTTTGGCGAGCTTGCGAATATTTAATGACCGTTCAGGCGAAATTCTGTTTCATGCTTCATCATCGAAACAGAGTTTCGAGGCCCTTTGCGTCCCCAGACAGATGCTTCGGCAGACTCAGCGCATGGTTTGGGAACAAACAAGCAGGTGAACAGGCAATCAGGTGAGAGCAGGCGAGCAAACTTTTTGCGAACGCTGGGTGAGGAGTGGCAGTTGTCCCCCTCTGGGAGGAGATCTTATTCTTACCCACATCTTAACCCGTTCTTTTGAATAGTTTTTTAAGAATTCATGAATCCTCTTCTCACTGTTCGAGTTTAATTCCTGACCTTTGTGACTGATAAGTACTGTACATAAATATTCGCATATTGAAATTCCCGGGTAATAAAAATGTACAAAAATTTGTGGTCAGGTACTTAAGTAGAATATGTAAACGTAAAAACACATATTTTTATAAACAATATTTATTTGAGTATTATTAAATACGTTGACGTTCGCCTTTTATTTATGATAATATTCTGACAATTTAAATGAGAAAATTAGCTGGATTTCTAAAAACAAAAACAAAGGATGTTCATACTAATAAACTATTAGATTTAATAATAAATTTTCCAGAGAGGACATTACATAAAATTAGTTTAGACCAGAGATTCAAAAACATTATCAAATATATATAAGGTGTAACCAGGGCATAACAAAGATCAAAATTCGTATTATTTGGCCTTGAGATACAGATTGAGGCAATGGAACCATTTCTTTAAACTAAGAATATCGTTGCTCTTATATACATGCCGCTTCATAAATCGGAACAGGAAGCTTTTATAAAGCGGTATCCAGCCGCAAAGTATATTATTACTTAAATGATAGATAAAGCAGCATAAAAAGTATCCATCAAACGTGGGTTAAGCTTGACACGTTTTTCATTCAAGCGTAATTGTCCGCGCTGGCTATGCAAATTGTTGAGATTAAAATGAGGGCCAAAAACAAATGATTCGACATAAACAACCACTTGCCGAGGTCTTCGGATATTTGGTTGGTGATCAATCACCCCAAGCTATCCGATACCGCTCGCATCGCCTCTGTCCATTTAATAACAAAGTTTCCCAATTGCACTAAGGACAAAGCAAAGGACCCTCTCGGTGTATGCAGTGTATTCCACAATGATAAGCCAGTAATAACATGTCCTATCAGATTTAGGGAGGATTGGCTTATCACCGATGATGCAGCATCTTTTTTCTTTAGTGAAGATACTGCATGGAGTTCCCTTACAGAAGTCCGTTTGAATGACGCCCAAGGAAAGTCAGCTGGCAATATTGACGTTGTTCTTGTTGCATACGATGACCATGGGAAAATCTTTGATTTTGGCGTTCTCGAAATACAAGCAGTTTACATCTCCGGAAATGTTCGTGACCCCTTCGGGTATTATATAAAAGCTCCCAAGTCTAGGGGACAAATGAATTGGTCAAATCAGCCAAATTATCCACGTCCGGATTATCTCTCATCTTCCCGTAAACGACTTGCTCCACAGTTACTGTTTAAAGGGGGAATCCTTCATTCATGGCAGAAGAAAATAGCCGTAGCATTGAACAAAAACTTTTTTGACACACTTCCATCCCTGACGACGGTACATAAATCGAAAGCAGATATCGCATGGTTAATATACGATCTTGAATTGATCAAAGATGGTGTTCATAATAGGTATAAACTCATGAAAATTGATGAAGTATTTACTGAATTCGAACCCGCACTTTTGTCGATTACTACTCCGGTACCGGGGAAGATCAATGATTTTTTAGAACTGCTTCAGGACAAACTTGACGGGCAGATCGTGACACCACCAAATAATAAGACAATTGAAAGGCCATTTTAAAATGAAACTACCCAAACAACGGTCGTTATTTCCAGAGCTAAGTGGAGATTTGTCACCACCAAAACCTGTTAATGTTGCCTGCATTCCACAGAGAAGCCCTTTTCGCTATCCGGGGGGAAAAACGTGGTTCGTTCCTACTTTCCGAGATTGGGCCGCAAATCATTATCCAGAGCCCAAAATATTAATCGAACCTTTTGCCGGTGGTGGAATTATAAGTCTCACAGCCCTGTTTGAAAATCTCGTCTCACGTGTCGTCATGGTTGAAATTGATGAGGATATAGCGGCGGTATGGCAATCAGTAGTAGATGGACACGCAGAATGGATTGCAAATAAGATACTTTCCTTTGATCTGACAAAGGAATCAGTTGTTGCTGAGATAACTAAATCAAACGTAGACACAAGGGAAAAAGCCTTTCATACTATCCTGAAGAATCGCACATTTCACGGAGGCATTTTAGCGGAAGGATCAGGTTTCTTAAAGTACGGAGAGAACGGGAAAGGCATAAAATCCCGATGGTATCCTACAACTCTTGCCAAAAGATTTTTTAATCTGAAACACGTTGCTGACAGAATCTCATTTCATAAGGAAGACGGATTGAAAGTTATTCAAAGATATTCACAACATCGGGACGTAATTTTCTTCATTGATCCTCCTTACACCGCTGGAGGAAAGAGAGCGGGTAAAAGGCTTTATCGTCACTTCACCCTTGATCATGAGCAATTATTTACGCTCTGTGAATCAATTAAAGGAGATTTTTTGATGACCTATGATAATACAGATGAGGCCAAATCTATGGCTAGAAACCATAGATTTCAAATGCGTCTTATTCCTATGAAGAACACTCATCATGCGACAATGGAGGAACTCGTTATTGGAAGAGACCTATCATGGATGGATCGTTACCCTGCAGTACACGAACCCCTTACAGAATACAATATCGTATGCAAAAAAGAGAGGGTCCCAAAAAAGTGCTCCAGCGGACAGAGTAAACCACGCCACTGAACTTTATCGTTAGGCTAACAAAAGAATATGAGTGACTACTCAGGTACTTTTACAAAACCTGAATAGTTGCCAAGCATTTATAATTTCTTTTTTGACTCAAAAACCTTTCCATGAAACGTAGCTTCTTGAAATTTCCCCCTCTTACTTCCTACTTTTTCTATAAAACAAAAGAGTATACCGTTCGTATTCTGTACCTTTCATACGCATTATCAAATATTCTCAAAAATCTTTACTGCTCAGTTTATACTCAAAATTAGATTTGTTAATAAAGCTGTTTTTGTTATTATTTAATATCAGATTCATTCACAAGAGATAAAGGACAGAAAGAGGGTACTATGGTTCTTCGACTCATTTTATTATTCACTATCATTCCTTTAATCGAGCTATATCTCCTGATACAAATAGGGAGTATTTAGGTGCTCTTCCGACGGTGATGATAGTATTCATAACCGGGATAGTGGGAGGATTGCTTGCCAAAAGCCAGGGGCTGAGTATTTACAGGGGGATAAGAAGAGATTTACACGATGGAATTGTTCCCACAGAAAGCCTGCTGGATGGTTTATTTATTTTAATTGCAGGTGTATTGCTTATTACCCCCGGGCTGATAACAGATATTGCAGGCTTTCTTATCATGACACCGGTTTTCAGGCGATGGATGAGAAAACAATTAACGAAGAAATTTCACCAGAGGTTTAAAACACAAAAATTTTATTTTCATTCTCAGGATCGTAAATAAAAGAGTGGTGGATGAGTTCCGTTTTATCCGCCTCATCTTTCGTTCTGCAAATATTTTCCTTCGTGGTTTCACTATTTACGAGTACCGGGAGAGGCAGTCCCTGGAAGAGAACCCTCCTCCGGGTCAATCTCACATACACCACCAATACATGCCGGCTCTTTTGCTCCTGATGTAAGGTCTTCTTTCTCGTATAATACAATACGGGAAAAATCAATCTCTGGCAGGTTCGCGATCCGCTTTTGGTATTCGTCTGCCGTGATCTCTTCAAATGGTGCAAGCTGATATACAGTTTTCGATTTAGGCAAGAATGACAATCCGCCGAGCAGATCCCAGTTTTTATAAAGCCAGTCTGCCGTCTCAATCCATTCATCTTCTGCAACAGAAATGGTAACGGAGGGATTATGTTCGGTATAACATTTCTTGACCGTTTTCCAGTACCCGAGTAGGTCAAGAGCACTGAGTTTTTCCTTCGTTATGCTTCCTTCCGGCGATTGTACCGGAAATTCCAGTACATAAGTTGTAGCCGTTGCTATATCTTGACCAACCTCCGGATAATACGGAAATTTTTGTTCTTTTAGCATCATGAATAACGGATCACCTGCCGAAATACGGACCCTGCGGATATAGTACCTGGCAAAACGCGGGTGCATGCCTGAGGCCGAATTAACAAGCTGAGAAACCGTGCCGGAAGGTTTAACACAGGTAACAGCAGTAGACTCACGTATACCAAATAATTGAGCATAGATCCGGTTAATTTTCATGGCATGTTCTCTTAATCGTACCAGTATTTTTGGATCCCGCACTGCAGGAGAATCCCACTGTCCGGTAATAGAGACTCCCAAAAGCCGTTCTTCTTCACAATTCGTTTTCCATTCCGAAGAGAGATAGGAAAAGTCCGTCAGCATAGATTGGTAGGTGCCTACTATTGAGGCAAGCCTGATTTTATTAAGCAAGGTTGTTTCAAAATCATCCGGACGGGCAATTACCTCACTCAGGTTACAAAACTGCTTTGAGCGCAGGATAATTTCACCGCACGGATTTATGCCGCTTGTCATCCAGTATGGTTCAAACCCCTTCCATCGCCGGACAGGAACCTGTTTTGGCAGATTGCCGCGGTTAAAGAGCCCGCGTTCACCCGTTCCGGATACTGCAAGGGCAAGCCATTCTTTCAGGAAATCAACACTATCCGGTTTTGCAAGATAAACGGCCGAATCGTTCGCCATCGATCGCTGTGGTTCATTTATATAGAAGTAACCTCTCTTGGCCTGACGCATATCGTCATCATCAAAATCCGAGAGAGAAATCAAAGCTGCGCGGCGTACTCCTCCCATTTCCACAACCTCACCGATTTTACAAGTAATGTCATGCATATCGATATTGCGTAAACGTTTCCCCTGAGCACCGAGGATTTTTGTGCGGACGTAATTTAGCAGGGATTGAAGTGGTCCCGGACCGGAACTGCGTCCACCCATCGTACGTAAACGGGACCCGGCCGGTCTGACCTGTGAATAATCAAACCGGATATCCCTCCCTTCATACCAGGTACGCAACCCTATCTTGAGCGCATCTGCCCAACCTTCCTTGCTATCTCCAACCGTATGTACAGGAAGGAGTTCACCCGTTTGCCTCTGAATTATTGGCAGTTGTTGAACATTTTGACTTTCTACGGAGAAACCTACTCCGACACCTGACATCAAAAGATACATAATTTCAGCCAAATCTTTGAGTTGTGAAGGGGCAGTGTATGAACAATTGTATGCAGCAGCATTGTTCGTTCGGGCAGCCTTGCCGGCAGACCATAAAAGCCGCATGGAAGGCATTACCTGCTGGTTCAGGATTGCCTTCTCTGTCTCTTCATACTCTTGTGGCTTTAAACGGTCACCCAGATTTTCATGCATAAAACGCATATACCGGTCTACGGTCTCAATCCATGTCTCACGCCTTTCTTCCTCCTCGATCCAGCGAGAATACGTCCGGTAGTAGATAAATTCGGAGAAGGTGCTGGAGAAATACTTTTTGCTCTCTGCCACATATTGTTTAACAGAGTCCGGAACCGTAAGGGCTTTTTTGCGGATTTCTGCCCGTTCATGCCGGTAGAGAATGTATGCCTTGGCCGTTTTCGGAAATTCATTCAGGATAAGTGCCTCTTCTACAATATCCTGAATCTCCTCGACATGTGGAATATGCGCTGCCGGGTAATGCCTGTTCAGCTCCGTTACGACCTCATGTGATATCCGCAAGGGGTCCTTTTCCAGATCACCCTCTTTGCTTGCCTGCATAGCCCGGTACACTGCATTCGTAATGCGTGTCTGATCGAAGGGTATGATTCTTCCATCCCGCTTTCTGATATGGCTAAATTTGCTCTTTGTGGAATTGGGCATAATTGTCTATAGAGAAAAAATAAGGTACTATTCCTCACTATGCTATCAGCTATGCGCACCCTTACGCTCGCTCTATCAGAAAAGAGTACAGCGTTATTCCGCACTCTGGCATGAGGCGCACCCTAAAGGGATGCGGCAACAAGTTGCCGCATCCCTTTAGGGTGCGCACACTCACGACCAAACACCAAAAAAGGTTTTCTTTCTACAAACAGATCGCTCCTCATGGAGCTGTATCAAGAAAGGGAAACGTAATCCTTTGGGAGAACTGATGGGGAGGGGGAAAACTTTAAAAAGAAAAGAACATTTAAAAGCAAACAAAGCAAACCATCATGTCCTGCCCTCATACCTTCTCATGTTTATTTCCTCTCCATAGTAATATCAATATTTGTTCCATGAGAAGCAACGTCAAATACGGGAGAAAGCTTGCTGAGTGCCTTCAATCTCTCCAGATTCTCAGCATCCGTCTTCACTTTAAAATTAACCCGTATATTCTGGTAGCCATTCCGGACCTCATTTGTTAGCCCTAAAAAACCGCGGAGATCAATATCACCTTCCAGTTCTGATTCTACTTCTTCCAGCTTAATACCCCGGATTGCTGCATGATATACCATGGTCGTGGTCAGGCAGCCTGCCAGGGCGTTGAGAAGATGTTCCACAGGATTCGCCCCAAAATCCCCGCCTGCAAGCAGGGGTGGTTCATCTGCATCTAAGAAAAAAGGTTTATCATGAGGATTCTCTTTCTTAGCACCATAAAAGCTCTTGATCGTAGATTGGTTATGTCCACCGTCGATCCATCGGTTGCTTATATGAAATTTGCATTTAGCAATCTCGTTATCGTCTTTTATGGCATTGACGGTATCCTCAATCATACTAACATTTACTCCATTTACGACTTTTTGTTCTGTTACAGTTTTTTGTTCTGCCATTTTCATTTACCTCCTAAACTACAAAAACAACTTCAACGGCATAAACACAGATTTGTGACAGTGTTTATTCGAGTAAAGCACCTGCTTTATTCCCTGGTACCGCATTGCGGATTTGGCCTTGCCTTTAAAATAAGGGCTTTCCTGAAAGAATGTACCACATCTATACGCACTGTTGCACTCAATTTCAAACTATCATTAATATCTGAAGAATCAAATAGATTTTATTTTGCTTCTTTATGATTTTCGGCTTAAAAGTGCGACATGTCACACTTTTTGTGTGAGACACCCGGCCTCATGAAACACTTTTCCCAAAATCTATGAGAAGCTCATTGTTGTTTAATTTGTTTGTCTTGTCATTCTTAATTTTAGACACTTTTAATTATTGCAAATAATTTTGTTGCACAGATCGCATAAGTCTTCTATTACCAATAGCGTAAGAAAAAAAGCCTAAAAACTTAAGTCCTTACAAAAAAGCCGTTGTAAATTATTGTCTTTAATACTGTCCTTTTCTGTATTTATGGTATTAAATTTGATTACAGTACATCATTGAGAAAGGCAGACCCGGTATGATTAGAGGATGCAGAAGTAAGTCTTATAGGTACATTTATTGGCATTGAAAAGGAGTTTGAACGACGCACCTTCACCTTTCTATCCAAATTAGCCTTATGTGACTTCTGCCAAAACAAACATTGATTGATAGGAGAAATTACAATGCAAAGTATTATTGTTATTTTAGGCTTTGGTAGATCCGGTACGACTTGGTTGTCTGATGTAATATCAAAGAAGATGGGAGGCTTAATACTTTTTGAGCCATTTCATCCGAGTGTAACAAACTGTTCAAGTCAATTTGCTTATTCCCACATATCTCAAGAAAAAGACTCAAAATTATTAGAAGGTTTTCTTAATGACGTATTGAATAAAAGACACAAAAGAAAGTGGTTGCTGAGAAATCATATTCCAGTCAGCTTGGATGAAGTTACTGATGATTTTCAAGATACTGTATGGCAAGAGTGTAATATATTAGGATTTAAGGAGCCACGTGCGAGTTTTTTAATTTCGTGGTTACAAAAAAATTTTAATGCAAAAATTGTTTTTATTGTTCGCCATCCATGTGCTGTAATTGCTTCGATTAAAAAAAGAGTCAACTTTTGGGAAGAGTTTGGCTGGTCACAAAATTATAAAATGTTCCTTCAAAAAACAATATTTAGTGAGAGTTTTCATAATCATGAGATTATTAATTATATTGATGTAGTAGAGAATGCACGTACAGACATTGAAAAAATGAGTGTAATGTGGAGTATCACCCATTCAGTTGCAATTGAAGAATTAGAGAGACTGAGTATTCCCATATTTCATTATGAAGATTTTTATTATGCACCTTTTCTGTTCTTTAGGAATTTATTTGCATATATTGGTTATAGCGGGAGTAATTTACACCCATCATATTTTTTCACACCATCAATGACAACAGTAAAAACATTACATGGTTTATATAATTATGAAGGCAAGTTCGTAGAAAAAGGGGCTTCTTTGTTTTGGGAAAATATATTAGACGATAGCGAAGTTGATACAATAATGAAAATAGTCAACTCTTTTGGAATATACATTTACGATAAGACTGGCTTTCCAGTAAGAAAAGCAAACAAAGAAACATACCTTAACAGAAGAGTAAAAGATCTTATAACACATTAACGTTTGAAAGATGAGAGCTATAGTATCTACAGATGAAACCGAACAGAATATGGTGAAAGGAGAGTGTTTGGTTTGCACGCAGGTATATAGGACATATGGAACCCTGAGACTGTCATTGCGAGGAGTGAAGCAACGCGAAGCAATCTCTGTTCCTGAGACTTCGTCGTGAGCTCAGTCGAACGATTGCTTCGGAAAAAACCCTCGCAATGACCGGCGGGATAGTTTTCATTGGTTGAAGATATGTCCGGTTGGACTCTTTGAGTACTATAGATAGAGAAATTGGTTGTATTGTATTTGACATGTTTTTACGCTTGTCTTAATACACCTAAAACCTTTGTTAAAACCTCTTTTTGTTTTTTCAATGTTTCTCTGAAATCCATACTATCCGTATCTGCGATTTCCATGCGGAGATCAGAAATATCGTTCTCCAGGATCTGCATCAAGATGTCTTTTTCTTCTTCTGTGATAGAAAGCTGAATCATGGATATCTCCTTACAAAGACTATTGAATCTCAATACAAAATTTCGATACTTTTGGTTGTACTAATCTCTCGAAGTCTTTATATCCCATCATAACGAGTTCCCTGTGGGAACCAGCATTAAATGCGATCTCTTTATTCTTTGCCAAATCTTCCGACACAAAGACTTCCATTCCATACAGATTACCAAATGGCGGCATAGCGCCCACCTCACATGCCGGAAACAAGCTTTTAAATTCTCTCTCATTTGCCAACTCAACAGAGTCTGAATCAACAACCTTTTTTAAGAGATCAAGATCTATTTTACAGGAAGCGGGAAGGACGGCCATAGCCATTCTCCCGTCAATTTTGA
This sequence comes from Candidatus Loosdrechtia aerotolerans, assembly GCA_021646405.1. Lineage (GTDB taxonomy): Bacteria > Planctomycetota > Brocadiia > Brocadiales > Brocadiaceae > Loosdrechtia > Loosdrechtia aerotolerans. The sequence goes on from SOER01000025.1 coordinate 36,519, forward strand.
CCATAACGGTTTTTGCCAAATCTCTTTTGGGGATATGGGCAGAAACTGCCGTCTCCTGTGCTGTGAAAGCACGGGAATGATATATGGTAATATACCGAACACCATGGGTATCCAGGAATGCTTTTAATCGTTTTACTGGCATAAAAAACTCCTTCCCGATTTCATTCTTTTCTATTTCCATTTTGCCAAGGCATGCTCGAAATCACTCATCAAATCATCAACACTTTTAATCCCTATAGAAATCAAAAACAGACGAGTTTTCGACGATAGCTCCATCCGGCTTTAAAAGCCCGTTTCTTTCTGCATTGTGATTGCCTAAATTTGCTTACCTATCGAAAATGCCTTTCCAAGGCATTCACCAATGCCGTAATATGCACGGGTCTCGGGTGCGTATAGGATGGGATGCATTTTCTCTATATCAGTTATTCCATTTTCCCCAAGCACCGACTCTTCGGCTTTGACGTCTACAATCTGGCCAATAAACTGTGTATGCAATCCTATTTCAACGGTATGGGTGAGTTTGCATTCTAAGATAAGAGGGAATTCTTCAATATACGGGGCATCTACCAGATCACTTTTTACAGGGGTAAGCCCTGTTACAGAAAATTTATCCTCTTTGCTGCCGGATACAATCCCAAAATAATCAGACTGTTTTATATAATTCCGAGAAGGAATATTTACGGTAAAAGCCTTGCGTTCTACAACATTCCCGTACGTATAGGTAGCTTTCCTTAAAGATATTGCAATACTCGGCGGATTAGAACAGCAGAGGCCGCCCCATGCTACATTCATGGCATTTGGCTTTCCAGCTTTATCATACGTACCGATAATTAATACCGGTGTCGGGTATACTATCGTTTTTGCACCTAAAGATTTCTTCATCTTCCCTCCATGACTTTACGTGATTTTCAAACGTTTCCATTTACCTTACTAACAGTCCTGTAAACCATCCTGCAATTATACCGCTAATAATCCATACGATAAGATACATTATCTATCCTCATGTAACACATTCAATTGTTCAGTAAGTAATTTGAGATGTTTTTTTTCCTCCTTTACCAGGCGTTCAAATGCCTGTTTCCCTGACTCATATATCGTTATTTTTGCAGCCTCAGTGTAATACAGTATGGAATCCTTTTCTGCCTGAATGCCAATCTTCAACGCATCAACGTCTGTTTTTATTTCATTTACCAGCGCCCTGGCTTTGCCTTTTTGTGTAAAGATACCTGTATCAATTAAATATTTTAAATAGAGATCAACCGTATATTCCTCAGGATTCACAGAAGGGTTTACTGAAGAGGGTATTTCAAGATACGCCTTTTGAAAACAGATAAAATGTTCCTTCTCATCAGAAGCCAGCTTTGAAAATACCTCTTTTACCCGGGCGTCTTTAGCGTTCTTTGCGAGTGCAGAGTAAAATTCCAAACCCTCTTCTTCGATATTTATAGCAATTTTTAATGCCTCTGCATCATTGAAATTTTCATATTTCATTTCATGTTATTCTCTCAAATTTTTTATTATAATAAAACTGAAACTTATGGATACACACCTCTTACTGAAATTGCATCTGCAACTTTTTTCACAGCTAAAACCATAGCAGCAGTACGCAAGTTATATCCCTTTTCTTCTGAGAGGCGAAACACCTCTTCATACGCCCGGTCTAAAAGATTTTTCAGTCTGGTATTTATCTCCTTTTCAGGCCAGAAAAAGCACTGTACATCCTGTACCCATTCAAAATACGAAACAACCACCCCGCCTGCATTAGCCAGTATATCAGGAACAACGGGTATTTTACGCTCGTTCAACAGGTGATCTGCCTCTGGCGTTGTTGGCCCATTCGCTCCTTCAACAACCACCTTTGCCTTTATTCTGCCGGCATTTTCTTTTGTAATCTGATTCCCCAGTGCAGCAGGTATCAATACATCACAGGGCAATTCCAATAACGATGCATTTGTTATATTCTCAGCCTCAGAAAAATGTTCAAAAGAGCCTTTTTCCTGATAATATTTCATAATGCTCGCATGGTCTAAACCTTTGGGATTATAGATACCACCGCGAGAACTACTTACGGCGATGATCCTGCAGCCCCGTTCAGAAAGGAATTTGCCAACAGCCGACCCTACATTACCGTATCCCTGAATCACTACTGCAAGCCCTTTAAGATCCATTTCCATAGATTCAACGGTATTCTCAACAATATTGGCGACCCCAAGTCCTGTTGCATCCTTCCGGCCTAATGAACCACCTATATTTAAGGGTTTGCCCGTCACAATCCCGGGAGTATAATACCCATTGTTGAAACTGTACGAATCCATTATCCATGCCATAATTTGTTCGTTCGTATTTACATCAGGAGCAGGGATATCTTTTTCAATACCAATGATAGGCATAATGGCACAGGTATAACGCCGGGTAAGACGTTCCAATTCTCCTTTTGAAAGTTTTTTCGGATCACAAATAATACCGCCTTTCGCCCCTCCAAATGGTACTCCTACGAGTGAACATTTCCACGTCATCTCCATGGCTAATGCCTTTAAGTCATCAAGAGTAAGGCCCGGATGATATCGCACACCACCCTTATACGGACCACGCGAAGCGTTATGCTGTACACGAAATCCATGAAAGACCCCGAGAGAACCATTATCCATATGTACAGGAATAGAAACACTCAATATACGGTCAAAATTCCTGAGCACGTGATGAATGTCTTCGGGAAGCATCATGAGCCCCGATACGGTATCGAGCTGCGTTAATGCTGTTTGCCATGGATTATTCTCTGTTAACTTTTCTGGCATTTCCCGGCTCCTTCTCTATGAGAATAATCGGCAACCCATTTTTCAACCTGGGTATTTTTCAAATTATAGAGGTTCATAAGTGTAAGAGGAGGAAAATAGATATTCAACGTCACCAATCCAGCGGTATGAACATTTGATACCCGGTGGATTGTCGTGAGATGTACACAGGCAAATTCTCCCGTATGGTACCTGCTGGTAAGAGACGGCGAGATCATGCCCGTTGGCTGTTTCGAAAAAAGTTTCTCCGTCATAGTGCCTCCCTGTATAATCGTAATGCCAACAGAACTGCCGTGGTCATGTATGGGGGTATATTGTCCCTTATTATAGCATATAACAGTAACTTCACACTTGCTGCTGGCATAAATAATATTTCTCTTGTACCCATGATCAGAAAAACTGACATACTTTTCAATCGGCAACTGTACTCCGTTCATTTTTACCGCATACTGTTTCAATTCATCGACATGCGGTTTATCCGGCAAAGATTCCAGACCATCAATAAAGTTTTTTAAAAGAATATCCATATACTAAAAATTTTCTGGTAAATTCGGATAAATAACAGGTACTGCTTCATATTTAATCTGAACAAGCTCACCGGTAAGCGCTTTCATAAACTCAATAAGATCACTTACTTCTTCAGGTGTAAGATGCAGTGGATGAATATGAGGACTCTTATTTTCACTCCGTCCTCCGCCGACATTGTAAAACTGCACAACCTCGAACAACGTTGGGAAGAATCCGTCGTGCATATAGGGAGCCGTCTCTGTAATATTTCTTAAGGTAGGTGTTTTGAATGCCCCTTTATCAGATTCTTCCTTTGTAACAATATACCGCCCGAGGTCTTCTTTAATCGGACCCTCTGCAGGCACACCAAGGTTGTGAAATTTATTATCGGTAAAGTCGTTATGGCATATAATACATTCCGCCTTGTCAAGAAACAGGTCCATACCTCTCTTGGCTGATTCGTTCATGGCATTCACATCACCCTGCATATACCTGTCAAATGGTGAATTCGCATAGATAATCGTACGTTCAAACGCTGCAATAGCCTTCGCTATACCATCAGCGGTTACCCCGGTACCAAAAACCTTTTTAAATTCATTACTATAATCAGGGATTCGGCTCAATTTCCGCACAACATTATCCAGGGTTTCAAACATCTCATCCGGATTCTGAACAGGACCTAATGCCTGTGCTTCTAAAGAAGGGGCACGACCGTCCCAGAACTGCAGCTTGTTATAAACACAGTTGATAATCGTAGGGGAATGCCGGCCACCCTCCTTGGCGGCAGGGCCTCCCCGGAACCGGGGTAAACCGTCTGCAAAACCCAGGGCCGGATTATGGCAGGTAGCGCAGCTAATCCAGTTGTTTCCGGATAAACGGGGATCGAAAAAAAGTTTTCTTCCCAGTTCAACCTTTGCCGCTGTCATGGGATTATCAGCAGGTATCGTTGGCGGTGGAAGCGGACCTATGGGAGGAAAATGTGGTATGTCCTCAGCATGCGCTGCATGCTTTTTTGCCGCCTCGTCTTCCTCTTCTTCATCCACATCAATATCCTCACCCTCTTTCTCTCCTATTTCCTGATCATTCACGGGAATTATTAATGGTAAAGAGTCTTCTGTAAGGGAGAATGGTAACAATTCATTGCCATGAGCTGTTTGTAAAATGAAAACAAGAGAAATAATACAGCCAAAAACATATTGTATACTACTCAAAATACCCATACAAATCCTCCACAAATAAATTTGACTTCTCAAGAGCGTCACGAAACATCAGGTTCAATCGATACCGATTGAACCGGCGATACGCAGTATTATCAGAAATTATTTGACTAAATGTGTAGTATCTTTAGCCACCGAACAACGCTGAATATAAATACAGAGCAGCGTACAGAGCAACCTGAAAATAAACAGCAAAAAGAATCAGTACACCGTACATCGGTAACCTATTATAAAACTTTTTAAAGAACCTGTTTATGCATATCTTGATGATTATCAAGAGAAAGATACTGGAACCAATATAAGCATGGATAGTACCCTTTGGTGGCAGATAGTTGATCCCCGATAGTTTTTTAAACATTACGGCACTAATAAACAAATAAAAGGCAAAAAAAATGTATCCGGTAATGCGATGCGCCCACCTGAGAAAATTCGGGTGTTTTGAAGGGATCGCCCGGCCAATCAAAAGAACAATAAATATCGTGTTCACAATACCAAGGCCGAATAAACCGATAGCCAGAAGAGAATTTGTAACAGGATGATATTCCAGGAAGTTCATATCTACTCACCTCCCTAACAAAAAAGATCAAACAGGATAAGCAACATTCGCAGATACCGTAAGGTGTAGTGTTATTCTCTTTATTTCAGTAAGCCTTTCATATCAAAACCCGGGTCTAATATCTTTTCTTTATCGTTACTGATATCCACATTCCTTTCCATGAGTTTCCTTATGTCAAACGCATTTTTGATATCGCCCAGGAGGATTGCACCAATGATTCTTCCATCTTTTATAAAAAGCTTTTTATAGATGTTCTTTTCAATATCCTTGATCTTAACCTGTTCGACAGTTTCATCTTCCGTCTGTATATCACCTATAGAGGTAAGATGAATACCCACAACCTTTAGGGTTGTAGAAGGAACGGTACCGGTATAAAGTTCATTCCCTCCTGTCATATTGATACCAGCAACAACCCCCTGCCTTTGTGCCGCCGGCCAAATACCATATATTCTCCCCTTATGTTCAGCCACATCCCCTGCAGCATAGATATGGGGAATATTCGTTTCCATACGGTCATTTACAAGAATCCCCCTGTTTACCGATATACCGATTTTTTGAGCCAGTGTTATATTTGGCCTGATACCTGCCAAAACCAGGATAAAGTCACTTTCAATGATTCTTCCGTCGTGGAGTTCCAATAATCTTGTTCCATCCCGCTCATTCACCGATTTGGATTGAGCACCAAGGATAAATTTAAGTCCCATATCCTCCAGCTGTTTTTGTAAAATAGCAGCACCTTCGGTATCCAACTGTCTCGGCAATAACCGATCAAAGATTTCAACAATGGTTATGGAAAGTCCCAGCTTTCTCAGTGCGTTTCCTGTTTCAAGGCCCAGCAATCCTCCGCCAATCAACGTGGCTGTTTTTGAGTGTAACGCAAGATCTGTAATGCGCAGGGTATCCTCAACAGTCCTCAGAGTTAGAACACCTTTCGTAGTCGTAATTCCATCGATAGGGGGCAAAGCGCTACTGCTGCCGGTATCGAAGAGTAACTTACTATAGGAAAAACGAGATTTATCAGCAAGAATAACTGTTTGATTTTCTCTATCAACATCTTTTACTTTACAGTTAAGGTATAACTGAATTTTATTTTTATGATACCACTCGAATTTATATACGAAAATATCTTCAACGGTAACCTCTCTTGCCAGTAGTTCAGGAATTCTCGGTTTGGAGTACAACGGATAATTTTCCTGAGAAAAGATTATAATCTCTGATGATGAATCTGATCTACGAATATTTTTTGCTGCTTCTGTTCCAGCTATCCCATTGCCAATAATAATATATTCCATACCGTAACCGATACCTCTTTCTAACCTTTTAATTATAATGTATTGGGAGCTCTTACACGGGTTTACCGCCCAAAACAGATACCTATTGATTCGGCCGTTTTTACCAGTCCTTCTTCCGTAGGCACGGTTTTTTGTTCCTTAATAACCTCTTTTAAGGAGACAGATTCTACCCTTTGTCCTTTTAAACATACCATCTCACCGAACCGCTTGTTTGCAATCAGGTCAACCGCTGTCACACCAAAGCGTGTCGAAAGAAGACGATCAAATGCATTAGGAGTGCCTCCTCTTTGTAAATGACCGAGAACAGTAACACGCACCTCCATATCAATACATTTCTCGATCTCGGCCCCAACCTTGCTTCCAATTCCACCCAAACGTTCAGCACGACCTCCTCTCTCAGCACCGCTAATTACCGTCACTTCTCCCCCGATTGGTTTTGCACCCTCTGCCACAACTACGATACTCGATCTGCTGCCACTTTTCTTTCGGCTATTAATCTTATCGCATACCTTATCAACGCTAAAAGGAATCTCAGGTATAAGAATTACATCTGCGCCACCGCTAATCCCTGTTTCTAACGCTATCCAGCCCACATAACGTCCCATCACTTCAACTACCATAACCCGGTGATGGCTCTCTGCCGTGGTATGTAACCGGTCTAATGCATCGGTAGCTACCTGCACTGCCGTGTTAAACCCAAAGGTAACATCCGTTGCCGGGATATCATTATCGATAGTTTTCGGAACACCAACCGTAGGGCAACCCATATTGTAGAGTTCATATGCAATCCTCAGCGTACCATCACCGCCGATTACAATTAAACCTTCCAGCCCCAACGATTCAGCATTTCTCATGATATCCCTGGAAACATCTATTACCTCGTGTACACCATCCTGAATAACTTTATACTCAAAGGGGTTTGCCCTCGTTGATGTACCGAGGATTGTCCCACCAACCGGAAGAATTCCGCGAATTCCCCATGGTGTCAGCACATGTGTCTTGTTAGGTAGCACAAGACCATCAAAACCATCTTCAATTCCAATGACTTCGAAATTATATTTTACCGATGCAGATTTCACTACAGCCCGTATAACAGCATTTAATCCCGGGCAATCACCACCACCTGTTAAAATACCAATCTTCTTCATTCCACACTTCCTTTCGTAAGCTTCTTACAAAAATACGTTCAATGCTCATAACGATTATTGGTATCTCATAGAATCTAAGGCTGAATCTTTGGGGCTAATAATCGTACATACCTTGCCAGGGCTCGTATTTCCTCCGGTTTTAGCTTATCACTCCAACGTGGCATCTTATTTTTACCATGGATGATAGAATCCAGTATCTCTTCATCAGTTTTCATTGCTTGCCATTGAGGATCAGAAAGATCCGGTGCGTCTAATGCACGACCCCTCTTTGTACCTTTACCATCATAACCATGGCAGGCAGTACAGTGGTACACAAACAGATCCCTTGCATTAACCTGTTTTCCCTCACCACTGGCTGTTGAGAAAACAGCAGAAAACACTATGAGAGCAGAAATAAGCGGTGTACCAGTGATATTCTTTCTCGTATCCATTATTCCTTTTTTCCAAAACCCCTGACAATGGGCACGAGGGCTTTAATTTCTTCCTCACTCAGTTTATCTTTGAATGGAAACATTTGACCGGCCGAACCTTCTGTAATTTGTTTAATAATCTGCTCATCGGTTATCTTTGTCTGCCATTGTGGATCGGTAAAATCACGGGCGCCCAAACCCTCCCCGAGATCAGTAGGCTTGCCATCTGTTCCATGACAGGTCTTGCAATGGGACATATACAGCATTTCTGCATCGATGTTGGCTGCTCTTATGATGGAATTTCCCGAAAAATAAACGGCCATACCAAGGATGACTGCGGATGATGTTACAGCAAAAATCTTTTTCTTATCCATATCCCCTCCTTTATTTTAAGCTAAATTGGTTATGTAATAGTCCATTATATATACCTATAGAAACACCTTATTTATTTTTATTTATCCTTAACTGGTATACGATATACGAAACGCTGCCCGCTATTTTACTCTTCATAAGCAATAACCCGGATAATTCCCATTGTGTCACCGTGGGTACTGGTGGTACTGTCAGAGACAGACACTATCTTTTTTATGCCGTTCGATTGTAAAAAGTCATTCACTTCCTTATCTAAGGTCATAAGTTCGCTGTGAACATGAAATATCCTTAATGTAGATGTAAAGGTCTTTATTTTTATCATATGTATCTCCTTATATACAGAAAAGAATTATCAGGTAACGTTTACCTCCTTTATCCCTTCCCAAATACCGTGAAGGTTACAACGACTAAAGGCACGAAGCGTTCTCTTTCCCTCGTGAGGGAATGCGATGCTCAGTGAGACCTCTGGTATATTCATTTGGGTAAAATCAACCCGCGATAGATAAATATCACCGCTATAAAGATCAATAAACTGAATAGAATGGCCATTTTCCATAGGATGCATTGTTTCTCCTACCTTTATGTTTACCAGAAATGGCCGCCCAACCTTTATATCTCCCTGTGTAGTAATCACGGGTGCATGCGTTTTCGCCTTATCCGCTGGACCAGAAGCAATACTATTAACCTGACAAAACAGACTTGTTTCCATCATTATCCTATCTCCAAAAAATTTACCTGAATCGTTTGTAGTTCAGAAACGTATTTATTACTAAAATTTATCTAATTTTCTGGAAAAATGTTCTATACCCCTGGACTTATTTCTCTACCTTTCCTGGTACCGTACTTAACATCACAAAAATCATTTCTCTCATACCTTACAAAAACCAATTTACTAATTAAACGAACCTAAATCTACAAAAAACTATTAACGATTAAGATTTTTACTTATAAAATTAGCAATAAAAGTGCCAATAGGTACAAGTTCTCATTTGGCACCGCATTTGATATACAACTGGCATTCAAGAGGTTTCCCGTCACGTTGGAGAAATTTCTTGAAGGCTGATATATCATACCATCAAAGTCAACATGAGGCCTGGTGCGGAGAAATCTTCTTTTTCCCTCCTCTTTCACCCCATATGTATCGAGTTTATAACTTGAACCCCATGTTTTATATTGTTTATTTAGCCTATTGATGATAAAGAGTGCTATTATTCAGTCAAACTTGTGGGTTCAGGGTTACAAACCTGAACCCGCTTCGGGGCACGAAATACGAAACAGATTCCGAGATACAAAATCCACCTCCACCTGCCTCCTCCATAGCTCATCCTTACCCACATGTTTTTCTCGTCATATCTCGTTTCAATGCTCCGCGTTGGAATGCGCTCTCGGACTCAGATAGGTAAGTACCTGACCACAAATTTTTGTACGTTTTTATTAATAAGGAGTTTCAACAACTTATGACTTTTACGTGCGGAATGTAGGATATAGGTAACTTTTTTCATTAAAATTGTCGTGAGTAGGTATACTACTTTGACAAGAGAAAGGAGTATTTATGAAAACCTATAAAACCAAATCCTTTTTAAAGCCCAAAGGGCTTTTCTCTGATAGCCCAGGGTAAATTTTTACCCTGGGATAATGAAAAAACAAGAGAATTCACCCTG
>SOER01000026.1 GCA_021646405.1 Candidatus Loosdrechtia aerotolerans
GAATTGTGAAAGGCTACAGTTGGATTTACTCTTCTACTTAGTGAGTCTGTTTGAAGAGCCGTGTGCGGTAATTCTGCATGCACGGTTCTGTGAGGGGCGGCGGGAGTAATCCTGCCGTCTACTCGACTCCGGAAATAAGTACAGCACTATTCCATACTCTGAAGGAAGCGGCTACATGGGATTACATGACTGGCCCCTTTATTTACGTGTAATTTTATGCGATAATAAAATCCACAATTGTCATTTTGAATCTAATGTGAGACCCCAAACGGGTTCAAGTTTGTAACTTGATTGTATAGGAATTTTCATTTTATATAAGCGGGTTTGCGGGTAGGTGTAATTATAAGGGTAATGAAGGCAATATATTACCATAATGTTTCTTTCTGTAGTGGAATGAAGGATTTCAGGATGGCACTCTGTATTCTGTCACCCTGAGTGGAGCGAAGGGTCTCATCCCTGATGAAAGAGATTCATTCAGTGAGTGAGGCATTAATTAAGAAAGCAGTCAACAGGAGAAGTCTTAAGTATGATTAAAAATATTTTATGGGATAATGATGGGGTGCTTGTTGATACGGAGAAATTATATTTTCAGGCAACCCAGATCGTACTGCACGAATTAGGTATTGTTTTTCACCAGCATGACTATTTGAAGTTCATGGAGAATGGTACCTCTGCATTTGAACTTACAAAAAATTGTGGGATTTCAGAAGACCATATTGCAATCAAAAGGCAAAGAAGGGACAGCATCTATCAAGAACTGATTAAAAAGGAAGATATTTGTTTTCCCCATGTAGGCACGGTTATCAAAGAGCTAAGTAATCAATATACCATGGGCATTGTGACATCTTCCACCCGTGAACACTTTCACGCCATTCATGAGAAAACTGATCTGCTTCCCTATTTTGATTTTGTGATTACCAGTGAGGAGTGTCACTACCATAAACCCCATCCGGAACCTTATCAGAAAGGACTGGAGAAGATTCGGGGCACAACGGAAAATACTATTGTTATCGAAGATTCCATAAGAGGGCTTCTTTCCGCACTTTCTACAGGTCTTAAGTGTATTATTATCCAGAACGCATTGACAAGAGATTTGCATTTTCCAGAGGCCTGGCATGTTATTCCGTCCATTGTTGAACTACCAAACATACTTCAAAATTCCAGAAAACAAATTCCAAATTTTAAAATCGGGAACAGGACGCAGATGGACGCTGATTAACGCAGATTTTTTACGTTTGGAATTTGAGATTTGTGATTTGGAAATTATTTGGAATTTGGGATTTTTACAAAAACACCAAATATAAATAAATTCCAACAGAGTAACTATTCAGGTTCCCGGTTCAGGGTCCAGGGGTATATGCATTAAGCTGAGCCCTAGTAGAGACGCAAAATCTTGCGTCTCTACCTGGGATCTGCCACAGGCTTGTTCCCAAACCATGTGCTGAGCCTGCCCGAAGCATTTGTTTGGGACATAATAGGCATCGAAACTCTGTTTCGATGATGAAACACGAAACAGAGTTTCGTCTGGCATGGTGTTCCCAAACAGAGTTTGGGAACAAGTCAACCCTGAACCCTGAACCCTAAGTAGTTACCAAACTCTAAATGAAGGAGGTGAAAATGAAGCAGAAAAGGGAATTAGTTATCTCCAGAACTGATTTTGATGCTGTTATTTTTGACCTTGATGGGGTGGTTACCGATACTGCCTCTGTTCATGCGAAGGCATGGAAAAAGTTGTTTGATGACTTTTTATCCCGCTATGCTGCCCACCATCCCGATATACCTTCCGAGCCTTTTGATATTGATACAGATTACCGCCTTTACGTTGACGGCAAACCGCGCCTTGACGGTGTGAGAAGTTTCCTTGTATCGAGAGGCATTCACCTGCCCGAGGGCCGGTCAGATGACCCGGCGGATACAGAGACTATCCACGGTCTGGGCAAACGGAAGAATGAGTATTTTCAGAAATACATACAGGAGCAGGGTGTTGACGTGTATGAATCGACCGTGGATTTTATCCATAATTTAAAAAAACACGGTTTTAAGACAGCAGTCATATCCTCCAGTAAAAACTGCGCCACGATTCTTGATTCGGTGAATCTCGCTGATCTTTTTGATGTGAGGGTAGACGGTGTTGATTCGGAGACCCTTGGTATTCCAGGGAAACCGGCACCGGATATATTTAATGAGGCTGCACGGCAATTAAAGGTAAAACCGGAACGGGCCATTGTGGTTGAGGATTCCATTTCCGGTGTTCAGGCCGGGCGTGCAGGTAAGTTTAGGGTTGTGATAGGGGTAAACCGTAAAGGAGATTGGGACTCTTTGCTGAAAAACGGGGCTAATATGGCTGTTGATGACCTTTCCGGGATTGATATTATAAATGACATTGAAACAGAGGGGGCATTGCCCCGGGCACTGGATAGTTTTGAAGAAATTGCCCGTCAGGCCAGGGGAAAACGCATGGCGGTATTTCTTGACTACGACGGAACGCTGACACCGATAGCTGATACACCGGATAAGGCGATTATGTCGGAGGATATGCGACAGGCTGTTGTTGCACTATCCAAACATTGCATCGTAGGAATTATCAGCGGCCGTGATTTGAAAGATGTCCGCCGTATGATAAATATCGATTCTATCGTCTATGCAGGCAGTCATGGCTTTGATATAGCCGGGCCAGAAGGTATGCATGCGGAAAGCCAGGTAGGGACAGAGTTTCTGCCTGTCCTTGATAAGGCAGAGCAGGAGCTTTCCCGGACGCTTAGTCCGATCAAAGGGGTACTTGTGGAACGAAAGAAATTTGCCATTGCCGTTCATTACCGGCTTGCAGCACCGGAGCATACAGATGAGATTGAAAAAGTTATAGATAAAGTTGCGGCAGCGCATCCTGAGCTTCGGAAAACATACGGTAAGAAAATCTTTGAACTCCAGCCCGATATTGAATGGCATAAAGGGAAGGCATTGCTTTCACTCCTTGCAGCCCTTAACCTCGACAGCGATGATGTTCTGCCGGTTTATATAGGTGACGATGTAACCGATGAAGATGCCTTAAGGGTACTTAAGGGCAGAGGAATTGGGATTGCCGTCCAGGACGAACCTTACGAAACCGCCGCCTCTTACAGCCTGAGGAATCCCGATGAGGTCAGAGAATTCCTGCTTGAATTGATTCCTATTTGTAAAGGAGGACAGAATGAATAACTGGATACTAGCGTACGATGGCTTTGATCCCGAAACAGAGAACTTACGGGAGGCACTCTGTACACTGGGAAACGGATATTTTGCTACCAGGGGAGCGGCATCGGAAGCTGAAGCCGGCGAGATACATTATCCCGGTACATATCTGGCCGGGGGATACAATCGCCTGAAAACAGAAATCGCAGGCCGTGTGGTCGAAAACGAAGATCTTGTGAACATGCCCAACTGGCTTGTCCTTACGTTCAGGCTGGAAGGTGGTAACTGGTTTAATCTGATGTCGGTAGATATACTTTCCTATAAACAGGAACTTGACATAAAGCGTGGCGTCCTCATGCGTACCGTCAGATTCAGGGATAAACAAAAGAAGGAGACTACCGTTACCAGTCAGCGAATAGTCCATATGGACAATATGCACCTGGCTGCACTGATGACTACCATTACACCGGAAAACTGGTCGGGGCGTATAGAGATACGTTCGGCACTTGACGGGACGGTCATAAATGCCGGGGTTGAGCGGTATAAACAACTGAATAGCAAACACCTTGAGCCTTTGAAGACGGGGACGTTCGATAAAGACGGCATATATTTGCTGGTGCAGACCAATCAGTCAAATATCCGTATTGCCGAGGCGGCCAGAACCCGCATATACAGAGGCAACGAAGAGACTGATACAGAAAGAAATATTTTTGAAGAATCCGGGCATATTGCGCAGGATATTGTCGTGTCAGACGCAAAACAGGGCGAACCTTTGAGGGTAGAAAAGATCGTCTCTTTCTATACATCCAGGGACTTTGCCATCTCGGAACCGGTGCTTGATGCTATCGAGGTCGTCAGGCTTGCAGACGATTTTGGACAGCTCTTTGAGAGTCATATCATGGAATGGGATCATCTGTGGGACAGGTGTGATATCCAGGTATCGGACAGCGGTCGCAGCCAGATGGTTCTCAGGTTGCACATCTTCCATCTGCTCCAGACCGTCTCAAGAAATTCTATTGATCTTGATATAGGTATACCCGCAAGGGGTTGGCACGGTGAGGCGTACAGGGGGCATATATTCTGGGATGAGCTCTTTATTTTCCCTTACCTTAATCTGAGGATTCCTGTTCTGACCCGATCCCTGCTCCTTTACCGTTACAGAAGGTTGGACAAAGCCCGTATGGCAGCAAGAGAGGAAGGATTCAGAGGGGCTTTGTTTCCGTGGCAGAGCGGCAGCAACGGCAGGGAAGAAACGCAGAAGCTCCATCTGAATCCCAAATCGGGCCGATGGCTTCCGGATAACACACATTTACAGCGTCATGTCAATGCCGCTATTGCGTATAACGTCTGGCAGTATTTTAAAATAACAGGCGATATGGAATTTATGGCCACGTACGGCACGGAGATTATCTTAGAAATCGCCAGGTTTTTCGCAAGTATTACCTCATATAACGAGGAGATTGGCCGCTACGAAATTCGCGGTGTAATTGGTCCCGACGAATACCATGATCAATATCCGGATGCGGAGAACCCCGGACTTAACAATAATGTATACACAAACGTCATGAGCGTCTGGGTACTCTGCACCGCTGTCAGGGCCCTTGAGATCCTGCCGCCTGAAAGACGAAGCGATCTGCGGGAGACGATCGGGCTGAATGAGTCAGAGATCGAACTCTGGCGGGATATAATCCATAAGATGCGGATTGTTTTTCATGGTGATGGTATCATTAGCCAGTTTGAGGGGTATGACAACCTGATGGAGTTCGATTGGGAGGGATATAGGCAAAAATACGGAGATATACGCCGTCTTGACCGTATACTCGAGGCAGAAGGGGATAGTGCAAACCGTTATAAGGTCTCGAAACAGGCCGATGTGTTGATGCTCTTTTATCTCTTTTCTTCAGAAGAACTGCATGAGCTCTTTACTCAAATGGGTTATGATTTTGACCCACAGATCATGCCGAAGAACATAGAGTATTACCTGGAACGGAGTTCCCATGGCTCGACATTGAGCAACGTTGTTCATTCATGGGTCCTGGCACGGTCAGATCGGTTTCGTTCCTGGAAACTTTTCAATATGGCACTGGAAAGTGATATATTTGACATCCAGGGGGGGACGACACATGAAGGCATCCATTTAGGTGCAATGGCAGGGACAGTGGATATTATTCAGCGATGTTATACAGGAATGGAGTTTAAGGATGATGTCGTTTATTTCAATCCGAGGATACCGGAAGGGCTGGGCAAACTGGTCATAAGAATTAAACACAGGGGAAATTGGCTTGATGTGATTACAACACCTGAGTCAATGACCATTGCATCAAGCAAGTACAAGTTACAGGCAACGAGAGTGGGATTCCGGGATAAGGTGTATGAATTAAGACCAGGCGATACCTTGAAGTTTGATGTGTAGTATGAATTTGGTTTTTTTATCTCTCGATTACCTCAGGGTAATTTATAAACTGGTTTTAGCCTCACGGTTACCTCATGATTGCCATCGATGTAACCGCAGTGGGTTCAGGTTTATAACCTGAACCTGCTTGGAAGGAATTTCAAACCAGGTGTACCTCCCCTTTGCCTGTCCTGAGAGGAGGCGAAGGGATGGGGGAGGTTAGGTGGGGGTGTTGGAAAGGATCTGTCGCATGTTCCCTCACCTTAATCCTTCAAAATATTTTCCTTCTATGTGTGATAGCAGGTATTCTGATATACTACAATACAGATAAACCTTAGGCATATAATTTGATGGTGTTTTTTTAATTCTGAAAAGAGGAAACAAGATAGCGGGGAACGGGAGATTTTGTATGAAAAAATGTTTTATGATCGTTATGCTGGTACTTATGGTAGTCAGCAGCCAGAAAGGTGGTAGTGCTATGGAAGGAAAGGTTGAAAGACCCGGGATGCAGGGAGGTGAAATCAGCGTTGCTACATTTGCAGGTGGTTGCTTCTGGTGTACGGAGGCCGATTTCGAGAAACTGCCGGGTGTTGTGAAGGTTGTATCGGGGTATTCCGGCGGTCATAAGGAAGATCCTACTTATAATGAAGTCTCTTCTGGTAAAACCGGACATGTCGAGGCTGTACAGGTTTATTATGATCCTTCCGTGATTACGTATGAAGAAATTCTTGATTATTTCTGGCGGCATATCGATCCGACTGATCCGGGAGGGCAGTTTATCGACCGGGGACCGCAGTACCGGAGTGTAATTTTCTATCATACCGAAGAACAGAAGGAATTGGTAGAGCAGTCGAAAAAAACATTCGAACAGTCTGGAAAATTTAACAGACCAATTGTTACGGAGATCTTGCCTTTCGCCAGATTCTATGAGGCAGAGGAATATCATCAGGACTATTACAATAAGCATCCGCTACAATACAAATTTTACCGGCACGGCTCGGGCCGTGATCAACGCCGGAGAGAGGTATGGGGTGATGAGATGGGAGATACCGATCTGAAGAAGAAAAACTATGAAAAACCGGATGACGCAACGTTGCAAAAGACACTGAGTCCTTTACAATACAAAGTGACACAGAAAAAAGGTACGGAACCGCCTTTTAAGAATGAATACTGGGACAACAAGAGGGAGGGTATCTACGTTGATATCGTTTCAGGAGAGCCGGTTTTCAGCTCGCTTGATAAATTCGATTCGGGCACCGGATGGCCAAGCTTCACAAGGCCCCTTGAGCCTGATAACATTGTTGAAAAAGAAGATCGGAGTCTCTTTATGACACGAATTGAAGTAAGAAGTAAACATGGTGATTCGCATCTGGGCCACGTATTCCACGATGGCCCGGAGCCGACGGGGCTTCGCTACTGTATTAACTCGGCGGCACTGCGGTTTATTTCTAAAGAGGATCTTGAAAAAGAAGGGTATGGACAGTACCTGAGTTTATTTGAAAATAAATGAAGACAACAATATTATACCTGAATATTCTTCCCTTAGCTTGATTGTATAGGAATTTTCATTTTATGTAAGCGGGTTTGCGGGTAGGTGTAATTATAAGGTTAATGATGTTACTATGATGCAACAGTGATTCTTTATGTCCAATTGTTTTTAATCCCGAAGGGATGCCATGATTATAGCAAAAGACCTCAGAAGAATTGTAAACCCCGAAGGGGTGACATACTTGTAAATAAAAAATGAAAATAACAGCTATAGTTAACAGCAGTTGAAACCGAACAAATAAGAAACACACCGAGAGAGTACTTCAGAAGTTCTCTGAGCCATAGAGGCAACAAAGCCATTGAACGATCGAATTAACGTCTTAAGAGTTTTCCAACAGATATTATAGGAAAGGGCTTTTTTCGCCCATCGAATCCATTGTTCGGCAGCATTCATCTTTGGACTATGAGAAGGTAAATGATGTATATGAATATCGGTTTCTTTCCCCGTCTGTTTCGTAATAGTACCCCGGTGATAAGGTGCATTATCCCAAATAGCATCAATATGATAGCCTGGCAAACAAGCACGGATTTTCTTCAGAAATCGAGCAGTGTTTTCTTGCGCAAATACCGTCGTGCTGTATGGGGATGAACCGTTTTCCCAAATACCTTTTTTATATAAGCGGCCACACTCTTACCGCTCCAGCGACCAGTTTTTATCCCACTCTGGCGTGGAGGCTTCTGTACTGCCTGATACAAGACCTCAAATTCCTCTTTACTCAGATATGGTTCTTGAGGGCTTTTGAACTCTGGCACCAAACCCTCTATTCCTTTCTGATTAAAACTATGCACCCACTCACTTACTGTTTGACGCCTCCGGTGGATTTGCCCGGCAACACTCTGTACCGATTTCCCGGAGGCAATAAGTGCCAATGCCAGATATCGTTCTCTCAAACGCTTGTTTTCAGTAGCAATGCTTTTCTGAAGCAGGGTTTCGGTTGTTTCTCCCCATTTCGGATCCAATTGAAGCATAGGATACCTCCTCTTATAACTTGTTTACAAACTTTCATAACTTCCTTACAGAAGTATCCTTTTAAACAATTTTATTTCCTGTTCGGTTTCAACTGCTGTTAACTATAACCCTGAACGGTGGTGCCAAAACCTTGTGGTGAGCTTGTCGAACTAACAGCTTCATAATGTCACCCCTTCGGGGTTATTAGTCTGTGGTTTATTCTTTTGCTATAATCATTTCACCCTTTCGGGGTTAAGTACATTGCATAGGAATTTTTCATGTGTTCAGTATAAGATGCTCTCTTAACACCATGAAAAGACGAGATTCTTCGCTGCCGCTCAGAATGACAAATTCCCTGCTGACGTTTCATCCAGAGTGGAATGAAGGATTTCAGGATGGCACCCTCTATTCTGTCATCCTGAGTGGTGCGAAGGGTCTCATCCCTGATGAAAGAGATTCATTCTTGCACGAGAGAGTGATACCATGTATTGTCATAGGGTATATACCAAAAGTCGGATGTCCGGGGTGTAACAACTATACCATGGAGTGTGTTGAGTAAAAGTCCGCTGAAGGCGGTAAGTTCATGCATATGCCCTTCATCATCTCAGAATAACAACTGATAACCCATTGCGGTCCAATAATACCAGTCTTCAATAGCCTGCTTCATTTCATCGTCAACAGAAATGCCTTTCAGCTGTGACAAAGGTACAGCCAGTTTCTTTTTCTCCCATTTTCATAATTTTCATTTCTTTATTGTTTTCCGGCGCAGATGGTGCCATACTTTACTCCAGTTCAGATAAATGTGAATGGTTGAAAGAGAAAAAAGCCAGTACCGGAAATATGATTATTCCAAAAGGAACCGTTTTTTTTACTTAAACAGGACTTCATCTGAAAACTTACCGCCGTACCGTTTGGCATCCTCTTTTTCTCCTCCTTGCAAAGGAAAAGACGAGAAAAAGAGACTGACAGATGCCAGTCTCTTTTTCTGCAAGCATATTTTACAGAGAGTACTGAATTTAGCAGTAATATGACAATTTCCGGTCTTTACACTCATCGTTCGGGGTATCTTGACCGGGTACCGGTTTCTGAAATATCACGTGTAACAATATCATGGGGCTCACCCAGTTTACTGCCAAGAGCAGAAACTGCAGCGCCAAGGAGTAATCCGATAAATGAGAAAATAGCTACTTTCGATACGGCAGAAGCAACAGCTTGACCGGTCTCCCTCGCTTGCCGTTCAGCTTTTACTTTCAGTTCCTCGAATTTTTGTTTAGCCTCCTGATATGTTTGCATCCATTTGTCCGCTATCCTATTCGCCTCTTCATGGCTCATATCTGTACGGGCAACGATAGTATTTACAATATCTTCTCTGTTGATCTCTCTATCCGTATTCCTAAATAACTGGCTAATAATGGCATCAATATCTTTTTCATCGGTCTGTTCAAATACTGTTTTCGCTTCCTCTTTAATCCTGCTCAAATCAATACCTCTTTCCCTGACCTCTTCAAGTGCTTTACCTGCAACAGCACCAACACCCTGACCTGCCAATGATGCAGTTTGCCCGACAATACCACCAATACCACTTATGACAGCACCGATAGTGGTTGTAATTAAGTAGAACGTTACTATGGTAAAAAGACTGAATGTTATTAAGCCGTGTAATACGCTGTCGATTGTTTTTGGAATACCGGCAAGACGCCCTGCCACATACCCCCCGGCAAAAAGTGCCAGCAGCATTGTAAAAATTCCCCAGATTAGGGCACCTATACCTAATCCGGCGAAAGGATCTCTTTCATGCATAGGATCTACCGTTCCTATTCCAATGCCTATTCCCAGTAAACTCAACATTAAATGAACAACTAATGCGATAACAAGTCCTCCAAATACGGCTCCCCATGAAATCCTTTTAAAAGCTGCCAAGCCGGTTTCAAAGTATCTTCCCCGCCTTTCAATACCTTCTGTTCTTTCGATGTCATTAACCATATTATTTCTCCTTTCAAAGTAAAAAATGGTTATAGAGCTGAAAATAAAAGTGTAATCGCTTCATTACTTACAACAATACAACTTGTAATAATTTGTGGATATGTGATTTATAATATGTACTACTGATGAAAATTATGGGGAAAGTTAATGATTAGTTCCGGTATAACGTTCATATACCGGATAGTTGATGGTTATATGGTTGCGCAAATGATGATCCGAAGATCTTTCGTCTCTTTTAAATTCTTCATAGTTCCTTACCTCTCTGTTTTTCTATAAAGACCTTTTAAGGATTTAATCCGCAGTATGACAGTATGATATTCAATTCTGCAGTTCTAAATACAAAATTTGATGTTTATGCAAATAACAATGTAGCAAGAGGTGTGCCGGTATGGTCATTTAAATCATAATTCGGGAACCTTTCGTTTTTTTCTGCACTCTTCATAGTCTCTTACCTTAAATATAGCAAGATGTGTGCCGGGAAAGTATAAGTACCGGTAAGCAAACATAAAAAACGAAACGTTACAACGAGGAAGATATGCTTGTTATTTACTCTTCAATGAATGGGTAGGTTTCCCCGGGTCTGTAGATATTAGGAGCTTCCCAGTTATACGGGGTATTAATTATCTCCAGTCTTAGTTCACAAGGATGAGGTTTCAAACCATACACGATACTAAATATCTCTTCGTTAAAACCCATTTGTTTTCTTGTATCCAGTGCAAGTTCATCAAAAATATCACTTGAAACCAGAAAATCCTCATCCCAGAAGAATGTTTCTATAAGTGTATCAAAATCAATATCTTCATCGAGGTTATCAAATATAGATTCTCCTTCGAGGGTTAAATCGTTATGGAGTTCGATTGTTTGATAGATAACATCATGCAATATTAAAAAATGATAATCTGTTAACCTGAAAAGGTTATTAGACTTATGGGCGCTAAGTAAGTTTTTAACTTGTAAGAGAAGCTCTTCCCGGGTGAAAAGCTCTCGTGTCCTCTCGTAGAAATTGCTCATTGCATCATCGTCTTCCATACAGGTATCCTCGAGACAACTCTGTATGATTACTAGGCTTCGATGTACAATCTCTTGAAATATTTCATCTGGTTTTTCTGCAAAATAAATCATAATACAATACCAATAACAAAAAGTTTTATGAAGACTTATAGTAAAACTAAGAGAGAATGAGAATGAAATGTTGGAAAGTTTATCATATTACAATAGGGGTGTGCAAGTACCTTATGGGATAGGTACTATGAGATTATGTGTAACGATTTCGTTTTTTTCTGTTTGGAATTTGAGATTTGTGATGAAGAAAAGGTTTGTGTATTTATGTACGAATAAGAGTTGTATATTCAGCTTTATCAGTTTTTAGCATCTCAATAAAGGCCTCAAGTCGTGTCTTCATAGCCCCGTCTAAGCGTCCGGGACGATCACAGTCAAGGGTAAGAATCGGTAACTGAATATGTTTTCTTATCATAACATCATGGATGTGCCGGTGACAGAAGCTCTGAACATAATGGATGAGTCCCCTGATATTCCGCTGTTTTATTTCGTGTTGAATATCATCTATGCGCGAGAAGACATCATAGGGGTAGGTATACTGACTATACTGCTCCAGCAGGGTTTTTGTCGGATACGGCATGCTGAATTGTCTTTGTATTTCATTAAATACAACATGGGCACCTATGGAAGAAAGAAATGAATAGAGATCCTCACAAATGGGTGGTATTCCGATGAGACCTATTCGAAGATCATATTCTATTGGCTTGCGGTCATGCACTCGTTTTAAAAATCGTGTTGCACGCTCATCAAAAATAGTATAATCTCCCATTAAATCACTTGCAGATACTGTCCAGATATGGTTTTCTCCTCCCGTTACTTTATTTTCTACCCACGTAAGCCTGTCGATTTCATGTACTTTTTTACGAATCGCATCGAGGTGCTTTTTCATTTTTTCTGCTTTTGAGTATTCTACTTTCAAGGCGTCTGCGAGCCTTACCAACTGATTATACAAAAATGCCGTATCTGTCCTGGAGTGAGGATATGCAAACGGTAATGTCTGAATGCCCTCTGACTGAAAAATCTCCATCAATGCCTGATTATTGCTACAATCCCCCTGAACTACGCTAATAATTTTTCTGATATGATGTTTTCTGGTCACTGAATACATGCCCTTTATCCAGGCGCAGGTATTTCTTGGAAGCCCTGCTGATTCGGCATCTTCAACCATTTTATAGGGGTGTGTATCACAAATAAAGATATTGTTAAGGTCTACAGGTATATATCCGGCAGCAAAGACGATCTCAACCGGTATGGTTGATGTTATTCCCACGATCTTATCTTCCGGAAGATCGTTCATAGCCGGAAGTGTTGGTAGTAAATGATCATTAAATGTAAGGTCCATAGGTTTTCTTCTCTCTTCGTGTGTAATTAAAAAGATTATGCATTTTATTATATCAATTCCATGGGTAAAAATACATAAAGCGATTCTATAAATTTACCGGTATCAATTCTTTCTGATTGACATAGGAAGATAAGTGAGATAATATGTACGCTTGTAAATTGAATCTCAAACTATAGAGAGACCTGTATTTAGATTTAGAATATGTTGTTCCCTGTAACGTATATTTTATAAAAAAGGACAAGAGGGTTTGTCTTTATGAAAAATAATGAAATAATTGACAAAAAACCCATAACGGATGGCTTGATTGATTATGAGAAGATTTACGAGAAATTTTCCTGGGAAACCCTCAAAAAAGAGCTTAACATAAACGACGGAAGGGTTAATATCGCTTATGATGCGGTTGATAAACATGCACAGACCTGGAGGAAAAACAAAGTAGCACTCTACTGGGAAGGTGCCGATGGTACATGCCAAAAATATACATTTTTAGAACTGAAAAGCCTTACGAATAAATGTGCCAATATGCTCCAGAAGCTGGGGGTGAAAAAAGGTGACCGCGTTTTTCTCTTTCTCCCCCGGTTACCGGAACTTTTTATTAGTATGGTCGCAATTGCCAAGCTCGGTGCTATTGCCGGACCGATGTTTTCAGCTTTTGGGCCAGATGCGGTACGTGACCGTTTGCAGAATAGTGAAGCGAGGGTTCTTATCACAACACCGGAATTAAAAGAGCGTGTTGATACGGTATTATGGGAGCTGCCAAAATTAGAACATATTATCCTGGTGAACGATGATAAAAGAGAAGGTGCAGAAGAAGAGGGGAACGTATATTATCATACCTTAATAAAAGACAGCTCTGACACGTTTGAAACAGAATGGATGAAGCTGGAAGATCCGCTCTACATCCTCTATACCTCCGGCACTACAGGGAAGCCTAAAGGGGTGACTCATGTTCATAATGATATGATTTCCCATTATATTACAACAAAATGGGCGCTTGACTTGCGGGATGATGACATTTACTGGTGTACCGCAGATCCCGGCTGGGTGACAGGGACGGTGTATGGATTGTGGGGGCCGTGGTTGTGCGGCATTTCCCTCTATGTTTACGATGGCCGGTTTGATGCTGCAAAATGGTATGAGAGCATTCAAAACCATAAAATTACGGTATGGTATACAGCCCCTACGGCTCTGCGTATGTTAATGAAGGCCGGCGATGAGGTGATAGAGAAGTATGATCTGAGCAGCTTGCGGTATATTTGTAGTGTCGGCGAGCCTCTGAACCCGGAAGTGATTCGATGGGGTTCAAAAGGGTATGGATTGCCAATTCATGATAACTGGTGGCAGACAGAAACAGGGTCCATTATGATTGCAAATTATCCGTGTCTGCCGATAAAACCTGGTTCTATGGGTAAACCATTTCCTGGTATTAAAGCCGCAATTATCGATGGTAAAGGTTTTGAGCTGCCTGCCGGGCAGCACGGACTTCTGGCATTGAAGCCTGGTTGGCCCTCTATGTTAAGAACGATATGGGGTGACGAGAAACGATTTAAAGAATACTTCAATGTTAACGGGTGGTATGCAACAGGCGATACAGCATATAAGGACGAAGATGGTTATTTCTGGTTTGTGGGCAGGGCCGATGATGTAATTAACACATCAGGCCATAGAGTGGGTCCGTTTGAAGTGGAGAGTGCACTGCTTGAACACCGGGCCGTGGCGGAATCGGGTGTAATTGGCAAACCGGATGCAGAACGGGGAGAGATTATCAAGGCCTTTGTGGTGCTTCGGGAAGGTTACAAACCCTCAAAAGAACTGGAAGAAGAGTTAAAGATATTTATAAGACATCATTTAGCTGCACATGCGTATCCTAAAGAAATAGAGTTTTGTACCAATCTGCCAAAAACCCGTAGCGGTAAGATTATGCGTCGGTTATTGAAAGCAAAAGATCTGGGATTGCCAACAGGAGATTTATCTACACTTGAAGATTAAGAGCTACAAACAGGCCACCCCTAACGGGGTTATGTGTGTTTCATATATCGGATTTTTAAAAAGCTAAATTGTTATGAAAGATTAAGCTTTAATATTGCACTCTGTGCATGCAAGTATGTTCAGTTTCATCCGTGGAGTACTATAATATATTATAGGTTTTTACTATGAGGAATATTAATGGAACAGACAAAATTTAACAAACCGTTTTTTCAAGAGGTAGAACCAATTAAAATTAAAGACCGGCTTGCTGTAACACTGGGTGCGATGGATAAAGATGAACCTTTTGTTTTTGCTTATACCGATGCGATAAAACTTGCCGGCCACTCGTGTCCGGCGGTTTCCGGTGCATATAAATTAACGCAGCTAGCTTTAAAGGCCCTTTACGGAAACGAAATTCCAGAGCGCGGACAGATCAGGGTAACATTTAAGGGTGGAATAGAGTACAGGGTAAATGGTCCCATATCACAGGTGGTTTCCTTTATTACCGGTGCAGCAGGAGAAAGTGGTTTTAAGGGACTGGGAGGTGGCCGGTATAACAGACAAAATTTACTTTCCTTCGATGATACACAGGAGGCAGATGAAGATGCAGTATGTACGGTAATATTTGAGCGGATGGATACTGCAAAGAGGATAGAAATTAGTTATAGTAATTATATGCTGCCTGCAAATCCTAAGATGGGAGAATTAATGCCTTTGGCAGTAACAGGGAAGGGGACTGATGTTGAAATAAAGGAGTTTGGAGAATTATGGCACGACAGGATCAGAACAATTCTAAAAAACCCACCGGACGGCATGTTTGTGATTCGGGAAATAAAATGAGTCTTGTCTTTCCGTATTTGAAAGGTAAGTTACAACGGAGGGTGCTTTTGGAGGTATCACTTGTTCTCATCTCTCTGTTTGTGGCAGTCACAGGCCTGAGGGCCGAAACAGTGGTTATTCATGCTGATACCGTATGGAAAATGACCGATGTTGTTGTACAGGAAAAAAAATATTTGCAATGGAAAGTTGAAAAGAATAACCAGTGGTGCTTTAATCCTGAACTATTTCCCAATGGCCATAGTGCAGATGGTATTCCGGTTGAAGCCCTGAAGGGCTATGTGTTTCCCGGTCAACCTATCGGTATGCTCATAGGAAGAATCGGAGATTCCGGCAGGATGTTCCCTATGGGGACTTCCGGTATTGTTCGTGTTCTTCCTGATGAGGACGGGGAGTTTTTATATCTCTCAATGAATGACGATATATTTGGGTTGTATGGTAAAGGATTTCAGGACAATACGGGCGTGATTGCCATAGAAGTGTATCAGGCACAGGAGAAATAATTATCTGTCTTGACGAAGGGATTTTTAGATGTATAATGGCACTATTTATTTTTTAGAGATATAAAAGGAGAATGAAAGGGGGTGGAGGAGGGAAACGAATTGACAGGCCTTCAGAATGTACAGAATGGAAAGAATTCTTGCTATCAAATCTAAAAAAATAAGAAAGGAGAAAACAGGATTATGTTTAAGAAGATATTTGCAGGATTGATGGGTATGGTATTTGCCACCGGAATTGGCATGACGGCGGTTCATGCTTATGAAATTAAACCTGCAAAATTATGGGTTACAGCAATTGCGATTGGTACACCTATTGAAGGTGCAGAGATTACCGTTGGTGATGAATCTTGTACAACCGGAAAGAATGGCACCTGCGTATTTGAGTTAAAGCCAGGAACGTATGAAATTTCAGTTCACGAGCATAGTGGTGCAAGTGCCCATACGAAAGTTAGTCTTAATGAAAAGGATATTAGGTTTATATCGTTGGATTTAGGTGCCAGTGCGCTTCATCCATCGGGTCATCACTAATTGTATTTATCTGTTGAAAAAATTAAGTAGCACTCTGATAAAAAGGCAGTTGTTGGTTCTCTTAAGCAACTGCCTTTTTTCATTCAAAAAATAGGTAAGTACCTGACCACGAATTTTTGTACATTTTATTAATAAGGATTTCACTATGCAAATGCTTATGTACAGATACTTATACCTGCAGTGAAAAGCTCCGTTAGGAGCGGCATGTTAATAGAAAAACGCTATGTACCACTATCAAGCTCCAGAGGAGCGGCATAGAAGGCACGGAAACAATCGATGCTAGTCGTACCGAATCCTTTATAACCTCCAAACAGTCCTTTTCCTAACGCTTTTAACCCTGAACCCTGAACCTGAGGAGTTACTAACATGTCGCTCCTCTGGAGCTTACTATGGAGGTACATTCTCGTTCTATTAACATGCCGCTCCTCCGGAGCTCAAGATTAGCACTCATCGTTTTTCTTTCTGCTTCATTTTTGCTGATAACAGCTTCAGCCATTGATATTAAAATACTTACGGAAATGGCGGCATAAAAAACACGCAGAAAAAACAAGAAGTTAATGGATTGCAGTACGGATGCACACGGATAAAAACAGATAATAATTTTCCTTTCTCCATCCGTTTTCATCTGTGTTCATCCGTGGTTAATATTATAAAATCTACGTCCTGTTTAAGGTACAATGATTTATGGTCAGGTACTTATTTTCCAGAATTCTGTAAAACATCATCTCAATACTACTGGTTGATTACTACCAAAATGCCTCTTTGCATGCATCAATGTTCCTTTCCTTTGTAAGCTATCGCTATGAATCGGGTTTATTTATATGCTAATTGTCTCGGCACTTGTGTGAATACGAATTGTTGAATACAGTGTATAAATATCCTACGGTATGCCAATTGCTCTTTTTCGCCCACAGTCTTGAAAATTGTTTTTTATTAGGAAAGAAATAGAAATATTCTTGTGTGAGTGAAGAGTGTATGTCTCCTGTAAAGACACGTAAAACTCGTGATGAATACAATAATATTCTCGATATTATAACAGATCCGATAGTGATATTTGATGATAAATTTAAAGTAAAAAAGATAAATAAGGCAGCAAAGCAGTTTTTTACAGGATATCCTATCGGTAAAAAATGCTTTTTCATGAGACATAAATTCACCATGGCATGCAAGGATTGTCCAATATGGCAAACAGTAAAGACTGGTACAACGATGACCGGTGAGATCTTGTGTTCCACAACCGGTAATCCTATCCTGCTAAAAACGTATCCAATATATTCGAGAGTAAAAAAGGTAAAAGGTGTTATCCTCATTGGGAGGGAGAGTAGCGATGTGCCTGTAAAATGGAAGAGGTGATGTATTATGAATCATGCCAGGTTTATTTTATACCCATACAAAAATTGGTTTATTTTATTTTGCCTTCTTATCCTGGTAGGATGTATGAGTGGAAAAGCGCCTCAGGTAACACTTTCGCCAGGGCTTGACAAAAAGATTTATGAGCTGTCTCCTTTACCTGTTACCGTGGGTCTTTATATCGCACCTGAACTACGGAGTTTTGTTCAAGAGGCATCGGTAAAGCGATATCAGCCTGGTGCTCCACATTTTGTCTACCCAAATTTTGTTTTTCCGGTTGGAGAAGCCCTCTCGCCAAGGATTAAAAAAATGTCAGAAATTATATTTCAGGAGGTTATCGTGCTGGATAATCTTCAGGATAATGAATACGTGAGGGGTGGGGGTATCGATGGAATTTTATCTATTGATTTAAAGAATTCAGATATTGAACTTTATATTGATAAAGCTACATGGAGGGCCGTTGGAACACATAACCTTTCCATTATAGCATCATTTTTAGACCCCCGTTTAAACAGGATATGGAAATCTGAGATTTCTGTTGAAGAAAAAGGACTTGATGTTGCAACGACCAAGGTTGAATTTGAATGGTGGGTTACCACAGGTCCCGACTTTTCCCCTGCTGTAGAATATGCTATTGAAAAACTTGTCTATGAACTCGCCCGTGAGATCACTACATCCGAAGAGATTGTTGGATATAGTGAAAAATAAAGCATAAGAACAGAGTTCCGGAAGAGCAGCATATGAATAGAATAAAAGTTTACCTCCATTATTCTTTTTATTCTTAGTGTCTCCGTGTCTTTCTGTGAGAAAGATACCTTTAACATACCGTTCCTGGCGGAGCTCTGTGTATTGATTGACACAGAGGGAAATTACTTCAGCATTGCAGAATGTACCGCAATCTGTGCATCATTCCGAAGTCTGTCAAGGAGTTTAAGAATCTCTGCATCGAGTACTGCCGAGCGTACTTTGTCCTCGACATCCTCAAAATTAATTTTTAAACCCTCTTTTCTCTCAGTAACTTTTATCAGGTGATATCCATACTCTGTCAGGACGGGTCCTCCTACCATGCCTACAGGTAAAGAGAATGCAGTGTCTAAGAATGCTTCTGCCAGTATACTTTTCCTCTGAATGAATCCCAAATCTCCACCTGAAAGAGCTGAAGGGCAGTGAGAGTACTTTTTTGCGGCCTCTTCAAAATTGTTTCCCTGCTCAAGTTCTTGTTTAATATTTTTGATCTGTTCTAATGCCCCGGAGTACTCTTCCTGTGTCTTCAGGTTTTTTATATCGATGAGAATATGACTAACCCTAACGGATTCACCATTAAAAAGGCTTTTATTCTTTTCGAAATAATTCTCCAGTGCCCTGTTGTCAAGTCTGTTATTAAAGTACTTTTCAAGGGCAATAGAGTGTCTTATGCTCGTTTTAAATTCATTCATATTGGAGCCCACGGAATCAAGGACCTCTTCCAGTGATAATGTATCTCTCGTATTGTTTTTTATATGACGAACCTCTTCTTCAACTTCTGACTGAGTCACAATAATTCCTTGTTTGTCTATAAATTCATCGAGCAGTATATCAGTAATTAACTGATCGATAATCTCCAGTCTCGCAGCTTTTAATTCTTTCGGGGTCACATCCTGAAAGTTCTGCAGTCGCCTTGCTACATCCTCTTGTTTTATTATTTTTCCGTTAACGGTTACTGCAATATCATCTAAATGTTGTTCTTTTTCCGCGGAAAATGTAATTTGTTGAGATACAGTAAAGATTAGACAGACCAAGAATATAATCAATTTATTCATTTTCTCATCTACTATAATAGAAAATTTATATAAAATTCCTTATGTATATACTTAAAATAACTATACAAGACTAACCGATACTTGTCAAATTGAATAGGTATCCTGAAATAATTTTTTCTTAAGGCATTATCGGTGAAGATTATGATAGTGCAGTATCAGGAGCAGGGGACTGATAGAGCGAATGAGAGCAGAGGGTATAAATATTTCTAATTGCAGATTAATTATTTTAAATTTATAATTGACAAAAACATTTATGTGAAAGACATTATTTGATCATTGTGCCGTTTACCATCCATCCGTGTTTTAAATTGTTGTAAAGTGAAAATTATTTTAAGAAAAAGGGGGGGCACTTAAATGGGTAAACAGCTACGTGTGCTCATTGTTGATGATTCTTTGGAAGATATTGAACAGATCCTCTGCGAATTAAGACACGGAGGGTACGATCCAATATATGAACGGGTCGAAACAGCCTCGGCGATGAAGATAGAACTTGAAAAAAATCTATGGGATATTATTATTTCCGGGCATTCCATGCCATTTTTCAGCGGGATTGGTGCATTAACTCAGTTAAACCACACCGGGTTGGATATACCATTTATTGTCGTATCAGAAGCTATTAGCGGGGATGTCGTTGTAGAATACATGAAATCCGGCGCATATGATTATGTTAGAAAGGATAATCTGGCACAGCTTGTTCATGCAGTTGAACGGGCATTGCAAGAGACGGAAGAACGGTCGCAAAGAAAACAGGAAGAAGAGTTATTACGCATGACAGTGAACAAATATAGAATGCTTCTTGAGAACCTTCCGCAGAGGATATTTTATAAAAATAAAAACTCGATATATATATCCTGCAGCGAAAATCTGGCCAATGATCTTCACATCAAACCCGAAGAGATTTTTGGTAAGACCGATTTTGATTTTTATCCGGAAGAGCTTGCTGACAAATACAGAAAAGACGACAGGAGGATCATGGAATCGGGAGAGACGGAGGATATCGAGGAGAGATATATAAGGGATGGACAAGAATTTCTTATCCATACCGTTAAAACTCCTATAAAAGATGAGAAGGGTGAAACTATTGGTATTTTAGGGATTTTTTGGGATATTACTGAAAAAGTAACCCTGCAAAGGGACGCCGAACGGTCAAGGTATCTGGCATCACTGGGTGAGCTGGCTGCGGGTGTGGCTCACGAGATTAATAACCCTATAAATGGTATTATTAATTGCGCTCAACTATTAGCAAATAAAACGAAAGAAGAAAGTATAGAAAAAGACCTTGCTAGCCGGATCATCAGGGAAGGTGACCGTATCGCCAATATAGTGAGCAGTCTTCTTTCTTTTGCTCAGCCTAATGATAGAAAAGAAATAAAGAGTAAGGTTCATGTGAATGAATTGATATCCGATACCCTTATCTTAACAAAAGCTCAATTAAATAAAGAAGGTATTAAAATAAGGTTAAATATTCTCGAGGAATTACCTGAAGTGTATGTGCATCCACAGCAGATCCGGCAGGTTTTCTTAAATGCCATTAGTAATGCGCGGTATGCCCTCAACCAAAAATATCCCGAGACGCACGATGATAAAATCCTTGAAATTATAAGTGAAAAGACCGTGATAAATGATATCCCATATGTAAAAGTTACCTTCCATGATCACGGCATGGGTATACCCGTAGATGTAAGAGATAAAGTACTGGACCCATTTTTTACCACAAAATCAAGACATAAAGGAACCGGTCTGGGATTAAGCATAAGCCATGGTATTATTAGTTCTCATGGTGGGAAAATCTGTATTGATACTGCAGAGGGAAGGTTTACGAAGTTTTCAATCCTCCTGCCTGTAGAATCAATTGAAAAAACACTAAAAAAAGAAACCAAATAATTGGATACCTAGTGCTGGGAGCAGTCATTAGTAGCAGGTGAGCAAACGTTCCGTGAACATTGGACGAGGAGTACCAGCTGGCCCCCTCTGGGGGATTCAGGGGTATAAGCGTTCAATTATTTTTGGTACCTTATTTCAAGAACCAGGAATATGAAGACAGAAGAGGTGAAGGGGTAGAAGAGCCATTCGGCCCTCCCCAAAAGGAGTACAAATACCGTTGTTTCGTATAAGATGCTCTCTTAACACCGTGAAAAGACAAGATTCTTCACTCCGCTTCGCTTCGTTCAGAATGACAAATTCCCGGGCCTGATGATATTTTTCTTTGGGCTGGTATCATGGGAGATTCTTCGCGGAGTTTACCCTGAACACACTCGCTTCGCTCAGTATAAACTCCGTGAATGTGTTCAGAATGACAAATTCCCTGCTGACATTTCATCCAGAGTGGAATGAAGGGTTTCAGGATGGCACCCTGTATTCTGTCACCCTGAGTGGAGCGAAGGGTCTCATCCTTGATGAAAGAGATTCATTTTTGCACGAGATAGTAATACTATGTATTATCATAGGGTATATGCCAGAAGCCGGATGTCCGGGGTGTACAACTCTACCACGGAGTGTGCTGTGTAAAAGTCCGCCGAAGGCGGTAAGTTCATTGTATAGGAATTTTCATTTTATGTAAGCGGGTTTGCGGGGATGTGTTGTTATCAGATTAATGATGTTACTATGATGCAACAGTGATTCTTTATGTTCAATTGTTTTTAATCCCGAAGGGATGCCATGATTATAGCAAAAGACCTCAGAAGAATTTTAAACCCCGAAGGGGTGACATACTTGTAAATAAAAAATGAAAATAACAGCTAACCCGGAACGGTGGTGCCAAAACCTTGTAGTGAGCTTGTCGAACTAACAGCTTCATAATGTCACCCCTTCGGGGTTATTAGTCTGTGGTTTATTCTTTTGCTATAATCATTTCACCCCTTCGGGGTTAAGTACATCTGCGTCCTAATTATTCTTTTTTTGTGCAGTTTGTAAGATATGGTAAATAGCAAATTCCGACTCTGCTTCAACATCCATCCCTTTATCTTTGTATAGCAAGCCTAAGTTTTTGTGGGTTTCTCTATCATTTGCATCGATGTCCAGAACCTTTTTATATGCTTCAACAGCTTCATCTGTCTTCCCTGTCTTTTGGTAAACTAATCCAAGATTATAATAGGCATCTGCAAAAGTAGGATTAATTTTTACGGCTTTCTCCCACTGGATGAGGGCTGCCGCATACATACTTTTCCTGACGTAGGCATTACCCAGTTGGTAATAAAATTCTGCACGGTCCGGATAGGTATCTGTAAGCTTTTTCCATGTTTGTATGGTCTTATCTATAAACCCTTTCCTATCATAAGCATCTGCGAGGCTGGTCAGGGCATCAAAATCTCCCGGTTTAATCTCAGTGACTTTATTCCACATGGAGATAGCGGAATCCAGATTT
Organism: Candidatus Loosdrechtia aerotolerans; assembly: GCA_021646405.1. Taxonomy (GTDB): domain Bacteria; phylum Planctomycetota; class Brocadiia; order Brocadiales; family Brocadiaceae; genus Loosdrechtia; species Loosdrechtia aerotolerans. The sequence continues at coordinate 22,788 of SOER01000026.1, forward strand.
CCCTGATTATAGTATGCTACTCCTAAGTTAAAATATGCATCGGCATTACGGGGGTCTAATTCGATAACCTTCTTCCATGCTGCCGTAGAGACATCGTGCCTTCCTTGAATGGCATTAATTTTTGCATAATTGTAGTATGCCTCTGCAGAAGCAGGGTCTGCTGTAATTGCTTTTTTATATTCAGACAATGCTTTATCAAGCATGTTGTTTTCCGCATAAATCTTTCCCAGGAGGAAATGTGCCTCAGCAATCTCCGGATTTAATTTGACTGCCTGTTTTAAAGAGGCCACAGCATCTGTGAAGTTACCCTCTGCATAGCAAGCGAATCCAAGATTATAATGTGCTTCCGCAAAATCTGGTTCCAGTTCGAGCGCTTTTTTAAAGGAATCTGCTGCATCTTTCAGGTTATTTTTTTTTGTGAGGGCAATTCCTAAGTTATTATAAGCATCTGTGTAATTATTATTTAATCTGACTGCAGTTCTGTGTTGATCGATGGATTCCTCAAAAGATCCCAGTTTGTAATATAATAAGCCAAGGTAATTATGTGCTTCTGCATCGTGAGGGTCCTGTTCAATGGCCTTTTTGAACTCACGTATAGATTTATCCATGGATTTTTCTGTATAATAGATCAATCCCAGGGTGAAGTGGGCATCAGCGTTGTTTGGGTCAAGTGTAATCGATTTTTCAATATGGTGAATCCCTTCATCAATCATATTTTCTTTATAATAAAGTACCCCAATATCATAATGTGCATCAGCCATTGACGGATTTAATCCAAGACAATTTTTTAATGCGGAAAGGGATTCTGAGAGCATATTCTTGTCGTTGTATGCCAAACCGAGGTCATGGTATGCCTCTGCTCTCTTAACACTGTCAGTTGGTTTGTAGTAAGAAATAGCGGCCAGTAATGATGAAATTGCTTCATCTAAGGTACCATTCTCATACAACACCTTTCCCAGATAATGGTGTGATTCTGCATCATGTGGCAATTCCCCTGTTGCAAGCCTCAACGCCTCCAGGGCCTCATCAGTCATTCCCTTTTCAAAGTAAGAAATGCCGCGTAATTTATGTTGTTCCGGTGTGTTTTTGCTGAGCGCCGTACCGGAATGTTCCTTTTCTTCTGTATATAACGTTTTTGTATAATGAGGGGTTCTGCAGGCAACCGGAATCGTAACGAATAAGGGGAGTATCCAGATTAGGTTCTTTGTATTCATAGAGATTGTACGGGTTTGCCCTGTTTCCTATAGTGATAAGCCCGAACTGTTGTACATCAGAGTTTTGAATGATAATTTCCCGTCTGTGGTAAATTATCATTCAGGTACCTTGTTCGAGAACTAAGATTCACGACATACAGGTAGTTAAATCTATCAAAGTAGCACCTTAATGTCAAATAGTTAATATTATCGTAACCCGGAGTTATCCCTGATGAGGATACTTACTTTAATCTAAGGGCTTTAAGAAAATCCTTTTTCTTCTCGTTTTTCGCCCTGATTATATGTTCCCTGTCTTTTGGTGCATACGATTCTAAGCACTTATTATATTTATTCCAGATATTTTTTAAATGGGTTAATGATTCTGCAGATTGAATCTTGCCAATAAGCCCGGCTGGTGGAATTATCCTATCACTGTCAACAGGCAGAGGATCGATAGAGTCCTTTTCTACCATTTGTGAGGTGTCTTCTTTTCTTCCTTCATGTACCAGCCCTGAACTTTTTTTCCTCCAGTATTTTTTCCTTTTGCCGTCTCTGTCAGTATCCCAATATGTTTCAGCATACTGTTCTTTCCAGGTATGTATAAAAGAAGGTTTCCATAGTTCCAGGCTGATACCTATGCCTTTGCATAATCTCATGAGGGCGTTGCTTTTTGCGCCTTCACAGGCATCGCCCCATGTCATATAAGAATTATCAGGATGATAATCCTGCTCTCCGATTGCAAATCCGGCCAACTTCCCCTGAATAATAAGATAGAATCCCCATACCAGATAATCTCCGTTTTGTTTTGGCATTCCCTGCGGTACAATTGCCCAGTTGAGATTGAACGCCTCTTTGAGTCTCGCTACGTATTCAACCCACGGCAGATAGATCAGGCCGTCCGGGCGGATCTCAATATCATGTTCGTTTACGGGTCGGAATAGGGCGTGCCTCTGTTGTTCGGTAAGCTCTATTGTTCCGCATGTAGGAATCAGTTTTTCAATCTCTTTATCAAAATCATTAAGCTGTATTTTTGGTGTGGGCGCTATTTCCGATAGAATGTTTTCATCAATTTTTTGAGTCATATTTTGTATCTTCTTACTCATATTTATTTCCTTCTCTATCAATGGAATTTATTTGTAATGAGGATTGGTGTCCATGATCCGTAGCAGGGATGACCTTCTCTCCTCAGAGACACCGCCTCTTTTATCACAGTTATTTTTTAAAACTTGCCTGTTGACATACAGTTATAACAAATATAATACCAATTTGGTTTCATAAAAAATTTTTTACTCTCTGTTATTACCATTGATTATTTTGGTGTAAATTCTCATTTATAATTTGCGGAGATTGTCCGACTGAGCTCACGACGAAGCCTGCGTAAATCTGCGTCCTATTCCTTGGATGCCAAATAAGTATTGAATGCAACTAAACCATGTAGTAAAATTAACCGGGTTACCTGAAAAGATAAAACCAGAGGGATGATTATGGATAACAATATTACTATTTTCGATACGACTCTCCGCGATGGCGAGCAGTCGCCGGGTGCTAGTCTGGATATTCATGAGAAGGTCCAGATTGCACGGCAATTGGCCCTGCTAAATGTAGACGTTATTGAGGCTGGGTTTCCGGTAACATCATCTGGTGATTTCGAATCTGTGAAGCGGATTGCTCAGGAAATACGCGGCGTTTCTGTTGCAGGTCTTGCCCGTGCTGTTGAAAAGGATATTGATAGTGCTGCAAAGGCGCTGGAAAAGGCTGAAAAACCCCGGATTCATATCTTTTTAGCAACCTCTGAGATACATAGAAAATACAAGCTGCTTAAGGCAAAGGAAGAAATTATTCATCTGGCAGTTAAGGGGGTTACGTATGCGAGAAAGTTTGTGGATGATGTAGAGTTCTCACCTGAAGATGCATCACGAACGGAACTGGATTTTCTTATTCAGGTGGTAGAGGCGGTTATCGACGCTGGTGCAAAGACAGTAAACATCCCGGATACAGTAGGTTATGCCATACCCGATCAGTATGAATCCCTTATCCGCGGATTAAAGGAGAATGTGAAGAATATTGAGAGGGCGGTAATCAGTGTACATTGTCATAATGACCTTGGCCTTGCAGTTGCCAATTCTCTTGCTGCGGTAAAGGCAGGTGCCCAGCAGATAGAATGTACCATCAATGGTATTGGTGAAAGGGCAGGAAATGCGGCGTTAGAAGAGGTTGTTATGGCTATTAAGACGCGGCACGATTTTTATCGCTGTTCTACACGTATCCATACAAGAGAATTGATTGCAACAAGCAAGCTGGTGAGTACCTTAACGGGACTGCGGGTGCAGAGGAACAAGGCTATTGTTGGAGAGAATGCCTTTGCGCATCAATCGGGGGTACATCAGGATGGGGTACTGAAAGAACGTACAACGTATGAAATAATGAGTCCCGAAGACGTCGGACATCTGAAGACAAAAATTGTGCTCGGCAAATTATCGGGACGACATGCCCTCAAGAACCGAATCAGAGAATTAGGATATGAGCTGTCTGAAGAAGAATTTGAACGGGCCTTTGAAGAGTTTAAAAGTATTGCAGATAAGAAAAAAGAGATATTTGATGAAGATATTGAGGCCATTATCGGAATAGAAAAAATGGAGGTCCCTACTATCTTTCAGTTAGTGAGCCTCAGTATTAGCTGCGGGCCAAATGTGGTGCCAACTGCGGGTGTGCGGCTAAAGTTACATGACGGCCGTATAGTAGATAACGCTACTATCGGCGATGGTCCTATTGATGCACTTTTTAAGGCTATTGACCTGTCAACCGGAATCCCTGGTAAGCTGCGGGATTATAATATTCAGGCTGTTACCAGTGGAAAGGATGCTATGGGCGAGGTTCACGTACGTGTTGATATCGATGGTAAGATTATCGGTGGGCGTGCTATAAGTACCGATATCATTGAAGCCAGTGCAAAAGCTTATTTAAATACCATAAATAAAGTTGCTGCAACTGATCCGAAATATACCGTGTATCAACAGCGTGTTACCGGGTTATAGAGAAGTTCTGTTTGTTCCTTACGAATCGAATGTATTTTCTGATAACAATATCCGGTCAAAGATATGATTTGTATACCTATCACTGCAACAAATATGGAAGATGCCCTGAAGGACAGAGATGCAGCATCGAAGATTGCAGATATTGTTGAGCTGCGCCTTGATTATATCAAAGATCCAAACCTTGAGCGCCTGCTCAAGGGGTGTACGAAGCCGGTGATTGTTACAAACAGGCCTGTTCGGGAGGGCGGGAGATTTGGCGGGCGTGAAAAGGACAGAGTCTCTTTCCTGAAGCTTGCTATTGAATTACATGCTGACTATATAGATATTGAACACGACAGCAGGGATATGATACACAACGTCCCTGCCGATAAAACACAAATTATTGTGTCCTGCCACAATTTTTCCGAGACGCCCGATAATTTATATGAAATATATCAAAGGCTTAGACAGGGTAACGCCGACATTGTTAAAATAATAACCTATGCAAAAGATATAACGGATAATATAAAAGTATACCAGTTGCTTCAGCAGGTTACTTCGCCGGTAATATCATTTTGTATGGGAGAGAACGGTATTATCAGCCGTATTCTCTATAAGAAATTTGGTAGTTACTTAACCTTTGCTTCTCTTCAGGCAGGAAAAGAATCAGCTCCCGGACAGATCAGTGTTCATGAACTATTCAATACCTATCAGGTACAGAGGCAGGACAGCGGCATGTCAGTTTACGGATTAATAGGAAACCCTGTCTCTCACAGTATTAGCCCGGTTATTCATAATACCCTTTTTCAGGAGATGGGTTTCAACAGTATCTATGTTCCGTTCAGAGTGGAACGTATTGATGACTTTATAAGAGAGTTTAAAAGATTACCTGTAGAGGGATATAGTGTAACGATTCCTCATAAAGAATCTGTACTGCATTACCTGGACGAAATAGACCCCATGGCGAAAAAGCTCGGTGCAGTTAATACTATCGTAAACAGGAACGGGCGGTTACTTGGTTTTAATACTGACTGTGAAGCAGCCTTGAAGACACTGGAGAGGGTAAACCAGGTATCCGGGATGAATAGTTTATCCGGAAAAAAGATCATCCTGCTGGGGGCCGGAGGAGCGGCTCGCTCAATTGCCTTTGGGTTAAAAGAGCGGGGGGCACATATAACAATCTTCAACAGAAATTATGAGCGTGCGCGGTTACTTGCCGATGAAGTTGGCTGTTCTTCAAGGGAGATGCATGATCTATCAGCAACAGGAGCCGATATCATAATTAATGCAACTCCCGTAGGTATGTTTCCGGCAGTTGATGAGTCGCCAGTGGATAAAAGTATGCTACGGCCTCATATGATTGTCTTTGATACTATTTATAATCCGGTAGAAACGAAATTACTCCGTGATGCAAGAGATTGCGGATGTAAGACTGTCGGAGGGTTGATGATGTTTATTCATCAGGCAGCAGCACAATATAAGCTCTGGACAGGTCACATGCCGTCACTTGAACTAATTGAAAAAACTGCTTATCGAAGGTTAACGGGCAGAGAGTAATTCAGGATCATTATTGATAACGTGAATATTGTCTTAATAGGATTTCGCGGTACTGGCAAAACAACTATAGGCAGAATATTAGCCCGACGGCTTGGCAAAGGGTTTGTTGATGCTGACGAGTATTTGGAACAAAAAGAAAAGAGAACGATCAGGGATATCTTTCAGGAAGATGGTGAAGGTGTATTCAGAGAGATTGAAACAAAGGTTATTCAGGAAATATGTTCTTTCGATGATAAGGTCATTGCCACTGGTGGTGGGGCTGTTCTGAGGGAAGAGAACGTAAGGAATCTCAAGAAGAGGGGGGTCTTAATCTTTCTCAATACCGATATAAACATCATATATAAAAGAATTTATGGGGATAAACGCTCATCGCAGAAAAGGCCGAACCTTACACACCTTAGTAATTATCAGGAAATTAAATATCTTCTGGAATGCAGAAGACCTCTGTATGATAAGATAGCAGATTTTGTTATTGATACAGCCGGTACATCTCTGAATACTGTCGTACGGAAGATAATAGCGCTTATTCATGGTCATGTAAGAGATTTAAGAAAGGAGTAAAATTATTTTTACACGGTTTGTAAAGAATGTAAGTGTCCATTTCTTATATAACATTCAACAGGATTCCTTTATAAACATTATCGTCGGGAACTATTAATCTCCCGTACCATTTTAAGAATTAACCTCTCATATAACTGAAGGAGCTTATCCCTCTCTCCCTTTTCAAGGGATTTTAAAGGCTTGCTCTCAATTTCATTGATAATTTCATCTATTTTTCTTGTAAGGGGTAAAGCAGATTCTGCCGCGGGTTTCATCTGAGTTTCTGTTTTCTGTTCTTCTTTTTTCGGTCTTTTACCAGGAGATTTTTGACGAGATGCAGATTTTTTTGCAGGCTGCCCTTCAGTAGTATTTTTCTCTTCACTCATATTTTTGCTCCTATAAAGTATAAAAATTATTCCAGATACAGAATTATTCTTTCTCGAGACTTTCATCCAGATAATCTTGCATCTGCTGTGCGATGTCTAACATTTCGTCTTTCGTATCCTCAAGTTCGCCCATGGTATCTTCTATCTGTTCCAGACTTGATTTTATTAATTCAATGTTTTTTTCCATATCGGTTACCTTTTTTGCGGTTCCTTCGATCTCTTTACTTTTGGTTATAAACTCTTTTACTCCGGATGCTGTCTTTTTTTCCAGGAGTTCTAACCGTTTTTCGAAGGTATCCATTTTTTTACCGATTGTAGTAAGAGATTTAGCTAAAGAGGAAAGACCCGTTGTCAATGTTTTAAATTGTTTGTCAAAGTTCTGTAATTCTTTTTCTACTGCCAGAATAGCTGCTGCCGGATCTGATCTTTGTTTTGCATTGAATTTTTTCATGGTTATTTTCTCAAAAAATAAAATTGGGTTTTTCACAGAGTAAAGAATTATCACGTACCATTATATTTGGATTGGAGAGGTAAACAGAGAATATATGGAGAAAATACAATCGCAAAATAATGGATAAACGTGTATATGTATACAGATAATTATAACCAAAATCAATAATATTTTTCTTATTGCAGGTGGTAGGATAAGGCACTTGTATCAGTAAATGGCAAAGGTAGTTTCAGACAAGGTGCTGGTGTTCTACATGAAATCATTTTAACATATTGCGGTTAACGGTAAGCCTGCGTATATCCTGCAAATTGAATCAGCAAGTTTGCAGGGGTCGTGCCGAATGAGGTCTTGTTTTTCCCAAAGGATACGTTTCTGTTTGAGATCTTCAATCAGGTCTGCCTTTCTGATGTTTACATTTAAATTATAGACACCCTCATCCATTAAAGCCAGCTCTGCTCCTTCTTTTTGATATTTCTCAAGGACCTCCTTGCGTGGAATATTATTATTCACAATGACATAATCGAGTATACCATCACCGAGGTATTCGATAATAGCATTAATATGATCAGATATCTTATAGTGATCGGTCTGTCCCGGCTGGGTAACAATATTGCAAACATAAATTTTCGTTGCTTTGCTGTTCCTGATAGCGTTCTTGATACCGGAGACCAGGAGATTTGTTATTAAACTGGTATAAAGGCTGCCGGGTCCGATAATAATAATATCAGCTTTCAAAATCTCCTCTACTGTTTCCGGGAGGGGGATGACATCGTCATTTTTGAGAAAAACCCGCTTAATTGGTTTTTTCCCAATGGCCCGCACATTAAACTCTTCTTCTACGTATGTTCCGTCTTCCAGTTCGGCACAGATATGAGTATTGGCAAGGGTTGAAGGGAGTACCTTTCCCCGTATATTAAGTATTTTACTCACCTTTTTAATAGCTTTTTCAAAACTACCGGTTATATCGGTTAGTGCTGCCATTAATAGGTTTCCAAGACTCATACCCTCTAATGAACCTCTGTTGAACCTGTATTGAAATAACTGATACAACTCGTGTTCCTGTTCCTCTGTTTCAGAGAGTGCAACGAGGCAGTTCCGTGCATCGCCGGGTGGAAGTATTCCGAATTCTTCTCTCAAAATACCAGAGCTTCTCCCGGAGTCGGTAACGGTTACAACAGCGGTAGGGCGTTTATTGTATGTTTTTGAGCCCTCGAGTAAAAGGGGAAGTCCGGTACCACCTCCGATAGCGACAATTTTAAGTCTGTCCGGCGTTTTTCCCATATTTCTGAGTTGCAAAATAGTTGGTACCTGAAAAATACGCTTAATCTTGTAATCGGGCCTATCGTATACATTCATGGATGGTTCGTTTTTGAATCTTCCGTGAAGCATTTGGATGGTAGTCATGCCAAATGATTTTGCTACGAGTAATTCTTCACGTGCCTTATCACCAACCACAGCAACTTCTTTCGGGTCAAGGTTGTGTCTCTTGATAAGATTATGAATACAGTCTTCCATAAGAAGTCCGATTTCCTGATCGCTAATGATGATCTCATCAAAATATTGCCGTAGTCCGAGGATCTGTATCTTTTTTTCCTGACGTTCATGGACGCCCACAGTAAGGAGGAAAAGCTTGTAGTTTTTATCCTTTAATTCGGTAAGTGTGGGGATAACATCCGGGAAAAGTTTAATTTCAGAAACCTCGCTGCTGTTGTATGCTTTATAGGCAATGTTTACTAAGGCATTATCAGCATGGTATTTTTGTACGATTTCATCAAATACCAGATGATACGGGCCATATTTATCGGTAAGTTCTTTTTGTAACTGGTAGACATCTCCTTCTGTACATGGTAAACCTGCTTCAACCAGTGCCTTCGCGGCACGTTTTCTTGATGCATCGATAAGTGAACTTGTACAATCATAGAGCGTGTCGTCTAAATCAAAGATTATCGCCTTTATTCTCATAATAGAAACTCCCTTATTTTCGTGCGTTTTTTCTCAATTTGTTTACGAATAAGTGCGCCTGTCGTATGGGTTCAGGAATACGGTATCCACAACAGGTTTTTAAAACGATAGGGATTGCAGAGATCAGATCTATTTTATGTCCGGGTGATACAAAGATGGGCTTTGTATTTATTTTTGTTCGAAGTGCAGCGCCTACTACCTGGTTCCTGTACAGAAGTTCCGAGTATGCACCTACCGTATTCTCAACAGGATCGTATTTCCCTATAAGCCTGTTTTTTGCGCATCCGATAGAAGGTTTATCGAGGATTAATCCCATATGAGATGCCAGACCACAATGACGGGGATGGGCGATTCCCTGCCCATCAAAAAGAATGATATCGGGGATAGTTTTCAGTTTGCGAAATGCCTTAAGGAGAACCGGAGCCTCGCGAAAAGAAAGGAGTCCGGGTATGTAAGGAAATTTCACTCTGCTTATGGCCGAAGCTTCCTCAAGCTGTTCTAAACTTTTATTAAGCTTGAAGGTAATAACAACTGCAAAAAAGGAATCGCTTTGTTTGTCATAAGAAACATCTGTACCTGCTACAGTGTCTATTCTTCCGAAAGATCTTTTTAAGATTAATAAATCTTTCAGGGTTTCCTGGATTTGAATGGCTTTTTTGTATCCTACACGCCATGAGTGTAACTGGTTGAATTTCATAAGTATTATCACTGAGGCGGAATGACACGATGAGAGTACTTAGGGAGTAATTCGCTCAATATCAATTTTGGATATTATCATCGGTTGTCAAATGATCACAATCGGGCATTTGATATTCTCTATATTCAGCCTTCTGCTAATGTAATAATAATTGCCGGTAAAAGCAATAGTAAATTACAGGAAATACCGTTTTTTACATTGGGGTACAGCGCGTAATTACGGAGCTTCAAGCTCTTCTGTTTTGGGTAAGTCTTTAATATCTTTTAATCCGAAATATTCAAGAAACTTTTTTGTGGTACCGTAGAGTAAAGGATGCCCTAACGATTCATCCCTTCCTACGACCTTAACAAGGTCTTTTTCCATGAGGAATCTGATGATTTGGCCCGACTGGACCCCACGGATGGATTCTATATTTGCCCGGAGAATAGGCTGTTTATATGCAATTATTGCAAGGGTTTCAAGGGATGCCTGGGTGAGTTTTACTTCTCCCGGTTTTTTCCGTAACTTCATTATCCACTCATAATATTCAGGTCTTGTATAGAACTGATACCCTCCTGCTACTTCCTCAATCCGGAATGATCTTCCCTGTGCCTCATAATCATTGTTTAACCGGAGAATGGCCTCCTGAATGAGGGTGACATCGCTACCCTCAACAAGATCGGTAAGTTTACGCAATGAAACAGGTTCCTCGGCTGCAAATATCAATGCTTCTATAATCGGTTTAATTTCCTCGGTCCCTTTTCCAGAATGAGACATTTTTATATAAAATTATTTAGAAAAAAGAAGACAGATAACGGAGCGACAGGGTGAGTTCGCCAAAACAAATCCTTTTCGTTGAAATACATTATGGGTCTTATTGAACTTCCCACGTTGGGGGTTGAACAATGTTTCTAACCTTATCGATGGCATTTTGTACGGCATAAACTACAGCCTTTGTAGATATAGTGGCTCCTGTGATAGCTGTAATTTTGTCGGGATCCTTTACCTTTGAAACAATAAGTTGATTATAGGTTTTTTCCTTAAATTGTTCCTGAAACCACGGTCGTGCCTTGTTTTTCGCCTTTTTGATTATCCCGAATTTTTTTATCCTTTCAGGTTCTATAAAAAAAGGCAGTTCCCATGATTCTTCATTTTCCCAGTCAAGCGATATCGGCTTTTTTCCAAAAATTACACTCCAGAGGGTTGTTGTGCTCTCGACATCGGTCATTTGTGTACCAAGACCCGGTGTCTCATTTTGTGCAAGGACATTAATTCCAAGGATTTTTTCCAGGTGGGGATCTATTCCTATCATAACCCTGATCTTGCTTGAATACCCCTGGGCCTCGCCGCAGGTCGCATAACCTATAACCTGTCCTGTTTTATCCAGACCTTTGTAAATACGATCCTGATCTGCAGTCTCCGACGGAGTAATCTCTATGTGAGTTTCTAGATCGGGAAGCACGGTGTAGAGTGCCTCCATCCGGATAGCCAGTTCCTTTTTTTTGATGGTACCCCGTGTAAGTAAAAAAACAGATGATACCCCAACGGAAGCTAAAAGGGAAACGATTGTAAGGACAACGGTATATTGAATCTTTTTTTGCATCTTAAACCCTCTTTATCCTGGTACCATACAACCGGGGTTTTGTAAACCGATCGATCAGGGGCGTAGCAGTATTCATAAGCAGTATGGAATAACATACGCCTTCCGGGTAACCGGAATAAAAGCGAATTAATACTGTTAGTATGCCTGCACCAACAGCAAAAATGACAAGTCCCGGTTTTGTAAGGGGAGAGGTAACCATATCCGTTGCCATAAAAAATGCACCCAGGAACAGACCCCCGGCAAAGATATGGTAAAAAGGATTATTGGCCCATGGTGTTTTCATCTGCGGAGGTAAAATAAGGACCATGATAAAGACCGTTGCTATGTAGTATACAGGTATATACCATTTAATATATCGTTTATATATTAAATACATACCGCCCAATAGTAATGCAATTACCGAGGTTTCCCCGATACAACCGGGGACATTTCCCATCAGCAATTGAGCAAGATGATACGTCTCTGCTCCTGCCTCTTTTGCCAGCGGCGTTGCCCTTGTCACAGCATCTATCATGTTTCCTTCTGAATCAATCTTAACAATATTATGGACAAGATTACCTATTCCGTGATGCAGGATACGCCAGTCTGAATTAACAGCTACAGGATAAGCTACTTGTAAGAATGCCCGTGCAGCAAGAGCAGGGTTCCAGATATTATTCCCTAATCCTCCGAAGGTATGTTTTACAATAGCAATTGCAAAAAAAGAACCAACTACAGGAACATACCATGAAACACCTGGTGGCAGGATATATGCTAATAAAATACCCGTAACAACAGCACTTCCGTCTCCAATGGTGCTGAAAACCGGCATCTTTCGCTGCCATGCGATAATGGCTTCTGTGATGACGGCAGTTGCTACACTTAAGAAGATAATATACAGGCAATAGTATCCAAAGACAAAAAGACCGGCAATTCCGGCTGGGATAAGTGCAAGTACCACCGACCACATTATCCGCGGAATACTCTCGACATCTCTGATATGGGGAGAGGCGCTGATTATTAACGGAGAATAGTTCCGTACCTGATTCGACATAAATTCACTGTAACCCTGTATGCTTATTTTTACCCTGCAGATGCCGCCTTCTTAGCTGTTTGTTTAGCAATTTCTACCTTTGCAAATTTAATAAGATGCACAATAGGTCTCTTTGCCGGACAAATATAGGTACAGCAACCACACTCTTTACATTCCATTACATTATTTTCTTGTGCCAGATTAAACTCTTGTGCTTCACTCTGTATGCTTAATTCACCGGGATTAAGTCCATATGGACAATGTTCTATACATCGCCCACACCGGATGCATGCGCGTGACCTGAATTGTTGAGCACTTCGCAATGCAAGAATACCCCCGGTTCCTTTCACGGTAACAGCAGTATCTCTGTTGCTTTGTGCGATACCCATCATAGGGCCGCCAAAGATGATCTTGTTGATATGTGGGCTCGCCATTGCTTCCTCTAATAAACTCTTGACCGGTGTTCCCAACCGTACAAGAAAGTTTTGTGGCTTTTCCACACCGTCTCCTGTTACCGTGATAATCCGCTGGATAAGCGGCCGTTTGAATCTTACCGCTTCATAAATAGAAAAAGCCGTTGCCACGTTGATTACGATAGCGCCTACTTCCAACGGTAACTGCTTTGGTTTAAATTCCCGGTGTAACAGTGCCTTGATGAGTTGATGTTCAGCTCCCTGCGGATATTTTACTTCCAGGAGATCAACCTTGATATTCGGTTCGTCCGATACAATGCTTTTGAAAAGAGCGTAAACATCTTCTTTATTTGCCTCGATTCCTATGTGTGCGTTTTTACACCCAATACATTTCATAACCAGTTTTAAACCCTGGATAATCTCGTGAGGTTTATCGAGCATAAGGCGATAATCACAGGTAAGATAGGGCTCACATTCTGCACCATTCATAACAACGGTATCGATCGTCTTGTCCCTGGGAGGTGTAAGTTTTACATGGGTAGGAAATGTAGCACCGCCTAAACCCACGATCCCTGCCGATTGTACGAGTTGTCTGATCTGATCAGGAGTGATCTGGTCCGGGTCGAAAGGAACATCAGCACCCTCTATCCATGAATCATCATCTGCTCTTTCTATAATAACTGCCGGAGATTTTGTCCCGGTAACAGGATGCGGCCACGGTGCAACGTCAAGTACTTTACCCGAAATGGAGGCATGTATATTGGCAGAGACAAAGCCCTGTGATTCTCCAACCAGTTGACCTTTTTTAACGAAATCTCCTTTTTTAACAATGGGTTTACAAGGGGCCCCGATATGTTGATTCATAAGTAAGTATACGGTCTTAGGAAGGGGAGCTGCTATTTCTTTCGTATCCCTGGTAAGATGTTTTCCATCCTCCCGTGGATGTATACCACCAACAAAGGTTTTTAATTTTGACTTAACATATGGTATCATGGGTAAATCGTATTCTATAAAGTTACCGTAATGCACGATCAATTTGACGTATTGCTTGTTTCAGGCGTAATTCATTTTCTACCAGAGCAAGCCGCAGATATCCTTCACCGTTTTCACCAAAGGCAGCGCCAGGCGCAACGGCTACTTCTGCCTCGTTCATAAGTTTGAAAGCAAAATCCACCGAACTCATGGAACTATACTTTTCAGGGATAGGTGCCCATACAAACATAGAAGCCTTGGGCTTTTTAACATTCCATCCGATACGATTAAGACCATCGGAAAGGACATCCCTTCTGGTCTGATAAATCTTCGCCTGTTCCTTTGCATATTTTTCACATTCCCGAAGCGCAATAATTGAGGCGATTTGTACCGGCTGGAATATCCCATAATCGTAATATCCTTTAACCTTTGCCAGGGTATCAATAATCTCTTTATTTCCTACGCAGAATCCCAGCCTCCAACCTGCCATATTAAATGATTTTGACATCGTATTGAATTCCACACCTACTTCTTTTGCACCTTTAACTTGCAGGAAACTGGGGGCCTTATAATCATCAAATGTGATTTGGCAGTAAGCAAAATCATGGACAACAATTATATTGTATTTCTTCGCAAAAGCCACAATTTCCTCAAAAAAGTGTAAATCAATAGTCGCAGCGGTAGGATTATGCGGAAAGTTTAAAATCATTATTTTAGGGCGAGGGACCAGCTTCGTTGCAGTGTCAAAGAGATTCGGCAAAAACTTTTCATCCTCAGTAAGTGGTACACTGACAACACTGCCGCCTGCTAAATTCACTGCATGAATATGAATGGGAAAAGCGGGATTCGGTACCAGTGCAATATCACCTGTCTCCAGTAGTCCCAGGCAGAGATGCGATATTCCTTCTTTTGATCCAATGGTACAAATAACTTCATCCGGATCCAGGGTTACTCCAAACTGCTTTTCATAATACTTAGCAATTTCGCGCCGGAGATTGAATATGCCATTCGCTGAAACTGTGTATCTGTGATTCCTTGGATCCTGTACCGCCTCGCAAAGTTTCTGGATAATCGGTTGGGGGGTAGGGTCATTAGGGTTTCCCATGCCCAGGTCAATTACATCAACATTATTGCGTCTTTTTTCGTATTTTAATGCATTTAATCGGCCAAACAGGTAAGGAGGTAATTGCTTAACCCTGTTAGCTACTTGGATTATAAATTCTTCAGACATTGAATCTTTAACGGATATTAAAACGGTTATTTGCTGGTTATTGGGTGATTGTCAGTGGTATTCCAGAAAATTAATCTTGATTTAAATTTTTCCTAACGAAGGCGTTTTCTGTAAGACTAATAAGCCAGGGGCCCAGCCTTTCCCTGTAATGCCGGTTTTTAATGATATTTTCCAATTCCCCTCTAACCGAGTCGAGGCTTTTATTGCTGGCGGCCTGCCTTTTTGTGACCTTAATGATATGGTATCCATAATCTGTTCTGATAATATCGCTAAACTCCCCGGGCTTTAAATGGGCAACTTCTTTTCCTAAACTATCCTTCGGATTGAAAGCTTGCATTTTACCACCTCTGGCAGCGGATGCACGATCAATTGATTCGTTTCTTGCCATGGTTTCAAAATCGGCACCTATTCGTAATTTTTTCAATGCCTCTTCCGCCTCTCTCCGGGTTCTGTAAACGATCTGACTTGCCTCTATCCTTTCACCATAGATCTGATCATATGCCCTTCGCAACTCTTCATCTGTAATAGTGATTGTCTTTTTCATTACCTTTTCAGCAAGGAGTTCAACCTCTGCTTGTCTGCTCAATTTTTTGGCTATCTTTTCTTCAAATTGTTCATAATTAATGCCAACTTTAAGGAGCTCTTTTTCAAGTTCTGCCTTGTCCTGTATTTTATTAGCACGCATTAAAGCCTCAACTTCCTCACTGACAAGCTTATTTAATTTCTGTTCAATTTCATCACGTGTAGCGGATACCCCTTCCTTCTCCGCTTCCTGGTAAACCAATGCTCTTCTGATCAGCACCTCTAATGCATCTTCTCCATATGTATCGATCAATAAATCAGATAATTCCTGCCGTGTTATCTCTTGCCCGTTTACTATTGCAACGACATCACGATTCGGAACAGGCTGTTGTTTACTTTCTGTAACCTTTGCGGTGTTTGATTCTCTTCCAAAAATTGCCCCGGGATAGGACATTCCGAGAAAAAGGAATACAACGGAGAGACAAACTTTAACAAAATTTTTCATTATAATGCCTAACTTACTCAATAAATAAAACGTTTGGGTGTCCTCAGGATACAAAGACATTCATTACTTTAATAACGAAAACTTCCTCTACTTATAATACTGTGAAGGATGAAGTATGAATTGAAATTTGATTATATCACAGTTAAAATTAAAGTGTCAATGTTTTTTAACATTTCTACACAATGAGGAGATAAAGGTGACTGCAATTATTTTAGCTGGTGGCAAAAGCAGGAGAATGGGTTCTCATAAATCATTTCTCAAATATGGAGATAAGACATTTATTGAACACCAGATTGTCAAACTCAGAAGGATTTTTTCCGAGGTTATTCTTTCCGCAAATGATCATACTCTGTATAGGAGTTTAGATGTACCGATAATATCTGATGTAATACAGGAAAGAGGGCCATTGAGTGGTATTTGTGCGGGGTTAATGTATGCAAAAAGCCGCCATGCCTTTGTAATCGCTTGTGATATGCCTTTTATTCATGAGAAGGTAATTCTTTATCTTAAAGAATATGTGAATGATTATGATGTTGTCGTGCCCGGGACAGACCGTGGATTGGAGCCAATGCATGCCTTTTATTCCAAAAACTGTATAGACCCGATGTTTCGTTGTATTAAGGAAAACAGGTTGCGGATTGTTGATTTTTTCCCGGAAGTAAAGGTGAAAGTTGTTGATACTGCGGAATTTCGGGAGCCGGATATTTTTCAGAAAACCCTTATTAATCTCAATACCCCCGAAGAATATAAAAAGCATTGCAGCACATGAACCGATAAAACCTCCTTTCGGGTGGAGAGATTGTCACTATATACTACCAGGATAAAGGGTATAAAGCCGGTTTTGGCCTCACAATGCTTCGGGAATCTTAATTTGTCAGGTTTTTAAGGCGCTCATATTCTGCAAATGCTCTTTCGGCATCTTCTTTCATTCCTTGCTTTTTGTAAGCAAGGCCCAGGTTATAATGAATGTTAGGCATATTGGGTTCAATAGCCGCAACTTTTTGGAATTCTTTTATTGCCTTATCATACATTCCTTTTTTACCGTATTCGATACCTTTTTCGTTGATCTTCTTTATGTCTAATTCACCAACCTCTTCACTTTTTTTCCTGGTTTGTCCTTCAGGTGGTATTGTCACTGGTTCAATACGGGTTGGCAGCAGAGAGTGTGATTGAGCGGTGTCAGAAGTATCCTCAATCCTTTTTGTCTCAACCTTTGCGACTTTTCTGTCTGTTTGGCCTTTTTTCTCGTGAATGGTATTCTTTGGTTTTGCAGCAGTGGTTGTATTTTTTTGTGTTGCTTTCGCATCCGATATCTTTCTTTCTGCGGTTTTTGGTGTGTTTGATTTCTGTACTACCCGAACTTCAGACAACAGTTTCTTATAAGCGACCTCTAAAGATACGGTCCTCCTCTTCAGCCTGTCATATTCTTTTTCCATATCTGCCTGCTTCGCTTTCAATTGTGCGTATGCCCTCTGTAATTTTTCCTTTTCAGATGAGAGTACATTAATCCTTCCTTCAAGGTTTTGGTTCATAGCTTCGAGGTTTTGGTCTGTAGCTTCGAGGTTGTCTGTTTTCTGTTTCAATGTATTGAAGTTGTGTTCGAGTGTTGTTTTGAATTGATGGAATGTACTATTCTGGATCCTCTGTTCATGCTTTTCTTGCTTATAGTGGCTCTCTGCTGCAAATGATATTTTATACCCGATTACTGATACTATCAGGGGCACGGCGAGGATAACTTTGACTGCTTTTTGTTGTATCATTTTTTCCTCCAAGAAAAAAATGTGTGAGTAAAATTATCCGGTGTTATGATGAATGAAATGCGTAACGATTATATAATATATAACGAGTCTGATTTCAAGATAAAATTTTAATATATTTTTGGTACATTCTCCGGGGAAATATAATTGTTTTTTGCATTGACTTCTTTTAGAAATATCAATATGATAATCCTATTCGGATTAAGTTATTCATACGAACCCTTACGGAGTATAGGTTGATGAAGAATACAAACAAAAGAACAAAAAAGAGTATTTGTCTTGGGTGTAACTATGCGATTATTCTCGACGGCAAGACAGCTTTTTGCAATATCCTTATGCGCGATGTATCTTACAAGTCCTGCACTGCATTTGAGCGTAATTGGCAGATAAACGATATCGTACCGGAAAAAACAAAAGAAAGAAAAAAGGGGCAATAAGTATCTTCAGGCTCATATTTAAGAGAGGGATAATGTCACGTGGCATTATCCCTTTTTTATTCAGGAATATACAATAAAAAACATGGCATAAGTGATTGACTCTGTTTTTAAAATATGCTACAGTTTATGGGATTCTGGCGGGATATACCATATTTTGTTGAGCTATGAGGTAGATTTTTTTCAATATGAATTTTTGGAAGGTTTTAAAGGTAAATGAGAGTATGCTGGTTTTTGCTTGTTAACCCGGAACGGATTAACTCATGGAGATGAAAAGGATGAAAGAAGAATTTGCACAATTTAAGAAGCTTCTGCTCTCGTTAAGAGAAAGGCTCGTAGGAAAAGTGGATTCGATGCAAGGCGAAGCATTAAAAAGATCGAGGCAAGATGCATCAGGCGACTTATCGAATGTCCCGATCCATATGGCAGATGTGGGTACTGATAATTACGAAAGAGACCTTATGATTGAGCTTATACAGTCTGGGGAACAAAGTGTACGTGATATAGATACCGCTTTGGAGAAAATTGAAGAGGGGACGTTCGGTATATGTGAGATATGCGGGAAAAAAATTAATAAAGAACGACTCAAAGCAGTGCCTTATGCAAAACTATGCATAAATTGTCAGAGGGAAGAGGAGGTTGGATAATACATAAACGAATGACATGGAAAGATGCCTTTACCTTTGTTGCTGTTATCTCAGGTGGCGTAATTGCAGATCTTTTATCAAAATGGATTGTTTTTGCTCACCTGGAGAAATTTGAGAGAGTAACACTAATTCCCGGGTTCTTTAATATACTCAGGAGTGAAAATGAGGGTGTTGTCTTTGGGATATTTCCCGGAAGAACTACCGCTTTTATCATTTTTTCAATTATTGCAATTATTATAATTGTATGTGTTTATATTTGGTCTGATAAAACGCTTCTTATATCAAACGTAGCATTAGGGCTTATTCTTGCGGGTGCTATAGGAAATTTATGGGATAGGGTGTGGTATGGCCATGTGAGAGATTTTATTGACCTCCATATCGGGGAGAAATATCACTGGCCCACGTTCAATGTTGCCGATAGTTTGATTTGCATTGGCATATCTATCATGGTTTTTGGTTCGTTTCCCTCCAAAAAAACGCAGTAGCTGCCATTGCTAAATACCGTATTTTGTGAGATCCTGATATCTCTTTAGCAGACCGAGGGTGACCTTTCCCGGTTTTCCGGTACCAATTGTTCTTTTATCAATTTTAACAACAGGAATAATTTCCGCAGCCGTTCCTGTCAGGAAGCATTCGTCGGCAACGTACAAGTCATACCGGGTCATTAACTCTTCCTTAACGTGAATCCCCATCTCAGTTGCCAGCTCTATTACGATATTTCTTGTGATACCAACTAATATTCCAGCACTTTCCGGTGGGGTAAAAAGGATATTATCCTTGAAAATAAAAATATTATCTCCGGCACATTCTGCAACGAAACCGTCTTTATTAAGCATGAGGGCCTCGCCTGCCCCTGCTTGTATGGACTCTATCTTTGCTAAGATATTGTTCAGGTAATTTAGAGATTTTATCTTAGGGTCGAGGGCGGAAAAATGGTTTCTTATTGTCGTTACTGTGACAATATCGAGTCCTTTTTCATAAAGCGCTTTCGGGTAGAGTTCAATGGTATCTGCGATGATTATAACCTGTGGTGTTGTACATTTATTGGGATCTAATCCGAGTTTTCCGATACCCCGGGTAACAACAAGACGAATATAAGAATCCGTCAGGTTGTTAGCCTCCATGGTTTTTTTAATGGCATTTGCCATTTCCTCCTTTGTCAGGGGAATTTGTAGTGATAGAGCAGTTGCCGAGTTATACAACCGGTTTAAATGTTGTTCGAGTGTGAATATTTTTCCATTGTAGGCACGAATCCCCTCGAATATCCCGTCTCCGTAAAGTAAACCATGATCAAAAACAGATATTTTTGCATCTTCTTCAGGGACTATTTGACCATTCAGATAAATTTTTAATCCCATTGATTAATTTCTACTCCTTTCCTCTTTATTCCAGAATGCGTCCATCTAAGATTCTTATAATCCGTCCGGCATGTTTTGCAATTTCTTCATCATGGGTAACAATGATCAGGGTTTGGTTTAGGGTTTTATTCAAATCCCAGATTAATTCTAAAATAGCATGACCAGTCTTTGTATCTAAATTACCAGTAGGTTCATCGCACAAAAGCAGTTCAGGATTATTAATTAATGCGCGTACGATGGCAATTCGCTGTCTTTCACCGCCGGAGAGTTGAGACGGTTTATGTGTTAATCGGTCTCCCAGTCCGACCCTTTCCAGGAGTGAGATAGCCCTGCTTCTAAAATCCGTATTTAATGATTGTTTGCCGAAAAAACTACTTCCAATTAAGGCTGGTAACAGAACATTTTCCAGTGCAGTGAAATCAGGTAAAAGGTGATAAAACTGGAAAACGAATCCAAAGGTACGGTTTCTCACTTCAGCCTGTTTTTTTGCGTTTAATTTAGTTAAATCCCTTCCCTTGTAGAGTACAGAGCCGGAAGTAGGGGTATCTAAAATTCCAAGAATATGCAACAGGGTACTTTTCCCGGCACCGGATGCACCAACAATTACAACAATCTCACCCTTTTCAATCGTCAGGTTTATTTCATGTAAAACGGGCAGTATGCGCTCACCGCTTTTGTATTCTTTCGATATGTCAACAGCTTGTAATAAATTGTTACTAACCATAGCATTTCATTATCGTTAATTATTCGCAGCACTAAGAAATAAGCAGATAATTTTTAGTCAGAAACTATATCATACGTGTAAATATTAGTCAATTATTTATTTAGGTCTTTTAAATATTTTAATAATACAGAGATACGAAAAACCAGTTTTCGCTATGTCGTACTTTAGTCGTACCATTACATACCTGCCTGAGCAATTAGGGACAAAGCCTTCTCCTGGTTCAGACTCTTGATATGGTCTGTCAATGCCTCTATTGCCATCCTTCTACTGTCAAGATTAGAGTGTGAGTATCTTTGAAGCATACTCAAACTGGAATGCCCTGTCATGCCTTATGTTCTGCTTCAGACGGAATTGGACATTTCCTCAAAAAAAGTTAGTGTAATAAAGATTTAAAAAAATAGGAGGAAATGTATATGAAGAAACAACGAAAAAGTCATTCAGGTCAGGAGAAAGTGAAAATATTGCGTCGTCATTTTGTTGATCAGGTACCGGTATCAGACCTTTGTGATGAATACGGTCTTCATCCTTCGGTGTTTTATCGTTGGCAGAAGATATTGTTTGAAAATGGGGCATCGGCTTTTGAGTTACCAAATGGTGCCGGAGAGAGAAAAAGGGATGAGAAGGTAAAGAAATTGGAAGAGAAATTGGCACATAAGAATGAAGTCATAGCCGAGATTATGTTTGATCATGTGAAATTAAAAAAAAGTCTTGGGGAGGCTTGAAAGCGGAGGCTGGAACAGGAAGCCATCTAGGAAGGGAACTGGTTTTTGCCAGCCGCTGGAGCCTCACGAGCATTGACATATTGATATTTCCTATCTGAACATTTGTGGTACCTTTTACTATCAGTGCAGTATTCTGGATGGTTGCAGTCGTTTTATTGTTCATTGGGAGATACGGGAAACCATGACAGAAGGCGATGTGGAAACTATTCTTCAGCGTGCACGGGAGAAATTTCCTGAGGCAAAGCCAGGAATTATTTCGGATAATGGCCCACAGTTTGTTGCCAGAGATTTTAAAGAATTTATTCGCCTTTGTGGTATGACACACGTAAAGACATCACCGTATTATCCACAAAGCAATGGGAAGATAGAACGGTGGCACAAATTACTCAAAAGCGAGTGTATTCGCCCTAAGGCACCCCTTAGTGTGGATGATGCAAGAGGGATCGTGGAAGGTTTTGTGGATTATTATAATACTACCAGTCGGCGAAACGGAAGTGGGCTCTGCTGGAGAACAACCCACCAGGGATAGCTGACGGGTAGTGAAGGATATCCGTCTGGAGGAGTCCATGGCGCCTCCACCCACA
>SOER01000027.1 GCA_021646405.1 Candidatus Loosdrechtia aerotolerans
TTCAAAGTAGGGCGACCCTTTAGGGTTGCCTCCCCGTACAGGTATTCTGGCGGGAAAGCAAGGCTAAAGCCTTGCCCTACATCTTTACAACAGACAAAAGTCGCCGAAGGCCTAACTTGATGCATATAGGATGAAGGGGGAGGGATCTTTTCTCTTTATCTCCTTTACCACGTATGAGATTGTCTCAACAGCTGCATTCTTTACAAGAAATTCCACAACCTGGCGGAAACCTCTTGAATGTCAGATACCGGTAAAGGTAAAATCCATTATTATTAGTAGTATTGGCTGCCCGGCAGAAAAAAATCTGGTATTCCGGAAGAGGAATTGCAGTATAATAAGATCAGAATGAATACGTATTGAACTTTATTTCTAAACCTGTTAAGCCTAAACAATTTGAAGTTTCTATCATTATGGATAAGCATAAAAAACCGGAAATCTGGAAAAGACACCTTGTAGAAAGAGGACCAGACCTCACGATTTTACAGGTACGTTTTGATTGGTTAAGACATCCAAGAAGTCAAAAGGAGCTGAAGCGCCTTGTTCTTGAGGCAAATGATTGGGTTAATATTGTTGCTACCACACCAGAAAACGAAGTTGTTGTTGTAAAACAATTTCGATTTGGTATAGAAAAGATTACCACTGAAACACCGGGTGGTATGATTGATCACGGAGAAGACTCTCAATTAGCTGCAATTCGGGAACTGAAAGAAGAAACGGGATATACGAGTTCTGAATGGCATTACCTTGGCTCTGTCGAACCGAACCCTGCAATTTTTAATAACATTTGTCATTTTTGGCATGCAAGAAACGCCCGCCAAACAGAAGAAATGCATCCCGAGGAAGAAGAAGATATTGTTGTTGCAACGTTGACCCTTGATGAAATACGGAACGAAATCCAGGCAGGCCATCTCAGGCACTCATTGGTGCTCCTTGCACTGACGAAGGTTTTTGATTTATGGAACGGGAAGGTTTAGGAAAATGATCGTATGAAAACAAAAAGACACAGACTACCATGTAAGCGTAGCGGTAATTTATAAATTGCCGTTTCATGGTTCACCTGAAATGACTTTATAGTTTCTAAAATACTCCTACTTTTTGAAAATCTTCGTATAACAGAAAACCACCAGGGTCGTAACAATTCCCCAGGCAAAAATCATGAATACCCAACCTGAAAAACTCATTGTGTTGTTCTCTTTTTCCTCCATGCCATATGAACAAGGAATCCGGCACCAGCAAAAAATATCATCAAATAACCACGTGCAATCCATTTGGGAAGGGATGTTTTCACTACCTCTTGCCAGCCATACTGGACCATCCATCCTACAAAAATAATGATAAGAACAATGGGTGTAACGTATTTACAGATATAGAAAAATATCCCGGGAATACGGACCTCTGCCCCCCTGTTTATCTCTTTCCATGCTTTTTCTGAATCGAAGACCCAGAAAAACAGGATAATCTCAACTGCCGCAAAAAGGGTAATAAAAAACGTACCTGCCCAAAAATCAAGTTCATCAAGGGTTCCGTTGATAAAGATTGGTATATGGGAAGAGAGAAACAGAAATCCTCCAACATACCACGCTGCATGTTTTCTCTCTACAGCAAACTCATCTTCAAGAAAGGCAATTGCAGGTTGGGCAAGGGCAACAATGGAAGTGATACCGGCAAAAAAGAGAAGTCCAAACCA
Organism: Candidatus Loosdrechtia aerotolerans; assembly: GCA_021646405.1. Taxonomy (GTDB): domain Bacteria; phylum Planctomycetota; class Brocadiia; order Brocadiales; family Brocadiaceae; genus Loosdrechtia; species Loosdrechtia aerotolerans. The sequence goes on from SOER01000027.1 coordinate 1,688, forward strand.
GAGGAATCCAAAGAGATGCCCAAAAGGGATAAACGAAAAGACCGCTGGCATTGAAACAAAAGCAAGGCGAAAAGCACCTTCCTGTGCAATCGTTTCGGCATGAGAAACACCAAAGAACACAACGGCTGCCGGAATAGCAATAGAACCACCGAGGACAACCTCCGCGAATTCATTGGTAGCGGCAGTAGTTAGCCCGGAAAGGGCAATGTCGTCTTTCTCGCGTAGATAACTGGCATAGGTAAGTATTGCCCCCATTCCTAAACTAAGGGTGAAAAACATCTGTCCGGCTGCAGCAAGCCAAATATTCAAGTCCAGAAGTTTTGAAAAATTCGGTTCCCAAAGGAAGGCAAGTCCTTTTAAAGGATTATTCTCCGGACGGACGGGAGCATCTAAGGTGAAAACCCGTATCACAAGAAAAATAGCAAAGAGGAACAAGAGAGGCATAGCAACCTTTGCCAGGAGTTCAATCCCTCTTGATATTCCACGGGCAAGGACCCAAATACTTACAAAAAGTGTAAGGGTAAAGATCACGTAAGCAAGGGAAGAAGGTATAAGAAAAAGTTCCCCGGTACCGATGTATTCAGAAAGGAAACCGGAAAATGGGTGCAATGACTCTTCAAGTGATCCAGCGTGTTCAACCTTTGGTAAATCCTGACAAAGAGAAAAAATGCTATATCCGACAGTCCAGGAGGCAATGTATGTATAGTAAACCACAATAGTCAAAGGACATACGATACCGATAACCCCAAGGTATTTCGCAGCCCTGTTCTTCCAGAGGAGGTGAAATACTCCCGGGCTCGTTCCGTGTCCGCGGACACCACCGTATCTTCCCATAGACCATTCTACCCACATCAGTGGAATGCCAAGAATTAAGAACGAGACAAAATAAGGGATCATAAAGGCACCACCATGATATTTCGCAGCCTGAACGGGAAACCGTAAAAAATTCCCAAGCCCGACGGCATTTCCGGTTACCGCCAGAATCAATCCAAGTCGTGTTCCCCAGTGTTCACGATTCGCCATACAACCTCCTGAAAATCCTAAAATCCTCCATAATCATATGGTAATACATTAATTATTTCAAATGAAAGGACACTGCTTAACACAGATAAACGCAGATAGTTCTTGCATAAAATAATCAAAAACATCTTATTCCCTATCTCAGGTTTTCATTCAATAGGGAATAAGGGAGCAATAGAGAAAGTATGGATTATAAAAATTCATTTTTTACTTTGCAAGAAAACTATTTTATAAATAATCTTTTATAGAATTTAGTGAAGTTCCATTGTCATCTGAGTGAAGCGAAGAATCTTTCACTCCAAAGACAGGGAGAAAAGCGTACGCATTTTACCTGATATATTCCAGAGGTTTCCTATCACGTTGTGAAATTTCTTGCAAAGGTTAATATAAAGTTTACTTATGTTTAAAACGCACAAAGAGTCTTCCAAAATTATCACTATCTTTATCGATGCGGTGGTAAAGCTTTTTTATTTCCGGCCGGTTCAGAAAGCGCAGGACGGTCTTTTTTAACTGGCCACTCCCCTTCCCGTGAATAATTTCTACGAGAGCAATTCTCTTCTCCACTGCCTCATTGATGACCCGGTTAAGTTCCTTCTCAATTACATGACCTTTTTTATAGACGTCATGGAGGTCGAGCTTTAGTTTTGCCATAAAGTATTACCGTAAAGCTGTTTTTTGATTAAAAACAACAGTGTACCTGTGGATTTCGTGAGAAATATAACATTTTAAATTATTTTATCAACGGAAATATTTGGTGGTGATTTAAGACAAGGTTTTGGAATTCATGAAGCTATAAAAGAAATCCGTTGTAATCAATCCCCCAGTTGCTATATAGTAGATATGGTGCCACGCTTTGTGTCAGTACTTTTACCTATTGGTACTAAACACTGACACAGGTACGGATCTAACCCTTAGTATATTAATAATAAGCACAATTGTACAGATTGAATCAGAGTGTTGGATTCAAGAACGCGGGTAACACGGATTATGAAAAATAAATATCTTCTCTTTCTTTTTATTTCTCTCTTTCAATCGATTGTATTTCTGCAAACATCTCAGGCGTTGGAGGGGTTTGAACAGCAGGTTCACTCGTTATTAGAGAATAAAGAAGGTCAAAATGATACACAACTTCTCTATCAGGTCTTTGATCTCTACACTAAATGGAAAATTTCTTCCTATCCGGAATTTGCCACATTGTATGGTTATCCGGGGCAAAATGATCGATGGACAGATTATTCCCTTGAAGCAATTGCCAGGAGAGAAGAACAAATCGTGCTTTTTTCACACCTTCTCCAGAAAATAGAAAAATCACGCCTCAGGAAAGCCGATCAGCTCAACTATGATTTATTTAAAACAAATATTACTATGGAAGTAGAAGGGAATCGTTTCAAAACAGAATATATGCCAATCAGCCAGATAGATGGTATTCAAATACAAGTTCCTCAGGTTCTTAAGACGATGTCAACTGCAACCGTTGAGGATTATCATGCTCTTTTGGCACGATTTCGGCATATTCCACAGTTTGTTGATGAAATAATTGCGCTGTTAAACTGTGGTTTAAAGGAAAGAATTACTATACCGAAAGTTGTTATAGTATATGTACCACAACAAATCCTTAATCTTATATCAGGTGATCCGTTAAAAAATCGCATGATGCATGCCTTCAAGCGTTTTCCAAATACTATTTCACCATCGGTTCAGGATCAGATAAGACGAGAGGCAGCCAAGGTTTTCTCCCGGGAATTCATTCCTGCCTTTCAGAAACTCCATGATTACCTTGTTAGGACTTATATTCCCCAAACCAGGCAGACCATCGGTTTGTCTGAACTGCCCCATGGCAAAGACTGGTATAGGTTTAATATATATCGCTATACAACGACAGGGCTCTCACCGGAAGAGATCCATGAGTTTGGTCTCAGGGAAGTAAAACGTATTCGTCAGGAAATGGATAAACTTATTGCACAAATGAACTTTGATGGGAGTTTCTCTGATTTTATCCGGTTTCTTTGTAATGACGCGCAGTTCTTTTTTGCGAATAAGAACGATTTGCTTGTAGCCTACCGGGACATTGCAAAACGCGCCGATCCTGAACTCATGAGACTTTTCGGGAAGCTTCCGCGCCTGCCGTATGGTATTAAACCAGTTCCTTCATATAAAGAGAAATCTCAACCTGCTGCATATTATGAACCGGGATCGTATAACACACACCGCCCCGGTTACTTTTTTGTCAACACCTATAACCTTAAAAACCGACCAAAATGGGAGATGGAGGTGCTTACTATGCATGAGGCAGTACCGGGCCATCACTTACAAATCTCGTTAGCACTGGAACTGCAGGATGTCCCTGAATTCCGGAAATACAGTAACTACACTGCCTTTGTAGAAGGTTGGGGATTATACGCAGAGGACCTTGGAGATGAAATGGGGTTTTATAAGGATCCTTATTCCAAATTTGGTCAATTAACCTTTGAGATGTGGCGTGCCGTCCGTCTTGTGGTTGATACCGGAATACATGCAATGGACTGGAGCCGGCAGCAGGCCATTACCTTCTTTCAGGAACATACAACATTGGCAGACCATGATATTATAGTGGAAGTAGACCGCTATATCGCTATGCCCGGACAAGCACTGTCCTACAAGATTGGTGAATTGAAGATTAAAGAATTACGTACCTATAGTGAAAAAGCATTAGGAGACATGTTTAATATTCGCGCCTTTCATGATGTACTTCTGTGTAATGGCTCTTTACCGTTAGAAATACTCGAAATGAATATAAAAGAATGGGTGGAAAAACAGAAACACGAAAGGTGATAACGAAAAAAACTAACACCGACGGGTTCAGTCGTTCTCTATTGGAACAGCAACGGCATTAGAGATATTGTAATTTTTATACATTATTTTTCGTAGAGGAGTTTATTTTTTTACCATGAGAGGCATATCTGCACTTGATCTTCAGTCCCGTTATGTATTCATTAAGTCCCTTCTCCAATTGTCAGTCGTAGACGGCGTAGAAGGTGCTTTTCCCAAGACCATCTTAAATTTTTTAAAAAATATGTGGTCTCAGTTGGCAAGTAAAAAAACCTCTGAGATCTTTGCTGTTTCACATGAGGCACTATGGGTTTCCCCATTTACCATATTAAAATTAGATCCTGAAACGGGTGTTTTTGGAAAGAGAATACGAAGTCAAAATGGTCAATCAGAACTCTTATTGGCCTTCATTAAAAATGTTATTGCTCAATTTGGATTCTCTCCATTTTTCCCTGAATCAGTAAAAGGAGAATTTCAGCTTATTCCCTTTAAAATAAGAGATAAGCTGAAAACCTCTAGTGTTTCCTATGGAATTTTTGATTCATTTAATCTGGATATTGAGGGAGACAGCCCGGTTGAATTCCTGGTTTATCTGGGTGATGGCCGCAGCTTAAGAGATTTACGCCGGATGACCGAAATAAACGTCGATATCAGGGCATTAAGGGACATGTTTGGGTATTTAGCGAGTGAATCATCGAATATTTTTCCTCTGATACCGTATCAAAAAGTCGAGAAGCATAAAGACCATTATTCTCTCATTATAAAAAAAATGATTTTGAGGGATAACTACACCCTTAAACTTACCCTGAAATGTCTTCAAGATACTTCTTTAAATGATCTGGAAATCCGAAGGGATGAAAACCCTCACGTTTTTAGTTATTTTGTATTGGAAGAGGTTAAGAACCACCTTAACAAGGGTGATAAGGGGTGGGATTTACTTCAACAAATAACCCAGAAAAACCCTGAGTGGTTTAAGAAAAAACAATTGCGGTACCGTCGTTTCGCTAAAAATGGTAAGGAAACGGAGGTTATCCCTATGCCGAAAGGATATAAACTTGGTTTCATCCCTTCACTGTACAGAAACAAGTACCAGGCTTATTATAATAAAGACATAGAGATACTGGAAGTCCTTGTACCCGCATACAGAATCATATTCTCAAAACCAAGTACCTTCTTCAAAATAAGTATAGAATTTACGATTAATACAATCAAACATCGCTACCATTTAAAGCCAATTACGTTGAAAAATATTTTTACAAAAGAGACCTTAGATTATATACACTTTTTACAAGATGCCAAAAGTAGAGAAGATTTATCGAAGGGAAAGATTATGAGTTTACTTGATATGCTTGAGGTTTCTTACCGGTCCCTTTCTTTTTTAGTCCTGGATAATACGGTTATAGCTGGTGCATTTAGTTATCTGACGTATTTTGGAAGAGATACTGCATTTTCTTATTTATTTCTCAAACCCTTTCTCCATGACTTCACACAACAGAAAATGGTACAGCAACTCTTAAACCGGGCGAATAAGAACGGTGAAGCTGCCCATGAGATTGATTCCCGCATTATAAGAGGAGAAGAAGATCACTATGATTACCGCATGAGAGATACAGATTTTTTAATGGCTATTTCTACCCTTGAACTACTCAAAGCGATGAACAGTAATGAACTCTCTATATTTCTGAACCACCAGGAACCTAATAACCGCTATAATATTATCACTCAGGATACAAACGATTTCATACATAATTCCACTGTTATCTTTCGTAATTTAAATAATATCCTGTCCATAATTGAAAACAACGATTTTATTCCATTAAAAAATGTAAACGACCCTAGTTCGGCTAATTGGAGGGATGCTATCAACAGTTTTTGCAGAGGAACCTATCCTTATGATGTAAATGCAATATGGGTTCCTCACTTCCTCCATCTTCTGAAATCTTTTAAAAATGACGTCTTTAGTGAGAAAATTCTTCTGGATTTTCTTGCCAAAACAAAAAAATCTCTCCCCAATGAAAATTTTGATCGGATAGAATCATTCTTCCGGTCTGATAAAGAGGAGATCGAAAGAAAAATCGAGAACTGGGTACAGAGGATGAAGAAGGCATTCACAATCTCGTATTCTTTAGAAGAGTGGCGAACCCGATTGAAAAACTTCTTCTACGACCCTGAAAATCAAACTGATGCCGTCCGGGATTTAAAAAAGATGAAGGTAGGTTATTATCTTCGGGAACATGAGTTAGGTAAAGTATGGTTTACCGCAGAGGAGATGCTAGACGACAAAAAATGGGAAGAGGGTTTACGGTTTCAACTTCAATATCTGGGAGAAAGGTTTTTTCTCCCAAACGGAAACCCGTTTCCCCAGACAATTTGTACGTATGCCATGACCCTCGATAAAAACAAAAAACCAATTCCGGTCATTCATAGTGATATTGGTTTTGAGGCGTTCGTGAAATCATTACGGGGTGAGCAGATTGGGAAAGATTTAATTCTTCCGACACAACTTCCTATTGCTATTGGGGGACTGGCAATTATTGATAAGGATGGAAAATGTTTAGGGTTTTCGGTTGCAAATCCCATGTTAGCTGATAAAAGCGGGTATGAATTACTTTTAACGCCCCGTGAGAAGAAGTTGGGTACAGATCCTTTGACCCTGTCTCCGTGGGTCCTTCTGGAGAAAAATGAATATCATGGTTGGGGAGCTATTTGGGAGGTAATGATTGATTTTATGGTTGCAGCACTACAGGACACAGATTTAAAAAATTATGATTATTTAAACAGGCATTATTGGTGGTTATTAGAAAATTATACCCGGTTTTCCATCATTAGAAACAGAGAGGTGTTAGGATTTAAATATGATAGTAACTACGAGGATTGGTTTCTCACTGAAGCGACTGTGGAAAAAATAGAAATTAATGATTTGCAGGTTTTTAATGCAGCCGGACGATTACGGGTGCTTTTAAAATCTCTTATTCCCGGGATAACCAATTACTGGATCTTCAAGCGAGAAGACACCTTAAATAAGACTGAGACGTCGAAGAGTAACACGATAGTAAAAACTTGATGCATTCGCTCAGTTATCATCCGCTTACTGATTCGACTACCCCCTGCTGAACTGACCATACAATCCTAAAAATCCGCTTTTTTACTGAATACAAATCGGTTTGTATTCCGGTCTGGATTCCTGTTTGTATGAAGGGTAGCCTCATATACATCTGCCGTCTTCTTTGCTATCGTACGCCAATCATACTTCTCTGTTATCATATGTATTTGTCTTTCTTTTTCTTCTTCACAGAAAGGTCTATTCATAAATTCCTTTATTTTCCCTTTTAATGCTTCTCTATCTCCTGCCCGGAAAAACCTGTTCTCAGGTAACCCTACACTCCTGTTCCCGGGAATATCTGAAGCAATACAGAACAGGCCATAACTCATTGCCTCAAGTAAAACAATTGGGAGTCCTTCATAGTATGACGGAATAACAAAAAGTCCTGCGTGACTATATAACCCTTGCAATGATTCTGAGGTTAAAAATCCCGGCAGGATGATGTTTCTGTTTTTACTCGCTTTTTCTTTTAAACTTATGCTGTATTTATCTTCATGGTCAGCACAACCAACAATAACGAGTTTCCATTCATTTGTTTGAAACTGAGGGTCATTCGCTGAGAGCCACTGGAATGACTCGATAAGATCATGAAAGCCTTTCTCCGGCACAAGGCGGCCTACCGATAGTATATATTTCCCTTTTGTTAAGGAGTACTTTTGTAACATGCTATTCCTGTGTACTGCTTTTTTTACTTCTACCCCATTTGGAATTATGGTAGCAGTGCGATTGTAGTTTCTTTTTATCTGTTCTGCAATAAGCTCGGAAATACAGATGATATTATTTGCCCATGTGCAACCCAATCTTTCGCCAAACTTCAGGGTATATCTTGCCAGTGCACCCCACTTTTTTCTCTGATAATCAGGCCCATGATTTGTCATCACAACTTTTAAACCTAACAGACGGGCAATTGGTATAAATAGAGAAGGTCCTATTGCATGAACATGGAGGATATCAGGAGAAAACCTCCTGGCAGTAATAATCCCGATAAACGTGTGTGAGATTGCCTCGAGAAACTTATTTCGCGGGCATGGAAGGGAAACTAATTTAACCCCTTTATACACGTTAATATCTTGATTCATGTACGGTTTTCTGGTAAAGACAACAACTTCACATCCCATGCGAACCAGTTGAGGATATAAATTTTCACAATGTGCCTCTACACCACCCTGAACATGAGGAAAACCACGAGTACCAAGCACAATAATTCTCAACATTGATTCACCCTCCATCCTTTTCCTAACATCATGTTTATTTTATTTCTTATTACCCAGGAGGTTGGTTTTGCAAAATATTTCTTCATAACAGGAGCAGCAGTACCAATCATCCAGCAGTTTTTCGGGCAGGTTCTGACCTTCTCTCTTACCTGTTTTGCCTTCTCCCCACACCATATCTCTTGAAATGATTTTTCATGAAGATTACCCATACTTTCAAACCACATGTCTTCTTCCATTCCATTACAAGGTCTTATATTCCCCCCCGGGTCCAAAAAGAAATTTTCTGATCCTGCCTCACAGGGAAGCAACCTCTTATTACCCCTGGTATAATTAATCAAACCGTAATTAAAATATGCACGATATAGACTTTTTATTCTTTTACTTTTCAACAGATCTCTTATAAGTTCTTCAAAACAGGCAATAACTTCATCTTTTTTTTGTATATCATTATCATACTTGTGGAAATAGTATGAATTATGTACTACAGCAGTAGCGAATTCTACTTTCATTAATTTAGCCAGTTGGTAGAGCTCAATCATGTCCCTGGCATTTTTATCAGAAACAGTTATACCAAACCCTATGTCTTTAAATCCGAGTCTCTGGAGTTCAAGCAATGTCCTTAATCCACAATCAAAACCATCTTTCACGCCTCTGAGTTCATCGTTCGCAGCAGGTAAACCCTCAATGCTTATCCTGATACCAATACCTCTGTTCTTTTGAGCAATAGTGAGAATTTTTTGAGTAAAATATCCATTCGTACTGATGACAATTCTCTTTGCCTTTTTTCTTAGGATAGAGATGATATCTTCGAGATCATCTCTCAAAAATGGTTCTCCACCAGTAACATTGGCAAATTCAAGATGGGGGAGTTTCTCCAAAAGCGAAGGTCTAAATTCCTCATCGATTTTTGTAGGATATTTCCAAACATTACACATGTAACACCTATTGGGACATCTGTAGGTAGTAATTATTGATGCTTCCATATTATCTCACTTTCTGTTATTTCTTATTTGGATATACAAAGTTTGTGTAGTAAAAATAACAAAATACATGCCACGGAAAGGGAAGAAATTCTATCAGGTATTGATAAATAAAAAGAGCGGCATAGAAGGCATGGAAATGCCCTATTGCTCCTCTGGGGCTTTCTTCTTCGTTATTGATATTTCACCTGTACGGGGTTATTTTTTGAGAAACTGCGGTGTGAAACATAGAGATTTGGTGACACTCATCATTAAGATGTGACATGTCGCAGGGTGTGTTAATGTAAGCATGTGCTGTGTTACACATTTTGACGCAAAGGGTCTAGGGCAGCTTTCGTAGGGAAGAGATAGCTCAAGGCTTTTATCGAATCCGCGGTTTTAACATAGAGAACCATTACACCTCGCAATCTCATGAAATTTAGATACGTATTCATTTTCTATCTGATCGTTATTAAACCTCTTCCTTGCCCTTTGGGCTATCATATCTCTATCATAAACATTTTTATACAAACATTTATTTACTACTTCTGCAAAGTGCTCCGGGTTATTTGTATTAACGACCTCTCCATCTTCCGGGTTCTGAATCAAATACCCCATAATATTGTTTACCGGTAATGTTATAACAGGCGTTCCGCAGAGTAGTGATTCGATCACAACATTACCCAATCCTTCATTATGTGATGCAAACCAAAATAAATGCGAATTTTTATATAAAGACACAAGTTCTTTCCTATTATCTATCCTTCCTAAAAACAATACTTTGATTCTGTTGTTTGTTTTCCGTACAATCCTTTCTGATAAAATACTTATTTCACGAAAATATTTTTCATCCGGATGTGGTCCCACAACTATTACTTGCACATTTCCTTTCAGATGGAGCGCTGAATTTAATAAAAATTCAAGGTTTTTTCTCCTTATAATAAGTCCCACCCATAATATCCTGCATGCAGAAAAATCTAGCTGTTTTAATACGCTATTTTCATCATCCATATTTTTATCTTCCATCTCGTTTACATTATTGAGATAAACCGGATTAAATCTGCACCAGATTTTCTCTTCTGGTAAACCATATTGAATACATGCATTTTTTAAGGGTGGTGAGATCACTATAATGAGTTTTGCATAACGAAAAGGGAATAGAAAGAAAGACCTGAACATTGGTAATTTGGATCCTCTGAGTGTTAAAGGATCGTCCATACCCAGCGATACAATCTCTTTTATCAAAGGTTTTTTAACGAGAAAAGCACACCAGCCTATAAGACTGGACAACCAGCTCGAGTCAATCGTATGTATGATATCGACTTTCGATTGCATTTTTAAAAATAGAATAATTGTTTTAAAAAACATACGGAAAACAAATAAAACTTTCAGGACTTTCTTGAGAGGGTGTATCTGTTTTCCGGCGTATTTATTGTGGCCAATGTAGTTGATCTCTAAACCGTCATACATTCGTATCCGGTGTTCAAATCCGTTTATGCTGTTGGTAATAACATAAACCTTGTCTATCCCCTTCTTCATTAAGTTACTGTATAATCTATGAATTCTTAAACCAGCCCCGGTAAAATCAGGTGGGTACATGAGAATCCCAATGAGAATATTCATAAGCCATTCTTTCTTTTTTCTCTTGCTAATTGATAGATATTCATTAATCCTTGATAATACTTCTCAACACTAAAATTTTGATGAACAAACACCCTGGCATTCTCTCCCATTTCTGCAATCTTTTTGCGACTATTAAACATATGAATGATTTTCTCAACGAGATCTTCAGCATTTCCTGATTGAAAAGTTAACCCTGTACCGTTGTCACTCACGAGTTCGGGTATACCGCCAATGCGCGCACTAATCACTGGTTTTCCAAGGGCAAATGCCTCTAAAACAGATACAGGATTATTCTCATACCACTCCGAAGGAAGAATGACAGCCGTGCTCCTCTTTATTTCGTTATACAGTGTTTCCCCCCGCATATATCCAAAAAATTGAACGTTGTGAATCCCTTCATTCTCTACTCTTTTCTCGAGTATACTTTTCAGCGGACCATCTCCAATAATCTTAAACTTAATTTTCATTGTACCTTCCGCCTGCAATATCTTTGCTGCTTTGATAAGGGTTGATACTCCTTTTTCTCGTGAAAGTCTTCCAAAATAAACTAATGAATATTCATCACTGTGTATTTCTCCGTTCGTTTCGTTTTTCACAGCATCAAACCTGGTAACAAAATTTGGTAGATAAACAATAGTCTTCTTAAATCCCATATCTATCAGTTTTTTTTTGAGAAACATACTTGGGGAAATGAAAATATCCACATTTTTATATATATTGAGAAATGTATGGTGCAGGTACATTTCCATTGCAGCAAGGCTGCTTTTGATAAATGAGCCTTTCAAACAACGTCTGTGAATTGCCCTGTAATATTTTCCACCAGAACAACGTTCACAAATTTCATCATGTGCCAGGAGTGAGTAAGATGCACATACCATTTTATAATCGTGTAATGTCATAACAGCGGGTATCTTTCTCTTTTTCAGTACATCAAGGATTGACGGTGAAATTTGATGGTGGATATTATGTAAATGAACAATATCGACAGGATATTCATCCAATAAGCGTGAAATACGTTCCTTTGCTTCAGAAGAATAGAGAATGCGGAATGCTATTTTTATTTGATGTACAGGGTTGATGCTATTGCTATTTACATCCACATCCGACATGAAAAATTGAGAAGTATCACAGGGTACATTTTCCGGATGTACCATCGAGAAAAAATTTACCTTGTGTCCATGTTGTGCCAAAATGTCGGCGGTACCAAAGTAAACCCTTTCACTGCCACCACGCAGATAATGGAATTTATTGACTTGTAAAACGTTCATTTTTACTCCTCATATCTTGATAGTACAGGTAACTCAAGGCATTTACTTCGAGAACACCAAAGCACATACTGAACTGACAGGTTTAAATTATAGCAATAACTTGAGCGCGAAATTTATTTACTGTTTTTTGTTTGGTTTTTGGTGTTTTTTGAATGAATGGACTCCATAACAGGATCTATGGCAACATATACCCCACTTCCATTTGCTGAAAGATAAAGCTCGTAAGGTGGTGATGGGTTTACGTTAATATTGAATCCCCGAAGCACAGCTAAACCGTTATTAACGCTCTCCCATGTTTTTCCACCATCGATACTCCGGAAAACTCCCTCTCCTGCACTTTCATCGTGGTATTGATGATCATTAGAAAGGGCATAGATTACCGGGGGATAAGAAGGTATTACTGCCACGGCCTCAATTCTCTTTGAACCCGATAACACTTGTGTCCATGTCTTTCCTGCATTTATACTCTTATAAACGCCCCCGGGGCCCATTTTGCTCCGTATCACACCCGCATATACATGATTGGGCTGATGAGGGTCAATAGCCAAAGAAGCAATTGACAGAGAAGTCTTATGTGTTTTATCCCAGGATTCACCGTTATTATTGCTTCTGTAAAGACCATTATTCGTTGCAGCATAGAGAATGCCATTCTTTCCGGGATGGCAGAGAAGTTTATTAACTATTGTTCCGCCAGGCAGCCCCTTATTCTTTTCTACCCAACTGTTACCCCTGTCTCCGCTCCTGTATACCCCCTTTTTACCACCAAGAAAAATTGATTCAGTATCATAAGGATTAACCAGAATAGTATAAAACCTGGTATCATCAGGTAAGCCCTTCGTTCTCTGATTCCAGGTTTTCCCGTAATCAAAGCTGGTTGCAAAACCACATACCCTGAGCCTTTTTGAATTGATAACATGAACAATATTCGGTTGTTTTGGGTCTACAGCGATATCAAGAATATCATCCTTATATTTCATGCCTTTTTCAGAAGGAAACCAACTTTTCCCATTATCGTCACTTATTACCAAACCGTGGTCAGCAGTACCTGCATATAGATAATTGTGATCCTTTGGATCTATACCAACAACCAGAGTTTGGCCAAATACATTTATCCCCTTATGTGTCCATCTCCCCGGAGAAACCTCTCTCGATATTAATTGTTTCCAGGTAGATCCTCCGTCATCTGATCTATAAAGATATCTTGAAGTTCCAATGTATATCCTTTCAGTATTATTAGGATCCAGGGCAATTGCGTTAACCTTTCGGCTCAAATTCAACCATGCTTGTTCAACATTACCTTTTGTACCCGATGCACTGCCCCACCGGGTAATCATGATCCATGTTTCTCCGTTATTTATACTTTTATACACCCCGCCGGTATCTCCCCAGGTACTGTTTATTGCATAAACAGTTTTCGTGTTCTTTGTGTCAATAAGTATTGTTGCATAATTATCAAAGTGTTTTGATTTTGTTTTAATAAAGCCTAATCCCTGATTCTTCTTCTCCCATGAGTTGCCTTCATCATGAGATTTAAAAACACCGTTAGAACCGGCAGCGATAAAAACACACCTGGAATCATCAGGGTGTATCGCAATATACTTTACTGCAGTGTCCATAATCTTTTTCCATGTTTTACCTGCATCCATACTTTTAAACAGGCCTGCGTTCGTTGCAGCATACACGGTATTTGTATTTTTTGAATCAACGGCTATATGTCGAATTTTCGATCCTTGAGGAAGAGAGGAGATCAGTTCCCAGTTGCCGCCACTTTCTCTGCTCATATAGATATTTCCACTCCAACTGATCTTTTTTATAACTCCTCCGCCTTCTGTACTCGGTCTATATCCAAGCCCTAAATAGAGTATATGTGTTTTCTCATGGTTGAGTGCAATAGATCCGATGCTGGCAGATAAGAATTCTTCCTGTGGAGTGCCGATACCTTTCCATACCGATCTCCATGTTGCACCCCTGTCAGTTGATTTATAAAATCCTCCTCTTGTCCCAACAAAAAGAGTCGCCTCATCTGCGGGGTCGATAACAACGGGTGTAGTAATATCATAATTTTTAATGCCATTATTCAGGGGAATCCAATATTCTCCTTGATTATTACTCGAGTAAATACCCCCGACATCTGTTCCTGCGTATACAATACCATCAGCATCTACTGACAGGGAGGTTACCTGGTCGGCATCTCCGGGTCCAATTAAGTTCCAGGTAATCTTATTACCCGCAGCAAAATTTGATGATGAAAAACTATTGCAGGACATACTGAGTATTGTGCACAGCAGGAGGATTATTATACATCCCGGATATTTACCCGGGAAAGGTAGTACGGAGAAATTATTCACAGAGCTTTTCCTCCTCCGGTATGAGATGTCTGATTTAACGGAATCTCTAAGATTTGTAAAATGGTTGAGGCTATATCAGCTATCTTCTCATTTTTCTGTGCACGGTGAGAATTAAGGATTCCGTAAAATCCGTAACTCTTATGTCCGCCGGATAATTTTTTATGGGTTGTATTTATTCCGATGATTTTTGTATGGAGTGCCCAGTTAACACCGTACGATTCTTCTAATTCAAAAAGGATATCGGGATAAATATCGATAAAGGGACCATTATCGATCTCTTCACGGCATTTTAACCAGAGAAAAGGTTGTATTCCTGTTCTCTCATCTTTAAAACTTTTCAACATATCTATAATCTTATTCCGGAAGATTTCGTAGTCAAAGCCGGCCTGTTTTACATTTTTGGAGTGAATTGTTATTCCCCCAAAAGGGTTCGTACCAGCAAAAGTAGAGGTACACGCAAGACTTGTACTGTTATTTGTAATAAATGTAGATTTTTTTAGTTCTTTACGATACGGAACAAATCTTGCCGCAGAAAACATAAGATCTTCCAGATCAAAATGATATACAGCTTCTAGCATGCCCAATTTAGCTTTCTCTATGAGATAGTTCTTGTTCAGATACTTAAACCGGCCAACCTTAGATTTTATATATCCCGCTTTCCTAAGGATCTCATTAATGTTCACCACCTTTGTACATCGCCTTCCGTGTCCGTGATCACTCAGCACGATAAGATTCGTTTGACCATCAAGATCTTCCACAAACCGTCTCAGTACATCATCAAATAACAAATAAAACTCTTTAATACTTTTGCTGTATTTATTCAAACCAGGGTAGGTACAATCATCCGGATCTGTATATCTCCAAAGAAAATGCTGTATCCTATCTAATTGAAAAAAGGTCACAAAACATAGATCATACCTGTCATCCCGAAACATTTTTCTTGAAAATTGATACAACCTTTCAATATCTATTCTGGTTTTTTCAATAAACCCGGTTAATTCTTTTTTTTGAGGGAAATCAGTAATCCCACCAATACACGGCATATCCTTTCCTGCCAGGGAGACCGACGAAGGGTATGCTTGAACATCACCTTTTGTAAATACCGGGCCATTGATCATAACTCCATTAACTGGCCAAACAGGATATGCAAGGAAGGGATTAATAACACAAACTTTTTTCCCTGCTTTACTTGCAAAATCCCAGAATGTTTGACCACGTATTTGAGAGGTATCAATCTGTTTATCATTTTTGTTCAGGTAATTGATGTACTCGATAATCCCATGCCCGGCAGGTGTCTTTCCCGTAAAGATTGTTGCCCATGCGGGAACAGAATCTGGTGGAAAGACAGACGCAATTTTTCCTGCATGTCCCCCGTTCATAATTTTTTTGAACGTTGGCAATTCGTCCTGCCAGTTATTAATGAGTTCGGGATCCAATCCATCAATTCCAATAACCACTACTTTAGCCATTCGATATACCCCGCTCTTTTAAAAAAGATATTGTATACCCTGCTATCTGACGCGCAACAGTTTCAAAAGAACTATTGGTGTCGATAAGGATAGCATTCGGTAATTTTTTATAATAGGAATAGAGTTTTTGTCTTTCTTTTAAATATTCAATACTCGTGCCATCCTGTTTCCTCTTAGAACCCGTTTCGGGTTCTACATCGAGAATAAAGAGCAGGTCAGGTTGTGGAAACAGGCGGGATAGGGTTAGTTGAAGGACATGTTCCAAGCCCTCTGTGCTTTTTCCCATATTTACAGCTTGATCTGCTGCGAAATCAAACAAATAACGATCACAGAGTATAATATTTCTCTTATTCAAGTAGCCGAGTACCTTCCGCCTTGCCTGTAAATAATAATCAAAAAGTGCCAGATTTAACCATAACCATAAAATACACGGGTTCCGTAATAATATTTGTTTCTTCTTTCGTATATTTGAAACGCCGGATGCTCTTGTTGCATCTGATCCCTTGAATCGTTTAATAAACGGTTGTAATAGGTACGGTTCCCATCGGCTCCATGTATAAATAGCGGGAATACCCAATTCATGAAGGTGTTTTTGTAAAACTTGTGCCTGAGAACTTTTACCGGAACCATCGATACCGGTAAAACAAATGAATATTGAGGATTTCATCATTATAGTGCATTACACTTTTCTAAGAGTTGTCTTGCGATACTCTCCCAGGAAAACGTTTTTGCTTTTTCCCTGGTTCTCGAAACAACAGTTCGTATTTTTTGCAGTTCTGTTTTCAATTCATCAACAGTGGTAAAATACCGAAAATCATCTGAAGCAGGGAAGTTTTCCGGTAGACTTCCGAAAGGTGTAGTTACCACCGGTAGATTACAGGCAATTGCCTCAAGAACAGAAAGCGGGAATTCCATTGCACCGTTTCTCTCTATTACATTAAAAACATAACAATCCGCGAGTTGATAGAGCTCTTGATTTTTCTGAATAAATGTATCGATAATGGAAACCCCTGCCCGTTGTAATTCTCTTTTCAATTCTTCTTCCTGTTGAGTTGAAGTACTCCCAACCAGCAGTACCTGGGTTTCCGATTGACCGGGAAAATTCAGGAAGATTTCTACATTCCTTGACTTCCGTATGTGGCCTATATGCAGAACAACAAATTTATCTTTTGAGATATGATATTTTTCCCGTAAAGCGCACTTTCTTTCAGGAGAAACAGGAACAAATTTCTCCAGGTCAACTCCCGGAGAAAGCACATGAGCTTGAATACCCATTTTTTTGTATACTGCAGACATACGGGCTGAAGGGACAAAAAATCTATCTGGACAAAACAACATGATCATCTTTCGTGTAAGGAATGAATATTCTCTGTTCTGCAGTACAATCAAGGCAGTTTTTGTCTCACTTGAAATAAAGCGGAGGATCCGGTAACGCATGAACGTGTGAAGTGTTGCCGATGCTTCAGGAATATAAAAGATAAAATCAGGATTATAACGTTTTATTTCCTTACATAAATTATCAGAGTAGAGGGCCTTGTTTATTGAGATAGTTCGAATAAGTCCGTCCTGATCCCCGCATGGCCCTAATCCAATACATTCTGTATGGTGTCTGATTCCTTTCAGGAGATTGAAAGCCGTTACTTTCATACCTTCATCATAAGGTGGGATAAACAAATCAGACAGTATTAAGATTTTTTTCATTTTGATCCTCTAGATCATTTAATTTTTGTGTCATACCTAAAAAGCAGAATATATACCCTGTTATTGTGACGAAAAAGAATATGTTTTGGCCGAGTGAAGCAGCAGCATACACCGCTAATAATACAAGCATAAAAACGTTATACGGACGACGCCCCGGATATTTTTTTATTCTGTTCACATAGTATTTAAAGTTCATGTAGAAAAAATTGATAAAACACAACAGTCCTATAATCCCTGATTCAATAAGAATTCTCAGAAAATCATTATGTGGTGGTAAAGGATATGATGTATATTCAATAGCAACTTGTTCACTGGAGCCGATACCGAACCCAAGCAGGGGATGTTCGGGAAGTGCGTTTTTTAACAACTGCTTTCCGATATCCATTCTGAATTCCAGGCTGTTTATTCCATATTTTCTTGGGGCAATTAGATCAGAAACCCGATTGATAATTTGATCATGCAGGAGTATCACACTAACAAAACAGAGTAAAAATAAATATATCCTGAGTTTCTTCTCCTTAATTGAATAAACAATGAGCCCTACGAGAAAGGCAAACCAGCCGGCACGGGTATAAGTTAGTACGAGAGAAACAAGAGCCAATAAAAGCAACATATATAAACAGAGATTAAACTTTTTTGATTTGCTTTTTTTGAAGAAAAGCAAATATATGAGTACAAATATGGTAATACAGAGAAACGCTGCATAGGGGTTTGAGAGCACAAATGTTGAATTAATACGAAGTGTTTCATCCATTCCCTGCTGTACACCAGAACCGGTTGCATATTGTAAAAAGCCATTCCCCATTGGAATAATAGAAGATAAGGCAACCGTCAGGAATATCTTGTAAGCATCATGTTCGTTTTGAATAAGATGATATGCTAGCAGGTATATAGCTATAAGACTGATCAATTTCAGGAAAAAGGTTATACCAGAACCTAAATTTTCTATATTAACGAGAGAAAATAGTGCAGCAAGGAGATAGAGATAGAAATAGCCGGAGATAGAAGGTTTCCAGGATTTTTGCTTATCTATAGACATTACGATGATGACAAATACAATAAAGAGGCCGCTGAATATTGCTAAAAGATTTACCCCTTTTCCAACTCCATATTTACAGAGTGGATCTAGGAGTGGGCGTACGAAGAGGAGGACGATAAAAGCGGCATAAGGATGTACAAAGAACGTTATCATAATAAAGAGGAAGGCAAAAATTGCTGCATACAGGTAAATAGGAATGGAAAGGGAAAAAATATATCCACCAAATAGAGAAATGATAAAAGATACTATGATAGTTAAAAAAACTTTAATTCCTGTTGTGAATGATGTTGTGGTCATTATCGTCCCGTTTTTTTACGTCAAGATTGTTCTGTACTGTTTACCAGTATTTTCACATCCGATGATATTCTGTTTCTTCCCGTTAACAGACGAATTAAAGAACTCATTATCCCCAAAATCCTTGAAATATTACATAAATAAGAGATGCACCATATGCGTACTATTTTCTCATTGATTTCTGCAACACCCCGTACATGAGCTAACATTCTGATATACGATAAACGACGCGGTAAAAACAACCTTGCTATGGAATAGATAATCCTGGGTAACGTTTTCTTTGTCGTGATAAATACACCGAGTAACCCCGTACCTACCCGAAAGTCCTTTTTCAGCAATTCTTTCAGACATCGTGCCGGATGATGAATAATCGCGTTCGGTACATGAATGAGGATAAAACCAGCTTCTGTAGCCCTGGAAGTCCACTGGATATCACCACCGGATTTGACTGAATCAGGAAACAGGCCCACTTTCTCAAATACATGAGATCTTACAAAGAGATTTGCAGTTGTTGCGGCGTTCATCTTTTTTATTGATGATTCTGTTTGCAAGTTTGTTACTGAATCGTATAATTCAGCTGCTGTTTTATGCTTTGAATAGATAAATTCTATCTTGCCTCCGGCTAAGTCTGCTGATTCGGAGATAAGTGCCATAACCCCCTCTTGGATCCAATGTGGTGTAACGATACAATCGGAATCAGTAAAAGCTATAATCTCGCTTTTTGAGTTCTGTATTCCCCTGTTTCTTGCAGCATACGAACTTTGAATGGTGTTTTCCTCTAACAAGGTAACTGGATACTGCCTGATTATTTCTTTTGTTTTATCACACGAGTTATTATCAACGAAAACTATCCTGAGCAATTCTTTTGGATACTCTAAATCCAGCAGAGACCCTATCAACGCACTGATATTTTTTTCTGCGTTATACACAGGGATAATGATCGAAACTGCAGGAAGTACCTGTGATTGTTTATCAACAGGGGGGTGACTCCTTGTGATAGGAATACTTATACCTGATAACAAAATCGCTTCCTCCAAAGCATCCTTTCAATGCATACGTCTAAGCTTTCTCTCTGTATTGGCAAGATTGCTCCAACAATACCCGACATTATTTCTCCGGGCATTTTTTTAGAATTTTATTGTACTACTCTGCAACTATAACCTGTTATACAGTAACTTGGGAATAGAAAATGAGCGGTTATTCAGGATAACGCCAAGAAAGTTTATCCTCTTCTGCTCCAGGGGTGTTATAAGGGCTTTTATAACATGGCGCCGGGTCTTTCCCTCATTAACCACCACGGCAACCCCATCTAAACGCGTGGAAAGTGTATAAACATCCTTTATATTCTTCAAACTTGCATAATCAACAAGAACGAGATCATAATTATCTTTAGCGAAATCAACAATATCATGCATTCTTACAGAATCTAAAATAGCAGGGTGATTATCTGTTGTATTTGCAGGTAAGATTGTTAACTTTGAATTCAGGCGCTTACTCTTTTTATTATCAAGAGGAACCTTTCCTTCAAGGACATTTACATGACCTGTAATTATATCTTCAGGCATCCTCAATAAATTTGGTGCACGGACTCCGTTACTGTGTGAATTATTACCCGCTGTTAAAATTGTTAAGTTGCTACTTATATGCTGGGATGCCTTTTCAAAAGATATTCTTCCTTCGAGTATATCGGTCAAACCAGGACTATTAGGAACATTGAATATCTTATGCATTGTTGGAGTTTTTACATTTGCATCGATAATCAGTATCCTGTGGCCCGCTTTATTTGATAAATAGTTGCCAAGATTAGCAACAATAGTCGTAGATCCTTCTGTGTGTGAAGCTGCAGTTATCAACATAGATCTCAGATTCTTCTCTTTCATCAATATATGTATTTGATCTGAAAGATTTTGACAAAAATAAGCAACGGAGGTTGTTCGTTTTTTGTCTTTAATGAGCTTCTTATTCCGAAACCCCTTCTTAGGAATAGAGCCTAAAACCGGCAAGTTCAGAAATGTTTCTATATCCTGAGGTGATTTAATTGTATGGTCAATATATTCAAGTCCAAAGGCAAGCATTATCCCCAAGGACATGCCAATAAAAAGTGCTATAGCCATAGTAATACGTTTGCTGGTTCCTATTGGTTGCAGGGGAACTTGCGCCTGCTCAATAATTTTAACGCTCGCAGGCCCGATTGCCTCTAAAGGAGAGAGGGTATCGCCGGCAAGATTTCTGGTTATCTTCTGAATTTCACTTCTCAGCTGGACAATTATTGGATGCTTACTCTCATATTGTAATTGTAATTCAGCTAACTGTTGCTCGAGATCAAAGAGAATATATGATCGGCTCACCACGTTAGCAATTGTAGCTGCTGCTACAGGATCAAAATCAAAAGCACTGATAGTAAAGATATTGGTATCTTTTATCGGTTCAACTTCAATAATACCTTTTAAATTCTCTACATGCTTCCGGAGTTCATATGCTTGTCTTTGTTCCTCTGTAAGATTGTCAGATTTTGAAACCTCTTGTTGTAAATTAGCCAGCCATTGGGGTCTTAAATTTTCCAGCCATGTATGCTTTAAATTTGTTAACCATATTTTCACAGGAGAACAGTAATTCAACTCATAATCTTCCGGCCGATTGTAAAGTTTCAAAACTTTAACGGCGCGTTCAATTACCGGATTTGAAAACACAATCTCATTCTGAGTAAGGTGCTGATATCCTTGTAAAACTTTGTAATAGGGAGATTCAAATTGCTTTTCCGCAGAGACAAGCATCTTAACGCGTGCCTGATATACCGGGGTTTTCAGCTCTAACCCAATTATTGTACTTATCATTACGATTACAAGTGTATTGATAATGATAAGCTTATGCCTAAATACAACTCTTAAATAATCCCGCAAGGTATTTGTTGAAAAATGTAAGTTCATAATATTCCTCTAAAGAATTCCTTCCTGGACAATTACAATATCGTCTGGTTCTAAACGAATATCTTTCCCGGTGTGCCCTTTTACTGCACCTTTCATATCTACTTTAATACTCGCATACTCTGATTTTCCTGGAATTGTTCGGAGTATTTTTACCTTATCGGGAGAACCATATTTTGCAAACCCTCCGGAAAGTGATATGGCTTTTAGTACTGTCATATTATCTTCAAGGGTAAACTTACCAGGGTTTAATACCTCACCATAAACAAAGAAACTTTTACTCATCTCTACCACTATGATGTCTTCACTCTCAAGAGGCAAATCGGCGTTCAGATCACTCCTCCTGCTATCTTTAAGATTTATATAAAATTCTCTGTATCCGGGTTTATCCCTCCGTTTTCGCCTGAGTTTTACACTTCCATAAAGACCTTCCTGAGTAATACCTCCGGCCTCTGTTATCGCCTTTAATACCGTTGTTTTATCTTCCAGATCATAGACTCCCGGAGTTTTCACCTCTCCATACACGTAAAATTTCATATTCTTGTAGCTTGATAACGTCACCGATACAACTGCATATTTTATGTAACCCTCACCAAGCTTTTTGGAAATCCCCTCCTCTATCTCAGCAAGCGTCATCCCCTCTACAGAAAAGACCCCTATATAGGGAAATGAGATTGATCCATCTGTTGCAACGCGCGCTACCGTTTTCAGATTTTCATGTCCCAGCACATTTATTTCCAGTACATCATTTACACCAACCGTGTATTGTCCCTTACTTTCGCTTGCATAATTTGGTACACATACCATGCATGTACTCAAAACGAAAATCAGACTTATAAAAATACCTTTCAATTCTCTCACCCCCCTTAAAAATATGACTGAAAAAACAGACTGCTCTTTTGATTTTTCCATACTCCTGAACCTATTTTGCACCTGTTCCAAGCAATACTGCCGGCAAGGTTTTCAGCAGTATCTTACAATCAAGCCAGAGCGACCAATTGTCAATATACATTAAATCCAGCTTCATCCATTCATTAAAATCGGTTATCTTATTTCTTCCACATACTTGCCAGATACAAGTTAAACCTGGCCGCATGCTCAATCGCCTGCGCTGCCAGGGTTCATATTGACTTACCTCTAAGGGGATGGGGGGTCTTGGACCAACAAGACTCATATCACCTTTAAATACACACCAGAGTTGTGGTAATTCATCTATACTAAGTTTTCTCAGAATTTTTCCCACCTTTGTCACCCGGGGATCCTTTTCCATTTTAAAAACGGGCCCGTTCATTTCATTACAAGCAAGAAGTTCAGCCAGTTTGCTTTCCGCATCTTGAACCATTGTTCTAAACTTATAGATAGTAAATCTTCTCCCATTCAAACTACATCTCTGCTGTTTAAAGAATACATCACCTTTTGAGGTTGTTTTTATCAAAATCGCTGCTACCGCAAAAATTGGGGATGATATGACAAGTGCAACCGAAGAAAAAACAAAATCGAATACACGTTTCAGGAATAAATGTATTTGTTTATCTGGTGTACTTTCGAAGGAAAGTAGTGGAAATTTTTCCAGGCTGCTGTATTTCGACTTCGACAATTTAAGATCAAACAAGTCTAATGCAATACTCACCCGTATTCCCTCAATTTCACAACCAGATATTGTTTTTTCAATATCACTCAACCAGGAACGCGGTACAACAAAGATAACTTCGTCTACTACAGCATTATGGATTATGTCAGTTATATCATCAAAAGAACCGATTACTTTATATCCACAAACCATAGTGTTTACCTTTGTTATATCATTGTCAACAAGGCCAATAACCCTTACCCCCCACTCAGGATGCCTTTTAATTAAACCGATAAGATGCTGAGCCCGACTACCTGTACCAACAATTAAGATATTTCTTATATTAAAACCCCTTTTACGTTGGTACCGAAAAAATTGTATGAGAAGATACTTTTCAATGCTGATGAAGGTTGCTGCAAGGAGGAACAAGTAAACGATGTACAATCTACTCACGAAATTCATTTTTGTTATAAAAATAAATCCACCAAAAAGACTACAGCCTACAATAGCAGCTTCAACTACAATAAATATGACATGAGATATTCGTCTTGTTCGGAAGGAACTATACATTCCAAAACAGTACAAAAGTCCTCCCCAGATAAAGAGTAATACGGGTAAAAGTATTAAATATGTGTTAAGATTATAGAAGCTATTGGATTGTTTTTTTATAAGGAGGCACAAAAAGAATGTCATACATACGATACAGAGATCTGAGGCAACCATCAGCCACCTAAATATTGTGTTGTGCTCTTTTATCATAGTTTAAATAATAAGTTGTCTTAGAAATCATCTACGTTATTTATTGTAAGGATATAGAAAAATATGTGCCAATATCAGAAATATAAAAAATATATTACCGATTTTTGAACAGAAACGCCGATACCCTCAACAGAGACGCCTTCAGAGTTCTTTTGCAAGGCTTTTTAAATAGCAAATTTCTGCGATAACAGATAAATTGTGAAATAAAAGAAAGGATTAAATTTAGGTATGCGCCAAAAAACCAGATAAGAGATGAAAGTTATTATGTATACCAGGGTAAAAAATTATATAAAGTGGACTAGCCTTCCGTCATAATTGAAGCCCTGTCTTATAGATGTGAAAAATAGAGATTGTTACAGATCTGGAGGGGACATTAAAAGCACAAAAACGTGACATGTCACGCAGTTGTGACATGTCGCAGAAGTGTGACAAGGCACAATAGAAATCTGCCCTGAAATCGGTTCCGCATGGATTACACTGTGGGAGATTTACTGCATCAGAACATCTCGTAAGTGTCAGATGCAACGACGGGAAAGATATTTGAAATGAAAAAATATGGATGTACTACCCTAACGCTGGTTAAAACTCTGCAACTAGTCCCAGGAAGACGGTATTTTTTTCATATTCCGCTGTTGAAATATTAGAATTCAGGTCTGAGTAGGCGTAGGTAAAATTACCGCTTAAATTCTTCGTAATATCATAGCCAAGGGTGGCCCTTCCTCCGAGGAATTCTCTTTCAAAATTTGAGAAGACATATTCTCCGTCACCGTAAAATGCTGAAAGAGCGCATTTTAGTCTTTCCGAAAGCTGTCTTTTAAAACCGACTGAGGTTCGCCACTGATGAAAAACATCAGAAACGTAAGGATTTGTTTCATCTCTCTTCGTGAAAGAGACTGTTGCTTCTGTCCTGTCACTCACCTCATATACAAACGATGCGGCATACAATGGCCGTGTGAATTCTTCACCATCTTCGAAAGAATCAATGAAATCCAATCCTACTGCACCATCAAAATAAATCTTTTTTGTTATGTACTGTCTTACACCTGCAGTAACCGTGTTTATTGTAGCATCTTCGTCATTCTCAAATTGTATATTTCTGAAATCGTACGATAGAGAAAATTGGGTAAGAGAACTAAGCAAATAATCTGCTTCAATTCCTGCTTCGTTGGTGTAGGATGCGGCTATATCAACCCCCGAGAACGCATTTATATTATTACCATACCATATCGTACCCGTAATTTGCTTGCTTATATCTTTTTGATAATCGATATCGAGCCTATTCCTGTAATGATCAAATCGGCCATCTGTTCTTTGAAACTGCTCATCAAAAAAATCATCCCGGAAAAAAAGTGGTGCTTCAGAATGATAAAAACTATTTTTAACATTTATGCGGTCTTGCTCGGAGAATTCATGCATGAATTTAAGATCAACGTCTTCAGCTACGTGATTAAATTCGCTATTTTTAGCAAAGATCTGACTGCTAATGTTACCAACTAAACCAAAGGTATTCCTCTTACCCTCGTACGATACACCAACTGCAAAGCTTATATCTGTTACAAAATCTTCTTCCTCATCTGTCTCTGAGAAGGTGATGTTGTCATCATATGTCTCACCTATTGACACTCCTAGCAGTTTAATATTAACACCTCTGTAGTCATAGGTAAGTGAATCAAGAAAATTTGTAACGGACAGGACCGGTTCATCAATGTCAAAAGAGTAGGCCTTTAGGAAGGTAAACAGTTGGGAAATAATGCAGAAACCTGCTATAAAAACTATTTTTAGATACCTGGTCAGATTATTCACTTTTTGCGTAATTTAGTAAAACCCAGTATTTATAATATTATTATACATCCTCAGGAATAAGAACTACCAGCTACAACATTGCGTTAAAAAAGGTTGATTCATCTGTTATTTAAACAGCAACACAATCCGCACTCATGATTACTTTCTGGCATTATATAATAACAACTACCCCCATGCAAATACAAAATTTTTTCAGATCATATTTATGTAAAAAAGAATCAGATCCTTTCGCTCACAATCTTATAAAGCGCAGCTATAAGTTGATCTATGTCTTCTTCAGTATTAAAATAACCCGGACTTATCCTAACGGTACCATCTGGAAATGTACCCATCTTCTGATGGGCAAAAGGTGCGCAGTGTAAACCAGGTCTTACAGCGATACCAAATGATTGGTCTAGAATGGCACCAATCTCATACGGTTTAAATCCTTCCACATTTATTGAAAGGATACCTACTCTCTTGTTGCTTTCCTTTGTCCCGTACAAAATAAAGCGATCGTCATTCCCTATAGCTTGTATAAGTTTATCAGTTAGCCTTTGTTCATGGGCCCTGATCTTACTAATACCTTCTAAAAGAACATACTCAATGCCTGCTCTCATACCAGCGATACCGACGGTATTGGGTGTACCACTTTCCAGTTTAAACGGCAATTCCTCTGGTTGGGATAACGATGTAGGTTCAAAACCGGTGCCGCCCTCTCTCCATGAATCAAGCGTTACGCGTTCTCCCACAAAAAGCCCACCTGTTCCTGTTGGCCCCAATGGGCCTTTATGACCTGTAAAGGCAAGCATATCAATGAAATATGCATTAACATCCAGCTCACAGACGCCGGCCGTTTGTGCAGCATCAAGCATGAACACTATATCATTTTCCCTTGCGATCTTACCAATTTCCCGAATAGGCTGAATAGTACCCAACGCATTTGGCACATGCGTCATAACAATGAGCCGGGTACCAGGTATAATAGTATTCTTTATATCGTCCGGATCAACAAAACCATCTTGAGAGTTGTTAACTTTTGATACGGTAATTATGTTTCGCTTTTCAAGTTTATAAAGGGCACGGGATACGGCATTATGTTCAAGGTACGTGGTAATAACATGATCACCTTGCTTGAGCAATCCTTTAATCCCCATATTTATCGCATCAGTAGCATTAAAGGTAAATATAAGTCGACGGGGATCCTGAATACCGAATAATTGTGCAACAACAGCACGGGTATCCTCAATCTCTTTTTCTGCTGCAACTGCCATTTTATGTCCGGAGCGACCAGGATTTGCGCCCAGTGTACGGTAAAAAGTATCCATTTTTGTATACACAGTTTCAGGTTTTGGAAATGTTGTCGCTGCATTATCAAGGTATATCATTGTTATTACATCCCTATGTATTTTGCGTAAAGACCCTTTGCTATCAGTATATCATTTGTACCGGAAATAATTGAACGTCCATCCGGAAATACGGTTAATTCATACTTGCCAACCTTTAATCGCAACAGAAAGCTATTAAATGATATATTTCCAATCTTTTCAAGCCGCCCTGCAAGCTTTGCCAAATCTAATCTTGATCCATCCGGGTGTAAGATCTGTACAGCATTTCTCCCGCAGAGGGAAGTTTCCATTGAATATTTATCTTTCGCTAAAAATTCATATCTCTGTTGTTTACATGCTGCACAGTCCAGCTTCTTGCTTATATTCTCTACGTGCAGTCGTTTTATTTCATTACGCCAAACATCTATCTTGAGAAGACCT
Organism: Candidatus Loosdrechtia aerotolerans; assembly: GCA_021646405.1. Lineage (GTDB taxonomy): Bacteria > Planctomycetota > Brocadiia > Brocadiales > Brocadiaceae > Loosdrechtia > Loosdrechtia aerotolerans. The sequence goes on from SOER01000027.1 coordinate 29,338, forward strand.
TTGCTTAGCTCATCGAGGTTATTTGTTAATATTTTCAGGGCCTCTGTTACTTGAATAGAAGCAATGATGCTGGCAATTGGAGCGATAATCCCTGCGGTATCGCATGTTTCAGTGGTACCGAAAGGCGGCATATCCTCAAGAACACATCGCAGACAAGGGGTTTTCGGCGGAACAATATCCATAACAAGGCCAAGAGCCCCAATACATGCCCCGTAAATCCATGGTATTTCATTTTTCACGCAGTAATCATTAATCAGGAACCGCGTTTCAAAATTATCGGTCCCATCAATAACGATATCCGCATCAGATAAAAGGGATTCAATCGTAGATGGGTTAAGATCGCCAATAACAGGTTCTATTCGGGCATCTGAATCGATCTTTTGAAGCTTTCTCTGTGCAGCGACAGCTTTTGGAAGGTTTTTCTTTATGTCCTCTTCGTCAAACAAGACTTGGCGCTGAAGATTAGTTTCTTCAATATAATCGCGGTCTATAATTTTTAAGTGTTTAATTCCGCTACGGATAAGCAGATTAGCCGATGTACAGCCCAGAGCGCCACAACCAGCAAGCACAACCGACTTATCCATAAGTAACCTTTGGCCCAGACTACCGATACCATGAAAAAGTATCTGTCGTGCATAACGGTCGGACATATTTTATTCTTTAATCTCAAAACAGCTGAGACATTTTGGGTCTCCTGCTGCAATAGCCTTTTCCCGCCTATAGGTAATCCGAGGGTTTATGCCCTCGCCGAACCCTCCAATCCATCCATTAACAATAGTACACATAACCAAAAAATCCGCGCCTGCATTTCGCCAGTATGATTCATGGATGCAGTTTTCATGATCCCATGTGGTATGTTTATCAGACTCTTCTAGTATCTGCGCTCCCCGGTCACAAGGCATACCGTCGCAGTGATAATCTCCCAGTACCTCAAATGCCTTCGAAGTACTGTTACAATCAGGTATTGATAATCCTTTGCTTGTCACAGCTTCTTTGCCACAACTTACGCCGTGTTTACGGGCGGCCTCTACCGCTACCTCTGCTGCATCATTATATTTGGAGCAGAAAGCGGCAACGATACTGGCCTCCCGGGTTTCCCCCTCTATGAGAAGATTTTGAATTCCCTGGTGGATTGATTTATTGGCAAGCAATTCTTCGAGCGATTTGTTATGGTCTGGATTCGGGTATTTCCTGTGGACCTGTTCTAGGATTTTTTCTGCCTCTGCTCCATATTTTGATTTGTATGCAGTGACAATAGCGCACTCCCGCGCTTCTGTAGTTTTTATTTTTCCATACATCCAATAATGAATTGGACCCAATACTAAACTCATAGAGACACTCCTTACACTGAGGATCTAATAAGGAATCAGTTTATTGAGGAGGATAATACATTATGAGAAACCTACTTTTCTGAATGCATACTTCCTTTATTATAGAATAAGCTCCCCGAAATACAAGTTTCCATTACTACTGACAGAAAGAGGCACATTAAGCAAGTTCTACGGATTTTACTTCAGGAATCTCTTCCTTGAGACGTTCTTCTACACCATACTTCAGTGTCATAAGTGCGCTGGGGCAAGAGCCACAAGCACCCCTCAGGCGAACCTTCACGACACCGTCTTCTACATCTACAAACTCAATATCGCCTCCGTCTGCTTGCAATGCAGGTCTGATACGCCCCAGTGCCTCTTCTATTTTTTCTCTCATAATAACTATCTCCTTATAAATTGATATCTGTTTTCTTCTGTGTATAATTTTATATTAATATTGTATTCAGTTTTAGGTTATCGGACAAAGGAGTTTTTGTCAAACAAAAACTCAAAATATCAACAGATAGAGCATTTTTAAGATTTTCATTGATTAATACGTATTAATTTCTTACATTATTTACTTATTATGTTAACGATATCACATATTCCTTTTATCATTGTTATAATTCTATACTTCGTATCTTCCGTATGGGCTGTAGGATCCATTAAAAGACCGTTTTCTTTTAATAAAAGAGTGGTTAAATGGTGTATGATGATGGGTTTTTTCATTCACAGCGGTTTTCTCGTATTCCTCGGCCTGGAATCAAACAGCATTCCAATAACAAATGTTTACGAATCGTTCATATCATTATTATGGTGCATTCTCTTTGTGTATATTAACCTGGATTACCTCTATAAATTACCCTCACTGGATGCTTTTTTACTCCCTGTAATCACTGCGTTATCTATATGGACACTTACCTTTGATAACGGAAACTTATTCATTACTATCCCCCTTCAAAAGTTTTGGTTAATAGCCCATATTATCCCGATATTTATCGGGTACGCTACCTTTACTATATCCTTTAGTCTGAGTGTTATGTATTTAACCCAACAAAGACAGTTAAAACATAAGCTCTTTGGTCCTCTCTTTAGTAAGCTGCCGTCACTTGAAGGAATTGACACGCTTATGTGGAAGACAATTTCATTTGGCTTCCCCCTCTTAACACTTGGGCTTATATTCGGGGTCTTTTGGGTAAAAACGCAGAATATATTAGGTGAGATGTGGTACCTGGATTATAAGGTTATTCTTGGCCTTGCCACATGGCTGATATATGCAGCCCTTCTGCACATGCGTCTTGTCGCATCTTTCCACGGTACCAAAATAGCATGTTTAACTATTGCAGGTTTTTGTTTCGTACTTTTTACCTTTATTGGCACATTTTTTATGGGTTCTAAACATGCATTTCAAACGGTTGATGAACAATCTCATACTGAGATTTTAAACATTCCAATGACAAGATAATCTGTTGCCGGAATTTATATCATTTTTGTTTAACTGGGGATGGGAAATGAGTATTTTAGTTATTGGGCTGAATCATAGGTCAGCACCAGTAGAGATTAGAGAAAAACTTGCTTTTAACGCCAATAATATACCCACGGCTTTATCCTTTTTTCTTCAAAGGCATCCAAAAGCAGAAGCGGTTATCTTATCAACCTGTAACCGTGTTGAAATGTATGTATCAACTCTCGATGATACCGTTCAAGTAGAAGATGTCCTCTCGTTTCTGGCCGAATTCCACAGAATTGAGCTAAGCAGCTTTTCCTCTTACATGTATCACAATAAGAATGATCACGCTGCTCACCACCTTTTCTTTGTTGCCGCCAGCCTCGATTCCATGGTACTCGGTGAATCTCAAATCCTTTCACAAGTGAAGGAAGCTTATACAATAGCCTGTATGCAGGAGACTACCGGAAAAGTCTTAAACCTGCTGTTCCAACAAGCACTTAACGTAGCCAAGGTCATACATTCACAGACCGCTATCGGGAAAGGAAAGGTTTCGATAAGTTCTGTAGCAGTAGAGTTTGCAGAAAAAATATTTCAGGATTTTACCGGTAAAATAGTTCTCGTAGTCGGTGCCGGTGAGATGTGTGAGCTCTTGATCAAACACCTTTATGAAGAAGGGGCGCGTACCTTTATTGTTGCAAATCGTACCTTTGAACGTGCACAGGAGCTTGCCGATACATATCAGGGTCAGGCCATCAAATATGATCTCCTCGGTGAGTATCTTGGAAAAGCTGATATTATTATCAGTTCAACATCTGCTCCTCACTATGTAATTCATGCCAACCAGGTAAGAGAGGCTATTAAACATAGAAGAGGAAACCCTATATTCCTTATTGATATTGCTGTGCCAAGGGATATAGAACCCGATGTTGGTAATATTGATAATGTATATCTCTATAATATCGATGACCTGCAATCCGTCGTAAATCAAAATATCGATGAACGGACTAAGGAGATTGAAAAATGTCGTAGCATTATAGAAGAGGAAGTAGAACACTTTATGGCAAAGATCGAGGAAATGAAGATAGAACCGGCAATAACCCTTCTGCGGAACCATTTCCATACCATCGGCAGAGATGAGTTAAACCGCTTGAAACCAAAACTAAGAAATATGAACGAGGGAGACTGGAATCAGGTTGTATATACGGTTGAACGCACAATTAACAAAATCCTTCATCATCCCGCAAAAGTCGCAAAACTAGAAGCAAAAAACGGGGGTGGATACCGGTACGTGGAGATTATTAAGAAGTTGTTCGGAATATTTCATCATACGGAGCATCATCAACGCTAATTTCAGGAATCATTTCATAAGGGAGTGTATTCTCTTTGTATCCAGGAGCGCTTTTTCCATCGGTACAAGTGGTGTTATTTCAATGTTGGTAAAAAATGGGAATAGCGGTAATTTTGAAACAATTTCATCCATTTCCTCGTTGGATTCAGCGTCAATAATAGCGGCTGCACCTCTCTTACCGGCAAGCTTTCCACCTGCCAGGATCTTCCCCCGTCTTTGAAATCGTGAAAAATACTCCCACTCCTTAATGACATATCCGAGGAAATCCTTTACCGGTATCTGTGGCATCTGTTTTATTTCTACTTTTAATAAGAATAACATACCCCTCCCTTTTCCCTTTCAATTCATAGACATTTACCGCCGGTAAACTGATATCTTTACATTGCCAAACCACCGTCAACACTCATTACATGACCGGTAATATATTTCGCATTATCCGATAGGAGAAAAACAGCTGCTCTGGCAACATCTTCCGGTTTGCCAAATCTCCTGGCAGGAATCATATCAACCATCTTTTCCTTATATTCCTGGGGTAAAACAGCCGTCATATCGGTTTCAATAAAACCACACGCAATAGCATTTACAGTAATATTTGCCTTTCCTACCTCTTTGGCAAGGGCCTTGGTAAAGCCTATCATACCGGCCTTGGAGGAGGAATAGTTTACCTGTCCCGCCATTCCTATGATTCCACTTACAGAGGTTATGTTCAAAATACTGCCGGATTTCTGCTTAATCATATGGGTGATAACCGATTTAGAAAAATTATAAACGCTTTTTAGGTTGGTATTTATGACATCATCCCAGTCATTTTCCCCCATCAACGCCAGGAGCTTATCCCGCGTAATACCGGCATTGTTTACTAAAAAATTAACCCTTCCGAATTTATTGATAACCTCTTTCACCATGTTCTTAGCACCGTCAAAACTTGCCGCATCTACCTGAAAAGAGGTGGCCTTTGCACCCATTGATTCAATTTCTTTCATCAGCAAGTCGGATGCTTCCGTGCTCTTATTATAATTAAAGGCAATTGTACAGCCGTTTTTTGCCAGCTCTACTGCAATTGCTCTCCCAATACCCCGTGTACCACCCGTGACAATTGCTACTTTATCTTTAAATTCCATAATATCCCCCCTTAGTTGGTAATGTAACGTTAATTTGGAAATTGTAAAGTGGAATTATAGTATAGAAATAGATTTCGAAATGCAAGGCAAAAACATTGAGGGCATGTCAAAACGCACCCTTATGTACCTTTATTCGAGAGCTTTATACGCATCATTTCTGCAAAGAGGCCCACCTCGTATTCAAGACCTTTTAAAATATCATTTTCTCCGGCATAGTTAACACACTTCTTCATTTCCTTCAGTGCCCTTGCGTCGCGTTCTAAGAGGGTTTTTGCCATGGCTATAGCGGTATCCAAAACCTCTTTATGGGGGGTGATTCGATTGATAAGCCCCCACGCTAATGCTGTTTCGGCACGGATCATTTTACCTAAAAGCAACATCTCTTTTGCACGGGCCGCCCCTATAAACCGCGGGAGGCGTTGTGTACCACCTAAACCCGGGATAATGCTCAATTCCGGTTTTGCCTCCGGCATACTGAAAAATGCAATTTCAGACGCAATACGCAGGTCGCACAACATGGCAAGTTCCAGACCGGCACCAATGGTAACACCATTAATCGCCGCAATAACAGGTTTTTTGCAATTCTCGATCTCTACAAACATCTCATGAGCACGGCGAAACCGTTCAAAGTTCTTTTCTGCAACAAGGCCGGAAATCCACGAACCAAAGAGCTCGTTCCGGTCAGCACCGTCACTGAATACACCTCTGACCCTGCTGCCAATGAGAATAGCACCAATGGTATCATCTCCTTCGTACTGGTCCATCTTATCATAGATAGCGTCGAGGAGCCATGAACCTATAGAGTTTCTTGGTGGTTTCTTCATATAAATAATACCAATAGACTTACCGTTATCAGCCCTGATTTCTTCAAACTCTATATGGCGATAACCAGAGATATCACCACGATTCATACGAATGTCTTTCATATACCGAAACCTTTATAGCGTGTTATAAGAAAATTTTGAGTATAATTTAGTCAACATGGTAAGCTCCAGAGGAGTGATATATTGGTAACTCCTCAGGGTTCCCGGTTCAGGGTTGGCTTGTTCCCAAACTCTGTTTGGGAACAAGCCTGTGACAGGCCAGCAGGCTACTAAGGCTTGGCTTGATGCATATAACCCCTACCCCTGAACCCTAAACCGGAAAAACGAAAAAATTACCAAATATCTTATATCATTAAGGCAACTTTAAAACCTTCGTGAATTGCCTCCAAAGCAGTACGTACCTTGACACAATCACCAACAGAATATATTTCTGAAAATTTTTCTCCGATGTGTTTTTGAAGTTCGTTATCAGGACTGTATCCTGCAGCAATAATAACGGTATCGGCCTTGATGAAATGTTCCCTCCCGTCCTTCTCATAGATTACCCCTCCCTGCCTTTTGCCGCTTTCATTGTCGTTTTCTATAACCTCTTTTACCTTAATATTCGTTATCTCATGTACCTCTGCGTCCTTCAATTCCTGCAAGATTATCCATCGTGTAGAGATACCAAATCCTCCCCCAACCTTTCTTTTCATCTCCAGAATAGTAACATTTCGATTCCCTTTCGTAGTATAGGTGATTACATCCTGAGCAGTAATCACCTTATGCTTTAGCAGAAAACAGGCTACCTCTGGTCTCATAGCTCCCTGTTTTGCTGCATACAGGGCAACCTCACACCCTATTGTTCCACCGCCAATGATAACAACGTCCTTTCCTAACGGAACATTCCCTTCCAGAATACCTGTAGCTGAATATACATTTTTCCCTGATACTCCGGGGATGTCAGGCGTTATTGGCCTCCCGCCCGTAGCTACAACTACCGCGTCAGGATGCTCTTCCTGCAGGATACGTACATCGGCCTCTTTTCCAATTTTTAAATCTACGTTATGTTTCATAACCTGTTTTTCCAGGTAGGTTATAATGTTCTGTACTTCTTCACGACCCGGAGGAATACATGCATAACGCAACTGGCCACCCAGTTGGTCTTTTTTCTCATAAAGGGTAACCTTATGTCCTCGTAGTGCTAAAACACGGGCAGCTTCCATGCCTGCAGGTCCCCCCCCCACAACAACAACCTTCTTTGGTTTGCCTGCTTTGGTAATCGTATACTCACCCTCGTGCCCCGCCATTGCATTATAGATACAGGAAACGGTTTTAAAATTCAATAAGGAGTCAAAGCACCCCTGATTACAGGCAATGCATGTCCTTATATCATCAAATTGTCCGCCCTTGTATTTGTTCGGCAGTTCAGGATCCACAATAAGAGGCCTGCCAATAGAGATCAAATCTGCCTGATCATTATCCAGGATCTCCTCCCCCTGCTTCAGATCATTTATCCTGACCGAGGCAATTACAGGAACGCTAACGTGTGCCTTGATTCTTTCCGCAAGAAATACATAAGTCATTCGGGGAATAACCATCATCATGATAGGGGTTCTGCTCTCATGCCAGCCAGGTGATACGTGAAAGGCATCAGCACCTGCCTGCTCCGCTATTTTAGCAATTTCGATACACTCATCGATCTTAAGCCCTTCCTCGATAAAATCATCCCCCGACATCCGGAAGATAACCGGATAATCCTTTCCTGCCGTCTCCTTTATCGCATGAATTAACTCTGTAGCAAAACGTGTTCTGTTTTCAAGGCTGCCGCCATATTTGTCATCGCGTTTATTTGTGGCCTTTGAAAGGAACTGATTGATAAGATATCCCATACCACCGTGGAGTTCTACAGCATCAAAACCGGCCTTTTTTACCCGTACCGTTGCACTGACATAGTTATCAATAACTGTCTTAATTTCCGGGATTGTCAGGATGTGAGGTTCTTGTTTAATACTTTTGTGTGTTAAGGGAGAGGGTGAAACAGGCTGCATTTTTGTAAAGATAGACGAGGCGCTTCGTCCGCCATGGAGGAGTTGCGCAGCTATGCGTACATCATACGCATGAACAGCATCGGCCAGTCTTTTAAGCCCCGGAATAAATTCATCCTTGTCGAGTCCGATAATACTCTTCCAGACCTTACCATTCATCTCCGGGTAACAGCCACCAACAACAATAAGGCTCACACCACCTTTTGCCCGTTCCGTATAAAAATGAATAACCTTGTCATTAACAGCGCCGTTTGAAGCAAACCCTAAATCCATAGCGGGCATGCTTATCCTGTTTTTTAATACCATGTGGCCAATGTGTACTGTATCAAACAATCTGCTCATAATAGTTAATCCGTTTCTCTGGAGATTCGGATTACAAATCCGAATATTATAAGGACTTCAAATTTGAACCAACTGCGTTACCTGTATATTTCAAAAAGGAAATATTGTATACTTGTCAAAAAATATAATCAAGTTGTTTTGTTATAGCAAAAGGAGTATTTTTTCTCTCTTCCAAAAAAATTGTCTCCCTTCTGAAGAAAAGCATCTTCCTTTCTCTATAATCAAAAAATGAATTTTTGCTTTATTGCCGGTTCAAGGATATAATTAGCTACTATCGTTTATTACATACCGAATATATATTATTCTCCGAATATATATTATTCTACATTTAACTAAAGTTTACTATGGAAAACCTTAAATATCTCTTAAAAAGAAACCGTGCATGGGCAGCGCGTACTTCTGCAAACGACCCAAACTTTTTTTCTGCACTTTCCCGGCAACAAACTCCAAAGTACCTTTGGATTGGTTGTTCCGATAGCCGTGTACCTGCAACCCAGATAGTTGACTTACTCCCAGGGGAAATATTCGTCCACCGGAACGTTGCTAACATCATTGTCCATACAGATCTGAATTGCCTTTCGGTTATTCAATACGCTATCGAAGTATTAAAGGTAAAATATGTGATTGTTTGTGGGCATTACGGTTGTGGGGGTGTCCAGGCTGCATTACAGAACCAGCGGCATGGCCTTATCGATAACTGGCTGCGGCATATTCAGGATGTTCATGAAAAATACAGAAAACAATTGCAGGCCATTACCAATGAGACAGACCGTATTAAGCGTCTTTGTGAATTAAACGTTATAGAACAGGTTATTCACGTATGCCAGACAACCATAGTTCAGGACGCATGGTCCCGGGGGCTTCCACTGAGTATCCATGGTTGGATATACAGCATTTTTGACGGCCTTTTGAGAGATCTCAATATGCATGTTTCCGGGAATGAAGAGCTTGAATCTTGTTATGGGAAGGCAATTGCAGGTATTTTAACTGTGTAGGGTCTTAAGTGAGAATTAACTGTTAAGAACTTGCCTTTTCCATTCGCAGAAAAGAAACCTCTGAAATACCGGCTTTTTCTTTAGCATGTTCAATTTCATCGTAACTTGTCAATTGAGATATTAAGATTCGGCCCCGTCTGTTTTTGCCGAAGATAAATAAACCAGAATACGATACCAATTAATATAACACCGCCAACAATATTTCCCAAAGTAACCGGCAAAAGATTATTTATAAAAAAGCCTTTCCAGGTAAGTTGAGACAAATCCAGTATCCTTCCTGTCATTTTTTCTGCAGTCTCAACAACAGAAGAATTTCTTCGTAATATCACACCCATCGGGATAAAATACATGTTTGAAACGCACTGTTCAAAACCACTGGTAACAAAGCCCCCGATAGGGAACACAATTGAGATAATCTTATCCGATGTGCTTCTCCCATTAAAGCATAACCAAACAGCAAGGCATATAAGCGCATTACAAAGGACTCCACATGTAAACGCTGTTTTAAAAGATAGATTAACCTTCTTATGAGCAATAAGCAGGGCTTTCGCGCCAACCATATTATTGAAAAATTCCCATTGATGTGTTTCATACATCCAGCACACCATTATGAGACTGCCCACTAAATTACCAATGTATATGACAATCCAGTTTGTGAGAAGTTCATATAAAGTAACCTTTTTATCAGCAAAACCTATTATACCGAGACAGTTACCAGTAAAAACTTCTGCCCCTCCTATAACAGCCAGCATAAATCCAAGTGAGTATACAATTCCTTCGATAAGAGAGGTAAACCCATAGTGCAATGTCGAATCGCTTATTACTAATGTGGAAAATTGCGCACCAAAGCCAAGGTAAATACCAGCTAAAGCGCCAAGGAGAAAAACACTGGAGTAGCTTAATTTTACCTTCTGTATCGTTATATTACCGATTCTTGTTGCAATTTTGGATGGTGAATAAGCATCTATATCTATTACCCGGATAGGGTCTTGTATGTTATCTTCTTTCATCCCGATTATGTTTTTATATTCATAGGTTTCGTGGATTATGATGCCAATGATAACATGGTTGGGATTGAGATATTAGGCCTGAGCAAGCGGGTTCCGGCAGAAATTATGTTATGAGTATGAGTATGAGTATGGGTATGGGTAGAGCTAATCAAATTTTTTATATTTATCCATAAAATCGTTTATGGTAAAGATTGATTCAACGTGTACACCCTTTTTCTCTATATTTTCCCTGCCGCCTTCCAGCCTGTCAACCAATGCGATAACTTTTACTATGTTTAGGCCTTCACTTTCTGCTCTGTCGATTGCATCGATAGTAGATTGTCCTGTTGTAATAACATCATCAACAATAACAACATTATCACCCTGATGTATATCGCCTTCGATCATTTTTTTCAGGCCATGTTCCTTTGCAACCTTACGAACTACAAATGCCTTTATACCTTTATTCTCCATGCCACTTACCATTGCAGTTGCCATAGCTATAGGATCGGCACCCTGTGTTAACCCTCCAATTGCATCTATATTGAGGGATTTTACCTTTTCATAAAATATCTTCCCAATGAGTAGCATTGCCTCTGGATTGAGAGTTGCTTTTTTGCAGTTGATGTAATAACTACTCATCCTGCCTGAAGCGAGTTTGAATACCGGCTCTTTATTGTATTGGAAGGATTTTTCCAGGAGTATTTCAAGTAACCGATTTTTTGTTTTTACAATATCCACAAATAGTATTGTAATCCTTTTGGTTGTTCGTTTAAATTCTTACTTTAAAGTATAACATCTTATATTAAGACACACAAAAGTAAAGCAGAATTCATTTTAAATATCAAGCTACTTATCAATTTCCCTTCTCTCAGGGTATAGACGACTGTATAGCAGGGAGTCGAACCCTGAGTTTAAAAATTATATATAATAATGTCAAACACTTACTACTTTTGTACCCCTTAAAAACCCGTCCCCAGTGTGTCCCTGGAATTAAAATTAGAAGTTGGTTGGTGTAAGTATGTGAAATACTATGAAAAGTACAATTGATTGAGATATAGCAAATAGGCAAGAGTGCTGTGACTCTTCCGCTAGCCATACACTTTGTAGAATCGGATTGCGTAAATTGGACTATTTGAATGCATCACATTGTCTGGATGATTTAAAAGTGCCGCCAGGGAATAAATTAGAGGCTTTGAAGGGTAGTTATAAAGGAAAGTATAGTATCTGACATTCAAGAGGTTTTTTTTCTTAAGCAGAAGAAATAGTTTTTAATGGTTGATAGATTGTGGCATCAAAGGTGAAATAATTCAGAATATCCTCATGCAGTTGCGTAAAATTGGTGACCTGCTTAAAGACAGACTTACCAAGAGAGACAACAACCACAGCTATTCCTCTCATATTCTGAAACAGTACACTCCCTGTTGGATTATCAGTAAGTCCCTTATTACCCGGTATGCTCTCCTGAGCCCTTTTCAGTGACTGCCTTATCTGCCGCTGCATCAGTGTATATACCATAAGGGCTACCAGATAAACAAATCCTAAGACCGCAATTCTCTTTGGATCCTTTAGGAAGATAGGAGCCACTGCTGCAGGATTCTTCGCCCATTTGAAGTTTGTCTCCACAGAAGACTGCCCCTTGTATGCCTTCAGAATCTCTGCATCAGTTATCCGGGAAGAATCCAAAATATTCGTTACCAAAATAAATTTATTCAGTCTTTGCCTACTTCGAGAGAGGCTCTCAACATCTTCTTGAAAAGAGAGATTTACTGTCCAACTCTCCCTCTGGGGGAGTTGTTCTCCTGCTCTTGGTCGACCTCTGTGCTGTCTTTTTTCAATAACCATTCTCTTCTCCCTCTCAAAGCTCAATTTATGATAGTTTACCTTGATCTGTTTATGAAGTTTATCAATTTCCCTCAGAGCATCCTCCTCACAAGCAAATTCCCTCTTCTGTATCCTCTGGGAGAGTTTCATAAGCTCCTGATGTTCTTTTTCTTTCTTTGCCTTCCATACCCCTTCTTTTTGTTTCAGAAGGGCTGTTGATTCCACTACCACAAACCTCATCTGTCTGTGTCTTGGCTCTCCAATGTCTGTCTTATAGACATAGGGTGCTATCAGAGAAAATCCCCGGTACTCTTCACATTCTCCTTTTCTCCTGCCTGGGGTAGTTAAAAGATGTTCTAAAGGCTTATTCTCCTTGAGTATCTCCTCATACATCCCTACCGTTTTCGGCATCAAACTGATAAAAGAAATCCCCTGCTCATAGGCCATCTCTACGGTAGGGGCAGAAAAAAATTTACTATCCGAAATAAGGATGCTCTGGGAAAAATCAGGCACTATCTGCCTCAATGACTCCAGGTTAAACCGGTTCTCCGTGCTGTCAGAGGTATTCCCCGATGTAATCCTTCCGGTAAGAGGAACTCCTCCATCTCCACTGACCGTCATTCCAAATATCACTTGCTTGAGGTCTATTCTCTTATTCTTACTATGACCATACGTAATTCTTGGAATGTCATCCCCATCCTCTTCTTGCTCATAAGCACCATACAGGCTAATACTGGTGGTATCGAAATGCAGTTTCTCTAATCCTAGCGAATATTTCATGATATAGTTAACAGCAGTTGAAACCGAACAGGAAATAAAATTGTTTAAAAGGATACTTCTGTAAGAAAGTTCTGAAAGTTTGTAAACAAGTTATACGAGGAGGTATCCTATGCTTCAATTGGATCCGAA